>NZ_OY787457.1:0-600000 GCF_963678875.1 uncultured Hyphomonas sp. | reverse complement strand
CGCGCGTCGCGGACTTCGAGAGCACCAGGAAGAACAACAGCAGGATGAAGCCGCACAGCCCCATCAGGCGTTCCACGTCGGAAAGCCGCTCGTACCAGACCTGAAAATCCCTGGTCGCATCTTCTACGACATGGCCGAACTCACGCTCGACCGTCTCATACGCGTTAGGAATTGATGCCAATATCATTGTCTTCTCTCCTCCCCTGCCATGGGAAAAAGAAAGCCCCGCCAACAAGCGAACACCTTCGCACGAATTGTTTAAATATCGTGCCGCCACGCGGGAGAAATCGCGCCGTTCGCGATCATGTTGGATTAACCATGCCCTTGCCCGAAATGCCGTGGGATCAGGGCTTGCGGCCACGCGTTACGAGGCGTATCCCGGGCCCCGCCGGACTTACCGTCCGGCCCCGTTTCCGGGACTGCCTCAAGGACTTATCATGGCTGCTGATCTCCGCCTGTCGGACGCGCTGGACCGCGTCAAACCTTCCGCCACCATCGCCGTCACCACCAAGGCGGCCGAACTGAAACGCGCCGGCCATGACGTCATCGGCCTCGGCGCGGGCGAACCGGATTTCGACACGCCGGACAATATCAAGGAAGCCGGCATTCGCGCGATCACCGAAGGCAAGACCAAGTATACGCCTGCCGACGGCCTGCCGGAGCTGAAGGACGCCATCTGCGGCAAGTTCAAGCGCGAGAACGGCCTGACCTACACGCCCGCGCAGATCCACGTCGCCCCGGGCGGCAAGCCAGTGATCTACAATGCGCTCGTGGCCACGCTGAACCCCGGCGATGAAGTCATCTGCCCCGCGCCTTACTGGGTGTCCTATCCGGAAATGGTGCTGATGGCCGGCGGCGAGCCCGTGAAGATCGAGTGCGGTCCGAACTCCAGCTACAAGCTGACGCCGGAAGCCCTCGAAGCCGCAATCACGCCTGCCACCAAATGGCTGATCCTGAACTCGCCGTCCAACCCGACGGGCGCCGCCTACACGCGCGAAGAGCTGAAGGCCCTGGCCGACGTGCTGCTGCGCCACCCGCAGGTCTGGGTCATGACCGACGACATGTACGAGCACCTCGTCTATGACGATTTCGAGTTTACCACGATCGCCCAGGTCGAGCCGGCCCTGTGGGACCGCACGCTGACCATCAACGGCGTCTCCAAGGCCTATGCCATGACCGGCTGGCGCATCGGCTATGCCGGCGGGCCGGACAAGCTGATCAAGGCCATGGGCAAGGTGATCAGCCAGACGACCTCGAACCCCTGCTCGATCAGCCAGTACGCCGCCATCGAGGCCCTGAACGGCCCGCAGGACTTCCTGCCCACCCGCAAGGCCGCCTACCAGGCCCGCCGTGACATGGTGGTCGAAGGCCTGAACGCGTGCCCCGGCCTGCATTGCCCCACCCCGGAAGGCGCGTTTTACGTCTATCCGTCCTGCGCAGGCGTGCTCGGCAAGACGGCTCCGTCCGGCAAGGTAATCGAAACGGATGAGGACTTCGCCTCGGAACTGCTGGAAACCGAAAAGGTCGCCGTCGTGTTCGGCGCCGCCTTCGGCCTCTCCCCGGCTTTCCGCGTGTCCTACGCCACATCGGACGCGGCGCTGAAAGAAGCCCTGACGCGGATCAAACGCTTCTGCGAAGCCCTGAAATAGATTTTTCCTATAGCTTGCCTGCGACCATTCGATTAGCTGCAAGCGCAGCAAATCCCCATATGGTTGGCGTAACGAGAAGGAGAGATTTCATGCCTATCGACATCGGCCTGACCGACGAGCAACGCGCCCAATCCGTGGACGCGCTGAAGAAGCTTCTGGGCGAGACCTATGCGCTCTACGCCAAGACCCATGGCTACCACTGGAACGTGACCGGGCCGCGCTTCAACGCGCTGCACACCATGTTTGAGCTGCAATACAACGAGCTCTGGGCTGCCCTCGACGAGATCGCCGAACGCATCCGTTCGCTGGACCATTTCGCCCCGGGCTCCCCCGGTGAAATGACCGACCTCGCCACGATCAAGCCGGACAATGGCATCCCGGACGCCGATCAGATGGTCGCCAACCTCGCCAAGGGGCACGAGGCTGTCAGCCGCGCCGCCAAGCAAGGGATCGAAGTGGCCGAAAAAGTCGGCGACGCCGTCACGGTCGACCTGATGACCCAGCGGGCCACCATCGCCGAAAAAACCGCCTGGATGCTGCGCGCCAGCATCTAGGCCGCCCGGCCCCTCAAACAAACCGCTTGCGCGGCGGCCAAAACGTCATAACCGTTTCGCTCTTCTGACGGGCTGAGACGGGAGATCTGGCGGATGGTTGCTGCGCTTGCGGTTTATATCGTGCTGCAATTTGCCATCGCGGTCTGGGCCAGCCGGTTCGTCAATTCCGAAGCCGATTACTTTGTCGCCGGGCGCCGCTTCGGCGTGCTGATGGTCGGCGTGTCCGTCTTCGCCACATGGTTCGGGGCGGAGACAGTGATGGGCGCCTCCGGCGCCATTGCCGAGGAAGGCCTCGCAGGCGGGCGGGCCGACCCGTTCGGCTACACGCTCTGCCTGATCGGCATGGCCCTCTTCCTTGCCTACAAGCTGCGCGAATCCGGGGTGATGACCTTTCCGGACTATATGCAGCTGCGTTTTGGCCAGAAGGCAGAAGTCACGGCCGCCGTGCTGACCATCCCCACCTCAATCATCTGGGCGTCGGCCCAGCTGCTCGCCATGGGCCAGATCCTCTCCGAGACGGCAGGCATCGACCTCGGCTTTGCCCTCTTCGCGGGCGCCGTGATCATCATCCTCTACACCACCATTGGCGGCCTGCTGGGCGATGCGATGACCGACATGGTGCAGGGCACCGTGATGATGGGCGGCCTCATCATCCTGCTGATCACCGTGCTGGCCAGCGGCGACTTCTCCTTCTCCCATATCGGGGCGGAACAGCTGCAGTGGCGCCTGATCGAGGAGGACGGCACGAAGGAAAGCTGGCTCTCCACAATTGACGCGTGGATGATCCCGATCGTCGGATCCCTCGTGGCGCAGGAGGCGATCTCCCGCTTTCTCGGGGCGAAGTCTGCCAGCGTCGCCCGGATGGGCTGCTACCTCGCTTCGGGGCTTTACCTGGTGCTGGGCGCCATTCCGCTGATGATCGGCCTGCTCGGCCATGCGGCGGGGTTCGATGCGGAGAGTACCGACAGCTACCTGCCGGAACTGGCACGGCAATACCTCTCCCCACTCATGTACACGGTGCTGATGGGCGCGCTCGTCTCCGCGATCCTGTCGACGGTGGACACGACGCTGCTGGCCGTCTCCGCCATTGCCAGCCGCAACCTGATTGAACGCGTGGCGCGCAACCTTCCGGAGCCGCGCAAGCTGCTCTTCGGCCGGTCGCTGACCCTGCTGGCGGGCCTCTTCGCCTATGCCATCGCGGCCTCGGGCGAGACGATCAAGGGCCTGGTCGAGATTGCGTCCTCCTTCGGCTCGGCCGGCATTGCCGTCGCGCTGCTGATCGGACTGCATTCCAAATTCGGACGCGAAATGGCGGCCCTCTCCGCCATGGTGGCCGGGGCGCTGGCCAGTTTCTTCGGCGAGGGCATGCCGGCCTGGTTCGTCAGTCTTTTCGATGAGGCGGCGGCGGAAAACATGCCCGGCTGGACGCAGGGCTATGAAGGCTCATACCTCTTCGCTGTGCTGGCCGCATTGGCCGTTTACCTTGCGATAGGCACGCTGGAGGCCCGTGGTTGGCTGGATTCGGCAAAAAAAAGCCCGGCTGCGTAGACCGCGCCGGGCTTGTGAGTATCGGGTCCCGAAGGGGGAGGAAACGCCCAATCGGAGGAAGGATTGGGTAATGCCCGGGACCCTTGGCATACGCTCTAGATAATCCCTTTTCGCACCTGCACAACCACCACTGCGTCAGATCACTCATGCAATTATGCATGATGAACTGATGTTCATTTAGACCTGCCGCATGGCTGAGCGGCGTAGCAGTTCTGTTTCAGCTGTTACGAAGTCCCGGAATGCGGCCACGCGCTTGGAGCGCCGCAAATCGCTTGGGTAGATAAAGTAAAGATCGAACACCGGCCCGACATTTTCCGGTAGAACTTTCACCAGCCGCGGCATGGTGGAGGCCATATAGTCCGGCACGTCCGCAATCCCCAGCCCGGCATCGACGGCGCGAAGCATGGCGAAGACATTGTTCACCTTCAGCGTGGCCGGGCGCGGCGGGGCGTCGTCGCGGCCCACGCGGCAGGCGAAGCTCATTTCCTGCAGCGGCGAGCTTTCGTCGCCATAGGCAATGATGCGGTGATTATCGAGATCCTGCGGCGTGCGCGGCATGCCGGCAGTCTTCAGGTATTCCGGCGAGGCATAGAGGTTCGTCGCCACGGTTCCCAGCTTGCGCTGGATCAGGTCTGCCTTGTCGGCGGCCCAGAGGCGGATGGCGCATTCGGCTTCCAGCTTCAGCAGGTCATATTCCCGGTCTTCGAGGCGCAGATCGAGGTGCAGGTCCGGATGCTTCCGGGCAAAGCCGCCAAGGCGCGGCACCAGCCAGGTGGAGCCGAAGGCCACCGGCGCCGAGACGATCAGCTCGCCCTGCGGGGTTTCCTGCTGGTCGCGCAGGGCCGTATTGGCCGACTGGGCGGCCTGCGCCATTTCCATGGTGGAGCGGAACAGCGTGTGCCCGGCATCGGTCAGCACCAGGCCGCGCGCATGGCGCTGGAACAGCGACACGCCCAGCGTTTCCTCAAGTGCCGCGATCTGGCGCGAGACAGCCGACTGCGAAATGCCCAGCCGGTCTCCGGCGGAGGTCAGGCTGCCGGCTTCCGCCGCAGCATGGAAAGAACGTAGCTTACCCCAGTCCATCAATGACTTCTGACCGTTTCTTGAGTTGGCGGCAAGGGCCTAGCCCGCATCCTTCAGCGCCGCTTCCTTGACTGCCGCAACTTCCGGCGAGGCGGCGATGCGCTGCACTTCTTCCAGCAGGATGTCGAGATCGGCGCGCGCGGTGCGGTGGTTGGTGATGTTCACACGGATGGCGAGGCGGCCTTTGAGGCGCGTGGTCGATGGCGCCGCGCTCCCCTGCTCCTGCAACTGGATGACGATCTCGTCGTTCATCGCGTCCAGCACGGCGTCGGAAAGGCCGGGCTCGACATAGCGGAAGCAGCAGATGTTCAGCGCCACAGGCGCCAGCAGCTCAAGGCCCGGCGTCTTCTGCACCTGCTCGCCAAGGTATGACGCCTGGTAGCAGTTGCGCTCGATCATGCGCCCGAGGCGGTCTGTGCCGAATTCGGCGATCTGCGCCCAGACTTTCAGGGCACGGAATCCGCGTGACAGCTCCGGACCATATTCGACAGGCCACGGATTACCGCCCGCAAGCCCGCGCGCCTTGGCGGTCAGGTAATCCGGACGGTCGGTGAAGGCAGCGCGGTGCAGCTTCTCGTCGCGGATGAGGGCGAAGCCCGCATCATAATTGACGTGCAGCCATTTGTGGAAATCAAAGGCCAGCGAGTCCGCGCGCTTCACACCGGAGAGGCGGCCCTTGATCCGTTCGCTCAGCACACCGAGCGATCCGAAAGCGCCGTCAATGTGGAACCACATGTCTTCTTCGGCGGCGAGGTCGGCCAGCTCGTCCAGCGGGTCGATCGCGCCGACATTCACCGTGCCGGCCGTGCCGATCACGATGAAAGGTGTCAGGCCCGCTTCCCGGTCGGCGGCGATGGCAGCCTTGAGGGCATCCATGTCGATCTCGAACCGGTCGTTCGCCGGGATCTTGCGCAGCGCGTCCGTGCCGAGGCCCAAGAGGTCAAACGCCCGCGCGACGCAGGAATGCGTCTCGGTCGAGGTGTAGCCGACGAGGCCATGCCCGCAGATGCCTTCCTTGCGGCTGTGGAAGTTCAGCCGCGCATCGCGCGCCACTTTCACCGCGATGATCGTCGCGACGGATGTGCCCGAGACGACAATGCCGCTCGCGTCTTCCGGAAACTCGAACAGTTCCCGGCACCAGGCGACGACCTGTTTCTCGACATAGATCGCGCCATGGTCACGCCCGCCGACATTGGCGTTCATGGCGCTGGCGGCAATCTCGGCCAGCAGGTTCGCGGGCGTGCCGGAACCGTGCACCCAGCCGAAGAAGCGCGGATTGGTATTGCCTGCGCCATAGGGCAGCAGCGCCTCCATCCGGCCCATCACGTCGGGCACGCCCCAGCCCTCGCGGGGCAGCGGCGCCTTCAGCGTGTCCTTGATCTCGCCCGGCAGCTCGGTCCACACGCGGCCCTGCCGCGCATCCTGCAGCCGGTCGATGGCGGCATCCAGCATGTGACGTGCCTGCGCGCGGAATTCGTCCCAGTTTTCCGGGTCGAGGGATTCCTGCGGTGTCGGCTCTTCAATGGGCTTATCAGTCATGGCGGCGTAATCACCCGCTTTTAGGGGTTTTGCAAAGCACCGGATGTCACAAGGGTGTCAATAATTTCTATTGGCTCGCCCATAAAATCCGCGCGATCCATGCGATTTCACCCGGTTTGAACTCGCGGGTCGGATAGTCCGGATTCAGCGACGCCAGCGCCACAACGCGGCTGTTTTTCCGCTCCAGAACCTTGGCCATCACCTCGCCGCCCGTGGTTTTCGCCACGACCCGGTCGCCCTTTTTCACCTCTGCCCCGGGGGCAACGATGATCCGGTCCCCGGCGCGATAGGCTGGCTCCATGGAATCGCCGCTGATTTCGAGGGCGTAGACCGTTTCCGTGCCGAGGCCGGGGAAGCGCACTTCTTCCCAGCCCTGTCCCGCGGGAAAGCCCGCATCGTCGAAATAGCCGTCGCGGCCCGCCTGCGCGAAGCCGATCAGCGGCGCGGTCGCACCCCGGCGGCCATCGATCAGGGCGGCGAAATCGTCAAAGCCGGAGCCGACGGCGTCCAGCACGCGGGCGAGGCTCTCGGTGCTCGGCCAGCGCGGGCGGCCATCGGCGCCTTCGCGTTTCGACGGGTTGAAGGCCGTCGGGTCCAGCCCCGCCCGGCGCGCAAGGCCCGAAGGGGTCAGCCCATGATGGGCCGCCAACTGGTCAATCCCCCGCCAGATATCCTTGTGCCGCATAAGGCCACACTCCGCCATTTTCGCGGAGCCCAGCGCTATAGGATTATTTGCCTACGGTCAAGCGAGGGAGGAATATTGTCCTAGTTCGCACTAGCCCCACACTGAACCTCTTATGGAGGATCTTCAACCCTAAGAATACGAAGCCAAAGTTCGGGGCTTTGGCGGCTTAAGTGGCCAAGACGGTTCCTTTCCTTCTCTCAAATCTATCAACGCATCGGACAAATCATAAATGAAATCCGCCATTTTACTCATCGCCAATCCGGCTCTTCGAATCTGAGAAACCTTGAATTCGTAGCGCTTCAGCATGTGAGGATTTTCACGAGAGCTCTTCAATAAACTTAGAATATCGCTCGGCGTTTCTTTGTAGCCAGGAACTGCATGCAGAATGAGATTTCTGTTCTCCGCGCAAATGTCGAAACAATTCATTGCAAAAGGAACAAGCTCTCGTGCTTGGGTATCCTGCTCGGCCTGTCCAAATGCCTTTATGATATCCGACCGCTGTCTATTACCAAGCGTAGAAAATATCTTGCTCGTGCTTTCTGATGGCATCTGAAGATAGAATTGGAACAACGCATATATGCTGAATTCTACTTCATTGTAGAAAAGAGCCAGCGCACCAACAGCCTCAATCGTTTCGTTTGAACCGAGAAATTCTAGTTTGCGCTTCCATTCTTCGGGCAATTCACCCCCCATTGAACTGAATAACTATCTTCTCTTTGCTGAATTGGGTCACAATTTCCACTGCGCCCCGCGTGGCACATCGCCAAGCAAACTCCCGCCCGAGAGCACGAACACTTTCCCTTCGCCCAGCGCAAACGCCGTCAGGCCTTCCGGGAAGACTTTTCCGAAGGCGTCGTCGAGCACGTTGAGGCCGCCGGTGAAGGCGCCAATGGCGGGCATGACGAGGCGGGCGCCGTCGCTGGCGAAGCAGCGGCGGCGGACATTCCGTCCACGGCCTTTCACTTTCGCGACCGGATGCAGGTGCCCGGCGACCTCGCCTGCCCCCCCTTCCGGCTCATGCCGGAAGACGAGCGGGCCGAGGCGCACACTCTTCTCCGCCCGGCCGCCGAGATGGGCCGGCGGGTCCGGGTCGTGGTTGCCTTCCACCCAGATCCAGTCATGCGCACCGGTCAGCGCGCGGATCCGCTCGGCATAGGGTTCCGGCAGGCGCAGCTCGGCCGCGCGATCATGGAAGCTGTCGCCAAGGGAGATGATCGTCTGCGGCATCAGCTGCTCGCAAAGCCGTTCGACGACGGCGAGCGTCGCGCCCGTGTCATAGGGCGGCAGCATCTGACCGCGGCTCGCATAGGAACTGCCCTTCTCAAGGTGCAGGTCGGAGACGACCAACAGGCGCTGGCCCGGCCACCAGAGGCCGCCCTCCGGCAGCGGCAGAAGCATCTCGCCCGCAAGATGCAGGAAGGTCTCTTCACGCCGGTTTGCGAGGGCTGTGGTCATGAAGGAAGTCTGGACCGGCTCGCAAACCCGGTCAAATGCCGAATGCGGCGGGCCCGTATATGGTGTTTATACGGTGTATATACGGTGTTTTATATGGTCCCGGAGGCCGATCTATCCACCACCTGGTCGATGCGCCTAATCAATACGCATGGCATCGCGCACCAGCGTGTCTTCCGCCTCGCTGAGGATCGCGTCCTGCACGCTCGCGCCAAAGACGGGCTCCTTGCCGATCTCCAGCATCACGGGCACGGCGAAGGGGCTGATCCGCTCCAGCGGGATGTGGTCAATCTTGCCCTGGATGCGCACCAGCATCTCGCCCAGGCGCCGCACATCCAGCAGGCCCGTCGCCGCATCCTGCCGCGCCGCCTGCAGCAGCACGTGATCCGGCTCATGGCTGCGCAGCACGTCATAGATGAGGTCTGTGGAGAAGCTCACCTGCCTTGAGTTCTTCTCCTTGCCGGGCAAATTGCGGTGGATCAGGCCCGAAATCTGCGCGCACTGGCCGAAGGTGCGCTTCATCAGCGCGCTCTCGTCCAGCCAGGCTTCAAGATCGTCGCCCAGCATGTCCGGATGGAACAATTCCTCCATGTTTACAGGGCTCAAGTCTTCCATGCCCCAGACGGCCATCGCGTATTCGCTGGCCACGAACCCGGTCGGCTTGGCCCCAATCCGCTCCAGCCTGCGGGTCAGCAACATGCCGAGCGTCTGGTGCGCAAGGCGGCCTTCGAAGGGGTAAGTGACAAGGTAGTGCCGGTCGCCGCGCGGGAAGGTCTCAACGAGGAGATGATCCGGCGGCGGGATCTCGGAGCGCAGGCGCTGGATCTCGAACCATTCCTGTACAGGCTGCGGCAGGTGGCGCCATTCGTCCGGATTGTGGATCATGTGGCGTACGCGGTCGGCCAGGAAGGTCGTCAGCGGGAACTTGCCGCCATTATAGCTGGGGATCGCCGGCCGGTCGCCGGTGGCGCGGACGACCAGCGCGTCCAGCCCCTCGATGCCGACCAGGCGCAGCACCTCGCCGCCGAACAGGAACGTGTCGCCGGGTGTCAGCTGCGACAGGAAATATTCTTCCATCTCGCCCAGCTTGTGGCCCGCCCGAACCGCCCGCTGCTCGCCTGCTTTCTCCTTGCCGATGAAGCTCGCCATCCGCACCGACAGCATGGGCGCCTCGACAATGGCACCGACATTCATCCGGTGCATCTGCGCATCCCGCGGCGTGCGCGCCACCCAGCGCCCGTCCGGCCGGCGTACGATGCGGTGGTAACGGTCATAGGTCTTGAGGGCGTAGCCGCCCGTGGCGACAAAATCGACAATCCTTTCAAAGCCTTCCCAGTCGAGGTCCTGGTACGGCCCGGCCCGGACGATCTCGTCATAGAGTTCGGAAAGGTCGAACCCGTCGCCGCACGCACGGCCCATCACATGCTGCGCCAGGACATCCAGCGCGCCCTGCCTCAGGCCCTCGCCATCGATCTCTCCGGCTTCCACGGCGGCCTCTGCCGCGCGGCATTCCAGAACCTCGAACCGGTTGGTCGGCACCAGCACGGCGCGGCTCGCCTCGTCCATCCTGTGATTGGCCCGGCCGATCCGCTGGATCAGGCGCGCGGCGCCTTTGGGGGCGCCCATCTGGATGACGAGGTCCACCTCGCCCCAGTCGATGCCGAGGTCCAGCGTCGAGGTACAGACAACCGCCTTGAGTTTGCCCGCCGCCATCGCCGCCTCGACCTTGGTGCGCTGCTCCCGCGACAGGGAGCCGTGGTGCAGCGCGATCGGCAGGCCGTCCTCGTTGACGTTCCACAACTCCTGGAACATCAGCTCCGCCTGGCTGCGCGTGTTGACGAAAACCAGCGTCATCGTCGCGCGCCTGATGGCCTCATAGACCTCCGGCACGGCGAAGCGCCCGGAATGACCGCTCCACGGAATGCGCTGATTTGAAATGAGAATATCGACATCCGCCGAGACCCCGCCGTCGGCCTGCAGGATGCGGACGCCCTTCCCGTCGCCGCGCACGTCCAGCCAGTCGGCAAGGCCCTGGCGGTCGCGCACCGTGGCCGACAGGCCCAGGAACCGGCACCCCGGCGCCCAGCTTGCCAGCGTCGCAAGGCCGAGCGAGAGCAAGTCCCCACGCTTCGAGGCCGCGATGGCGTGGATCTCGTCCACGATCACGCATTTCAGGTCCGCGAAGAATTCCTTCGCATGGTCGGACGCGATGAACAGGGCGAGCTGTTCCGGCGTCGTCAGCAAAACGCCCGGCGGGGTCTTCCGCTGGCGCTGGCGCACATGGGAAGGCGTATCGCCCGTGCGCGTCTCAATGCGCAGGCCAAGGCCCATCTCCTCCACCGGCATCATGAGGTTCCGCTGCACATCCGTCGCCAGCGCCTTCAGCGGCGAAATGTAGAGCGTGTGCAGCGCCGGAATGCCGGAGTTCTTGCGCGCGCCCTTCTGGCTCAGCTCGATCAGGCTGCCGAGGAAGCCCGCCAGCGTCTTGCCGCCGCCCGTCGGCGCGATCAGCAGCGCGCTCTCGCCCGCCAGCGATGCCTCCGCCAGCGCCAACTGGTGCGGCCGGGCCGACCAGCCGCGCGCGCCGAACCAGCCTGCGAAGGGCTCGGGCAAGGTAAATGCGGGAGGATGGGCGCTGTCTGGCATGGCTTCAGATTAAACTACCGCAAGACACGCTATTTGCGGGTTTTTTTCCAGTCACTTTCCGGCAAGGTGAGCGCGTCTCCCCAGCTGATGGAAACCCGATGCGTCCCCTTTGCCTGCCTCGCCTGTCTCTGATCGCCCTGCCGCTGCTTGCCTTTCCGGCTTTCGCGGAGACGCCGCTCGCGGCCGCCCTCGCCGCGCCGACGGACGGGCCGGCCTACAGGTTTGACCTGAAGCTGGATGGCACTGACCTGAAAGCTGAGGCGCAGGTCGACCCCTCCCTGCCGGAAGGCGAACGTCTGACTCTGATCTCCCCGGCCGCCGACACGCTGGATGGCGACGCCGCCGAACGCCTGGTCGAGCTGAAGGAGAACACATCCGGCGACAAGATCTGGTGCAGCAACTTCAATCAGAACATCCCCGCCGATGCGAAGATGGTTTCGGAGTCCGGCGAGGCGGCCGTCTACAGCTTCACGCCCCTGCCCGGCGAGGACAAGGAAACCGCCAAGGTCTACAAGCACCTGACCGGCCGGGTGACGGTGTCGAAGGACGCCCCCGGTATTCTCTCCTTTGAAATGTTTGCCGAAAAGCCGTTCAAGCCGGCCATGGTCGCGAAGGTCGACCGTTTCAGCATGAAAGCGGATTGTGCCCGCGCGCCAGACGGGCGCACCTATGTCCAGACCCTCGCAATGGATGTCAGCGGCAATGCGATGATGCAGCCCTTCAGCCAGTCAGAGCGGCGCGAAGTCACCAATCTCGTCGCCCTGCCAGCCTCCTCGGATACCGCCCTCGGCCAGCCTTAAGCGCTACTCTGTCAGGCCGTACTTGGCGAGGATCTCTTCGCGGATCGCCTGAATTGCTTTTTCGCTGCGCGCACGGCGGCGGTCGATCTCGGCTTCGATCTCGGCTTCGGCAGCATCGCGCTGCGCCGTGACAGCTGCCCGCTCATCTTCTGCGGCCTGCAATGCCATCAGTGCGTCACGCGTGAAGCTGTTGATATCAAACCGCGCCCCGCCGATCACGTCGAAGCCGCGCCGCACGATGACGGCATTCATGCTGGGCACAATCACCACATACTGGCCGCGATTGCCAGCCATGTAGAACGTGTCCGCCGGCACGCCTGCGGCATCGTTCATCAGCCAGAACTGGGCGCCATAGCCGGGGCCGCTGGCAGGCTGTGCCGGGGCCGGGGTCTTCACGAAATCAACCCAGCCTTCAGGCAGGATGCGGTCATTCCCCCACACGCCATCCTGCAGGTAGAGCTGGCCGACACGGGCAAGGTCGCGCGCCGTCGACCAGACCTGGCTGGACGAGATGAAGTCGCCGTTCCAGTCGACTTCCATCGTGGTGTGGCGGGCACCGATCTTGTGCAGCACGGCCTCATACGGGAAGCTGTGGAACTTGCTGTCATCGTCCATCGCTTCGCGCAGGCCGCGCATGGCGATCAGCGTGTCGTCATTGGCATATTTGAAGCGCTTGCCGGGCATCGCCTCCACGACCTTGGTGGTTGCCTGGTCCACGACACGCCCGCCGCCGAAATAGAGTCGGTCGGTGCGCGAACCGGATTCGCCGCTGTCGAGACCGCTCGCCATGTTGAGCAGGTTGCGGATCGTGATCCTGCGGCGCGGGTCGGCGCCGGACTCCCAGGCGTCCAGCACGGCCGGATAGTCGATATCGATCATGCCCTGCCGGCGCGCGGCGCCAATTACGGTCGCGGTGATCGACTTGGCGACCGACCAGGTCCGCTGCGGCGTTTCATGGTCGATGCCGCGGGCATAGCGCTCCGCCACGATCTGGCCGTCCTTGACGACAACCACGGCGCTGGTGCGCGTGCCGTTGCCATAGGTGCGCTCGTCGAACGCGAAAGAGACAGGGATGTCGAGGCGTTCGGCTTCCTCGGTCCGCAAGCTGACCTGCACGTTCGACCCGATGGCACTGCCCCGGTCCTCGCCGCTCGCTTCCGGCCAGGCGGCAAAGCGCGGCAGGTAGCCGATCATCGTCTCATCTGCGCCTGCGGGCAGTTGGGTGCAGCCAAAGCCCGGCCGGTAGGCAGCGATGCGCGGCGGCATGGACGGATCGTACAGCACGCTCACCGTCTGCTCGTTCAGGTCGATCCGGGCGTCCGGCAGCTGGTTAAACGCCCGGCGGTAATCCGTGTAGATGCCGTCCAGGTCATTGTCTTCGATCGTGCCCAGATCCATGCCCGCGACGAACGTGTCGGAACAGACAAAGCTCGCCTTCCAGCCAGCGGCAAGCGACTTGTCCATCAGGTCCGTATTGCCACCCTCCTGGGCCAGGGATGGCAAGGCCATCAGGGCCAGCGCGACAGCGGAGGCAAAAGCGGAACGGGCTGGCTGCATAGCGAAAAACTCCCTCAACACCGGGGGAAGTCTATGCGCAGGTTTTCGTGTCGCAAGTGTGGCAACTCAGTTGGAATTTGGAAAAATCTCTGAAAATTCAGGGCGAGGCATTCCCGAGGGGGCCGAAAGTTGCCGGAACCCGCCTTCCCTGCAGGTATATGGCCGCTACATTGGCGCCATGCTCCGCCCGGATCTCCTGCTCCAGCCGACGCCCAAGGGCCTGTATTGCCCGCCGGGGGATTTCTACCTCGACCCGGTGCGCGGCGCCGTGGACCGGGCCGTCATCAGCCACGGCCATTCCGATCACGCCCGCGGCGGGCATGGCGCCGTGCTGTCGCACCCGCACACGCTGGCCATCATGGCGGCGCGCTACGGGAAGAATTTCGCGAAGTCGACGCAGGCGCTCGAATATGGCGAGGTGATCGACATCAATGGCGTCTCTGTCTGGCTGACGCCTGCCGGGCACATCCTCGGCTCCGCGCAGATCACGGTGGAGTACAAAGGCCTGCGGATGACCTTCACCGGCGACTACAAGCGCCGGTGGGATCCGACCTGTGCCAGCTTCGAACCTGTGGACGGCACACACATCTTCATTTCCGAAGCGACCTTCGGCCTGCCGGTCTTCCGTCACCCGCCGACCGAACACGAGATGGGCAAGCTGCTGCGCAACATCGCGGACTTTCCGGAGCGGACTCACTGCATCGGCGCCTATTCCCTCGGCAAGGCACAGCGGATGATCCGCCACCTCCGCCTCGCCGGGCATGACGCGCCGATCTACATCCACGGCGCGCTGGAGAAGCTGTGCGCCGTCTATGAGGACGCCGGCGTTCCGATGGGCGACCTGCGCCCGGCCACAACGGACGACACGTCCAAAGCCGCGCGGGAAGCCTTTCGCGGCCAGGTCGTGATTGCTCCGCCCGGCTCGTTCGAAGGCACATGGGCCCAGCGTTTCCCGGATCCGCTGATCGGCTTTGCCTCCGGCTGGATGAGCGTGCGCCAGCGCGCAAAAGCCAGCGGCGTGGAATTGCCCCTGATCATCTCCGACCATGCCGACTGGGATGAACTGACCGGCACCGTGCGGGACGTGAACCCCGATGAGTTGTGGGTCACCTATGGCCGGGAAGACGCACTCGTCCGCTGGGCCATGCTGGAAGGACGCCGGGCCCGGCCGCTGCGGCTGGTCGGTTATGAGGAAGAGGCCGGTTGACCCCGCCTGCGGCACCGGCATTAACTGCACTCTACGGTGTTCCAGAAGGGGATTTCAGAATGAAACGCCACCTGCTTGCTGGGGCTGCGCTGATCGCGCTGGCTGCCCTGCCCGCTTGCGATGCAGTCCGCCTGCCGGGGATCAACCCGTCCGGCCAGGAAGAAACCGCGGTCATTCCCGCTCCAGGCCTGACAACAAGCGATTCGGAAGTGCTGGCCGCTGAACCGGAAGCCAGCGCGGCAGATGCAGTAGTTATGGGTGAAACTCCTACGGTCGACCGCGACGCCCTTGCAGAAGAGGTGGCAGAAGAGGTGGCAGACGAGGCGGAGGATGACGCGCTGCTCTCCCCGGAAAGCATCGTCGGTGAAGACGCCGAATCCGAATCTGAGGCAAACGACAACGAGACGGACGAGGCCTCGACGGATGCGCCGGGCCTGACGCTGGCCGAGCTGAACGCCGTACCGTGCGGCCTGCCATCAGACGCGCCTCCGACGCCGACTGTTGGCGTAGTTGCAGGTGCGACGCAGGTCGAAGAAGCCGCCGTCGGCGCAGAAGCCGTGAACGGCCTCGCCGCCAGCCTCGCCAGCTTCCCCGGCATCGTGAAACTGGAACCGGTGAAACCGGCAAAAGACGGCATGATCGCGACCGGCCATTGCAGCGCCGTGCGCATTGCGGATCACTGGCTGGCGACGGCCGCCCATTGCGTCGATGAACCATTCGACCAACTGCGCATCATCGGCACTGCCGAGAATCTCAGCTCCCCTCTGGCGCACACGACCGAAGGCGAGTTTGCGGTCTGCCATGCCGGTTATGCCGGCACCGCGAATGGCTATGCCAACGACCTCGCCCTGATCCGCCTGTCGGATGAGGAAGTCCTGGCACTCGGCGATGTTCCGGTGGCCCGCTATGGCGCGACGGACTTGCCATTGGCCCCTGCCAATTACGCCACGGGCGACATGGCTGGCTGGGGGCTCACGCATTTCGGCGGCAAGCTGTCGAACTACCTGCTGGCGGCCAGTATCCGTATCACAAGCACCGGTCCGGCAACGATCTATGTTGCCAGCCAGGCCGGGGCTGGCCCGTGTGTGGGGGATAGCGGCGGGCCGCTTTACGTCACCGAAGCTGACGGCTCGAAGACCGCTGTCGGCATTCTGTCCGTCGTCGAACAGAACCCGGAAACCGGCCAGTTCTGTGCCGGAGACTATAATGGCCGCTACACAAACCTGCAGGGTTACAGTGGCTGGCTGAACGGCGTGATGGCACTGTGCGACAGTGATGAAGAGGCTTGCCGGTAATGCGCCGCGCCATCCTGTTCGCTGCGGTCGGCGCGCTTGCGGCCTGCACGAGCCGCGGAACGGATGAAGCAGGCCGCCAAGCCCCCCTGCCTGCGCAGCCGGATACCGCCTATGAGCTGCCGACCGGCGGCCCGCATTCGATCAGCATCTCCGTCATGGATTGTGAAGCGGGCGGCTGCCCGGTCGTGAACGTACTGCTCGACCCCGACAATTACTGGCAGCGGACAGCCGAAGACGGCGCCTATTCCGGCATCGCGCCCGGCAACCTCTACGCCTCGGTCAAGGCCGCGTTCGAAGACCAGGGCTTCGACGACACTGACAGCGTGCTGGACATCACAAAGGACAATCCGGCCCTTTGCCCGCAATACCTGCGGCGCGGCCGGGTCTATTACATCCACCTCGGCCGGGGCGAGACAGGCCAGCGGATCGACTATGACACAGGCTGTTCCGGCTCGCTCGACGCCCGCCGCGCAGAATTTGTGACGGAGGCTCTGGCGGAAATGCCAGACCTCACCCACTTATTCGAAGGGGCTGTGACCCTGGAGGACGACATGGGCGACGAAGAGTAAGTAACCGGATTTCCCGGCTTCCGGTTTCAGCCTCCGGAAGCCGGACGGTTCCTGTCCGCCTCCCCTGACCTCAGCTCGCCGTATCCGGCAGTGGCTCGCTCACGAATTTGCGGAATTGCTCCACGTGCGCGGAATCGAAATACTCATCCAGGCGCGTGATCCGGCCGTCTTTCACCTGGCAAACCAGGCAGGCTGCCAGCGCGACGTCCCCGCCATCGTGCACGCGCTTTCCTCTCAGCACATGCTGCTGCACAAACCCGCCGGGAAACACTTCGAGGCGCCGGTCAGCATACACCCGGTCGACGATGCGCTTCACCAAGCCCGCCAGCACGCCCCGGTTATCCTCCGGGCCCTGCACCAGCCCGTCCGTATTGTGCCAGATCTCGGCATCCGGCGCGTAGCAGGCGACGAGCCCGTCGATGTCTCCCGCCTCCACGCAATCAAAAAAGCGCGTCGCCAATTCCCGGATTTCTTCTGAATTCATTCTGCGGCCTCCCATATTTGCCCTAGCCTGAAAGCCTGACCACAAAGCAGCACATTTGTCAGGTATTTTGACGGATTTCGAGAAGCCCGGTTCTGGCAGAAGACTTCTGACATTCTGGCGATGCAGCGCTATGTAGAAGGCATGCAAGAGTTTGCCGATCTGCTGGAACGCCTGCTGCTGACGCCGTCACGAAACGGCAAGCTGCGCCTGCTGACCGGCTATTTCGCGAACGCGCCGGATCCTGACCGCGGCTATGCCCTCGCCGCGCTGACCGGGGAACTGGACCTGAAAAGCATCAAGCCTGCCGCGGTGCGCACATTGGCCGAAGAGCGGATGGACCACGTGTTGTTCAACATGTCCTATGACTATGTCGGAGACCTCGCCGACACGGTCAGCCTCGTCTGGCAGGGCGAGCATGGGGCGAACCGCACGCCGCCGCTCTCTGAGATCGTCGAAACTCTGGAAAGCGCCACGCGGGCTGAAGCGCCCCGGCTGGTCGCAGGGTGGCTCGATGGGCTGGACGCAACAGGCCGGTGGGCCCTGCTGAAACTGATCATGGGCGGCCTGCGCATCGGCGTGTCGGCGCGGATGGCGAAGATGGCCCTGGCAGAATTCGGCGACGTGGACATCACCGAAATCGAGGAAATCTGGCATGGTCTGGCTGTGCCGTACGCGCCCCTGTTTGCCTGGCTGGAGGGCAAGACCGGCCGTCCGTCACCAGACATTGCCGCGCCCTTCCGGCCCGTCATGCTGGCGCACCCGCTCGTCCCGAAAGCGGACCGGGACAACCCGGATGCGATCGACCCGGCTCTCATCACCCCCGAAAGCTTTGCCGCTGAATGGAAGTATGACGGGATCCGCATACAAGCTTCTGTCGAAGGTGACGTCAGACGCATCTACACTCGCACAGGCGATGACATCTCCCACACCTTCCCGGACGTCCTGGCCGGTATGACCTTCCAGGGAACGTTGGATGGCGAACTGCTCATCCGTGCCGATGACGGTGAACGTGTCGCGCCGTTCAATGCGCTGCAGCAGCGCCTAAACCGCAAGACCGTCACCAAGCGGCAGATGGAAACCCATCCTGCCTTCATCCGCGCCTACGACCTCCTGCACGACGGCGCGCATGATCTCCGCGCCTGCCCCTTCCGGGAGCGGCGCACCGCCCTTGAGAGCTTCATCGCGCAGCACGGCACGGCGCAGCTGGACCTTTCGCCTCTGGTGGGTGTGACCAGCCTGTCCGATCTCGACGCCTTGCGCATGAACCCGCCTGCCCCGGAGATCGAGGGCCTGATGCTGAAGCGTTGGGACAGCACCTATGTCGCCGGGCGCCCGGCGGGACTTTGGTACAAATGGAAGCGCGATCCGTTCCTGGTCGATGCCGTCCTGCTCTACGCCCAGCGCGGGCATGGCAAACGCTCCGGTTTCTACTCCGATTTCACCTTCGGCGTCTGGAAAGGCGAAAGCCTGACCCCCGTCGGCAAGGCCTATTTCGGCTTTACCGACGAAGAGCTGAAAGAGCTCGACAGATTTGTCCGTGAAAACACAATCGAGCGCTTCGGGCCTGTGCGCTCCGTCGCACCGGAGATTGTGCTGGAGGTGGCTTTCGAAGGCTTGCAGCGGTCTGCCCGCCACAAATCAGGTCTCGCCATGCGGTTCCCTCGCATCAACCGCATCCGCTGGGACAAGCCTGCAGACGAAGCCGACCGGCTGGAAACACTGGAAGCCATGCTGCCAGACTAAGATGCGCAAAAGAAAAGGCCGGGCGCACAACACGCCCGGCCTTCACAAAGTCTGGAATTTCGTCTGTTATCAGACGGATTCCTTCAGTTCCTTCGCAACGCGGAAAGCAACTTTCTTGGAAGCCTTGATCTTGATGGCTTCGCCGGTTGCCGGGTTGCGGCCCATGCGGGCCGGACGCTTGCGCACTTCCATCGTGCCAAGGCCCGTGAAACGGACTTTTTCGCCTTTCTTGAGGCGCTTCGTGGTCATGGTGACCAGATCGCCCAGAACGGCTTCAGTCTGCTTTTTCGTCATGCCATGCGCTTCGGCCAGTTCAGCGGCCAGCTGGCGCAGGGTGACGGTGACGACCTTCTTCGGAGCCGCAGCCGCCTTAGGAGCAGCAGCCGTTTTCGCAGCAGTGCGTGCAGCCGGCTTTGCAGCAGGCTTCGCAGCAGCGGCCCGACGGGCAGTCGTTGCCGTTTTAGCGGCGGGTTTCGCAGCGGCCTTCGTGGCCACAGGTTTCTTTGCCATGAGCAAATTCCTCTATTCCGACTCAAATGAGTCGGCAGGCGAATAGCGTAAAAATGCCCGCCTGCATTACTTTTTTTCAGTTCGGCGCAATTTTCTACACACACGAACACTGCCATATGGGGCTGATGAAATCGCGTCTTCCTCTCCTGCTGGCCGTTCTCGGAATCCTTCAACCTTTCTGCGGCGCGATCGCGCCATTGCTCGGAATTGGCACGCCGATCGGTGACGCGACACGCGGCCTGCAAGCGCCGGAACAGCCTTTGCCCGCCTTCTTTTCGATCTGGAGCCTCATATTTGGGGCATATATTGCCTTTGCCTACATCAGTTGGCGCCATCGCGAGCCATGGATGTTGCGCGTCGGCGCACCGCTGGCTTTTGCCGGTGTGGCAAACATTGTGTGGATGGTGAGCGCGCAACTGATCGCGTTCCAGCCCCTGGATTTCCTGCTTCTGTTTCCCATTGCGGTGTTGTCATGGACCTCTGCAGCGCGGTTTGACCGCATGCGCGGCATGGGCGGAAGTGTCGGAAAATTCATCGCAGACATCGCAACCGGATTGCTCTCCGGCTGGATCCTCGTTGCGATCAGCATTTCCCTGCCACTGCTGATTCGAAATCTCACCAGCTACGGCCCGACCGACCTTCCATGGCAGATGCTATGGATCTTTTTGGCAACTGCCGCGTTGGGTTCGTTGGCTTTTGCGCGTTATATCAGCCGAAGCCTTTGGTTTTTTGTGGCCCTCGCCTGGGGCCTGTTGGGAGTCATCGCGAATAACTGGACGGTGACGGGCATGGGATGGCTTGCCATCATGACCGGCGTTTCCGGAATTCTGATCCTGGGCCTGCGCCTGTTACGCGGCGCCGATGGAACAAGCATCCCGGCCTGAATTTACTACGGAGTACAAAATGGATTTTCTGAACTCGATCGACTGGGAAGCCCAGTTGGTGGAACACTGGCCGGTACTGGCCGGCTATGCGCTGAAAGCTGTCGGGGCCTTCATTGTCCTGATTATCGGTCTTCGTATTTCCGGCTGGGTGGCCAGCATGGTGCGGACGCAAGCGACGAAGCGGCCGAACATCGATGACACGCTCGGCAGCTTCTTCGCTTCCATCACGCGCTGGTTCCTGACCGCGGCGACGATCATCGCGGCGTTGCAGCTGTTCGGCGTTCAGGCGACCAGCTTCGTTGCTATCCTCGGCGCCATGACTTTGGCCATCGGTCTGTCCCTGCAAGGCGCGCTCGGCAATATCGCGTCGGGCATCATGGTCATGCTGTTCCG
This sequence comes from uncultured Hyphomonas sp., assembly GCF_963678875.1. NCBI lineage: Bacteria > Pseudomonadati > Pseudomonadota > Alphaproteobacteria > Hyphomonadales > Hyphomonadaceae > Hyphomonas > uncultured Hyphomonas sp. Next base: position 579,402 of record NZ_OY787457.1, on the reverse strand, counting down.
CCCCTATAGCGTCGGTCAGTATGTCGAACTCGCCGGACAGGGCGGGACGGTGAAGGACATCAACCTGTTCCAGACCATTCTCGCCTCCCCCGACAATGTCCAGATCATTGTACCGAACAGCCAGGCCATCTCGGGTGTTATCCGCAATTATGCCGGCTACCCGACCCGCCGGATCGATCTCGTTTTCAGCGTCGACTATGGCGATGGACTTGAGAATGCGATGGAGGTGATCGAGCGGGCGGTGAAAGCCGATGACCGCGTTCTGGCAGACCCGGCGCCCGTGGTTCGCGTCAACACGCTGGGAGCCAGCTCCGTCGACATTATCGCCCGGCCATGGGTCAAAACCGCTGACTATTGGGAAGTCCGCTGGACGCTGACCAGAACCGTCAAGGAAGCCCTGGACGCAGCCGGCATTTCCATCCCGTATCCGCATCAGGTCAACATCACGCGAGACGCCAGCTGAAGCCGGTTGAAGCGCGTCCCGGCGCGTGACAGAAGATTCTCATGAAGCTTCAGATCGACACCACAGGATGGCCAGCCTGGGCCGCCACAATCGAACCCTATGTCGAAAAATGGGGGATCGTCCTGCTGTCCGCCGTCGCGGTCTGGCTTGTGGCGGGCCTGTTCCGGCGCCTTGTCCTTTTGATCGGCAAGAAAGCCATTTCAAAGGACAAGGAATTCGAGGGATCGAACTGGGACCTTGCCGCCTCGGTCACCCGCGTCTTCGCGCTGATCCTGCTCAGCCCCATTCCGCTCGGCCTTGCCGGGTATGACTGGGAGGCCATGGTAGAGCAGCGCGGCCCGGGTGCGATCGGGGCGGTCGCGATCCTTGTTGTTGCGGTGATCATTGCGAATGGTGTTGCCCGGTCGCTCCGCCGGTTCGGACGAAAGGCCCACAGAAACTCTGGCGCGGATGATACGCTGTTCGCGTTCGCTGCGTCGCTTTTCAAGTACCTGATTTTCGCGGTCGCGATTGTTTTTGCACTGACGCAGCTCGGCTTCCCGACGGCCTCGCTGGCCGCCCTGCTCGGCGCAGCGGGCCTCGCCATCGGTCTCGCCCTTCAGGATACGCTGAAGGCGGTCGCCGCCGGCATCATGCTGGCCATCTTCCGGCCCTTCCGGATTGGCGACTATGTCAGTGCGGCAGGCCTGGACGGCGAAGTGATCGACATCACGCCCTTTCTCACGCAGGTGAAGCAGATCGACAACAAGATCGTCTCCATCACCAATGACAAGGTGTGGGCCGAACCGCTGATCAACCACACGCGCCAGACACGAAGGCGTCTCGATCTCTATTTCGACATTTCCTATGACGACGACATGGACCTCGCTCTCCGGCTCGTCCGTGAAGTGGCCGACGCACATCCGCGGATTCTGGCAAATGACGAAACCTGGGTCGGCATCCATGCGCTCGCCTCGTCCAGCGTTCAGGTGCGCCTGCGGGCCTTCGTCGCGACGCCGGAATTCGTCGATGTGCGGGCAGACATCACCAAGGCGGTAAAAGAAGCCTTCGATGCCAATGGCGTTACCATCCCCTTCCAGCACGTCGTCTATGTTCCGTACAAGGCCCCTGCTGGTAGCGACAGCAAGGCGGACGCCACAGCGCCGCCGATGGCCCCGTCGGAAGATGGCTGATCAACCAGACCCCAGCGAGCCGGCACCGGTACCTGAACCGCCGGAAAAACCTGGCAAGCCCCCCAAACGTGCGCTGCTCCTCCGCCTGTTCGGAATCAGCCTGTGGGGCGGGATCAAGCTCACGGGGCTCTGCATTCTTATCGGCTTTTTCGTAATGGCGGCAAACTTCAATCCAGCCGCTCAGGATGCAAACATTCCCGGCGCGCTGGCGGCAATCGCGAAACAGACGCTGGCCGCAGCAGGCTGGGCCGTCCGCAATTTCTGGAAACCGGCGCTGGCAGGGGCGACAATCGTCCTGCCCCTCTGGATTCTCTGGCGCCTGATCAGCCTGCCATTCCGAAAATAGGAACCCCGGCCGGCGCCGCTGGTGCCCCGATTGGGGCTGTTCACACCACCTAGCTGTCCTATGATCCTTCCAAAACAAAAGATCCCGGGAGGATACCATGGACACATCAAAACTCATGTTTCGCGACGGCCTGATGAAGGACGAGCGCATTCTCATCACTGGCGGCGGCACCGGCCTTGGCAAGGAAATGGCCGAAGGCTTCCTGAAACTCGGCACGGAAGTGCACATCTGCGGGCGCCGCGGCGGCGTGTGCGAGGAAACCGCCAACGAACTCATGGACAAGCATGGCGGCAAGGTCGTGCCGCATGCCTGCGATATCCGGGTCTCCGAAGCGATCACCGACATGAATGACGAAATCTGGGCGAAACACGGGCCGCTGACTGGCTTGATGAACAATGCCGCAGGCAACTTCATCTCCCGGACGGAAGACCTCTCCATTCGCGGTTTCGATGCGATTTCGAACATCGTATTTCGCGGGTCCTTCTACATGACGCATGACATCGGCAAGCGCTGGATCGACCAGAAGCTGAAGGGCAGTGTCTGCTCCATCCTGACAACTTGGGTCTGGAATGGCGGACCGTTCGTCGTGCCCTCGGCCATGTCGAAGGCGGCGGTGAACACGATGACGCAATCGCTTGCCGTCGAGTGGGGCCGCTACGGCTTGCGCTTCAACGCAATTGCGCCAGGCCCCTTCCCGACCAAAGGCGCCTGGGCGCGCCTTTCACCCGATTCCGGCACGAGCAGCATGGAACGCAGCACGGCCAACCCGATGGGCCGGGTCGGCGAGATGCATGAACTGGTGAACCTCGCCGTCCTGCTGATGGCGCCGGGTGCCGAGTACATCAACGGCCAGACGATCGCGATTGATGGCGGTATGTACAATGCCTCCGGTGGAAACTTCAGCGCGCTGGCCGCGTGGAGCGACGAGCAATGGACCGCTGCGCGCGAAGCCATTGAAGGCGCAAATGCAGAGGACAAGGCCAAACGAACCGTGTAGGTTGCGAGCGTTTCGCAATATCAGAACGGACTGGAATGACGAAAGCGACGCAGACCACCGAAGGCGGCGGCATCCCCGCACTTGCCGCCCGCCTCTCTGAATTGCAATCGAAGCAGGCTGGCCTGATCGCCGGGCTGACTGGCTCGGTCGCCTCCGGCAAGACGACCCTTGCCGCAGCGCTTGCCGATGTCCTCGACGATACGCTGGCGGTGGAAACAATTTCGACCGATGGCTTCCTTTATCCCAACAGCGTGCTGGCAGAGCGGGAGCTGACACTCCGCAAGGGTTTCCCGGAAACCTATGATCATCAGGCACTCGGCGAAGCCCTTAGCACCCTGCGCACGGGTGAAGCGGCGTTTCCGACATACAGCCATGTCACCTATGATGTGGACCCGGCCCTGACGCGCACCATCGCCCGGCCGGACGTGCTGATCCTGGAAGGCCTCGGGTTCCAGCCACTGTCACCGCCCCCGCGCGGGGCACATGAGCCCGATTTGCTGATCTATCTCGATGCCAGCGAGGACGACCTGCTCGCCTGGTTCCTTGAGCGCTTCCTGCGCCTGTGGAATGCGGCGCGGGAAGATCCGTCATCTTTCTATGCGAATTTCCTGCATATGTCGGAGCCCGAGCTGCTCGAGTTTGCGCAGTCTGTCTGGGAGCGGATCAATCTGGCAAACCTCAGAGAAAATATCGCCCCGCTGAAGCAGCGGGCCGATATCGTTCTCTTCAAGACCCGCGACCATACAATCACGATCGCGGAAGACAGGTTGCTCTGACGTCTAGCGCGTCGGGTCGATCAGGTATTTCTCGCCCGTCGCCTTGGCGTTGTAGGCGTGCAGCGTTTCCAGATCGAGCGCCTCGGCGAGCGAGACCGTCTTCGTGTAGTGGCTGGCGAAGGTCGTGTTCAGTTCGTCGATCACGCGCTTGTACATGCGGGCGCGAACTTCCGGAGCGGCTTTCTCAAGGAACGGCGTCAGCAGGTAGCCGCTGAGGTTCCAGGCAAAACCGACACCTGCAGGCAGGACCGTCGGCGACAGGTCCAGCCGGCCATAAATGTAGACCTGCGTTTCCTGGCCGGAGCCGTAACGCGAATACTCCTTCATCTTGCGGCTGGCAGCCGCTTCCATCGCGACCAGCAACTGGCCGGCGAGCGGGCCACCGCCAATGGCGTCGAAGCCCATCGTGGCACCGGTGTCGACGAGACCGTTGATCAGGTCTTCCATGAAGGTCGGCGACGAGGAATTCACGATGTGTTTCGCACCGATACCCCGCAGGATTTCGGCCTGCTCTTCCTTGCGGACAATGTTTAGGATCGGCACGCCGTCCGCGATACAGATCTTGTTCAGCATCTGGCCGAGGTTCGACGCTGCCGCCGTATGGACCAGCGCCTCGTGCCCCTTCGCCTTCATCGTCTCCACGAAGGAGAGCGCAGTCAGCGGATTCACGTAGCAGGATGCCCCCTGCTCTGCCGTCGTGCCGTCTGGCAGGGCCATGCACTGCGAGACGTGCAGTGTACGGTACTGCTGGTACATGTTGCCGCCAAGGCAGGTGACCATCTTGCCCAGCAAGGCCTGTGCAGCCGGGGAGTCACCCGCCGCGATGACGGTGCCGGCACCTTCATTGCCGACCGCGAGAGACTGGCCGAGGCGCGCCTTCATGGCACGCAGGCCAGCTTGCGGAACATCGGCAGACACGGTCGGGTTGTCTTTCGTACCGCCCTGAACGGCGGTCGACATGTCGGCGCCGCCCACAAGCAGGCCAAGGTCGGACGGGTTGATCGGGGTGCCTTCGATGCGCACCAGCACCTGGTCCGGGCCAGGTGTCTTTACGGGCGCGTTCTCCAGCGAAAGCTCAAGTTTGCCTTCCGGCGTCACCAGCGTGCGGATCTGCAGGCTTGTCTCGGGAAGTTGATCAGCCATCGGGTATTCCTCTCTCAGAGTTTGAATTTTTGATTTTGTCTCAGGGTCTTATGATGACCTTACCGACAACTTCGCGGTCGGTCAGCAGTCGCCAGGCTTCGCGCCAGTCATCCAGCGGGACCTCACGGAAGACGTGGGGGTGCACCTTGCCCTCTTCGGCCCATTTGCGGATCGCCGCCTGATTGGCCCGCCCCCGCTCCGGGAACTGGCGGCCATATTCGCCCGCTCGCACGCCGACAACGGAGAAGCCCTTGATCAGCGGCATGTTCACTTTCACCTCAGGAATGCGCCCGGAGGTGAAGCCGACCACCAGAAGCCGCCCGTCAAAGGCGATGCAGCGCACGCTTTCATCGAACACGTCCCCGCCGACCGGGTCGAAGATGACGTCTGCGCCGCGTCCATCGGTCAGTGACTTCACCTTGTCGCGAAAGCCCTGCGTGACATTGATGCCGTGGTCGGCGCCATAGGCCAGCACCTTTTCGAGCTTGGCATCGGAGGCCGAGGTTGCGATCACCGTCGCACCAAGCAACTTGCCGACATCGACCGCGGCCATACCGACCCCGCCGCTGGCGCCATGCACAAGCAGCGTCTCGCCCGGCTGCAGGTTGGCGCGCACGACCAGCGCAACATAGGCCGTGATATAGGCGGCTGGAAAAGCGGCCGCCTCGGCAAACGTGAACGGCTTCGGCTTCACTGAAAGGCTCTTCGCAGGCAGCACGGCAAACTCGGCATAGGCGCCCGTCTTGTTGCCGCCGATCACTTCATCGCCCGGTTTCCACTCCGTCACGCCTTCGCCGACCGCTTCGATCACACCGGCGACTTCCATGCCGAGCGTGAACGGCAGCTCCGGTTTGAACTGGTACTTCTCCTGGCTCATCAGGAGATCGGGGAAGTTCACCCCGGCGACTTTTACGCGAACCAGAACCTCGCCTTCTCCCGGCTGCGGCACAGGAATATCCCGCACTTCCAGCCCGGAAAAGTCATCCGTGATCTGGTGACAGACAAGCGCTTTCAAGCGGCGCTCCTACAGTTTCGAATAGACAGTGCGGACCATGTCCGCGATCTCGAGGCAGGCCTTGCGCGAGCCCGGCGAAATCAATGTGAAAGCCGTGAAGGCATGGGCAAGATGATCATAGCATTTGTGGACCACCGGCACGCCGGCATCCTTCAGGCGGCGGGCATAGTCGTCTCCCTCGTCGCACAGCGGATCGTGCCCTGCGGTGATCACGACCGCCGGCGGCAGGCCATCAAGGTGCCCCGTCTGGCCCGGCGACAGCATCGGATCGGACTTGTTGAACCCTTCCGGCAGGTATTCCTGCATGAACCAGTCCATCGTGTCGGTGGACAGTGAGAAGGTCTCGCTGAATTCCTTGCGGGACGGGAATTCCTCGACGAGGTCGATGGCCGGATAGATCAGCAGCTGCATCGCCGGCAGAGGTTTGTCCTCGCGCTGCATCTCCTGGGAGATGATCGCAGAGAAATTGCCGCCCATGGAATCGCCGCCTACAGACGCCACGCCTTCCGGCGCGCCGAATTTCGCGGCATTGCGCATGCCCCATTCATAGGCCGCGCAGCAATCGTCGATGCCTGCCGGGAAAATGTGCTGCGGCGCGAGGCGGTAGTCCACCGACAGGACAGGGCATTTCACGCGGCTGGCGAGGATCGAGCACCAAGCATGGCAGGTTTCCAGATCGCCGATCACCCCGCCGCCCATATGGAAGTACACCATCAGGGGCGCCTTCGGGTCCTGCCCGTCCGGGCGGTAAATGCGTGCCGGGATCTCGTTTCTGTTCGGTCCGGGTATGGTCAGGTCCTCGGTCCGCACGCCAGGCTCGATCGGCGCGGCGACGGAAGCGAGTGTTTCCTTGGTAACCGCCTGAACGGTTTCAGCTGGCAGACTGGACAGAGGCGGCGCATTGCGCCCGTTCCATGCCATTAGCTGCAGCTGCGGCTCCAGCGTACGGCCACGGATGGTCAGCGGTTTGCCGCCTGCCATTTTCACGAGCAGGCCGCCTGGCAGCTTCATGATAAGCTTGGTGATGGTCTGCTGAAGGCTCATGGCCACTCCCCTGCTGTATTGTCAGATGAAGCTTAGACCTGCCGTGCCTCGCTCGCCAAGGGGGCAACAGGCTTACTTCGCGGCAAGTTCCTTCACGCCGGCCATCAGCATCCGGGAAGCGAACTCAGTAGCGCCTTCCACATCCACCGGCCGGCGCAGCAGCATGATCTCCCCCATTTCGCGGGCAACGCCGATGGCTGCGGCTGTCAGGTATTCAATGTCGATGTTCGACGACGTGTCGGCGGCCAGGATCCGCTCCAGGTCCGACCGGATCTCCGCGGCGACGGCGGACATTTCCGGCGTATCGACGCGCACCCCGATCAGCGCCATGTGAGGCGCGCCTTCCGACAAGGCCTGACGGTTCTCCGAAGCGATGAAACTGAAATAGGCGTGATAGGCATCATACATGTAGTCGTGCGCCGTGCGGGCGCTGGCGCGGACATCTTTCAGCAAGTCCCGGAAGTGGTGTGTGGAGTCCTCGGCGATTGCCTCGAACACTTCTTCCTTGGACTTGAAGTAGTTGTAGAACGTACCTGCGGCGAGATCGGTTTCCCGGATGATGTCGCGCACCGTGGTCGCTTCGAACCCGATCCGGGCGAAAACCCGCCGGCCGGCGTTCAGAATCGCCCGCCGGTTCGCCGCCTTCGACCGGGCGCGCTTGCCGGAATTTCCAGCTGTTTTCACGTCAACCGTCATGATTTTCAGTCCTCACCTTCAGGTACCGTCGCCGAAGGCGTCACCATGTGTCAACTTTATAACACCGCAATGCTGCAATGCATTTCGTCTTAGAAGAATCAGGGCTTTGCCGGATTGTCAGTCACTCAGGCCGGTTATTCGGCGGCAGGGGAGATCCGCCAGTTCAGGCCATCCGCCGACGGTTCGCAGGCAACATCCATGAAGGCCCGCTGGGAATGCACCGCCCCGCGCCAGATTTCGATCCAGCAGGACAGGAGATTGTCCCGTTCGGCGCCGTCCAGTCCGCGCACGATCCGCAAGCCTGACTGCCGGACGACCGCCCCGTCTCCGGCGGGTTCGGCGCGGGCTTCGTCGCCCATGCCTACAAACATCGCCGCGAGGAATTCTGCTGCCTCCGCCGGGCCGCCATCCATCCCGCCGACCGCATCGGCCATGCGCCGGTAATGCTGCAGGCCCGTCAGCCGCGCCGCGAGATGACAGAGCTCCAGCGCCCGCCCCTGCCCGAGCACATTCACCAGTTCGCGCACGCCATTGCGGATATATTCGACCGCATAGTTGCGGTTTGCCTTGGCCAGGCGCTCCGGCGTCCACTCGCCGGGCGGTGGCGCCGGCTGCTTTGCCGGATCGAAGGGCGGCGGGCGCTCATCCGGCGCGAACCTCAGCCGTTCATCCTCCGACAGATCGTGATCATATTCCCGGAAATAGCCGCAGAGACCGAACTGGCCCGTCATGTCTTCGGAGACGCAGACAAAGCCGAGGCGCGGATTGCCGAGCGAGACACCGTTCTGGCCATACCAGCCGCGCAGGAATCCCCGGCTCGCCTCTACCGGTACGCCGCAGATCACCGCGCCGTCATACATCCAGCGCGGATAGCGGAAGCGCACCCAGGCCTTGGTGTCGCTCTCTTCCATATATTCGACTGCCACGCCGCCGACGCCATTGGAGAGGACGTGATACTTCGCGCAGGCCACCGCATCCGGCAGACCGTCGAGGCCCAGCTTGCGGAAGGAGGACAGGAACTTGTCCTCATGCTGGCGGCGAAACAGGCGGAACATCCAGTCGCCGACGACCTCCGGTCCTTCGCGCGTTGCCACGATCAGTTCGAGGCCAAGCAGGTATTGATGATGAAGCTCTGCCTGCGCTTCGATGGCGGCAGTGTTCAGCGTCATGGCCCTACCCCGCCTCTGCCACCGCATTCAGGACCTTGTTGCCGTCGCCTTCGATCTTCCGTTGGCGAAGCATGTTGAGGAACATGCCGAACACGACCCGCAGGATGATCAGGATCAGCACGCCAAGCAGCGGCTGGCCGAATGCCATCATCACGCCCGCGCCAAGAATAATCGCAACATGCAGGGTCACGATCCGGCCATAAGGCGCGAACATTTCCACGGGAAGCTGTGTTGTCCGAAAGTCGCCGCGCCCAATGAAATCGACCATGTAGAAGACCGCATTCACGAGGATGATCGCGCCGACGAACCAGAGCATGTACGGGCCGGTGCCCAGCGCCCAGTCGACGAGCGTCTGCATGCCACTGAACCCGGGCGCCGCATTGCCAACCTTGCCGCCTGCAAAGGCACTCAGGAAAATGCCATGACCGAAGCAGAACATGCCGTAATGCACCGTAAAGAAAGGCACCATGAACAAGGCGATCGGGATGTTGATTGCATTGGCGGCGATCGTTCCCAGCATACGCAGGATGGTGAAGGCACCGATGACCAGGTTCTCCAGCCAGTAGAGCGCCACAAGCGGCACGGCCTTCCAGCCGAAAAGCACCACGGCGATGACGGGCAACAGGTCAACCAGCAGGGTCAGCCACGCCAACGGATCGCGATAGGTCCGGGCAAAAAGGTCAGGATCGAAAAACCGGTTCATTCCGATGCCTTGCCCGAGGGTACGAGGTCCGGCAAGGGGGCATCCGTTTGCGAGTAGGTAAAGGCGTGGCCGGGTGTCCACGCGCCGTCATCGCCAAGGAGTTCCGACAAGGTCGACATCGTTCCGTCCGGATTGATCCGGCCAGTCGAACGGACTTTCAGAACATGCGGCAGGCCTTTGACCTCTTCCTCCGCGGTCCAGCTGCCATCCGGGTTGAGCGTGAACGTGCCGGTGGTGCGGAAGTTGGCGCTGGTGATGTAGACATAGTCCAGCACGCCCGGCGTTCGTGAGAGCTGGACATAGGTGATGCCGCCATAGGCGCCGTCTTCCAGAACGTGCCGGTTGACCAGCACACTGCCGCCGAGGTCCCAGTCCCATTCGGAATAGTCCGCAGGCTGGCCGTGCGCCTTGTCGGCCTCCCCCGGTTCACCGTGCCAGCGCGTCCCGGCGAGGTCTGCCAGTACGCCGAAGCCATAATCAGCCGCCGGTGCCTCTTGCGCGACCGCTTGCGGCTGGACGGACGGCACCTGCGCACAGGCTGCAATGACAAGGCCTGCGACCCAGATCGAAATGCGTCTCACCATGCCTTGTCCCTCCACCCTTTTCAGTATCAGCTGCTGGCCGGATCATAGGCCGGAAACTCGAACGGGTTCCGGGGGGCCAATCCCTTCGAGCCTCTCGGATTGTTGTAATTGCCTGTCAGGATCTCGAAATGGAGATGGATGGCCGTCGCGTTGCCGGACTTGCCCATCAGACCGATCTCCTGCCCGAACCCCACTTCTGCGCCCGCACGAATGCCTTCCGCAAAGTGTGCCAGATGGGCGTAGCGCGTATAAACGCCGCCGCCATGATCGATGAGGACCATGTTGCCATAGCCGGTCGAAACGCGCGCTTCGAGGATGCGTCCCGGCGCAGCGGCAAAGATTGGCCCTGCCGGTATGGATTGCAGGTCGATCCCGTCATGGCGCCGGGCGGACCGGATGCCGAAACCTGACGAAAGGCAGACATCGTTCGCAGGCGCAGTCGCCAGAACGATGGAGCCGACGACGATGATCGGCTTGTAGTCGACCACCCAGAAATCCGGATCCATGGGCGGTGCATTGGTGACGAAAATACCTCCGCACGAACGGAGGTAAGCATTTGGCTGGAAGCTGCCCTGCGCGGCAGAGACCTGCGGCGGCCCCGGCGGCGGCGTATAGGTCCGCACCTGTGTCGGGGCTGGCGAAGAGGCGCAGCCAGCCAAGAAAACAAGTGTGAGTGCAGCCCCCAGCAGCTGCCTCATGCGGTCACTTTCGCGCGTTTCATACCCTTTTCGATCTCCTTCAAGAGGTCCCTGCAATAGAGGTTGAAGTCTACCTGCATGCGGTGGCGCGGGCTGTCATAGAAGTGCCCGAGGTGCTCCTTCTCGTCCGCAATGGTAATCTGCTCCATTTCTGCAGCATTGGGGAAAGCGTAGTCGCCATCAAGGGCCGCGGCCACCAGCTTCGATTGCTGTTCGGCAAAATTCACCAGCGTCGGCAGCGGCTGGGCGAGACCCAGGAAGAAGATCGTCTCGCGACCTGGCTTCACCATGCGCTTGTAGAGCGGGAAGACGTTTTCCTTCGGGGTCAGGTCGTCCTGCTTCAGGAACGGGAAGGTCACATTGTAGCCCGTCGCCCAGACGATGGCGTCGACCTTCTCGCGCGTCCCGTCGGTAAAGACGACGCCGTCGCCGTCCAGCTTCTCGATGCCGGGTTTCGGCGTGATGTCGCCGCAGCCGACGCGAGTCAGGAACTCGCCAGACACAGACGGGTGGCCTTCCAGCGGCTCGTGGTCCGGCTTGGGCAGGCCATAGTCTTCCATCATACCGATGGTTTTCTTGATCTTCTTGCGCGCCAGCTTCCGCCCGAGGCTGGCCGGCATCCAGGCCGGCAGCACCGCCTTGTCGGCCGGCTTGCCGTCCATGTATTTCGGCATCACCCAGACGCCGCGGCGCATGGAGATGAACAGTTTCTCCGCCAGCGGGCGCTGGGACAGTTCCGAAGAGATGTCCATCGCGGAGTTCCCTGCCCCGACAATCATCACCCGCTTGCCGCGGAAGTCATAGGGCTCGAACGGGTCCGTGTAGTTGTGGGAGTGAACCTGGTAACCATCGAAATGCCCGGGATAGGTGGGCGTACGCGGGTCCCAGTGGTGGCCGTTGGCGACCACGACCGCATCATATTCACGGGTCTCACCGGTCGACAGCGTGACCTTCCAGCGGCCACCGGGAAGGTCCTCCACACTGGTGACGGCCGTGTTGAACGTGATCGTTTCGCGCAGGCCGAAATGATCCACATAGTCATGGAAGTACTGCAACAGCTGGGCGTGATGCGGGAAATCCGGCCAGTCCTCCGGCACGGGATAATCCTCGAAGGCGAGGCGCCATTTCGACGTGTCGATGTGCAGTGACTGGTAGCAGGACGAGGCGCCATTGGGGTTCTTGTAGTACCAGTTCCCGCCGATATCGTCCGACATCTCGAAACAGTCATAAGGCAGGCCCCGGTCTTTCAGGCGCTTCGCCATCGTGAAACCGGAACACCCCGCCCCGATTATGCAGGTTTTCGGCTTGCCCGTTCCCTCAAATGCCATTGTTTCCTCCTGACCTCAGGTCATATGTATGTTCTCGCCCGCACGGATGTTATCCGAGGCGAAAGGCAGGTCAAATGAATGAGGCCCCATATGGAAGATGACGCCACGCCAACCCTCGAACCCTGGCAGGTCATGGGCGAAAACCTGGACATCATGACCGGTGGCATCCCCTGGGGACGCCGGATGAGCTTTCGCGTCACGAAGCTGGAAAAAGGCCGCGTCTGGGGCGTCCAGCCATGGAAGGAGCGCCTTGTGGGCGACCCGGACACCGGCGTGATCCATGGCGGCGTGCTGACTTCCTTCCTCGATAATCTGTCCGGCATGGCAGCGAGCTCTTCCCTCGAAAAAGCCCGTTTCGTCTCCACCCTCGACCTGCGCATCGACTATATGCGCCCGGCAGAGCCGCACCGGGAAATCCTGGGCGAGGCGGAGTGCTACCACATCACCCGCAATGTCTGCTTCACCCACGCCTGGGCCTATCATGAGAGCCGGGACAAGGTGATCGCCACCGCTGCGGGCGCCTTTGCCATCAACAAGCCGCGCTCGGTCGAGTCGCTGAGGGAATTCTAATGGCTGACGAAATACTCCCCTCCCGCGCCGAACAGGTGCAGGCCTTCCTTGGCCGCACACCGTTCGCGCAAGAGATCGGCATGCGCTGCGAAGTGATGGGCGACGAGATGACGGCCATCATGCCGTTCCAGCAGAAGCTGATCGGCAATTTCACGATCCAGGCCCTGCACGGCGGCGCGATTGCCGCCTTCCTCGAGCTGACCGCCATGGCGCAGGTCTACCTCGTGACCGAACACCTGGAACGCCCGCCGCGGCCGATCAACATCACGATCGACTATCTCCGCCAGGGCCACGCGAAAGACACGTTTGCCCGCGCGACCATCACCAAGATGGGCCGGCGCATGTGTTCCGTCCGGGCTGAAGCCTGGCAGGATGAACGGTCAAAACCGGTGACCAGCCTGCTGGCACACTTCAAGGTGAGCAGCGACTGAGGGGGTGGATAGTTTCACCATCCGGACAATAAAGAACACAATATACAGACGATATATAGACCATTTATAGCCCCATTCAGGGGCCCGGTCTTCACGGAAATGCGCGGGCGAGGTCCAGGTTCCAATGGAGATCGGCTTCCCAGTTCGCATCGTTCTCTTCCATGAGGGCGAGGCGAACGACGATCAGGTCCCGGCTCGGCACCATGAAAATCGTCTGTCCTTCGTGCCCCTGGGCATAGAAAGCATCACCCGCTTCAGGCAGCAGCCAGAAGCCGGCGCCATAATATTCGAACGGTCCGCCCGGCGGCGGCATCCGGGTCATGTCGACCCAGCCTTCCGGCAGCAGGCGCTGCCCGTCCCACATCCCGTCGCGCAGGTAGAGCAGGCCAAATTTCGCATAGTCCCGCGCCGACGCCCAGACATTTGAACCGCCGAGAAAAGTGCCGGAAAGGTCAAACTCAGGCTGCGCGTCCATGCCAAGCGGATCGAACAGGACCTGCCGGGTCCAGTCCGCCATGGCCACATCGGCCGGCCGGCAGTCACGGGCCATCTCCCCAACCTCTGCTTCTGCCTCTGCCGCAGCCCCGGCCTGCCCGGTCGGGCACTGGCTGTCGATCCCGATGAGCTCCTGAAGGGCCCGGCCAACAAGGCTGAAGCCCGCGGTCGAATAGTTCCACTGCGTGCCGGGTTCGTACTTCAGCGGAAAGTGCTCGCGGATATAGGCAACCACGTCGAAGCGCCCCGCTCCGTACATCATCCGGATGACATCATTCTGCTCCAGGATGGCGGCCCCGAATTCCTGATAGTCCAGCCCGTCCGTCATTGTGATCCACTGGCGCCAACTAATGGCAGCACGCGGATCATCCTGTTCGAACAGTCCCGGCATGGGCGCATCAATATCGTCGATCAGCCCGATTTGCACGGCACGCCCCACCAGCGCCGAGGTGATCGATTTGGCGAGACTCCACGACATGTGCCGTGTGCCGGGATCAAAGCCGTCACGGTAGACTTCCGCCACAAGCTTGCCGCGGTAAATGATCACCACCGCGCGCGTCTCCCCGCCCAGATCGTGCCGCCCGCCAGCCATGGCGATGCGGAGCAGTTCATGGATCGTACCGGCCGTTTCCGGCGGCAGGTCGCCTGTCTCCCAGCCTTGCGTGGGCCAGGCCACACCTTCCGGCTGCGCAGGCATGGGCACAAGTTCCTGCGCCGCGGCGACAGGTCCCAGAATGAGCGCAATGCAGAAGAGGAATATGTTGCGCACCATGGCGCATGTCTCCTATTGTTCAATGACGGACATAGGGGAAAAAAGTGAAGAACGTCAAAGCCCTTCTAGTCGCAGCGGGCATTTCCGCGCTCGCTACCGGAGCGGGAATCGTGTTTTTCCCCAAACAGAAGGTAGCGCATGCAGATGAAATCGCGCATGCGGAGATTCTGACAGCGCTTGGCGCCAAGCAGGTCTGCTCCTGCCTTCATGTTGCCGGCCGTGAGATGGACAGCTGCCAATGGAGTTTCACCTACGACATGCGCGGCATTTCCTATACGGATGAAAACAATATAACGCGCGCCTCCTCCCACCAGGGCCGCGTCGTGGCGGAAGCCAAATATACGCCGGGTCTCGGCTGCACACTGGTCGGCCCATGAAGAGAGTGCTGGCGGCCTGCCTCCTTCTCGGAGGCTGCGCGGCGGCGCCTGAAGCGGCAAGCGACCACCCCCTCGGCTGGATCAGCGGCTGCTGGGAAAATGCCGATGGTGACTATCGCGAAGTCTGGTCTGCACCGGATCATGGCTATCTGTTCGGCTATGCCATGTCGCTGAACGGCGGGGCCGTCACCTTCTTCGAGCAATCCCGCATCGATCCCGGTGCCGCTTACACCTTCAACGCCTATCCGGGCGGCAAGGGCCCTTCCCCCTTCACGGAAGTCGAACGGGGCGAGAATTACATCGTGTTCGCAGACCCGGCTCATGACTACCCTCAGCGCATCCGCTACGCCCGCGACGGCGACCGCATGACGGCGGAGATTTCGCTGATGGACGGCTCAAAGGGACAGGGCTTCGCCTTCCGCGCCTGCCGCGATTGAGGGTGGAAACGCCCCTTAGTCGCCGAAGCGCTGCAGGTCTGCCGGCTCGCCGCCAAACAGGCCCGCATAGTCCGGCTTCAGCAGGTCACGGAACCCGGCTTGCGGTAAGGTGATGTGATACGCCCCCTCCGCATACGAACCGACTTCGTAGGGCGCATAGTGCAGGACGATTCCGCCCAGCTTGTCCTCTTCCGTCGAAGCGATGAGGCTGACCTCGCCGGACAGGAGGCTTGTGCCCGCCAGCGCGTCCGTCACTTCACCGAGAAAGGTGGCCCGGCTTTCCGGGGACCCGCTACGCTCGGCCTTGGCAGTCGCGATGGCGCCGAACACGTCCGGGGACAGCGCGGCCGTTGCTGCGGCCTGGTCAGTGAACAGGTCCCCGGCATGCATTCGCTTGCCGGTTTCGGCATTGTAGATCCGCGCATCGGTCATGTAGTTGCCGTGGGCGCCGCCGGTGAAGGTAAAGATGAAGCCTTCCAGCCCGGCCAGCGATCCGGCCGCCCCCGTAACACGCCAGTCGATCTTCAGGCCATAAGGCCGGAAGAATTCCGGGTCAGCCTCTTTGTAGGTGTCGGCATCTTCCTGCATCACCTCGATCCGGCTGTTCGCATCGTCGATGAGGTCTGCCGCAATACCCGGTGCCAGGGCGAAGATCGCTTCCTCGAATTTGACGTCGGCCTTCAGCGCGTCATTGTCCACCAGCAGCGAGCGCGGCATGTCCGCCGTGCTGGCCGCCTCAGGAGGGGTGGATGACTCGCCCGTGCCGGCAACCCGCACGACCGTTTCCGGCCCTTCGCCGTTTCCGGCTGCCTGTCCGCAGGCGGCGGGCACAACCGCCAGCATAAGGGCTGCGGACAGAAGCAGGACTTGTTTCATCGCTATTCCCTACAGGCTGAGCAGTTCGGCGTCACCACCTTGTGCCGTGATATTCACGGTCAGCGCCCTTTCTGCGGCGAAGCGGTGAAGATAATGCGGCCCGCCCGCTTTCGGGCCGGTGCCGGAGAGCCTTTCCCCGCCGAACGGCTGGACGCCCACCACGGCCCCGATCATCGACCGGTTCACATAGGTGTTGCCGACCGGGCAAGCCTCGCGGACCTCCTTGTAGAAGCTGTCGAGACGCGAATGCACCCCCAGCGTCAGGCCATAACCCTTGGCATGGAGTTTGGCGCCGACCTCTTCAATGTCGTCCGGATCGTAGCGGATGATGTGCAGGATGGGGCCGAACTTCTCTTCCGTGATCTGATCGAGCGAGGAGAGCTCCACCAGCGCCGGACCGAAGCCATAGCCTTCCGTACCGATGATGCCGGCATCGACCTGGTGCAGCAGCTTGGCGCGTGACTTCATGTCTTCAAGATGGGCCTGCAGCATATCGCGGGATTCCGCATCGATGACCGGGCCGATGTCTGTATCCGGCTGGGCCGGGTCGCCCAGCTTCAGTTCATCCATCGCGCCGATCAGGCCTTCGATCAGATGGTCGGCCGTCTCGTTGGGAAGGAACGCAACACGCAAGGCCGAGCAGCGCTGGCCGGCCGAGCCGAAAGCGGAGATGATCATGTCGTCCAGCACCTGCTCGCGCAGGGCGGTCGTATCGACGAACAGGCCATTGAGGCCGCCTGTCTCCGCAATCAGCGGAATGATCGGCCCGTCGCGGTCTGCCAGCGTGCGATTGATCAGGCGCGCCGTGTTCGTGCCGCCGGTGAAACAGACGCCGGACACGCGCAGGTCTGAGGTCAGCTTCGCACCGACCGTCTCGCCCTTGCCGGGCAGAAGGTGCAGCGCATTCACCGGCAGACCGGCCTTGTGGAACAATTTCACGGCTTCGAATGCGATCAGCGGCGATTGTTCGGCAGGCTTCGCCACAACCGTGTTCCCGGCGGCGAGCGCAGCCGCGACCTGGCCAGTGAAGATCGCCAGCGGGAAGTTCCATGGGCTGATGCAGCAGAACACGCCCCGTCCGTGCAGGGACAGATGGTTCGTCTCACCCGTCGGCCCCGGCAGGCGCACCGGCGCGGCGAAATCCTTCTCTGCACCCATGGCGTAATAACGCAGGAAATCGACCGCCTCGCGCACTTCCGCGATACCGTCATTCAGCGTCTTTCCGGTCTCGCGCGCCATCAGGGCGATGAGACGCGGCATGTTGCTTTCCAGCGCTTCTGCCATGGCGCGCAGGTGTGTGGCCCGCTGAGGTCCGCCCAGCTTGTCCCATTCCGGCTGGAATTTGACGGCGGCATCGAGGGCCCGGTCGACCGCCTCCTCGCTGGCTTCCTTGCAGGCGCCCAGAACCGTCTCGGTATGGAACGGCACACGGCAGAGCTGGCCACCGCCGGTGTCCGGCTTGCCTGAGACGATCGCGCCCGCAGCGATGGCCGGACTGTCGCGGAAGATGCGGATCGCGGCCGAGATGTCGTCGCGCACATTCTGCTGCGAAAGATCCATGCCGGAGGAATTGCGGCGCTCCGGCCCATACAGGCGCGGCGGCGTCGGGATGCGCGGGTGGCGGCGCGGGCCGGCTTCCACCTTGGTGATCGGGTCGGCAACAACCTGCTCGGCCGGCACGTCCGGATCGAGGAAGGAATGCACGAAGCTGGTGTTCGCGCCATTCTCCAGCAGACGCCGGACAAGGTAAGGCAGCAGGTCCTTGTGTGCGCCGACCGGTGCGTAGACGCGGACGCGCTTGCCGGCCTTGGCCGCGCCATAGAGCGCTTCGCCCATGCCATGCAGGCGCTGGAACTCGAACGCGGTGACGCCCATGGAATCCGCCATCAGGTCCACCGTCGCCAGCGTATGGGCATTGTGGGTCGCGAATTGCGGGTAGAGCACCGGGCTCGCCTCCAGCAGCTGCTTCGCGCAGGCGAGATAGTGGAAGTCCGTTCCCTGCTTCGTCGTGAAGACGGGGAAGTTCGGGAAGCCTTCGACCTGGGCGTGCTTGATTTCGCTGTCCCAGTAGGCGCCTTTGACAAGACGTACCATGAATCGCTGGCGCGTATCGCCTGCCAGCTGCTTCAGTTTCTCGATCACGCCGCGGGCACGTTTCTGGTAGGCTTGGACAGCGATGCCAAGACCGGTCCAACCTCTCAGGGACGGTTCGCGCGCAAGGCGTTCGAACAGTTTCAGCGACAGGACCAGCCGGTCGGCCTCCTCCGCATCGAGACAAAGGCCGATGTTCGCTTCCGCCGCCTGCTGGCAAAGGCCCAGCAGCCCCGGATAGATATCCGCCATTACGCGGTCTTCGTTGACCGCCTCATAGCGCGGATGGAGCGCGGAGAGTTTCACCGACACGCCATTGGCCGCTTCCGGCTTGATGGACTTGTCCTTGCCTGCGGCCACCTGTTCGATCGAGCTCTGATAGGCTTTCAGGTAACGCTCGGCATCGGCGGCCGTGCGGGCGCCCTCCCCAAGCATGTCGAAGCTGAAATGCGCCGCGTCGCCCTGGCGCACCATGCGGCCGCCGCGCTTCAGCGCATCTTTCACGTTCCGCCCAAGGACGAACTGCTCGCCCATGATGCGCATCGCCTGCATCATGGCGGCGCGGATCACCGGCTCACCGCTTTCCCGCACGAGGCTGGAGACGAAATGGCCGGGCCCTTTCTTCGCCGCCGCCGGAACGCCGATGACGCGGCCGGTCAGCATCAGGCCCCAGGTGGAGGCGTTGACCAGCCAGGATTCCGATTGTCCCTGATGGGCGCCCCAGTTACCGGAACGGATCTTCTCGGCGATCAGGTCATCCCGGGTTTCGGCGTCCGGCACACGCAGCAACGCCTCGGCAAGGCACATCAGGGCGAGGCCCTCGGCGTTCGACAGGCCGAACTCCTCCAAGAAGCTTTCCATCATGCCCTTGCGGCGCCCGGTCGCCCGCGCGGTCTCTACCAGGTCCAGCGCCCGACGCATGGCCGCCTGTCTCAGTTCATCGCTGACGGGTGTCTCCTTCAGGAGATCCTCCAGCAGGGCTTCCTCATCCACAAATTTGTTGGAGTCGAGCGCGTCCCAGACGAAGTGAGTGGCGGTAAGGGTGTCGGACATAAATGGGGCTCCCCTCTTGCAATGGTTTTGACACAAAAACGTAGTAACGAGGCAGGACTTGTGCGGGTTCCAGCGAATTCAGGGAAAATCTATATCGCCTCCTGCAGTCGGATGCGAGGGCAGCGGACAGCGTTTCAGGCCTTTACCACGCCGCCCAAGCCCGCCATGTTGCGCTCGGCTGCGTGGCATTGATGGGAGTCCACATGCGGATCATGCTCGTGACAGACGCCTGGGACCCTCAGGTCAATGGCGTCGTGCGCACCATGAAGCGCGTCATCGCCGAATCCGAGGCGATGGGACATGAATGGGAGATCGTGCATCCCGGGCAGGGTTTCATGACCATGCCGCTGCCAACCTATCCGGAAATCAAGCTGGCCCTGTTCGCGCGCGGCGAGATCGAAGAGCGGTTCAACGATTTCGAGCCGGACGCGATCCACATCGCGACCGAGGGGACGCTGGGCATGGCGGGCCGCGCCATGTGCCTGAAGATCAAACACCCCTTCTCCACCGCCTATCACACGCGCTTCCCGGAATATGTGTCCGCCCGCCTGCCGATCCCGATTGCCTGGGGCTATAATTTCGTGCGCTGGTTCCACAAATATTCGGGCAAGGTCATGGTGCCGACGCCGTCCATGGTGGAAGAGCTGCGGAACAAGAATTTCATCAACCTCGTCGCCTGGGGCCGCGGGGTCGATACGGACCTTTTCAACCCGTCCCGCCGGATCGAGGAAGGCCAGCCCGGCGACCCGTTCGAAGGCCTGCCGCGCCCGATTTTCCTGAATGTCGGCCGTGTGGCCGTCGAAAAGAACATCGAAGCCTTCGCCGAGCTGGACCTTCCGGGCACGAAAGTGATCGTCGGCGACGGCCCGCAGCGCGAGGAGCTGAAGAAGCGCTATCCGGAGGTCAAATTCCTCGGCGCACGCTTCAATGAAGACCTCGCCACCGTCTATGCCAGCGCCGACGTCTTCGTATTCCCGAGCCTCACCGACACGTTCGGTCTGGTCGTGCTGGAAGCCATGTCCTCCGGCACGCCGGTGGCTGCCTATGACGCAACGGGTCCGCGGGATGTGATTCCCGGCTCGAATGCCGGCACGATCACACCCGTCGGCGGCGACCTTGCCGCCGGCGCCATCGCCTGCCTCGATCTCGACCGGAACACCTGCCGCAACTATGCCGAGGGCTATAGCTGGCGGGCCTGCGCAGAAGCCTTCATCGAGAATCTTCAGCCCCTGCCCGCACCGGCCCGGAAACGCTTCTGGCAGAAGATCCGCCTGCGCCGCCGCAAGAAGCCGCTGGAGCTTGTGATTCCGCCGCTGCTGGATCTCAGCCCGAAGCCGAAGGAAGCCCCGGAATCTTCGGACAAGCCCGAAGAGAAGTCCTAGCCGGGCGGCCAGCCTAGTCCTTAGGCTCCGCGTTCAGGTCTGCGGCCTTCACCTGCTCGGCTGCCCGGTCTTCATCCGTCAGCGGGATCAGCCCCTTGTCCAGCAAGTAGCCGTCCGTCCCCATCGCGCCGTCCGACACGAACTCCTCCACGAATTCGGCAATGCCCGGCACAACGCCGAGATTCTCGCGCTTCACGTAGATGAACAGCATACGGGAAAGGCCATAGGCGCCGTCCTTGATGTGCACGAAATCCGGAGAGATGCCGGACAGGCGCCCGGCTTTCACCCGGTCTGAATTCTGCTCAAGGAACGAAAAACCGAGAATGCCGATCGCCGTGGGCGTCTTGGTCAGTGCCTGAACCACCGCGGCATCGTTCTCGCCGAAATCGATCCAGGCACCGTCGGTGCGGATCGTCCGGGCACGTTGCAGGAAGGCGGTTTCATCCTCATCGCTCAGGGCTGCCATCTGCGGATCGTCCAGTGCGCCAAGCTCCATGCCCAGCTCGACGAAGGCATCGCGCGTACCGGAGGTCGGCGGCGGACCGAAGACGAGGATCGGTTCATCCGGCAGGGTCGGGCTGACCTCGTTCCAGGACTTGTACGGATTGGTTACGAAGCCGCCTTCGCCATCCGGCAGCTCCATGGCGAGCGCCCGGTAAAGTTCTGCCTTGGTGATGTCGAAGTCCGGCCCGGCTTTGGAATTGGCAATGACGATGCCGTCATAACCGACGCGGATCTCGGCAGGATTGTTGACGCCATTGGCAGCGCAGAGCGCCAACTCCCCTGCCTTGATCGGGCGCGAGGCATCTGAGATCGAAGGCTGTGACGGACCGGTGCCAAGGCAGAAGGCCTTGAAGCCGCCGCCCGTCCCGGTCGTCTCGACAATCGGCGTCGGCCATTCGGTGACCGCGCCGAACTGCTCTGCCACCGCCGTCGCGAAGGGCGACACTGTGGACGAACCGACGATCTTGATCTTCTGGGCCTCAACGCCAGTGATCGTCGGCGTGACGATCCGGTCGCCGACTTCCAGTTCTGACAGGTCCGTCCGGCCGCAAGCGGCGGACAGCATCAGGACTGCCGCAGCAAGGATCGGGACAAGGAATGGAGAGAGCGCGCGAGTCATGCCTGTTACTTTCCCAGTTGCGCCTGCCTCTATCCGGAATCCGGAAAGGCGCAAAACACGATAGGTCTTCTTCAGTAACCGCTACAGACCGCGTGGAAGAAGGTTTCGTGAAAAATTTCAGTTCGCGCAAAAAATTTCCCTTGCACGCCCGGTCATTGTCCCCTAAATGCCCCCTCGAAATATAGAGATGTGGCGGACACTCTGCGCTAACCCACTCGGTGGGGGCCCCCGTACTAACGCCCAAAGCTGGTTAAAAGCCCTTTGGAGGTTAGGTGTCATGCACTCCTATGCTACCCCAATTCATGTTGTCCGTGAGTCCCAACCGGACCTGCCCGTCTGGTGTTTCCGTCCGGAGCGCGTCAGCGCAGCGGCGAAATGGTTCCGCGAGTCCTTCTCGGCCGAGCCCTTCTATGCCGTGAAAGCGAACCCGGGCGTGCACGTCCTCGATGCCCTGTGGGCTGGCGGTGTTCGCAGCTTCGACTGCGCCTCCGACACGGAAGTCGAACTGATCCGTACGCGGTTCCCGGAAGCGCGCATCGCGTTCCTGCACCCGGTGAAGAACCGCCGTGCGATCGCCCGCGCCTATAACGAGTTCGGCGTGCGCATCTTTGTCACCGACACGATGGCGGAGCTGAACAAGATCCTCGAGGAAACCGGCTACGCCAAGGACCTGACGATCATCGTCCGTGTTGCGGTATCGTGCGACGGCGCTGCCCTGCCGCTGGCCGGCAAGTTCGGTGCAAGCGCGGATGACGCTGCAGAGATCCTGCGCGAAGCCCGCCGCTATGCTGACGAACTGGGCGTGTCGTTCCATGTCGGCAGCCAGGCCATGAAGCCGACCGCATGGGCAACCGCCATGGCGGACGTCTCCCGCATCATCATCTCGGCCGGTGTCACGGTCGACATCGTCGATGTCGGCGGCGGCTTCCCGTCGATCTATGCGGACAATGCCCCGCCGTCGCTGGATGCTTATGCCGCCATGGTCGAAGCCTCGTTCGAGAACATGTTCGTTCTCGAAAACGCCGAGCTGTGGTGCGAGCCGGGCCGTGCGCTGTGCGCCGAGTCGGAAAGCCTGCTGTGCCGCATCGAACTGTCGAAAGACGGTGCACTGTACATCAATGACGGCTCCTATGGCGCCCTCTACGATGCCGTGCACGAGCGCTGGAACTTCCCGAAGCGCGCCATTGCCGGCGACGGCCGCAAGCTGCACGGCATGGAAGCCTACCGCGTCTACGGCCCGACCTGCGATTCGACCGACAAGCTGCCGGAGGAGATCTATCTCCCTGCAGGCCTTGGCGAAGGCGACTATATCGAGTTCGGCAACCTCGGCGCCTATGGCCGTGCGATGTCCAGCCGCTTCAACGGCTTCGGCGAAACCGAAGTGGTGGAAGTCCAGGACGCACCATGGCCGACGCTCTACGGATCGGTCGGTGCGGAAGTCGTGTCCATCGGGTCGATGGCAACGCGCTGAAGCTCCGGAAAGCCGTAACGCCTGAGGACGAGCGCGAGATCCGCCTCGTCTTCCGGCGGGCTGGTCAGGAAGGCCTGACCGCCGATGCCGCGCGCCTCAGTCTCTACCGGCAGCACACGGATCGTCTGGCGCGCAATGGCGGCGCCTGAGTCGACATAGCTGACAGGCTGGGGCGCGCTGGCAATCAACTGGCCGCGCACGAGCGGAAAATGCGTACAGGCAAGAACGATCGTGTCGATCTTCTCCCCGCCCGGCACCTCAAACAGGGGCGCCTGCGCTTCGGCGAACCGGTCGATATGAATGTCCTCACCGCGCGCATGCGCCTCGGCAAGGCGAACCAGCTCGATACTGCCATGCATGATGACATGCAGGTTTCCGGCGAACTTCTCGATCAGTTCCGACGTATAGGCCCGGCGGATCGTGCCCGGCGTCGCCAACAGGCCCACCGTGCCGGTACGGGTCAGCTGGGCCGCGGGCTTGATTGCGGGGACCGTGCCGACGACCGGAATATCGAGCACGGCGCGCACTTCAGGCAGCGCCAGCGTGGAGGCCGTGTTGCAGGCGATGACGAACACGTCCGGCTTCACCCGGTCACACAGCGCCTTTGCCACTTTCGGCAGGCGCGCTCGCAGCGCCTCGTCGGATTTGTCGCCATAGGGAAAGAAACCGGAATCGGCGGCATAGTGTACGCCAAGCCCCGGGCCGAGCGCGCGGATTTCTTCCGCAACAGTCAGGCCCCCGACTCCGGAATCGAAGACGAGCACCCGGCCGCGGGCAGGAGATGGAACGAAATTGCCGGGCAGCGTCTCAACCATGATGAAAGCCTAATCGCATTCGCCGGCGGCGAAAACGGGGCAGGATTCGGGTCAATTGCTCACGCCCAGCGCGCGTCGATACCATACCGGCCCGGCGCAATCGGTCCGGCCTCTACCGACATGCCGGCCTCCCGGCAGATGATGTCCGCGGCAGCGATGTCCCACAGGCCGCAGCCCTGTTCGATATATCCGCCAAGCCGGCCGAGCGCGGCGGAAGCGAGCGAGAACACGGCGCAGCGGTAGCGCACCACAGCAAAGCCCTGGTCCCGGAAGGCCTGCGCACGGGCATCGGTTTCGGGTCCCGGCTCATAATCGTTCTCGCCGAGCGCCATGATCTTCACAGGCCCGCGATCATTGGTGTGCGGCCGGGCGATCCCGTTCACGCGCAGCCCCGTCCCGCTGGCGGCAGATAGCAGAAGGCCCAGCTCCGGGAGTGCAATGGCGCCGAGCGTCGGGGCGCCCTTCTCGATATATCCGGCGGAGATGCCCCAGAGCGGCAGACCGAGCAGGAAGTTCGACGTGCCGTCAATCGGATCGAGCGCCCAGCCGGTCACTTGCGGACCAAGCTCACCGCCCATCTCCTCGCCGACAATACTCCCCTCCCCAAAGCCTTCGGTCAGTGCCGTCCGCAGCATGGCTTCAACCTCAAGGTCCGCGCTGGAGGCGAACTGGCCTGCGGACTTTTCATCCACGACCAGAGTTTCGCGCCGCCGTGTCCACGACAGGGCAAGATCCGCCGCGCCCTGCATGACCTGTTCGAGCTGTTCGAGCGCCTTGTCGTCAGAATGCACGAAGCGCCTCCATCTTTGCGCGCAGGGGTCCATCTGAGGGCTATCTGAAAGCTGCATGGGTCTTATGACAAGAGCGATGTAGACGGGTGCGCCGGGATCAATAAAATGCGAATGATTATCAATTGCGAGTTATGTTCATGATCACCAGCGCCCTCATCCCCACCGCCAATGCCGAAAAATACATCACCCAGCTGGCCAAGCATTGGGGACACAAATTCGATGTGACCGAAGACGCCGGCACCCGCATTATCGATTTCGGCAAGGCCCGCTGCTTCCTGTCGGCCGAACAGGATAGCCTGAAGGCAACCATCGAAACCCCGCGCGAGGACGTCGAAAAGCTCGAGACTGTCGTGGCCGATCACCTCAACCGCTTCGCCCACCGCGAAGGTCCGCTGAGCTTCCACTGGTCCCGCCTGCCAGAGTGACATTGCGCAGCAATGTTATTTTGAACCCGTCCCCAATCGTGCTTATCTCTGCCGCACTGACGGCACGGACGACCGGGCTGTTATTCCGGCAGTGAGCATGATCATTCTGAGATCCTTCTTCCTGGCAGGCCTTGCCCTGTTCTTTGCAGCCCAGCAGGCGCTCTGCGCCTGTGACGCGCCGCAGGAACAGGCGCCGGCAGCCATGGAGATGGCCCATGAGATGCCGGCCGGGCATGCCTGCGACGAATCCCGGACGCCGCATCACGACAAATCGGCCTGCCCGCATTGCAATGCTGACCAAGACCTGATCGCCAAGGCTCCGCAGGCCATGGCCACACCGCTTCTGCCTGTCAGCGCGGTCGCCACGGTATTCCTGCCGCATGAGCCATTCCGGATTTCAGCGCCGCCCGTCCGGCCACCGAAATACACGCTCTACCAAGCGTCCGGCCCACCGCGCATGACGCCGCTGCAACTGAAAACACGCTTCCTGAATTGAGACCGGCCCGGTGGGCTGCGCTTGGGCGCGCCTGCCGATGATGCCATTTCCCCTCAATTCAGAAGGAGCATTTCCATGTTCAATCGACGTCATTTCCTGCAGGGCAGCGCCCTGATGGGGCTTTCGTCCATGCTGCCTGCCGCGCTGCTGCCCGCCTGGGCCCGCAGCGCCAGTGACGGCAATACCGGCCTCTCCAAGGAGACCGCGACAGAGTTCAACCTTTCCGTCGGGCGCTTCCCCGTGCGCATTGATGGACGTGCGGGCGAAGCGGTTGGCGTGAACGGCACCCTGCCCGCGCCGCTGATCCGCTTCCGCGAAGGCGACGAGATCACGCTCAATGTGACCAACACGCTGGACGTGGACACCAGCATTCACTGGCACGGCCTGCTCGTGCCCTTCCAGATGGACGGCGTGCCGGGCGTCACCTTCCCCGGCATCCGGCCGGGTGAAACGTTCACCTACAAATATGCCGTGCCGCAATCGGGCACCTATTGGTACCATTCCCATTCCGGCCTGCAGGAGCAGGAAGGCGTCTACGGCCCGATGATCATCGACCCGCACCATCACGACCCGGTCGCCTATGACCGGGAATATGTGCTGGTCCTGTCCGACTGGAGCTTCGAGAGCCCTTACCGGATCTTCGCAAAGCTCAAGAAGATGAGCGACACCTACAACTTCCAGCAACGTACCATGGGCGACTTCCTGAAGGACGCGAAGGCGCGCGGCCTTGGCGCGGCGTGGAATGAGCGGGCGATGTGGGGCCAGATGCGGATGTCGCCGCGCGATATCGCGGACGTGACAGGCGCCACCTATCACTACCTGATCAACGGGCATTCGACGGCCGACAACTGGAACGGCGTGTTCCAGCCCGGCGAGCGCGTGCGCCTGCGGATCATCAATGCTTCGGCGATGACGATCTTCAATGTCCGCCTGCCCGGCCTGCCGATGACCATCGTTGCCGCCGACGGCCTGAACGTGCAGCCGCTGGAAGTCGACGAGTTCCAGATGGGCGTTGCCGAAACCTATGACGTGATCGTCGAGCCGAAGGACGCGCGCGCCTACGCCTTCGTTGCCGAGAGCATCGACCGGTCCGGACAGGCGGTCGCGACCTTCGGACCGCGCCCCGGCATGCGGGCGGAGGCCCCTGCCCTGCGTGCCGTGCCGACCTTGACCATGAAGGACATGGGAATGGATCACGGGAGCATGGATCACGGCGCGATGGACATGGGCGAAATGGACCATTCCGAAATGGACCATGCGGCCATGGGGCATGAATTGAGCGGAATGAACATGACGGCACACGAGGGTCACGACATGTCAGAGCACGAAGGGCACGACATGGGCGGCATGCCCATGGATCACTCAGCACACGGCATGACGAAAGACGCCAGCTGGCCTGTGGAGAAGAAGGACATCAAACGCGGCCCCGGCGTGGCGAATGTCGCCATGATGCCGATGAGCCGCCTCGATGAGCCGGGCATCGGGCTGGAAGATGTGGGCCACCGCGTGATGCGCTATTCGCAGCTGCGGAGCCTGACCCGGAACCCGGACCTGCGCCCGCCGGGGCGCGAGATGGAGATCCACCTCACCTCCAACATGGAACGGTACATGTGGAGTTTCGACGGGGTGAAATTCTCGGAGGTGACGGAGCCCATCATCTTCCATGAAGGCGAGCGCCTGCGGGTGACGCTGATCAACAATACGATGATGCCGCACCCGATCCATTTGCACGGCATGTTCTTCGATCTCGTGAATGGCGGCGGTGACCACAAGCCCCGCAAGCACACCGTGATCGTGAAGCCGGGCGAGAAGCTTTCCTTCGACGTTTCGGCAGACCATGTCGGCGACTGGGCGTTCCACTGCCACCTGCTCTACCACATGCATGCCGGCATGATGCAGGTCATGTCCGTCCTGCCGTCTACGGACAAAAACCCCATGGATCATGAGCACATGAACCACGAGATGATGGACCATGACATGCCGATGGATCACGACATGATGGATCATTCCGCCATGGGCCATGACAAGCATGGGGAGATGAAGTGATGGACAGACCCCTTCTCACCGCTTTCGCCGCGCTCGCTTTTGCCGCCGGCGCCTCGGCCCAGACACATGAACATCACGGCACCTCGTCAGGAAAGAAACCATGGTCGCAGGCCGACGCCTATTTCGACCCGGCGGAAATGGATGCCGCTCGCGCCCATGCCCAGTCGCATTCCGGCAGCACACCGTTCGCCATGATCCGGTTTGACCGGCTGGAAGCTCAGTCCTCGGATGGGGAAACTGTCGGGGTGTGGGATGCCGATGCGTGGTATGGCGGCGACATCAACAAGGTCTGGCTGAAAACCGAGGGCGAGTATTCCTTCGAGGAAAGCGACCTGGAGGAAGCCGAAGTCCAGTTGCTCTGGTCCCGCGCCATTTTCCGGTACTTCGACCTTCAGACGGGCGTGCGCTATGATTTCGAACCGGAAGGCCAGGCCCATGCCGTGCTCGGCATCCAGGGCCTGGCGCCTTACTGGTTCGAAGTGGACGGCGCCGCTTTCCTCAGTGACTCCGGCGACGTGACCGCCAGTTTCGAGGCCGAATACGAATTGCTTCTCACCAACCGGCTGATCCTTCAGCCCCGGCTGGAAGCGAACTTTTCGGCGCAGGATATTCCGGAAAAGGACCTCGGCTCCGGCCTGACAGACCTGCAGGCTGGCCTCCGCCTCCGCTACGAAATCCAGCGCGAATTTGCCCCCTACATTGGCGTCGAATACCAGAGCGCTTTCGGCGGCACGGCAGACCGGATCGAGGCTGCAGGGGGAGAAACGGACGACACACGTTTCGTCATCGGCATCCGTACCTGGTACTGATCCGGCGCTTCCCAGCCGATTCCACGGCGCAGACCCCATTGATTCTATTGAATTAAGGGGGTCTGCATCGCCGATGGCATGAGTCTTGTTGTGCAATGCAGCATAGAGGCGTACTGTTCAGTCAAGAAAAGGATACCGGACTGATGGAATATT
Source organism: uncultured Hyphomonas sp. (assembly GCF_963678875.1). Lineage (NCBI taxonomy): Bacteria > Pseudomonadati > Pseudomonadota > Alphaproteobacteria > Hyphomonadales > Hyphomonadaceae > Hyphomonas > uncultured Hyphomonas sp. Next base: position 550,655 of record NZ_OY787457.1, on the reverse strand, counting down.
GGCTCATGCCCTGGCGTGCGACACTCTCTGTCGCGGCGGCCACGCTCGAAACCACACTCGTCATGCAGAAGAGCCTCGCAAGCCTGACGGGGGTCAGCGGTCTCGAACCAATGGACGAAAACCGCCTGCGCGATGCCTTCCACGCTGCCGCCGACGTGAACCTGCGCCGCTGGGGCGATACGGCGGATATGCTGCAGAACCTGCCGGCCTGGTACCGCGACCTCGGCCGTATGCCGGGCGACCTGATGACTGACTGGTTCGACGCGCACCACCGCTCGGCAACGTCCGAATAGAAAGCGCTCTTATTGCGGGTCCGGCTTTCGGCGCATCGCCGGGAGCCAGACCCCGAAGGCAGACCCCTTCTCCATCACCGTTTCCACCGCCATGCCGCCGCGATGGTGCGCCATGATGTGTTTGACGATGGCCAGGCCGAGCCCGGTGCCGGTGATCTTGCCGCCCCGGCTCTGGTCCGTCCGGTAGAATCGTTCGCCGAGGCGCGGTAGGTGCTGGCGTTCGATGCCCGGGCCTTCATCCTCCACCCGCACCCAGACCGCCGGTTCGCCCGGCCCCGGCCGGTTCACGGACTGCAGTAAGGTCATCCGCTCACTGTCTTCCCAGGCCTGACCGGCCTTGGCGCGCGCCTCGACCGTGTCGGCAGCGAAGCCATAGGTCACGCGGACTGCGCCATCCTTCCGGCAATACTTGATCGCGTTGGAAATCAGGTTCTCGACCACCTGGATCAGCTCGTCCCGGTTGCCGATCACCGGCAGCGGCGTGTCGACGCCTGACACGTCCAGCCGGACGCCCCGCTCATCGGCAAGGCCTTCCAGAGCGGCCGCACCGGAGCGCATGATATCCTGCATGTCCAACTGATCGCGCGGCGCAACCTGTTCGGACGACTCGATCCGGGAGAGGGACAGAAGGTCTGAAATCAGGCGCGACATGCGCTCGGATTCGACCGCCATGATGTCCAGGAAACGGCCCCAGCTTTCCGGGTCGTCCTTGGCCGGCCCCCGCATGGTTTCGATAAAACCGGAGAGCGCCGTCAGCGGCGTGCGCAGTTCGTGGCTGGCATTGGCGATGAAGTCAGAGCGCGCGCGGGCGGCGCGGCGCAGCGGCGTCAGGTCTTCCAGAACGATCAGCACGCGGCCCGCATCCAGTGGCCGGGAGACGTGCGCGCGCCAGGTTTCGTTCGGGCCGGCGTCCACATCCACAGCCAGCGGCGCGTCAACCTTGGTGTGAATTGCCTTGTCGATCGCAGACAATAGCGCCGGCGAGCGGATGACCGTCGAGGCACGAGGCCGCACACGGTTGTCGAGGCGGAGAATGTCTTCAGCCTCGGCATTGAAAGCGACAATCCGCTCATCGAGATCGATCTCGAATGCTGGCAGTGGCAGAGCCTTGAGCGGGATGGACGCTGCCGACGGGCCGGGCAAGACACTGTCGGCTGCGCCATCGGTCACGGCAGACGCCGGCAGGACGGTCGCCGATCCGACATAATAGGCCCAGGCCACAGCACCTGCTGCGATCAGCGCAGCGGCGGCTTCGATGAAGCCGATCGATCCGGTCGCCAGAAGCAGGACCAATACGGCCGCGAAGCACGAAATGAGCACGACAAAGTCACGGACACGCAACGTTGTTGCACGCCTTACGCCTTTTTCCGGGCCCTTATGGGTAGCGGTGATCAGCGCTTCACTCATGCGGCTTTCCGGCGGAACCCCTTCCACACTCACGTAGATTTTAGGCGCTATCGCGACATCGGGAAGATGCCAAGCCCCGCATGGACGCAGTCCCTAAGGGAAGCAAGGCTTTGACCTGTATGAAATTATTGAAAATCGATAATTTCTCATTGACAGTCGAATAGAGCCCGCGTAACGCACTGCAGATACAGACAGGAGCTATGCCTAAGGCATGAAACGATCAATCCTCTTCGCGGGCACGGCAATTCTTGCAGCGTGCGCCTCTTCTCCGGCAAATATTGGCGGACTGGCGGGCGAACGCGTTGATTTCTTTGCGCAAGCACCCGATGCCCCGGCAGAATGGTCGGCCAGCGGCGTTACCGGAAAAGCGCCCAAAGGCGACTGGATGAGCCAGTTCAACGACCCGGTGATGATGTCGCTGGTGTCAGAAGCGCTTGAGCACAATCCGTCCCTGAAATCCCGCGCCGCCACGATGCGCGCAGCCGAAGCCGCCACCCGCACGGCACGCTCTGCCGGCCGGCCAAGCCTCGACGCCTCGGTGTCTGCGGGCACGACGTCGACCGGCGTGCGGACCGCGGGCGGAACAGACCGCATCGACAGCGAAATCTATGGTGTCGGTCTCGATGCGAGCTGGGAACTGGACCTCTGGGGCCGCATCGGCGCTTCGGTCAACGCGGCGGAGGCCGACTTTGCCGCCTCGGACGCCGATCTCGCTGCGGCAGAACTGTCACTCGCAGCCCAGACGGCCATCGCGTGGATCAACCTGAACGAGGCACTGGCGCAGGAACGCGTCGCCGAACTGACCTATGATGCACGTGACCGCGTCCGCCTGCTGACCGAGCGCCGCTTCCAGCGCGGCCTGGTCGATGCGCTCGATGTGCGCACGGCTCGTTCGGCGCTGGCCAACGCGGAAGCCGCGATCGCTACCCGCCGGCAATTCTCCGGCGAAGCCGCGCGCCGTCTCGAAATCCTGCTGGGCCGCTACCCGGCGGCAGAAATTGCCGCTTCTGCGGAAATCCCGACGCTCGGCGCACTTCAGCCGGAAGGCAACCCTGCCCTCCTGCTGTCGCGCCGGCCGGATATCGCCGCATCCGAGGCACGTATCGAAGCTGCCGGGATGCGCGCCGAATCGGCCCGGCTGGCCATGTTGCCATCCTTCGTCCTGTCGGCCAGCGCATCGACCAGCGAGAGCGATCTCGCCGACGCGTTCGACCCGGAACTGATCGCGGCCCGCCTTGTCGCAAACCTTATCGCGCCGATCTTCAGGGGCGGGCGTCTCGATGCCCAGCGCGATGCCGCCGTGGCGCAGGCAGAAGCCGCTGTTGCCAACTATGCCAGTGCCGCGCTGTCCGCCTGGGGCGAAGTCGAAAATGCCGTCGCAGCGGATACCTATCTCGCCGATCAGGAAGAAGCCCAGGCCCGGGCACTCGAAGAAGCCCGGCTGGCTGAAGAACTTGCCCTGCGCAAGTACACGACCAGCGGCACACTGACGATCTTCAACCTGATCGACGCCCAGACCCGGCGCCTGACCGCAGAGAGCCAGCTGATCTCGGTCCGCGCCAGCCGCGCCGCAAACCGTATTTCCTATCACATCGCCCTCGGCGGCGGCCTTCCCGTCCAGACCGCCTCGACCGAAACGACGCCCACCACCGGCGCTGCAGAGTAAGCTCCAGGAGTTCCATCCATGGCCCGTGTCATTGCCATTGTCGCCCCCCTCGCCATCGTTGCTGTCCTCGGCGTCGGCGGCACCGTCGTCCTGCAGAGCCTGAAACCGGAACCGGAAAAGGCCGAGGAAGTCCGGGTCGGCCTCAACGTCTTCGCCGAACAGGTCCGCCGCGGCGATCTCCAGATCACGGTCGAGGCCCAGGGCGAAGTGCGCCCCCGCCGCGAAATCGTGGTCGCGCCGCAGATCTCAGGCCGGATCTCTTATGTCTCGCCTGACTTTATCGATGGCGGCTTTATCAAGCAGGGCCAGTTGCTGGTCCGCGTTGAAGCGGCTGACTATGAACTGGCCGTGGTCCGCGCCCGCTCCGGTGTTGCGTCTGCCGAACAGGCGCTGACCCGCGAAATCGCCGAAGCTGAACTGGCCCGCCAGGACATCGAGGATCTCGGCATCACCGACGTCTCCCCGCTGGCGCGGCGCGAACCGCAGCTGGCGCAGGCCCGGGCCGCCCTCGACGCCGCCAAGGCGCAGCTCAAAGATGCCGAACTGGCGCTGGAACGCACTGCCGTCTACGCTCCCTTCTCCGGCCGCGTTTGGGAACGCGATGTCGATATCGGCCAGGTTGTGGCTACCGGCCAGTCGCTGGGCCGCATCTTCGCCAATGACGTGGTGGAAGTCTCGCTGCCGCTGGACGATGAGGAAATGGGCCGTCTCGGCCTGCCGCTCGCCTTCGCGGCCAGCGACCAGCAGCCAGGCCCGAAGGTCGACTTCTCGGCGACCGTCGGCGGTATCGAACGGCACTGGACCGGTGAAGTCGTCCGGACCGCCGCTGCCGTGAACACACAGACGCGTCAGATCAATGTGATCGCAGAGCTGCAGGACCCCTATGGCAAAGGCGCCGACAATGGCGCGCCGATGGCTCCGGGCCTGTTTGTCAGTGCCGTGATCGAAGGCAACACCATCCCGGACGTGCTGATCGCGCCCCGCGCGTCGCTGCGCGGCGACGACCGCATCTTCATTGGCAACCCAGATAAGGGCACGCTGTCGATCCGTCCTGTCGACCTGATCTATTCCGACCCGCACGGCGCCTATGTCCGCTCCGGCATCAACCCTGGTGAGTTTGCAGTCACCTCCCCGATCCAGGCCGCCTTCGACGGCATGAACATTACTGTGATGGAGCGTCAGCCCGACGGCACCATCAAGATCTACGAACCGGTGGAAGACACATCGGACGAAGAAAGCACTGAGGAAACAGCCATGCGCCTGACCAGCGCCAAGGGAGCCTCCGAATGAACGGGATCGTCGCCTGGTTTGCCCGCAACGCCGTTGCCGCAAACCTTCTCATGATCGTCTGTTTCGTCGGTGGCATCTTCGGATACACCGCCATGGAACGGGAAATGTTCCCGATCGGAACGTTCAACGGCGCAACCGTCTCGATGGCCTGGCCCGGCGCTTCGCCGCAGGATGTCGAGGAACAGATCGTGACACGGATCGAGGAAGCCGTGGCCGACCTTGATGGCATCAAGCGTATCACGTCGACGGCGACCGAAGGGTCCGGATGGGTCAATATCGAAGGCCAGAACGACATCGACATGATGCAGTTCCTGGACGAGGTGAAACTCCGCGTCGACCAGATCAACAACCTACCGCAGGCGGCCTTCCAGCCTCAGGTACGGCGGTGGGAACAGCGCGACCAGTTCATGGGCCTGGCCATTCATGGCAAGGTCGATGGCCGGGAACTGAAGCGTCTCGGAGACCGGGTGCGCGATGACATTGCCCAGTTGCCGGGCGGCGAACTGGCCGAACTGCAGGGCACGCTGGACGAACAGGTGAACATCGAAGTCACCGAAGAATCCCTGCGCCGTTTCGGCCTCAGCTTCGGTGATGTGGCGAACGCCATCCGGCAGTCCTCCCTCAACTCGTCCGGCGGCCGGATCGAATCCTCGACCGGTGACGTGTCCATCACAACCCGCCAGCTGGCCGATACGAAGGACCAGTTCAACAAGATCATCATCCGTCAGACCACCGAACAGGGCACCGTCCGCGTGGAGGACGTTGCTGAGGTCATCGACGGTTTCGTGTCCGACAAGTTCAGCGCGATTTATGACGGTGAGCCGACAGCGTTCGTCATGATCCCTGCCCCGGACAAGATGGATGTGGTGAAATACACACAAGGCTTCCGCGATTATGTCGAGCAGGCCAACGATCCCAAGAACGGCATCCTGCCTCAGGGCGTGAAGATCGATATCCTCTGGGACGATTCCGAGGCCTTCAACGACCGCATGAACCTGATCATGTCGTCTGCACTGCAGGGTGCGGTGCTGGTGCTGATCGTGCTGTTGTTGTTCCTCCGCCCCACGGTGGCCCTCTGGGTCACGATCGGCATCATGACGGCATTTGGCGGCGGCATCCTGATCCTGCCGTATCTGGGCGTATCCTGGAACATTCTCTCCACCTTTGCCGTACTGCTGGTCATCGGGGTGATCGTCGATGATGCCATCGTCGTGGGGGAGAACATCCACAAGGAAGTCGAAAGCGGACGGCGAGAAGGCATTGATGCCGCCATTGTCGGCACCCAGATGGTTCTGAAACCGATCGTCTTCGGCGTCCTCACCACGATCATCGCCTTCCTTCCCTGGGCCTTCCTCAGCGGACCGGAACGGCAGTTTACCCAGCAGATCACGTTCGTGGTGGTCGCTGCCCTGGTTTTCTCCATCGTCGAGTGCATGCTGATCCTGCCGGCACACCTTGCACACATGAAGAAGCAGAGCTTTGACGGTGCCAGCGGCGCCTTGATGAGAGTCCAGCGGCGGATTGCGGACAGCCTGCTTTGGTTTGCCAACAACATCTACAAGCCGACGCTCGAATTCGCGCTGAAGTTCCGGTACGCAACCATGGCGCTCTTCTTCTGCCTGTTCTACCTGGCCTTCAGCTTGTCCAGCATGAAGTTCGTCCCCTTCAAATTCATGCCGGAGATCGAAGCCGACCTGATCCAGGTCCAGATCGAAATGCCTGACGGCACGCCCTATGAGCGTCTCGTCCAGGTCCGCGACCAGCTCCAGGCCGGCATTGAGAAGAGCGAAGAACAAACCAAGGAAGAGCATCCCGAAATCGAGGATGGCCTGATCCACGATGCATCCGTCATCGCCTACGGCACGACCATCCGCGCCTTTGTCGGCCTGGCCCCGCCGGAGGACCGCCCGGATACGATCCGCTCCAAGGATCTCGCCGAAATCGTGCGCGCCAATGTCGGCGAAATCCAGGATGCCGAAGAGATCAATTTTGCCTTCACGTTCAATGACAGCGATACCGGTATCCGGTTCGCCCTCAGCTACGAAGACCTGAACCGCCTGCGCGAAGCGGCCGATGTCGTGAAAACGCAGCTGGCGACCTATGCCAACGTCTACGATATCGGTGACAACCTCTCGTCGGCCGCCGAAGAAATCCAGATCAGCATGAAGCCCGGCGCCGAAACGCTTGGTGTCACGCTGGCCGACGTCTCCCGGCAACTGCGCCAGGCCTATTATGGCGAAGAAGTGCAGCGCCTCCCGCGCGAGGGTGAAGATGTCCGCGTCATGGTGCGCCTGCCGGAAGAGGCCCGTGAGGATCTCGATAGCCTCAATTCACTCCGTGTCCGCACCGCTGATGGCCGTGAGATTCCAGTCACACAGGTGGCCGACTTCTCCTATGCGCCAGGCATCAACCGCATCCAGAGACGCGACCGCATGCGCTCGGTCTATGTCTTTGCCGAAGTCAAAGGTGAAGGCGGCCGTGGTGAGATCATGGCGGACATGGAATCCAATTTCTGGCCGGAATTCCAGAAGCAGTTCCCGAAAGTGAAACGCGGCGAGGCTGGCGGTTTCGAGGAAGAAAACCAGTTCGTCAGCGAGATTGGCCGGCTGACCCTGATGGCGATTGGCGCGATGTACATCCTGCTGGCAATTGCCTTCCGGTCCTACGCCCAACCGCTGCTGCTGATGATGGCCCTGCCCTTCGCGTATGCCGGCGCACTGTTTGGCCTGTGGTTCTGGGATACGCCGATGGCTCTCTTCTCCTTCTTTGGGATCGCGGCCGCCGCGGGGGTCGTGATCAACGACAACCTAGTCCTGATCGACTACGTCAACAGGCGGAGAGACGAAGGCGCGGGCGCGGTACAGGCCCTGGTCGACGCCGGTGTCTCGCGCTTCCGCCCGATCCTCCTCACATCGCTGACCACCATGGTGGGCATCCTCCCCCTGCTGTCGCAGCGGTCCGTGCAGGCCCAGTTCCTGAAACCGATGCTGGTTGCGCTCGGCTCGGCCGTCGGGTTCGCGATCTTCATCTCGCTGTTCCTGGTGCCCGCAATGTATGTCATCGGCGCCGAGGTGAAACGCATTTTCGCCTGGACCTGGGGCGGACAGCCGTTCCGGCACATCGGCGATGGATATTCCGGTCACGTCACGATCGACGAGGAAGAATTGATCGGAACGAGCGGAAACAGCGGCAGTCCGCCTATGGCACCGGCGGAGTGATCTGCTACCAACTCTCATGAAACATGCCCCTCGCGCGCTGCGGGGGGCGTGGGATTCGCGCAAGGAGACATCCAGAATGAAACACCTTCTGATCGGCACGGCGGCGATTGCATTGCTGGCCGGGTGCTCGCCAAAGACGCAGGCACCGGGAAACGGCGAAACGGTTGCGCTGGCTGAAACCACACCGCCGATCGCAAATGCGGATGGAAAATTTGAAACGAGCGAAGGCCTCCTTCTCTCAGCACCGGACTATTGGGGCAGCTGGGGGATCGACCTCAGCGTTCAGGATACGAACGTGCAGCCGGGCAATGACTTCTATGCCTGGACCAATGGAAAATGGCTCGACTCCTTCGTTATCCCGCCAGACCGCTCCCGTTATGGCGCTTTCGACCTTCTGGCTGAGAAATCCGAACAGCGCGTCCGCAAGATCATCGATGACCTTGCTGCCGAAAAGCCGGCCCTGGATACATCGGAAGGCAAGATCGGCGCATACTTCAACGCCTATCTGGACACCGACGCCATCAACGCTGCGGGTCTGACTCCGGCCCAGCCCTATCTCGACAGGATCAACGCGGTCCAGTCGCTGGACGACCTCGCAACCCTGTTCGCAACGCCCGGTTTCGGCTCGCCGATCGGTGGCTTCGTCTTCGCAGACGACAAGGACCCGGACACGAACATCTTCCAGATGCGCATCAGCGGCCTCGGCCTGCCGGATCGCGACTATTACCTGAAGACAGACGACAAGTCGGTTGAAGTGCGCGCCAAGTATCTCGACCTGCTGACCTTCATGCTGGAGCAGGCCGGCTATGAAGACGCCGCCGGTGAAGCCCAGAAGGTGCTGGATCTCGAGACCGCAATCGCAAAGACCGACTGGGACCGCGCCCTCTCCCGCAATCCCGAAATCACCTACAACAAGGTGAGCAAGGATGAGCTTGTCGCGATGGCGGGCGGCTTCCCGCTCGTCCGTACACTGGACACGATGGGGATCGGCGGCGAGACCGAATTCCTCGTCGCAGAGGTCCCCCCGACGCCGGAAGAACTGGCAGCCGCCGGGATTTCCGACGAAGATGCCGCCAAACTGGGCGGCGGTTTCCCGGCCATGTTCGACGTCGTCAGCGAAACATCGCTCGACACCTGGAAAGCCTATCTCACGGCGCACTTCCTGTCCGACTTTGCCAGCGTGCTGCCAACGGAAATCGACAATGCCAACTTCGCCTTCTACGGCACCGCCCTGCGCGGCCAGCCGGAGCAGCGCGAGCGCTGGAAACGGGCCGTTCAGGCAACCCAGGGCACGCTGGGCGAAGCCATCGGCAAAGTGTTTGTCGAGCGCTACTTCCCGGCGGAGAACAAGGCCGCGATGGACAATCTCGTGGCAAACCTCCGCAAGGCCATGGCTGCGAACCTCGAAGACCTTGGCTGGATGAGCGATGACACCAAGGTGAAAGCCGAAGCGAAGCTCGACGCTTTCACCCCGAAGATCGGCTATCCGGACAAATTCGAAACCTATGACACGCTCGTGGTCGGCAACAATGCGCTCGACAACGCCATCGCCGCGCAGGAATGGGCGACCGAGGACAACCTCTCGGATCTCGGCCAGCCCGTGGACCGGTCGCGCTGGTTCATGACGCCGCAGACGATCAACGCCTATTACAACCCCTCCTTCAACGAGATTGTTTTCCCGGCCGCGATCCTGCAGCCGCCTTTCTTCAACGTCTCGGCAGATCCGGCCGTGAACTATGGCGCCATCGGCGGCGTGATCGGTCACGAAATGGGTCACGGGTTTGACGATCAGGGCGCCAAATATGACGGCGACGGCGTGCTCCAGAACTGGTGGACGGAAGAAGACCTCGCCGCATTCCGCCAGCTGGGGGATGCCCTGGCAGCGCAATACTCGTCCTACTGCCCGCTGGACGATGGGGAGACCTGTGTGAACGGCCGGCTGACGCTGGGCGAGAACATCGGCGACCTGGGCGGCCTGTCCCTCGCCTACCGCGCTTACAAGATGTCGCTGGACGGCAAGGAAGCCCCGGTCATCGACGGCCTGACCGGCGACCAGCGGTTCTTCATGGCCTGGGCCCAGGTCTGGCGGTCGAAGTACCGGGAGGAAGCGACCCGCCAGCAGATGCTGACGGACCCGCATTCACCGCCGAACTACCGCGTCAACGGCGTCGTGCGGAACCTGGATGCATGGTACGATGCGTTCGATATCCAACCCGGGGACGCGCTCTACCTACCGCCGGAAGAGCGCATCCATATCTGGTAATCCAGAATTGAAAGTCTCGTAATCTGGAGGCGGCGCTACAGTTTGCGCCGCCTCTTGCATGTTTGCTCAACGAGATATTAAGGGTTTCGGCCCACTTCTTGCGACTTGGGTGGAGTTCGTTAGCGATTGGAGCGCTAGACTACGCCATGAGTATGAAACCGCGCCTCTTTGGGACAAAAAAACCCGATGGTCCCGATCTGGGACGGATTCAGCGCACGCTCCAGCAATCCGTCACGCCGATCGCTTCCCGCACGGACCACCAGAACATGACCCGTGCTGAACGGGCCAAAGTGTACCGTGAGGTCGTTGTGGCCTACGATTCCGGCTACCGCCGCAAAGCCATCGTGCTGGATTATTCTGCGCAAGGGGTCCGGTTGCGGTTCCCCACAAATGAGAGCCTGCCGCCGACAGTACACCTCCTTGCCCGAGCAGTTGGCCTTGAGGGGCCTGCCCGGGTCGTCTGGCAACACGGGTCTGAAGCCGGCCTCGCCCTTCAGGTCTGATCCCGGCGAGCCTTCACGGCTCAGAAATCAGCGTTTCCGGCGCCTTCTCCACCCCTGCCCCAGCTTGTTGCATCAAACCTGTCCTTTCGTCGGACTTGACGTGCCCCCTTGTCAGGCGCTTTGTGCCTTCCAAAGTAAACAGCACGCAGATGCAGCAAGGAGACGCACATGGCTGACCAGGATCCGGTCGTAATTGTTGGCATGGCCCGCACCCCGATGGGTGGCCTTCTCGGAGACCTTTCCGGTTTCAGCGCCAATGAACTCGGCGCCGTCGCCGTCGAAGCAGCCGTGAAGGAAGCTGGCCTTGCACCGGGCGAAGCCAACGAAATCATCATGGGCAATTGTCTGCCTGCCGGTCAGGGTCAGGCTCCGGCCCGCCAGGCCGGTTTCAAGGCTGGCCAGGACAAAGGCCTGGAAGCCACCACGATCAACAAGATGTGCGGATCCGGCATGCAGGCCACTGTCATGGGCCGCAACGCCATTCTCTCGGGCGACGCCAACATCGTGATCGCCGGCGGCATGGAATCCATGACCAATGCCCCGCACCTGATCAACGCCCGCAAGGGCCACAAATACGGCACCATGGCTGCGGAAGACCACATGGCCCTCGACGGCCTGTCCGACGCCTATTCCAAAGGCCCGATGGGTCTCTTCGCCGACAAGATCGCCGGGGAATACCAGTTCACCCGCGAGCAGCAGGACGCCTACGCCATCGAAACGCTCAAGCGTGCCCAGGACGCCACTGCGTCCGGCAAGTTCAAGCGCGAGATCGCTCCGGTCACCGTGAAGACCCGCAAGGGCGAGACCGTCGTCGAGGTCGACCAGCTGCCGCGCGAAGCCAAGCCGGAGAAAATCCCGGAACTGCGCCCGGCCTTCTCGAAAGACGGTACCGTGACCGCCGCCAATGCCTCGGCTATCTCCGACGGCGCAGCTGCCCTCGTCCTGATGAAGAAATCCGAAGCAGAAAAGCGCGGCCTGAAGCCGATCGCCACGATCGTCTCCTCGTCCAGCCACGCACACGAGCCGGAATACTTCACCACCGCGCCGGTGCCGGCCATGCAGAAAGCCCTCGCCAAGGCCGGCTGGGGCGTCGAGGAAGTCGAACTCTGGGAGATCAACGAAGCCTTCGCGGTCGTTCCGATGATCGCCATGAAGGAACTCGGCATCAGCCATGACAAGGTCAACGTGAACGGCGGCGCCTGCGCCATGGGCCACCCGATCGGGGCCTCAGGTGCCCGCGTGATCGTCACGCTGCTGGCCGCGATGGAAGACCGCGGTGCCAAGAAGGGCGTCGCTTCGCTCTGCATCGGCGGCGGCGAAGGCATCGCCATGTGCCTCGAGCGCGCCTGAGCGCCCTCGCCTGCCTGCGAAACCTGATCTAGATTTGAATGAGCCCGGGATATTGTCCCGGGCTCATTTTGCATCCGGAGCCTGCATGAATATCAAACCCGGCGATTTCGACGATCCGCAAATCCGGGAGCTGCTGCGCCAGCACCTGCAGGGTATGGCCGAGACGTCTCCGCCCGGTCACAGTTTCGCGCTGGACCTGTCGGGCCTGCAACACCCGGACGTCACCTTCCTGTCGGTCTGGGACGGCGCCACCCTGCTCGCCATCGGGGCAATCAAGCAGCTGGCGCCGGATCATGGCGAGCTGAAATCGATGCGTACACGGATCGATAGCCTGCGCCGGGGCGCGGCGACCGCGATGCTGATGGCGCTTCTGGATATGGCGCGGGAGCGCGGCTACCGGCGTGTCAGCCTGGAAACAGGCTCAGGCGAGGCCTTCGAGCCGGCTCTCGCCCTCTACCGCAAGCATGGTTTCCGGAACGGGGACGCCTTCGCCGATTATACCGGCAGCGCGTTCAACCAGTTCCTGCATCTCGATCTGGCCTGAAGGCCAGACAGCCTATTTGACGTTTTCGACCAGATCCAGCGGCAGGGCCGTCGTGCGCTTGGCGACGCGGATCACGATACGCGACTGCACGTCCGAGACGAGCGCGGAACCGAGCAATTTGTCCCGCAGGAAATTGTCATAGGCATGCATGTCGGTGGTCACCACGTGCATCATATAGTCCACCTGCCCCGTCACGGTCATGACCTCGGTCACCTCCGGCCAGGCCAGGACCATATCCTCGAAGGCCTGCAGGTTCTCACGGTTCGGCAGCGCCAGTTTCACGCTGGCGATCACTTCGAAATTCAGCCCGAGCGCAAAATTGTCGAGAATCGTGACACGCCCCCGGATAAACCCGGCTTCTTCCATCCGCTTGATCCGGCGCCAGCAGGGAGAGGAAGAAAGTCCCACACGATCGGCAATTTCCGCAACGGAAAGCCCCGCGTCCCGCTGGATGATGTCAAGAATCTTGGCATCAACTGAGTCTATTTCTTGGGCCAATTTTCTAAATTCCTCGAATATTAGGGCATATTATACCCCAATATAGCAAAATTGGCGCAAGAAAGGCAAGCTTTTTCGTGAATTTTGTCGAATAATCTTCCAGTTCCTTGGAGCGGACAGATTATCCATGCATCATCGTGAAGTTACGCTGAACGACAAATACGATCTTGTCGAGGGCAAGGCGTATATGACCGGTATTCAGGCATTGGTCCGCCTGCCCCTTGATCGCAAGCGCCTCGATCTGCGCAATAATGTGAACACGGCCGGATTTATATCCGGTTATCGTGGATCGCCCCTTGGCGGATACGACCAGCAGCTGCGCGCAGCGCAGAAATGGCTGGACGCGCATGACGTCAAGTTCTGGGAAGGCCTGAACGAGGACCTTGGCGCCACCGCCGTCTGGGGCTCCCAGCAACTCGGCCTGTTCCCCGGTGCGAAATATGATGGCCTCTTCGGCATCTGGTACGGCAAGGCGCCCGGCGTCGACCGGACGGGTGACGTGTTCAAGCACGCCAACGCCGCAGGCTCTTCCGCCCTCGGCGGCGTGCTCGCCATTGTCGGCGACGACCACAATTGCAAATCCTCCACCCTCCCCTCCCAGTCCGAATTCGCGATGATGGATGCCGAGATCCCGGTCCTGAACCCGGCCTCGATCCAGGACGTGCTGGACTATGGCATCCATGGCTGGGAGATGAGCCGCTTCTCCGGCGCCTGGGCCGGCATGGTGGCGCTCGCCGACACGATGGATTCCGGCTCCGTTGTCGAAGTCGGCCTCGATCGCTTCAACATCGTAAAGCCGGACCTCGCCCTACCTGAAGACGGCGTGCACATGCGCCGGGGCGATGCGCCGCTGCTGAAGGAACAGCGCCTGCGCCAGGTGAAAATCCCGGCAGCGCAGGCCTATGTCCGCGCCAACCGGCTGGACCATGTGATCCTGCCATCACCGAAGCCGCGCGTCGGGATCGTCGTGACGGGGCAAGCCGCGCGCGACGTGTTCGAAGCGCTCGCCGCGCTCGGCATCGATCCACAGGAAGCCGGCCGCCTCGGCCTCGCCATCTACAAGGTCGCCATGCCCTGGCCGCTTGAGCCGCAGAGCATCCGCGAATTCTGCACGGGCCTGGAACGCGTGCTCGTCATCGAGCACAAGCGCCCGCTGATCGAAGACCAGCTGCGCTCGGCGCTCTATCGCCTGCCCGATAACCAGCGTCCCTTCATCGAAGGCAAGCACGACCGGGACGGCAACCGCCTCCTGTCGGACATTGCCTCCATCACCATCCCGGAAATGGCCGCCGCGCTGATGGAGGTCATCCCGGAAGGCTGGGACACGTCCCGTGCTAAGGCCTATTTCGACCGCGTCGGCCGCGCCGGTGAGGCCGCACGCACGAACGCCTCCCCAACCGTCCGCACCCCGCACTTCTGCTCCGGCTGCCCGCACAATACTTCTACTGTCGTGCCGGAAGGCTCCCGCGCGCTCGCGGGGATCGGCTGCCACTACATGGCGAACTTCATGCCGGACCGGAAAACCGACATGACCAGCCAGATGGGCGGTGAAGGTATCGCCTGGGTCGGCCAGCACTGGGCGACCGATGAAGGCCACGTCTTCGTCAATCTCGGCGACGGCACCTATTCGCATTCGGGCAGCCTCGCCATCCGCGCGGCGGTCACGTCCGGCGCGAACATGACGTACAAGATCCTCTATAATGACGCCGTCGCCATGACTGGCGGGCAGCATGTGGAGTCCGGCCAGACCCCGGCGCAGATCGCCCAGCAGGTCCGCGCCGAGGGTGTGCGCACCATCGTCATCGTTACCGAGGACACAACGCGCTACGCCAACGTCAAAGGCCTGCCCGGCGGCGTGAAGATCTATGACCGCGACGATCTTGAAGATGTCCAGATGACGCTGCGCGAAACGCCCGGCGTGTCGGTCATCATCTATGACCAGATCTGCGCGACGGAAAAACGCCGCCGCGCCAAGCGCGGCCTGCGCGCGCCGGACCGGACGCGCGTCATCATCAACACCGAAGTCTGCGAAGGCTGCGGCGACTGTTCGGTGAAATCGAACTGTCTCTCCGTCGAGCCGGTGGAAACGCCGCTCGGCCGCAAGCGCCGGATCAATCAGTCCACCTGCAATACGGACCTCTCCTGCCTCAAAGGCTTCTGCCCGAGCTTCGTGACCATCACCGATGGCGAACCGGCCTGGGAGGAACAGGAACGCCCGGTCTTCAGTGCGGACGGCCTGCCCCTGCCTGAAACGCCGAGCCTCGCGCAGCCCTACAACGTGCTGTTCACCGGCGTCGGCGGAACCGGCGTGACGACCGTCGCAGCGGTCCTCGCCATGGCGGCCCATGTGGACGGCCACGCGGCCTCCAGCCTCGACATGACCGGACTTGCCCAGAAAGGCGGCCCGGTCCTCTCCCACATCCGCTTCGCGCGGGAGCCTGACCAGATTTCCACCGGCCGCGTGCCACCTGCCAGCGCTGACGTCGTCATCGCCTGCGACCTCGTCGTCGCCGCTGGCGGCGATGCGCTGAACCTGATGGATGCGGACCGTACTGCAGCCTATGCAAACAGCGACGTGACGCCGACCAGCGAGTTCATCCGAAACCGCTCCAAGCGTTTCGAGAGCGACCTGCTCTCTGCCCGCGTGAAGCGGCAGGCGAACGACTTCGATGCCTTCGATGCGGAGGCGCTCGCCGTCGGCTACCTGCACGATGCGATCTACACAAACATGATCATGGCGGGCTTCGCCTGGCAGAAGGGGCGCCTGCCCATCTCGCTGCGCGCGCTCTACCGCGCCATCCGCCTCAACGGCACGAAGGTGGATGACAACATGGCCGCCTTCAATATCGGCCGGATCGCGGCCGCCGACCCGGACCGCCTGATGCGCCAGCAGGACCCGCGCGGCGATGTGCCGGAACAGACACTGGAAGAGCTGATCGAAGATCGCGCGGCCCGCCTCACGTCGTACCAGAACGCCGCCTATGCGGACCGGTATCGGGAGATCGTCGCGGCGGTGCGCAAGGCCGAGCAAGCCAAAGGCACCGGCGACAAGCTCACCCGCGCTGCGGCTTTCCATGCCTACAAGGTGATGGCCTACAAGGACGAGTACGAAGTCGCCCGTCTCTACACGGATGGGAAGTTTGCCGAGCAGCTCGCCAGCCAGTTCAAGGGTGGCAAGCTCCGCTTCTGGCTCGCAGCGCCGATGATTGCGAAGAAAGATGCGCACGGCCACTATGAGAAGAAGCATTTCGGCCCGTGGATGATGCTGGGCTTCAAGCTGCTCGCAAAGTTCAAGGGCCTGCGCGGCACGCGGTTTGACCTCTTCGGCTATACCGAAGAACGCCAGCATGAGCGCAAGCTGCGCGACGATTATCTCGCGGGGCTGGAGCGGATCGCCGCGGATCTGTCGGCGAAGAATCTGGACCTCGCCATCGCCATCGCGCGCGTGCCGGATGACATCCGCGGCTTCGGCCATGTGAAGGATGCCGCGCTGCAGACGGCGAAGGTGAAGGAAGCGGAGCTCTGGAAAGGCTGGCCGGAAGGCAAGCTGCCCACAGCAAAAACAACCCTGATCGCCGCAGAATAGTCACGGACTCCCCGCAAGGGTACTCGGGCCAACAAAAAGACCCTATGGAGGATTCCCATGCGCCGTTCGATTGTTCCCGCGCTCACAGCCTTTGCCGTTCTTGGCGCGTGCCAGCAGCCTGCGGCGGCGCCGGAACCGGAGGCACCTGCGCCGGTGGACACCAGCACCACGCCTGAAGAGGAACCGTCGTCTGTGCCAGTCACCGTGTCTCTGGAATCCACTGCACCACTCGCCGAGGGCAATAACCGCTTCGCCTGGTCGCTCTACGAAACGCTGGAAGGAAAGCCCGGCAATCTCTTTGTCTCGCCCGCCTCCATCAGCGGGGCCTTCGCCCTGCTCTATCCCGGCGCAGCGGGCGATACCGCGTCGCAGATGGCCAGCCTGTTCGGCTATGACGGCGTCCCGGAAGACGCGTTTGCTGCGACCCAGAACACGCTGAACCATGCCGTCACGTCAGACACGGAAAAGACGAAGCTGACCGTCGCAAACGCGGCATGGCTGCGCGAAGGATCGGCCTTTCAGGCGCCTTATCGCGAGGCGGTTGAGGGTGTCATGAAAGCGAAAGTCGCGCTTGTGGACTTCACCCAGCCGGCCGCTGCCGCAAAGCTAATCAACAGCTGGGTGGAAGACAATACCAATGACAAGATCCACGACCTGATCCCGCCCAGCGCCATCCGCCCCGGCCTGACCGAACTGATCCTGACCAATGCCGTCTGGTTCAAGGCCGACTGGAAAAGCCCCTTCAAGGCCGAAGCGACCCAGGACGGCACCTTCTACGCACCCGCCGGCGAGATCACCGCAAGCCTGATGAGCCAGACGCTGAAGCAGGCGCGTTACCTGTCCCGCGACGGGTACGCTGCGCTGGACCTCGACTATGCCGGAGATGACTATGCGCTGACCGTGATCCTGCCGGATACGCAGGACGGCCTGCCGGGCGTCGCCTCCGCCATGACGCCGGACAGCTTCACCACGCTCCTGTCAGACTTGGACACCGCCGAGCGCAAAGGCGTGCATGTCGTGCTGCCGAAAGTGTCCATCGAAGCCAATTACGAGTTGAACGACCCGCTGATCGCGCTCGGCCTCGGCGATGCCTTCACCGGCGCAGCGGATTTCTCCCGGCTGATCGAAGGCGCCGGACCGGGCGACCTTGTCATCAGCAAAGTGCTGCACAAGACCTTCCTCGACATCGACGAGAAAGGCACCGAAGCCGCCGCGGCCACCGCGATCTTGATGGAACGCACGGCGATCTTCATTCCGGACGAAGATCCGGTCGAGTTCCGTGCCGACCACCCTTTCCTGATCGCGCTGCGCCACAAGCCAACGGGCACCGTGATGTTCATGGGCCGGGTTGAGGCTCCGCCGCCTGCCGAGGACTAGGGTCAGCCGGCGGGCGACACCTCGACGTCGACGATCGTCCCCTTCTCGCCGAGCTTCTTCAGCTCGCGCTCGAGGTTTTTCTTCTTGATCGTTTTGCGGGTGTGTTTGCCGTTCTTGTAGGTCACGTCGAGGCGGACATGTTCGTCCGGCCCGTCGAGCGCGTCACCCGTCACACGTACCGCGGTACCACCGACCCAGACAACGCCCTTGCCCGCGACGCCCACGACATCGACCGCGAAGCCAACCGGCGCGGTCACAATCCTGGACGCAGCGCAGGCCGGAACAAAGGTGAAGACCACTGTAATCAGGATTGCCCGGATAATACGCATGTCTGGTCTCCCCGTTTCACCGGGGAGACTAGATCAGGCAAATGTTGAGAGCACCTTACAGCGCAGCAAGTCTCAGCCGCGTGCCAGCGACTCGTCGATCAGGCGCGCGGTGTTCTCCTTGCCGTAAAGCGCAGCGAAGCTACCGAAGCGCGGCCCCTGCTCCTGTCCAAGCAGCACTTCGTAGAGCGCCTTGAACCATTCGCGCAGGTTCTCGAAATTGTGTTCCTTGCCGACGCTGAAGGTCAGCGTCTGCAGGTTTTCCGAGGTCGGCTCATCCGCGAAGGATTTCAGCCCGGCAGAGAGGTCTGCCATCGCCGCACGTTCCTGGTCGGTCGGGGCGCGATAGGTCTTCTGCGGCAGGATGAAGTCCGTGTAGTAACGCATCGCATAGCCTGCGAGCTCATCCAGCAGCGGATGCGTCTCGGGCGAAGCCTCCGGCGCATACTGCGTGATGAAGCCCCAGAGCTGGGCCTTGTCTTCCGCGTTCGCCACGGCGACGAGGTTCAGCAGCAGCGCAAAGCTGACCGGCATGTCCACTTTTGGCGGGTTGCCATTGTGGATGTGCCAGACAGGGTTCTCGATCTGCCGGGACGGTTCCTCGTCCGGGTACTTCTCCAGGAAGGTCAGGTACTCGTCTACGGCTTTCGGGATGACGTCGAAATAGAGCTTCTTCGCCACGCGCGGCTTCTGGAACTGGAACAGGCTGAGGCTCTCGTCCGGCGCATATTTCAGCCAGTCCTCGACCGAGATGCCATTGCCCTTGGTCTTGGAGATCTTCTCGCCTTTTTCGTCGAGGAACATCTCGTAGACGTACTGCTCCGGCGGACGCTTGCCGAGGATCTTGGTGATCTTCGAATAGACCGGCGCATTGGCCTGATGGTCCTTGCCGAACATTTCGAAGTCAACGCCAAGTGCCGCCCAGCGCATGCCGAAGTCCGGCTTCCACTGCATCTTCACATGCCCGCCGGTGACCGGCAGCGTGAACTCCTTGCCCTGTTCATCGTCGAACGTGATCGTGCCATTGGCGCCGTCGACGGATTTCATCGGCACATAAAGGACATGGCCGGTTTCCGGATGGATCGGCAGGAACGGGCTGTAGGTCGCCTGGCGTTCCTCGCCCAGCGTCGGCAGCATCACGTCCATGATGTCCTGATACTTCTCCGCCGCGCGCAGCAGCATCTCATCGAACATGCCGGATTTGTAGCAATCCGTCGCCGACAGGAATTCATACTCGAAGCCGAACTGGTCGAGGAAGGCGCGCAGGCGCGCATTCATGTGCCTGCCATAGCTTTCGTGCGTACCGAACGGATCCGGCACGGATGTCAGCGGCTGTTGCAGGTAGGCTTCAAGTTTCTCCGGGTTCGGCACGGTCGGCGGCACTTTGCGCATGCCGTCCATGTCGTCGGAGACGCAGATCAGCTTCGTCGGGATTTCGCCTTTCGTCAGCACTTCAAAGGCGTGGCGCACCATCGTGGTGCGGACCACTTCGCCAAAGGTGCCGATGTGCGGCAGGCCGGAGGGGCCATAGCCCGTCTCGAAAATGACCGGCTCGCCCGGCTTTCGCTGGCCGGCTTTCTCCTGCTGCTCAACACGCTGTTTGAGTTTCCGCGCCAGCTCGAAGGGCCATGCCTTGGCGGATTCGGCGAGGATGGAGAAGTCGGTCATCTGAAGTGTCTGTCTTTGGTTGTCGTTATAGGGTTTCCACCGGTTTTCCCGGCTGGCCGGGCGTAAAGGTCCCGCTTCATACCGTCAAGCAAGCGCCGCAACCGCATGTAAGAAATATTTGACATGTCAAAAATGCTTTACTACATGGCGTGTAAGATATTTTTGACATTAAAAGGAACCGAGCAATGTCTTTCCGAGAAAAAACCGCCTGGGGCATGGGCGCCGTGCTGATCGCCGCCGGACTCTGGTATTTCCAGCAGGTCTTCGGCCTGACGGAGACGCTGGGCGAGACGGCCGCGCCGAACATCCGGTTCGTGATCGGATACATTGTTCTGGTCGTGCTGGCCTCAATCATCGTGAACGTGATCATCGCCAGCAGCGCCGGCAAGGAAGCCGAAGTGCCGGCCGACGAACGCGAACGGGCAATCCTCGACAAGGCTGGGCGCTGGTCCGGCTATGTGCTGGCGGTGGGCGCCGTCGCCGGGCTCTGGCATTTCGGCTGGCTGAATGACGGGAACCTGCTGTTCCACATTGTTTTCGGTGCGCTGATGGCCAGCCAGATCTCGGAATACGCCTTCCAGATCTTCCTGTTCCGCCGGGGCGTGTAAACCATGGCCAAACGCCCCCCCATTGGGAATCGTATCCGCGAACTGCGCGAGCAGCATGACAATATGAGCCAGGCGGCCCTGGCCGAAGCGATCGGTGTGACCCGCCAGACCGTGATCGCCATCGAACAGGGCCGCTACTCCCCTTCCCTCGAAAGCGCCTTCCGCATTTCCCGCGTGTTCGGCACCGGCCTGGAGGATGTGTTCAGCTGGGAGGAAACGCCGGAGAACTGATTTTCCGCGGCGCCAGAGAATCCCGTATTGACAATCATTCGCAGTGCTTGCAAATGGTTCTCATGATCATTTGCGTCTGTAATGCCATCAACTGCAAGAGCGTGCGCGCCGCCGTCGAGGCCGGTGCGGACAGCCCGAAAGCTGTGCAGGCGCATCATGGCTGCAAGTTCCAGTGCGGTAAATGCCGGCCGTCCATCGGCGAAATGATCGCGGAAACTGACATTGATCGTGGCCCCGCCCCGGCCCTGATGGCCGCCGAATAAGGCAACCTACTGGTATTGCTGGATTTTCCGGAACAGTCTGAGACTGTTTCGCACTCTCATATGCAATTGATTTAATTGGATTTTTCTTGCGGCGCAGCTCCAATCGGCCTATCTGCTACGTACATTCACGTAAGCTATTGAAGGAGCTCCCCCATGAAAGGCGACAAGAAGGTCATCGAATACCTGAACAAGGCGCTGAAGAACGAGCTCACCGCGATCAACCAGTATTTCCTGCACTCCCGGATGCTGCACGATTGGGGCGTCTCGAAGCTGGGCGACAAGGAATACAAGGAATCGATCGAGGAAATGGAGCATGCCGACTGGCTGATCCAGCGCGTCCTGTTCGTCGGCGGCCTGCCGAATCTGCAGGATCTGGGCAAGCTCCACATCGGCGAGAGCGTCCAGGAAATCCTCGAATGCGACCTGAAGCTCGAGAACATGGCGATCCCGCTGCTGCGCGAAGCCATGGCCTATTGCGAGTCCATTCAGGACTATGTGAGCCGCGACCTGTTCGGCAAGATCCTCCACAATGAGGAAGAACATGTCGACTATATCGAAACCCAGTTCGAGCTGATCGAGCGCATTGGGATCGAGCGCTACACCATGCTCCAGTCCGAGGCGAATGCGTCCCCGGAAGGCTGACCGGCACCATATAGAATCCAATATATACGCCGTGTATACA
Source organism: uncultured Hyphomonas sp. (assembly GCF_963678875.1). Taxonomy (NCBI): domain Bacteria; kingdom Pseudomonadati; phylum Pseudomonadota; class Alphaproteobacteria; order Hyphomonadales; family Hyphomonadaceae; genus Hyphomonas; species uncultured Hyphomonas sp. The sequence goes on along the minus strand of NZ_OY787457.1, from coordinate 528,882 downwards.
CCGTATATAGATCAGGAAGAGGCGCCCCCTGGGGCGCTTTTTTTCATTCCGCGCAGGCGACCAGCGCGGCGTTGAATGCCGCCTGAGGCAGAGACGCGTTCTCCCGCACGCAGGCATCGACCCGCGCCCTGGCGCGCACCTCCTCGAAACGGCCCTCGCCTGCGAAACGGTCCCGCAGGTGCAGCGCCCTGTCGGCCCCGCCGGTCAGGATGAAGGCCGGGTGCCAGGGAATGTCCGCCGCCTTGGCGAGCTCATTCGTGCAGTTCGACGCCAGCGTGTTGTAGAAGCGCGGGCGCTGTTCGATCGAGGCCGTCTTCTCCAGCAGCGAGGTGAGATAGGCCTCCGCTTCCGCCTGGCTGAGCTGCAGCGGATACATGTAGAGCTCGCGGTCCATCATCACGGCGCGGCGGGTCATCAGGTCCCGCGGGCTCGCCCAATAGTACATGAGCTCGAACTTGTTGAAGGTGCCCCGCGGCGCCGAATAGGTTTCGCGCGTTTCCTTGCGCGCCTCGATGGTGAGGCCGACAAGATCCCCTTCCCCGAATTCGAACATGACGAAGGTATGCGCCATCACGGCGAGGCCCGGATGCGGTTCCATGACGAACCAGACGCGGCGCACATCCGCGATACGATGCGGCGGCACTGCGCTCCACACCATCTCGTCCGGACCATCTTCCGTATACGTCCAGTCACCATAGGGCGCGATGGAGAAAGTGCCGTCCTGCAGCGCGACGTGCGGCAGGCGCGAGAGGTGGGGGTACCAGTCCCGGTCATGGCGCGGCTGTTTGGTGACGACGGCCAGCAGGAACACGCCGAACGCCGCCAGCGCCGCCACAAGGATCGGAGAGATCCAGCGCACGATCCAGCGCATCGGCGCTAATAACCTGCCGGTTTGAAACTGTCGGCCTGCGCCATCGACCATTCGCTGGCGAGGTGCGTGCCGGATGCATCGGACAGGAGCTGGCCGCGATGCAGCAGGTCATAGGCTTCGTCTGCCGGGCGCACGATGTCTTCCGTCACCCGGTGCATAATGTGGCGCGGCGTCAGTTCGCCGGGATGCTTGCAGCCGGCCGCGCCAACCACTTCCATCAGTGCCTTGACCGTGTTGCGATGGAAGTTCGCAACGCGCACGGCCTTGTCTGCGACGTCCAGCCCGTGCTGGCGCATCGGGTCCTGCGTGGCGATGCCGGTCGGGCAATGATTGTTGTGGCAGTTCAGCGACTGGATACAGCCAAGCGCGAACATGAAACCACGCGCCGTGTTCACCCAATCCGCACCGAGCGCCATGGAAGACGCTATCGCAAAGGCGCTGACCTGTTTGCCCGAACAGGCAAGACGCACTTCGTCTTTCAGGCCCGTGCCGACCAGCGCGTTCCGTGTCAGGACCAGCCCCTGTCGCAAAGGCGCGCCGACATGGTCCAGGAATTCCGCAGGCGCTGCGCCTGTGCCGCCTTCCCCGCCATCGACAACCATGAAGTCGAGCAGGATGCCGGTCTTCAGCATCGCCTTGCAAAGCGCCAGCACTTCCCAGCGATTGCCGACCGCGAATTTCGCGCCCACCGGCTTGCCGCCCGACAGCTCGCGCAGCTTCGCGACGAACTCCATCATTTCGACAGGCGTCGAGAAGGCCGAATGCGCGGGCGGTGAGACACAGGTCTCGCCAACCTTGATGCCGCGCGCTTCGGCAATTGCTTCCGTTACCTTCGAGCCAGGCAACACACCGCCATGGCCGGGCTTTGCACCCTGGCTGAGTTTGATCTCGATCATTTTGACCTGCGGGTCGGCGGCGACGTCTTTGAAACGCTCCGGATCGAAACGTCCGTCAGACCCGCGGCAGCCGAAATAGCCGGAGCCGAGTTCCCAGACGAGATCTGCCCCGCCCTTGCGGTGATAACGCGAGACCGAGCCTTCGCCCGTGTCGTGATAGAAGCCGCCTTTCTTCGCACCCGTCGACAAGGCCTCGATGGCGTTCGAGCCCAGCGATCCGAAACTCATCGCGGAGATGTTGAAGACGCTGGCGGAATAAGGCTGCGACGTCCCCGGCGCGCCGACCATGACGCGCGGATCGGTTTCCTCGCAATGCACCGCCGCCATGGAATGGGCGAGCCATTCATAAGGCGGACGGTCGATCTCCATATGGCTGCCGAAGGGTTCGACAGACGTCACATCTTTCGCGCGGCGGTACATCATCGCGCGTTCTTCGTGATTGAAGGGTTTGCCTTCGGTCTCGCTCTCCACGACATAGGAGCGCAGGAAGGGCCGCATCTCTTCCGCCACCCAGCGCACGCGCGAAAGAAGCGGATAGTTGCGCCACAGCGTATGACGTTTCTGGATCAGATCCGAAATACCCAGCAGGGTGACGAGTCCGGCAATGATGGCTGTGCTTTGTGCAACCGCGCCTGTTGGCCAGAAATAAACGCCGGCGGCACACGCAAGCGCAACAAGGATAAGAACTGAATAACGTGACATGGGTGTCCGGCGCCTCCCGACCGCTTCCCTGTTTTGCAGCCTAACTGCGTCGGCCCGCATGGGGAAGACTTGCGCGCAGGCTTAATCTTCTTCTGCATCTCCCGTTGCCAGTCATGGCGACACGTTCCAGCTGCATGATCTTTTCGCAACCGGACACAAAGTCCGGATACGGAGTAAATAAAAATACGCACCCTTGCGCGATTCCTCATCGCCAAGGGTTGTGTCCCTGTGGAAATCATGCCTTGGGTGTTTTGCGTTTCGTTTTGATTCGTGAACAAGTGCTGCGTAATCTGAAAACACGCCCGTCCGTCGGGCCCATAGAGGAGACACTCCCATGGCAAAAGCTACCAAGAAAGCTGCGGCGCCGAAAAAGGCTGCTGCTCCGGCAGTGACCAAGCCGGCGAAAGAGCCGTCCAAAAAAGAAGTCCTGATGGAAAAGTATGTCGCCGACCTCAAAGAGAAGGTTGGTGAAGCTCGTCCGGACATGGCCCTTCTCGAAGGTGCCGTGAAGGCTTGCGGTCCGTCCATCTACAAATCCGACTCCGCAACGGTTGCTGCTTCGTCGAAAGACGAAATGGCCCGCATCAAGAAAACCTTCATTGCGAAGAAGCTTGGCGTCACCGACGAAGCCAAGGCTGATGCGGCCCTTGCCGAAGCCATCGAAAAATACGGCCGCTCGGTTCGCGCCAAGCACCGTCCGGTCGTCTACTACCTCGTCGCCAAAGCTCTGCGCAAAGGTTCTGCGCTGAAGTAAGCGATCTTCCGGAAACGGAAAAAGCCGGGCCAGCTTTCGCTGCGCCCGGCTTTCTTTTTGGTCGCTATGACCGTTCGGCCTAGTAGCCGTTCAGCTTGGCATAGCGATCGCGGTGCCAGCTGGCCGAACCATACATGGCTTCCTGCGCGCGGGCGCGCTTCATGTAGAGACCGGGGTCTGCCACATCGGTCATGCCGATGCCGCCATGCATCTGCACGCATTCGTTCGAGACAAGATGCACCAGTTCGCTGGCTTTCGCTTTTGCGAGGCTGGCGAGTTCAGACACATTGGTCTTGCCTTCATCGACAGCCGACAAAGCAGCTGCGACGCAGGACCGCGTCATCTCAAGTTCAGTGAACATCTTGGCTGCACGGTGCTGCAGCGACTGGAACGAGCCGATCAGCTGGCCGAACTGTTTGCGGCTCTGCAGGTATTCCAGCGTCATCTCGAACGCAGCCTGCGAAGAGCCCAGCATCTCGGCCGCCTGGCCGATGGCTGCGCGGTCCAGAACCGGCTCCAGCACGTCTGCGCCTTCATCGGCTGCACCGATCAGGGCACCTTCGCCCACCATCACGTCGGTGAAGGTGATGTGCGCGGCGCCATGGCTGTCCGCCGTCTTCAGTTCCTGGATGGAGACGCCCTTTGCATCCGTCGGCACGAGGAACAGCGACAGGCCGTGACGATCACCCGCTTCGCCAAACGTACGGGCGACGACAATCAGCATGTCGGCATGATGCCCGTCTGGCACGTAGCGCTTCTCGCCGTTCAGCGTGTAGCCCTGCCCGTTGCGCTCGGCTTCGGTGGCGACATTCAGCGGATTGAAATGCGCACTTTCATCAAGCGCGAGTGCGAAGGTCACATCGCCGCCGGCGATCTTCGGCAGCCATTCGGCCTGCTGCGCCGGGCTGCCGCCCAGCTGGATCGCACTGGCACCGATCAGCGCCGTCTGCAGCAGCGGCGTTGCGGCCAGCGTGCGCCCCTGCGCCTCAAGGATCTGGCCAAGGCCGACCAGGCCGAAATGTTCGCCGCCCGGCTCTTCCGGCACGATCACGCCGAAGAAGCCAAGCTCCGCCAGTTTCTGGCGGGTGGCCGGGTCCTTGCCGTTTGCACCGCTGTCGCGCAGGGCGCGCAGGTGCGTTACCGGCAGTTCGTCACGCGCAAACGCCATCGCCGTTTCGCGCAGCATGTCCTGGTCTTCAGTCAGAAGGAAGGTCATGTTGTTTATCTCCTGTATTCTTCTGCCGTCGGCTTACTGATGGTCTTTCAGGCCAAGCACGCGCTTGGAGATGACGTTGAGGTTGATCTCGCTGGTGCCGCCCTCGATGGAGTTGCCTTTCGAGCGCAGCCACTGGCGAGTGACTTTCTTCGCGGTCGGGTCGAAGCCCTCCCCTTCCCAGCCGAGCCCTTCGGAGCCGAGCGCCTCGACCAGAAGCTCATGACGGTCCTGGTTCATCTTGGCGGCGCCGTATTTCAGGATCGACGCGGTGTGGCTGACGGCCTGTCCGGCCTTGGCCTGTTCGGCCTGGCGCTGCACGGTCAGGCTGAAGGCCTTGGCGTACATCTTGTGATCGGTGATGCGGCCGCGCAGGTCGCCGTCCAGAAGGCGGCCATCGCTGTCGGTGCCAATATGCTGCTTGGCATAGTCTTCCGGACCCATGATACCGGAACCACCCGTACCGCCGAAGCCGCCGGCGGAAATGGACGAGCGTTCGAACTGCAGCAGGCGTTTCGCGATCTGCCAGCCGCCATTCACGTCGCCGACCAGTTGGTCCTTCGGAACCTTCACATCGGTGAAGAAGGTTTCGCAGAACGGGCTCTCGCCGGAGATCAGCAGGATCGGGCGGGCTTCGACGCCGGGGCTTTCCATGTCGAACAGGATGAAGCTGATGCCCTCATGCTTCACGCTCGTGTCGGTGCGCACGAGGCAGAAGATCCAGTCGGCCTGGTCGGCGTAGGAGGTCCACACCTTCTGGCCGTTGATCAGGTAATGATCGCCCTTGTCCTCACAGCGCGTCTGCAGGTCCGCGAGGTCAGAGCCGGCGCCCGGCTCGGAATAGCCCTGGCACCAGCGGGTACGGCCATGGATGATGTCCGGAATGAAGCGCTGCTTCTGTTCTTCGTTGCCGAACTCCAGCAGGGCCGGGCCGAACATCCAGAGACCGAACGAGAACAGCGGCTGGCGCGCCTTGATGCGGCTCATCTCCTGCTGCAGCACACGGGCCTCGGCCGGGGAGAGGCCGCCGCCGCCATATTTCTTCGGCCATTGCGGTGCGGTCCAGCCTTTTTCAGCCATCCGCTCCAGCCAGACTTTCGAGTCCGGGTTCTTGAACTTCTCGCGCTTGCCGCCCCAGACGATCTCATCGTCCTTCATTGGCGTACGCATAGCGGGCGGGCAGTTTTCTTCGAGCCAGGACCGCGTCTCTGCGCGGAAGGTCTCGAGCTCGTCGACGGCAGTGTCGGCCATGGCGGTCTCCCTATTAGATATGACAGGTGGGAACCCTATTCCGCCGCAGCGGCTGAGCCAAGCGCTACCGCTGGGTCAGATATGCGGTGTCTTGGCCCAGTAGTGCGGCGTGCGGGCAAGGCTCCACAGGGCCCGCCCCATGGCGAGCGTCTGCAGAGGCCAGTAAAGCGGCAGGGTCAGGATGTCGGCCACGCGCTGCCAGCTCCAGCGTCCGGGGGCGAGCCCCGCCGACAGGACACCGGTAAAAAGCGAGAGGCACAGGGCGCTGAGCCCGAACGGGCCGAGGGATGCCCCCGGAAACAGAAGACAGGTGAGACACCACAAGGCCCAGGGGCCGTGGACCATGGCGGAGAGGATCGCGGCGCCCAGCGTCATCTGAACGGACAGGAAAGCGCCAGGCTTCAGGCCCGGGATTTCACTGTCCCCGCGCATCAGAACGCACCAGGTCTGCATGTAGCCTTTCAGCCAGCGTGAACGCTGGGCCAGCCAGACGCTTCCCTGCTCCGGCGGCGCCTCCAGCGTCGGAGAATGGATCGCGCCGACCAGATAGCCGAGCCGCGCAAGGCGGAGGCCAAGGTCTGCATCCTCGGTCACGTTCCAGGCGTCCCAGCCGCCTGCGGCGACAAGCGAGGTGCGGCGGAAATGATTGCTCGTCCCGCCGAGGGCGACCGGCAGGCCGAGCCAGGCCAGCGCAGGAACGAGAAGGCTGAACTGGATCGCATATTCCAGCGCCCATTGCCGGGCGAGCCAACCGCCCCTGGCCGGGGAGCCCACGAGCGGCGCCTGAACACAGGCCAGTTCCGAACCATGCGCATTGAAGGCGCGGACCGCCGCTTTCAACTGGGCCGGATGCGGCCGGTCTTCGGCATCATAGACGACGACATATGTGCCCCGCGCGCGGGCGAGGCCGTAATTGAGGGCACGCGGCTTTGTCTGGGGCCGGCCCGGCGGAATGACGACCAGCTCCGCCCCATTTGGCCAGGACTGCTTCCGCACGGCCGCCTGTGTCAGCACGTCGGCCTCTTCGACCAGCAGCTTCAGGTCAATCCGGTCCTGCGGATATTCGAGCGCGGCCATGGCCTTGGCCAGCTGCGGCACGACCGCCGCCTCATCTTTCAGCGCGACAAGGATGGAATAGACCGGCAGCAGCGGCGTGGCCGCACTGTTCTCCGGCAGGTCTTCCCGCCCGGCCCGGAGCGCGACAGCCAGCAGGAACAGACGGAACAGGATGATCGCCAGGAAAAGCGGCGGCAAGACCAGCATGGCCACGAGGCCGGGCAGGTCCGGCATCAGCAGGGTGACGACGCCGAGCAGTTTGAACAGGCCGAGCACCAGGCGGCGCTGGTCCGGGCTCAGCGTGCGGCGCGCGGAAAGGCCGGGCGCCTGACGTTCCAGCTGATGGGCCGATTCCATGGCGAGGCGGGAATCCGGCTTCGGACACCGCAAAGGCGCGCGCCTGTACGCGCGGCCGATCTCACCGATGAACCCCTCACCACCCATGGATGTATGGAAGCCTGTGGATAACCCGGGCTCCACAAATCACAGGTTGAATTCGTTTCGAAACCGGAACGATTCTCCCCACAAGAGAGAGAATTCGCCTGATAGAAAGCCCCACCATCCGCCCCAGATCCATTCACAGGCTTATCCACAGGTTGAAAACTCCCCTCAGGCGGGACCGGACGAAAACCCTCCTTAAAAACAATGGACTTGCCAGACATCCTCGGATGTTCTATTTTTGTTCCATGAAGAACATTCATCTTGTCTGGTTCCGCCGCGATCTGAGGGTGCATGATCATGCCGCCCTCGCCGCTGCCGTGGCCAGCGGGGCGCCGGTGCTGCCGCTCTACATCTTCGAGCGTGAGGCCTGGGCGCTGCCGGAGCATTCGCGCCGGCAGTTCGACTTCCTGATGGACTCCCTGACAGAGCTGGACGAGGCACTGACCGAGCGCGGTGCCCGCCTGATCGTCCGCAAGGGCGATGCGCTGGACGTGCTGGCAGACCTGCACCGCCGGCACGGGATCGAGGCGATCCACATGTATGAGGAAACCGGCCTGCCCTGGACGCGGGCGCGCGACCGGGCCGTGCGCCGCTGGGCCGTTCAGGCCGGAATCTCGCTGCGGGAGCAGTCGCAGCCCGGCGTGATCCGCGGCCTGAAAGAACATGAAGACTGGGCCGGGCACTGGGCCGGCGCGCTGAACGCGCCGCGTATCAAGGCGCCGGAGACGATCCGCGCCGCCACGCAGGCAGCCGGTCCGTGGCCCATCGCGGAGGATTTCTGTCTCGGTCCGGATGACTGCGCCAGCCGCCAGAAAGGCGGGCGCACCGCCGGGGTCGAGCTTCTGCGCAGCTTCCTCGCCGGGCGCGGACGGCGCTACCAGCCCGATGCGGACCGGCCCGCCACGGCTGACATGGCCGGCTCGCGCCTCTCGCCACACCTAGCCTTCGGCACGGTTTCTGTCCGCGAAGCGTGGCAGGCCGCTGCCCGCGCCCGCGCGGCGCTGGTTCAGGACGGCGACACGACCTTCGCCAATTCACTTACCGGATTCCTGGAACGCCTCGAATGGCGGGCCCGGTCGGTCCAGTCCTTCGAAGACCGCCCCCTGCCCCAGACAGGCAGCGGCGAGGACCTGCGCCCCGTCGCGGCGGCGGACGACCCGCGCCTTGCGGCCTGGATTGAAGGGCGCACGGGATTTCCGCTGATCGATGCCAGCATGCGCGCCCTGCGCGAGACCGGCTGGCTGAATTTCCGCATGCGGGCGATGCTGATCGGTTTCGCGTCCTGCCAGCTTTGGATGGACTGGCGCCTGCCGGCGGAACGGCTGGCAGCACTGTTCACCGATTTCGAACCGGGCATCCATTATCCGCAGGTCATCGCGCAGGCGGGCCTGAAAGGGCGGCGGCTGCCGGCGGTCCGCAACCCGGTACGCCTGTCCCTGCAGCTCGATCCGGATGGCGCCTTTATCCGCCGCTGGGTGCCCGAACTTGCCGCCCTGCCGGACGCGTACATTCATGCGCCATGGGAAGCGCCCAAGTCTGAACTCACCCGGGCCGGCGTGATCTTCGGCCAGACTTATCCGATGCGGATGGTCGATCATGTCGCCGCCGCGCGCGAGGCGCGTGAGCGGATTGCCAGCCTGCGCCATCCGGGCAGGGCCGCGCCGTCACGTCCGGCAGGGCAGCCTGATCCGAAACAGGCTGATCTTCCTTTCCGGCCGCCCCGGCCGGGCGGGATCCGCCGCCCTGCCAGGGCCCCGGTGCAGCTGAGCTTCGACCTCGGCCTGCCCGCATCCCCTCCGGAGAGCCGGACAGCCTGAGCCGGTTTTCCCGGCCGGAAACCTGCCGCGCGCGCGATTCCCCCGGTTTCCGGCGCCGATTCCCGGAAAAAACCCTTCATGAACCGCAATTAATTGGCCTTGAAGGGCGGCTTTGGCGCACCATATCGATATTCGAGAAGACGAAAGACCTTGAAATTCTTCGTATTTATTGTTTTTCGATAATTTAATATTGAAATTCAATAAGATCTATCCTATCTTGAGGATGTCGGCGGCGGGATGGTCCCGCCAAGACAAGAACCAAGAAGGATTTTCGATAATGCCCCCCCGCGCCCGTCAATATGACCACGAGATCGCCGCGCCCGCTGCGCAGATGGCAGGTGCCATCCTTACCGGCAGCCAGACGCTGCTGTCCCGACCGGCAAATGATGTGGCCGCCCGGGGCCGCCCGAACCTTGTGGTCCGCCGCCGCCGCCGTTCCGTTCGCCGGGACACGCACTAAGCCCGCCGGGCGGCGCTGCAGATAAAGGCCTTGCCCCCCTCTTGGCCCGCAGCGCCGTCCACCTCCCCCCTCAGAATACCAACAAGGCCCAACAAACAGGCCAGATGAACTCAAAGGAAGGACTCTCTCGTTATGATCCGCTCAATTCTCGCTGCCACCGCCCTCTCCATCGCTGCCATGCCGGCGCTCGCCTCCACGACAGACAAGTTCGAAATGAACGTGAACATCGACCGCAGCACCCTGCAGACCACTGAAGGTGCCCAGCAGGAGTTCGGTAAGCTGAAGCAAGACGTCCGCAAGCGCTGCGTCGCCGAAACCACCGACTGGGGCTTCGCAAACAGCTACGCCGTCAATTTCTGCGAAAGCCGCACCCTGAAAAGCGCCGTGACCGCGATCAACGAACCGGCTCTGACCGCTGTCTACGAGGCCTCTGTCTCCCGCTAAGCGGCGTCTTCTCCCGCGGGGTGCCCCTGCCTCTCCAAAACCCGGTATCCCGCGCTTTCCCACCCCGCCCGTTTCTCCCGGGCGGGGATTTTTTTGGGAGAAGGAAAGTCAGGCCGTCGCGGTGCGGTAGTCCTTGGCGCGCAGCACGTTTGCCAGCCGGAACAGGACCGGCACGAAACTGCCATCGTCTTCCCGCTCGAACATCGCGACACAACTGGTCGGGAATTTCTCGGCCAGGCGCTGGGATGCATAGTGATCCTGGCTGCCACCGTCGCGCAGGATATCGAGCGCGAAATCATGCATGCCCGGATTGTGGCCGATCACCATCAGCGTGCCGGCGCCGTCATTCTGCTTCACCGCTTCGGCGAGGCCGCGCGCGCCGCACAGATAGAGCGACTCCATCGGGCGCACTTTCTCGCCTTCGAACACGCGCGCCACTTCCGAGCAGGTTTCCCGCGCGCGCCGCGCCGTCGAGACCAGGATCCGCTCCGGGCTCCAGCCGAGGGCGACGATTTCCTCGGCAATCCGCTGGGCGTCGCTATGGCCCTGGTCGGTCAGCGCGCGGCCGAAATCATCAATGCCTTCCCCGAAGGGTTCGGTCTTGGCATGACGCATCAGGATCAGGCGCTTCATTGGCAGGTCCGGAGATTAGAAATTCTGATCGACACCTTCAGGCGCCGCGCATTGGCTCAGTCTCTCTTAGGCACCATTTTCGCCCTCGAAATCAAGTCACAGGAGACGGTTTAAATGAGCTTGCTGATCGGCGACGTTGCGCCCGACTTTGAAGCGGATACGACAGAAGGCCCGATCCGGTTCCATGAATGGGCCGGGGATGACTGGGTGGTGTTCTTTTCCCATCCGGCTGACTTCACCCCCGTCTGCACCACCGAGCTTGGCTATACAGCTCGCCTGAAAGACGAATTCGCCCGCCGCGGCGCCAAGGCCCTCGTCATCTCGGTCGACAGCGTTGAAGACCACAAGCGCTGGATCGAGGACATCGAGGAGACGCAAGGCGCAACCGTACAGTTCCCGATCATCGCGGACCCCGGCCGCAAGGTGGCAACGCTCTACAACATGATCCACCCGAACGCCGACCCGAAGGTGACCGTGCGGGCCGTCTATGTGATCGACCCGGACAAGAAGATCCGCGCCTCCATCATCTATCCGCCGAGCGCCGGCCGGAACTTCGATGAAGTGCTGCGCCTGATCGACAGCCTGCAGCTGACCGACGGCCACAAGGTGGCCACCCCGGTGAACTGGACCGACGGTGAAGACGTGATCGTCGTGCCGAGCCTGTCGGACGAAGACGCAGAGAAGCTGTTCCCGAAAGGCTTCCGGACCGTGAAACCTTACCTCCGCTACACGGCCCAGCCGAACAAGTAGGCATCAAAAAAGGCGGCCCGCGGGCCGCCTTTTTCATATCTTCCGGATACGGACCGCGCCTAGAGCGCGACTTCCATCTTGCCGTTGACCAGCGCGGTGTAGTCGTTGACCAGCGCTTCGGAGATCTGGCCCGGCTTGTAGGTGTGGGCGCCGATCTCGGCCACCGGGGTGATCTCTGCCGCCGAACCGGTGATGAAGCATTCCGAGAAAGTCGGCAGCTCGTCCGGCATGATGGCCCGTTCGATCACTTCGAGCTGGCGCTCCCTGGCCAGCTTGATCGCCGTCTGGCGGGTCAGGCCGTTCAGGAAGCAATCCGGCGTCGGCGTGTGGATCGCGCCGTCGCGCACGAAGAAGATGTTCGCGCCGGTCGCCTCGGCCACCTGGCCGCGATAGTCCAGCATCAGCGCATCGGCATAACCGTCGCGTTCGGCCGCATGCTTGGAAAGCGTGCAGATCATGTAGAGGCCGGCGGCCTTCGCATGACAGGGCGCGGTGTCCGGTGCCGGACGGCGCCACTGGGCATGCGTCATGCGGATGCCTTTCATCTTGTCGGCAAAATAGTCGCCCCAGTGCCACACGGCGACGGCCAGGTGGATGGAGTTCTCCTGGGCAGACACGCCCATCATTTCCGATCCGCGCCAGGCGATCGCACGCACATAGGCGCTGTCCAGGCCGGACTTCGCCAGCGCTTCGCGCTTCACTTCCTCGATCTGCTCAACGCTGAACGGGATATCGAAACCCATGATGCGAGCCGAATTGTGCAGGCGCTTGGAATGGTCCAGCGAGCGGAAGATCTTGCCATTATAGGCGCGCTCCCCTTCGAATACCGCGGAGGCATAGTGCAGCGCATGCGTGAGGACGTGTACTTTCGTATCACGCCACGGCACGAATTCGCCGTCCATCCAGATATAGCCATCGCGGTCGTCGTATGGGGTTGCAGCCATGGTCTGTCAGCGCTCCTCGCTTGCACTTCTCTGAATTTCGCGTTCATTTCACCGGATGCCCCCTGACGTCAACCTGAACCGACCGTTCGACCCCCGCCTCTTCCTGATGGATCAGGAACTGGATCGCGGCGTCGGCCTGCTGCTGGCAGGCGCATCCGAACTCACCAGAGCGGCGGAAGCCGCCCGGCGCAAGGCAGGCCTGAGCAAGCCAGAGATGCAAATTCTCATGACGATCCGCTACTGGCCCGGCCAGACGGTCTCGGAATTGCGGGAGTCTCTCGGCATGACCGTGCCCACCTTTGCCCGTATCCTGGGCCAGCTGGATCAACGGAATTTGATCGAAAAGGAAGTCGGCAGCAGTGACGCGCGCCAGCGCAAGCTGACCCTGTCGGACTCCGGCGTGACCCTGACGACCCAGCTGACCATTGTGCTGCGCGAGCGCCTGCGCCTTGCCTATCGCAGTGCCGGGCCGGACGCCGTGGACGGCAACCGCCGCGTGCTCGACGCCCTGGTGCGCTGATGCCTGATGCGGCCCATATCCTCGTCGTCGATGACGACGACCGTATCCGCGAACTGCTGAAACGTTTCCTCAGCCGCGAAGGCTATCGCGTGACCGCAGCGCCGGATGCCGAAGCGGCCCGACGCCTGATGGGCACGATGGCATTCGATATGGCGATCCTCGACGTGATGATGCCCGGCGAGGACGGCCTGTCGCTGCTGTCCGGCATCCGCAAGGGCGCCTCGCGGGAAACGCCTGTCCTGCTGCTGACGGCGCGGGGCGAAGCGGGTGACCGGATAGAAGGCCTGAAACGCGGCGCCGACGATTATCTCGCCAAGCCGTTCGAGCCGGAAGAACTGGCCCTGCGCTGCGCGGCGATCCTGCGCCGCTCCCACAAGGAAGCGCCGCCCGACGAAGTCGAGATGTCCGGCCTTGTTTTCAATGCGGCGCGCGGTGAGCTGAAATCCGGCGACGAGCGCGTGCGCCTGACCGATGCCGAACTGCAATTGCTGACCGCCCTCGCCGCCCGGGCAGGCGAACCCGTCAGCCGCGAGGAGCTCGCCCAGATCACCTCTGCGGGCATGGAACGGTCTGTCGATGTGCAGGTCACCCGCCTGCGCCGCAAGATCGAGCCGAACCCGAAGGAGCCGATCCACATCCAGACCGTGCGCGGTATCGGCTACCGCCTGATGCCGGACTGACCGCCCCATGTTCCGACTGCGCGATATCACCCCCCGGGGCCTTTATGCCCGCAGCCTGCTGATGGTGGTGCTGCCTGTCGTCCTGATCCTGACGCTGACGACCTGGTACTATTACGACAGCCATATCGCCGAAGTGAACCGCAAGCTCGGCCAGTCGATCGCCCGGGATGTCAGCGTCGTGCAGGACTTCTGCGAGCGCAGGGGCCAGTCCCCTGTTTCACGTGGCATCATCGCCACCCGGCTGGACCTGACCTTCAGTTGCGATGCCCCGCAGGCGGCGCCGGAAGCGGAAGGCTTCCTCGAAGCCTTCTCCTACCGGAATGTCTTGCGGGAAGAACTGAACATGCGCCTCGGCGTGCCGGTGATTGTGGGCCTCAGCCCGAACGACTCCCTCATCCATATCCGCTTCCCCGCCGCCGGAAAGACTGCGGAAGTGCTGGTCGAGCGCAAGCGTGCCGTGACGATCACGTCGCACTTCTTCATTGTCTGGGTCATCATCTTCAGCCTGATGATGATTGCGCTGGCAGTGGCCTTCCTGAACCAGCAGGTGCGCTCCATCCTCAGCCTGTCGAAAGCGGCGCGCGCCTTCGGACGGGGCCGCGACGTGCCGGACTTCCGCCCCTCCGGCGCGAATGAAGTGCGCGAGGCGGCCCGCGCCGTCATCGACATGAAGAGCCGGCTGACCGCCTTTGCCGAACAGCGCACCGCCATGCTGGCCGGGGTCAGCCATGACCTGCGTACGCCGCTGACGCGCCTCAAACTCTCCCTCGCCATGATGGACGAGACCGACGAGATCCGCGCCATGAAAGCCGACCTCGACGATATGGGCATGATGCTGGAAGGCTATCTCGCCTTTGCGAGGGGTGAGGAAAGCGACGAACTGACCGAGCTCGACTTTGCCGCCCTCGTGCGCGAGGCGGCTGCCGGTTTCAGCGAGGACATCCCCGTCTCCGGCCCGGACGCCATCCTGGTGAAAGGCCGGCGCCTTGCCATCAAGCGGGCGCTCACCAACCTCATCTCCAATGCCGTGAAGTTCGGGGAGACGGTGCAGGTCACGCTGGTGGACGGCCCGCACGCGGCCGAGGTCCACATCGACGATGATGGCCCCGGCATCCCGAAAGACCGCTATGAAGAGGCCTTCCGCCCTTTTTCCCGGCTGGACGAGGCGCGCACGCAAAACACGTCCGGCATCGGCCTCGGCCTGTCGCTGGCCCGCGATACGGCCCGCGCCCATGGCGGAGACCTTCGCCTCTCGGAAAGTGCGCTTGGCGGCTTGCGCGCCAGCCTTCGACTGCCGCATTGATAATCTTTCAATCCGCATGTGGCAGACCATGCGGACATTCGATCAGGTAGAAAGCCCAGGTAGACCGTCATGGCCGACAAACCCGCCAAACTCATCGTTCGCAATGCCGAGGTCAGCGACATTCCCGGCATCATGGAAATGTCCGAACGCGTCTACGGCACCGGCATGGGCTATGCCCGAAGCGAGCTGTTCGGCCAGATCAACCGCTTCCATGACGGCCAGTTCGTCGCAGAATATGAAGGCGTCATCGTCGGCTACTGCGCCACCTTCATGATCTCCAGCGACGTCGCCCTGAAGCCGCACACCTGGAACGAGATCACCGGCGTGGGCTTTGCTGCCCGGCACGACCCGGAAGGCGACATGCTGTACGGAATGGATGTGATGGTCCATCCGGATTACCGCCGCCTGCGCATCGGAGAGCGTTTCTACCGGGTGCGGAGGGAGCTTTGCCAATGGCTGGAGCTGAAGGGCATCGTCTTCGGGGGCCGCATGCCCGGCTATGCCCGACACGCGAAGGAATATCCGAACCCGAAGGACTATGTCGCCGCCGTCGTGGACCAGAAACTGAAGGACCCGGTGATCAATTTCCAGCTGCGCCAGGGCTTCAAGCCGATTGGCGTCATGCGCAATTACCTGCTGGGCGACACCCAGTCGAAGGACTGCGCCACGCACATGCTGTGGGAAAACCCGCTGGAGCAGGACAAGATCAAGGCCAAGCCCAGCCTTGGCGACACCGCCCTGCCCGAACGTGTGCGCATCGCCACCGTCCAGTTCCAGATGCGCAAGATCAATTCCATCGACGAGTTCGAGCAGCAGATCGAATATTTCACCGACATCGCGTCGGACTACAAATCGGACTTCGTCGTCTTCCCGGAACTCTTCACGCTGCAGCTCCTCTCGCTGGAACACCGGCCGCTCGGCCCGGTCGAGTCCATCGAGAAGATCAGCGAGTATACGCCGCGCTTCATCGAGTTCATGGAGAAGCTGGCCGTCTCCTACAACATCAACATCATCGGCGGGACGCACCCGAGCATGATGGAGAACGGAGACATCCTGAACATCTCCTATGTCTTCCTGCGGGACGGCTCGGTGCACACCCAGCAGAAGCTGCACCCGACCCCGTCGGAGCGGATGTGGTGGAACATCAAGGGCGGCACAGGTGCCCTCGCCATCCAGACCGATTGCGGCCCGATCGGCGTGATGATTTGCTACGATTCCGAATTCCCCGAACTTGCCCGCCATCTGGTGGACCAGGGCGCGCTGATGCTGTTCGTGCCTTTCTGCACCGACGAGCGGCGCGGTTATCTCCGCGTGCGCTATTGCTGCCAGGCCCGGGCGGTGGAGAACCAGTGCTATGTCGCGCTGTCCGGCGTGGTGGGGAACCTGCCGAATGTGGAGAACATGGACATCCACTATGCCGAAAGCTGCATCCTGACGCCGTCGGACTTCCCCTTCGCCCGCGATGGCGTCGCTGCCGACACGGCCCCGAACACCGAGACCATTGCGCTGGCAGACCTCTCCCTGTCGGACCTGCTGACAGCCCGCCAGTCCGGCGCCGTGCAGAACCTGAAGGACCGCCGGTTCGACCTCTATTCAGTGAACTGGAAGAAGCGCCGCTGACAATCCGCCCTGTTGCAGGCCGGGCGCGCGCTTTTTAATATCCCCTCATCCGGGAGGAGGATACCGCATGACCCGCTTTCGCGCCGTTGCCATGGCCACGCTGCTGGCAATCCTTGCGGCCTGCGCCACCCCGCCGCCGGAGGCGCCTCCGCAAGCCCAGCCCCAGCCCCCGCGTGACCTGCTGGTCGAACTGGGCGATGCCGAAGCCGCAGGCGACCGGGAGGCGATGCTCTCTCTCGCCGCCGAAATGATGGCGGACCCCGCCACCGACAGCGCGTTGCTGCAGGACCTTGCTGACCTGATGGCCCGTGAGGGCGATACGGCCGGCGCCCTTGCCGCTTATGAGCAGCTGGTCGCGGCTGAGACCATCGCGCCGGAAGCGGACTGGGCCCGCATCATAAATCTCGAAGCCCGGATGGCCGAGATCGCGGCCGCGGCAGGCGATACCGCAACCGCCACGGAGCATGCCGGGCGGGCAGTCCGCCTCGTGGCGGATCATCTCGGCGTGGACCATCCCCGCATGGCGCCCCTCCTCGCCTTCGCCAAGGCAAACGGGCTCGACATGACCGCCATCGCCATGGCGGGCGGTTTCTCGACACTGGAGGAAATGGATCTCGCCCTCGCCGATGCCGTCGAGCGCAGCCGCGACACCGGAGCTGCCATGCCGGCGGGCCGCCGTCTCTCTCCCCGCGTGTTCGGCGAAGAGCCGGATTTCGACCTCGTGAAAGTCTTCTACGGCACGGACCGCGCGCCCGACCCCGGCGAAATGCTGGTCGTCGACGGCACGCCGGTGCTGGACGCGCGCACCTATTATGGCGCAGAGCGTGGAGAACTGGAGACCGGCACGGTAATCGTCTCGGTGCCGCGCAACCGCGCGCTCGGCGAGATCCCGAAACCCAGCGTGCTCCGCTTCGATGTGCGGCCGGACCCGGCGCGGCATGTCATTGTCGGCGACATGAAGATCCATCCGGACATGGAGGCCTTTGTCCGTGAGGTGAAACTCGAACTCGCCAAATCCCGGCGCCGCGAGATCTTCGTGTTCATCCATGGCTACAACACCAAGTTTGATGCGGGCATCGAACGGACAGCGCAGCTGTCGACCGACCTCGAAATCGACGGCGCGGCGGTGTTCTACTCATGGCCCTCGGCGGGCAGCCTGTTCGGCTACAAGGCCGACCGGTCCCAGATCACGCCGGAGGCCGTGCAGGACCTGGAAGACTTCCTGCTCATCCTTGCCGACAAGACGGCAGCCGACCGGATCAGCGTCGTCGCCCATTCCATGGGCAACGAATTCCTGACCCTCGCGCTCGAACAGATGACCGAGGACCGGCCGGGCGAGAAGCTCTTCAACGAAGTCGTCTTCGCCTCCCCCGATGTCGATGCGGACGAGTTCGTTGAGCGCGTCTCCGCGATTGACAGTCTCGCCGATGATTTCACCCTCTATGCCAGTTCGAAAGACCGGGCGCTTCAGGCCTCCCAACGGTTCAACGGGACCGGCCGGCGTGCCGGGGACTCGGCGGAACCCGTGCTGCTGCCCGTGCTCAACACGATCGACACGTCTGCGGTCTCCGATGGCGGGCTTGGGCATTCCGACATATTCGGCGGTGCCTTCAATGACTTCCAGGCGATCCTGTGGCTGAGCCTTGAGCCTGACCAGCGCTGCCTGCTTGGCCGGCGCGAGGAAGGCAATGCCGTTGCCTGGGTGCTCGGCACACCGCGTACAGAGTTTTGCGGCCAGCAGGCATTCCTGACTGCCATGACCACGATGCGCCGCGTCGGCGTGGAAGAGTCCGCGCTTGTCCTGTCAGAGCAGGCCGCCGAAGCGGAATCCGTCGGCTCGCCCGACGCGCCGCTCTGGCAGTCCGCGCTCAGGATCGTCGAGTGGCTGGGCATTGCCGGCCGGTTCAGGCCTGAGGCGGCGATGCCTCAGTAACCGTCCGGTGCGGATCGGAGTGGTTCCACTCTGCCAGCATGGTGCGCAGCGCCGCCACGAAGGCAATCGGCTGGTCCAGCATGACATGATGATCTGCATGCGGAATCGAAATGAACGGCACCTGGTAGCCGAGCAGCTTGCGCATGTATTCGCGCACATCGTCCGGCATCAGTGAACTGTTCTCGCCCCGGATGATGGCAACGCGGCAGCGCGCCGACTGGAGCAGTTCGCCGGGGTCCTTGCCCGGATCGAAATGCTTCCAGATCATCGGGTCGAATTTCCAGGTCCAGCCGCCCTCGTCCGCCTTCCGGAGGCTCCAGCGGGCGATATAGTCGACGGCATAGAGATTCTCGCAGAGCTGCGGCGGCGCGAGGCGGAACCGGCTGAGCGCGGCGGCGAGGTCCGGATAGACGCGGTTCGGGCGGCCCTTGCGGTCCGGCCCGCGGTGCGGACGCTCCGGCGGGTTCACCGGACTGTCGACAATGACCATGCCGTCGAACCGGTCGCCATACTTGGCGCCCGTCACCAGCGTGACGAAACCGCCGAAGGAGTGGGCCACGATGATCGGCTTGGTTGGCCCGTCGAACAGGCCGGCGGCCTCGGCGACGGCCACTTCCTCTTCTGCGAAGGTCGCCATGTTGTAGCTGTCGCGAAAATCGCTGTCGCCCATGCCCGCGAATGTGATCGCGGCGACATTGTACTCTTCGGCAAAGTAAGGCGCGATGAAATCCCACCAATGGGCGTGCGCGCCATTGCCGTGCACCAGCAAGAGGCCCGGCGCGCCGCGCCTGCCCCAGCGCTGATAGGTCACGTTGGCCCCCTTAACCTCCACCGAGCCTGTCTCGTAAGGCGTCGCGACCGCCTTGCGGAACCATTCCGGTGCGGGCGGCACGGCGCCCTTGAACTCGGCCAGCGGCCCGCCCTCCGAAGGAATCTCCGGCGGCTGGTCCCTGACGATGCCCTTGTTCTCCCCGCTCATTCATTTCTTCCCTTTTTTGTGAACTCTGGGACGCGGCTTCGCATCTGGCAAGTCCGGCCCTTGGGGCAAATCCGGCACGGGTTTTGCGCCGGATGTCCCAAAAAGGGACATCTCGCCCCATGTTGAAACAGATCAGTCTTGCTTCTGCACTCGCCCTCATGGCGGGGCCTGCCTCCGCCAGCCCGGAGCTGGCCGAGCTTTGGGGCGCGAAAGCCGCCACCCTCGCGGGCGACTCCGCCGCTCTGCTGGACACCGCCCGGCAAGGCCGCCAGCCGGCGCTGGACGAAGAGTATGTGATCGAAGTGGAGCGGTTCGCCTTCAATGCCACCCGGCTCGGCGGCTGGACGCAGCAGGCCGGCATCCCGTCGGCCATCGGCTGCAGCTTCCTTAGTCTCGGCGAAGCGGCAGAGATGGAGCTGGAAGCGCTGGAAGGCGCCCGGTCTGCCCGTGCCTCCGCAGACGCCCTGAATGGTTTGATGAGCCTGTTCGCGGATGCGCGAAGCCTGTCGGCAGCGGCGGCCTGGTCTGCCCGTCACCCCAGCGGTCATCCGGTCGCGCTCGGCACGCCAGCTGCCTGCCCGGAAATGCCTGCCCGGATCAACCGCGTCGCAGTGCGCTGACCGTTAAGGCCGGAACACGGCTGCGGGATCTTCCAGCAATTCATAGGCGACATGCGCCTTCAGCTTTTCGGTCAGTTCAACCGCATCGCCCTGCAGCGTGTCCGGGTGGATCATCTGGCCGAACGTCATGCGCATCCTGGAGCCCTGCTTGTTCAGCAGCTCATGGAAGAGAGTGATGTCACGCAGCTCGCCGCTCAGATTGCAAAGCAGGTAGTAGAGCCGCGAGTTCCACGCATCGAGATTGAGCGGCAGGATCGGCGCCTTCTGTTTCTTCGCGAGGCCGATGACGGTCGAGAACCAGTCCTTCTCAATGAGCCGGTCACCCTCTTTCCGCGCGAGACGCCCGGACGGGAAGATGACGACGCACTTCTCTTCCGCAAAAGCCTCCCCTGCCCGTTTCAGCGTTTCGCGCGCCTTGGCGGGGGATCGTTTCTCCATCACCCATTCGACCGGGATGATCACATCCTCGAACTTCGGATTGACGCGGATCGCATCGGCATTGGCGAAAAAGATGATGTCTTCGCGCACCCGCTTCAGCAGGTCCCAGACGGCGACCCCGTCGGCCAGACCGGTCGGGTGGTTGGCTGCGATGATCATCCGGCCTTCGCGCGGCATCCGCTCAATGCCCTCGACGGTCAGGTCGAAGGCGAGATGGCGGGACAGGCGGTCAAAGGATTCGCGGCCGTTCAGCTCGACGATCTCGTCGGCCATGCGGCGGGCCTTGTCATAGCCAAGCATGGAATAAAGCACCGGACGCACCAGCGGCCAGGCTGGGCTTGCGCGCAGTTTCGGGCAGCGCTCCTCGATCAGCACATCCACGATATGCAGGTCGTCCGGCGTTTCCACATCCAGGAATGCCGACTTGCGCGGCACCAGCGGTTTCTGGGGGAGTGTTTCGTCACTCATCTTCGGGCGTTTCTCCACGAAACCAGCATATGCCAAGCCCGATACGTGCGGAAGCGCCGCAAACAGCCCCTGATTACAAGGCGATCCGGGCCGTTTCTGACCCCCTTTGCGAAATGTCCCGGCAATTGCAATTCGTTGAGTTTTCAACACTTCTGAAAGGAACGCTTTACTAAGCCGTAAGCTGCGCGTGGCAAAGTGAACGCACATCGGGGGCAGGTTAAGGACCTGTCACACAGGAAAGGCATCGGGGTAGATTTTATGAAAGTTCTCTGGGTTGAAGATCACGCGCCGGTGCGCGACATGCTGGCCATCGCTGCGGACAAGGCTGCCCGCTCCCGCGTGCAGGTTGACCTCGTCATGGCACCGACGCTGATGGCAGCGGAATCGCGCCTGCGTCTTGAGCGCTTCGACCTCGTCGTGCTGGACCTCGGCCTGCCGGACTCCATGGATCCGGACATGACGATCGCCCGCATCGCAAACATGGGCAAATACCGCATCGCCGTCGTTTCCTCGATGGATACGCGCGACCAGGCCGTTGAAGCAGCGGTCCGTTGCGGCGCCAACATCCACCCGGAAGCCATTTTCAAGGCCGGCCTGCCGTTCAATCGCTTCATCCAGCGCCCGGACAGCTTCGAGGACTTCCTGATGGACCTGATGCCGACCGCTGCCGATGCGCCGGCCGTGCGGGTGCGCGCCGCCTGATCCCTTGTGCTTGCCCTTCGGGGCCAGAGCTTGCTAAGCCGCTCGGAACCACTTCCGGGCGGTTTTCTTTCGCCTATCACTGACGGGAAACAGCCTCGGCATGGATTTCTTCACTTCGGCGCCGATCACGTCCAGCCTGTTGCTGGCCAATATCGTGGCCAGCATGATCGGCTTCGGCACGACGGATTTCATCAACCAGAACTCGCTGTGGATCCGCCCGATCCGTGAACAGCGCCAATGGCACCGCGTGCTCACGTCCGGCTTCCTGCACGTCAACGGCATGCACCTCTTCGTGAACATGCTGACGCTCTATTTCTTCGGCCCGCCGCTTGAGAGCGTTTTCGGCAGCACCGGCTTTGCCATGCTCTATTTCGGCTCCCTGCTGGGCGGCTCCTTCTGGGAAGTCATCGACAAGAGCAACCAGCCGGACTACCGCGCCATCGGCGCCTCCGGCGCCATTTCGGGCCTGATGTCGGCCGTTGGCATCCTGTTCCCGTTCGCAACCATCTACCTGATGTTTGCCGTACCGGTCTGGGCGGGCCTTTACGCCCTGCTCTTCATCGTCATCAGCTTCATCTACTCCCAGCGCGAGAACACGATGATCGCCCATGGCGCCCACCTTGGCGGCGCGGTCGCCGGCATCGGGCTGACCCTGCTGCTCAAACCTGACGCGTTCAGCCGGCTGCTGGACCAGATCGCTGCGCAGTTTGGCTGAGGTGTCCATGGCAATCGTGCTCCGCCAGTACCGGGAACGTGTGGACGCAGGCCTGCTGACCAACGATCCCGTGCAGGCCGAAGCGGCCGGGCTTCTGGACGACCTTGCCCGTCGCCTCGCCGACCCGCCGAAGGGCGGCTGGTTCTCGAAGCCCGAACCTGTCCGCGGGCTTTACCTCTGGGGCGGGGTCGGACGCGGCAAGTCCATGCTGATGGACCTGTTCTTCGAGAATGCCGCGCCGAAAGCGAAGCGCCGCGTGCACTTCCACGAATTCATGGCCGAAGTTCAGGACCGTCTCGACACCTGGCGCAAGATGCCGGAAGGCGAACGCAAGCGTTCCCCCTGGCGCGTGAAGGGCGCAGGCGACGACCCGATCCCGCCGGTTGCCAAACAGGTCGCAGAAGAAGCGCAGCTGCTCTGCTTTGATGAATTCCAGGTCACGCAGATTGCCGATGCGATGATCCTCGCGCGCCTGTTCGACCAGCTGTTCGAGCGCGGCGTCACGGTCGTGGCGACTTCCAACCGCGTACCGGATGATCTTTACAAGGACGGCATCAACCGTCCGCTGTTCCTGCCCTTCATCAAACATCTGAAAGACCGGTGCGATATCTTCCACCTGGCGTCAGACCGCGACTACCGGCTGGACCGGCTGATCGCCGCGCCTGTCTGGTACGCCCCGCTCGGACCGGAAGCGGATGCTTCGCTGGAAGAGGTCTGGACGCGGCTCACCTCCGGCGCGCACGCCCAGCATGTGACGCTGACGGTGAAGGGCCGGAAACTGGAAGTCAGCCGCGAGGCTGCCGGAGTCGCCTGGTTCACCTTCGAGGAGCTTTGCGCCCGCCCGCTCTATTCGCGCGACTACCTGGCCATCGCAGCGAACTTCCACACGATCATCCTGCGCGGCATTCCGCAGCTCGGCCCGGAGAACCGCAACGAGGCGGCCCGTTTCGTCGCGCTGATCGATGCGCTCTACGAAGCGAAGATCAAGCTGGTGGCGAGCGCTGCGGCGGAACCGGAAACGCTGTACCCGGAAGGAGACGGCGCCTTCGAGTTCGAGCGGACCGTCAGCCGCCTGCACGAGATGCGATCGACCGACTACCTCGCAGAAGAACGCGCCGAGGTCAGCGTCGACTAGAGATCACTGGGGCTGCAGAGAAGACAGGATTCTGAGTGACGTCTTCGATTTCTGTATAATGGATGACGTCCCAGCCATACTGGCGTGCACCTTCCACGACTGACAAAGAATCATCAATCAGCAGCGGCGGCACGGATTGCGGACCAAGGATGCAAGCAATTGCATCGAAGTATTCTTTTGTCGGTTTCACAGCCCCAAACCGGGCTGCATGAAAGATGTCTCGGAAACAGGCTTGAAAGCCCAGCTCATTCCAGATCCAGTCCGCACGCATCTGATCCTGATTGGTCGCAAGAAAAAGCTGAAAGCCGCCATCAAGCCCGGCGATAAATTCCAGCAGGGCGGAGTTGACCTTTGCGTCGCCGGAAATCCAGTGACGGGCGATGACCTCTGCTGATCCGGCATAACCGAATTTCGGCAGCTCATCTTCCAGCGCCTCTATAAGGAGGCGCCGTCCCGGCAAGACGTCATGAAGGAAAGTTCCATAGATGAATTCAGCCGAAAAGCGTGCGGGGTCTATTCCGTGACCATCCAGAAATTCCTCATCCCAATTGGGTCTGGCGCGCGGGTTGGCATGATAGCTGTCAATCAGGACGCCATCGACATCGAACAGGATCGTACGGGTAGTGACCATACGGTTGAACTTATCCGAGTCAGAGGGATGTTCAACCAGTGCGCGGACTGTCCATTCAGCGCCGACCGACGCGGCGCTTCGGCTCCTTGCCATCCCCGCTCAGCAGGTCTGCCGCGACGGCGCGCATCACCTTGCCCATTTCTGTCATCGGTTCGGCCAGAGGCGAGCCTTCGCGCCAGATGAGCCCGATCCTGCGGCGGGC
Source organism: uncultured Hyphomonas sp. (assembly GCF_963678875.1). NCBI lineage: Bacteria > Pseudomonadati > Pseudomonadota > Alphaproteobacteria > Hyphomonadales > Hyphomonadaceae > Hyphomonas > uncultured Hyphomonas sp. Next base: position 504,704 of record NZ_OY787457.1, on the reverse strand, counting down.
CAGCTTGTGCCGGATCGGCCGGACAACCTGGGTCGGATCGCGCTGCGCCTCCACCACGGCGTAAAGGTTCGGCAGGATCGCCACCCCCTCCCCCATGCTGGCCGTCTGGCGGACGGCATCGAGCGACGTGCCTTCATATTCGGTACTGATATGCGCGCCCGCCGCATCGGCCAGCTGCTGGATGATCAGGCTGAGCCGGTGACCGGGACCGAGGCTCAGCAGTTCGCGTCCGCGCAAGGCGTCCAGATCGACCGGGCCCTGCTTCGCCGACAATTCATCTTCCTGCGCGGCGCAGACGAACAACGTCTCCTCGAACAATTCCATGAAGGCGCTACTGGCATGATCCTCCGGTGTTGAAATGATCATGTCGAGACGGCCATCATTGAGGCGTGCATCAAGGTCCGCTGTGCGGGCCTCATGCACACTCATGCGAAGTTCCGGAAACAGGCGGTGCAGTTCCCGGACCGCGCCCGGCAGCAGGTAAGGCCCGATGGTTGAGACCGTGCCCAGCCGGTAACGCCCGGCAACTTCGCCGGACGGGCGCAGCGTGAAGGCTTTCAGGTCCTCCACCTGGATCAGGATGGCCCGCGCGCGGCGGACGACCTCCTCCCCCAGCGGGGTCATGAAGGCGCCGTGCCGGCCGCGTTCAACGAGGATCGCCCCCAATTGCTGCTCCGCTTCCGCGATCTGGGCCGACAGGCTCGGCTGCGAGACGTTGAGCACGCGGGCCGCCTCGTGAAACTTGCCGGTATCTGCCACCGCGACGAGGTATTGCAGCTGTCTAAGCGTTGGGCGCATGCGCGTTTTCCTGTCCAGAATCGCATCATTATTGATAGGTTTTTGCTATTGAAACAAGAGAGTTTTTATATTGGAACTATCTATTGCGCGACGCCAGATTGCCTGTACCAGACTCAAGGAGCCCGTTCTCGGTGTACGAACAGAAAGCATTAAATCTTGGTGCATGTCGTCACTATAGCGAAGTGACCCGGTCTGTTGTGGACCCACCGTCCGCAGCATAGGCGCACAGCCGCGCTACCTCCCTAATTCCAATTCAGTGTTTCCTCCCAGCATCGAAAGGAGTTTCGCATGCCGCGCTTTGCTGCAGGCGTCGTCCGCTTCCAGAATAATGTCTACCCTGAAAAACAGGGCCTGTTTGAAGAGCTCAGCAAGGGCCAGTCCCCTGAAGCGCTTTTCATTGCCTGTTCCGACTCCCGCGTCGAAACGGCCATGATCACCCAGACCGAGCCGGGTGAACTTTTCATCTGCCGCAACGCAGGCAACATCGTTCCACCGCATACGGAAAGTACCGGTGGCATGACAGCGTCCATCGAGTATGCGGTCGCTGTCCTGAAAGTCCCGCACATCGTGGTCTGCGGCCACACCGAATGCGGCGCCATGAAAGGCGCGATGAACCCGGAAGGCCTCGGCGGCCTGCCGCACGTCGCCAAATGGCTCGGTTATTCCAAGGCTGCCGTGGACGTTGTCGACAGCATCGCTGACGAAGACGCCTCCCCGGAAGATCGCATGAAGATGCTGATCGAGCAGAACGTCCTGCTCCAGCTTCAGCACCTGCGTACGCATCCGGCTGTCGCCGCCGCCCTCGCAAAAGGCGAGACCGAGCTGCATGGCTGGGTCTACGACATCAAGTCGGGCGAAGTCGAAGCCTGGGACGAAGCCGACGGCAAGTTCGTCACGGTCGATGCGCGCTATGCGGCGCAGATCAGGGAACTGGCGTCCAAACATGAATGCGCAGCCTGAATGCTGCCAGACACAACGGGAATATCCTGATGTCCACACCCAAGACTGCCGCGCCCTCAGGGCGCGGCCCCTTCTTTGATACAAGCAACCTGAGAGGCGACCTGTTCGGCGGCCTGACCGCCGGTATCGTCGCCCTGCCGCTGGCCCTAGCCTTCGGTGAAGCCTCCGGCGCCGGCCCCATCGCCGGCCTCTGGGGCGCCATTTTCGTTGGCTTCTTCGCTGCCATCTTCGGCGGTACAGGCTCTCAGGTCTCCGGCCCGACCGGCCCGATGGTCGTCGTCTTCGCAGGTCTCTATGCCGCGCTTGGCGGCAATCCGACGCTGGTCTTCGCGGCCGTCGTCCTGGCCGGTGTCCTGCAGATCGGCTTCGGCGTGCTGAAGTTCGGCCAGTATGTGAAACTGGTGCCTTATCCGGTGATCTCCGGCTTCATGAGCGGCATCGGTGTCATCATCATCGCGCTTCAGCTCTCCCGCCTGTTCGGCCACGAGCCTGACGGCGGCGGCACCATTCCGGCCTTCACCGCCGTGCCTGGCGCCGTGATGGACCCGAACCTGATCGCTGTCGGCATTGCCGTGATGACCCTGATCATCGTCTTCACCTGGCCGAAGAAATTCGCCGCCTATGTCCCCGGCCCGCTTGCGGCGCTGGTGATCGGTACGCTGGTCAGCCTCGCCATTCCGGGCGCGCCTGTGCTGGGCGACATCCCGACCGGCCTGCCGCAATTCGTCCTGCCGAGCTTCAGCGCCGATACGGCCCTGGTGGTGCTCGAAGCGGCCTTCATCCTGGCCGTCCTCGGCTCCATCGACAGCCTGCTGACCTCGCTCGTCGCCGACAACATGACCCGCACCCGACACGACTCCGACAAGGAACTGATCGGCCAGGGTATCGGCAACACGATCGCCGGCATGTTCGGCGCCATTCCGGGCGCCGGTGCCACGATGCGGACGGTCATCAACATCCGCTCAGGGGGACGCACGCGGATCTCGGGCGGCACCCATGCGCTGGTCCTGCTGGCCGTCGTGCTGAGCCTCGGCCCGCTCGCCTCGCAGATCCCGCATGCGGTGCTGGCCGGTATCCTCGTGAAGGTCGGCTTCGACACGATCGACATGTCCTACATCAAGCGTGCCCACAAAGGCCCGCGCTGGGACCTGGCGCTGATGGTGCTCGTCCTCGGCCTGACGGTCTTCGTTGACCTGATCACGGCGGTTGCGGTCGGTGTGGTCCTTGCGGCCCTCGCCTTTATCAAGAAGCTGGCCGACGACCAGATCGCCTCGGTGCAGCATGAAGCGCCGCGCCAGTCGAGCGAAGAAGAAGTCACCCTTCTCTCCCGCTGCGGCGGCCGGGTGATGCTGTTCGACTTCGGCGGCCCGCTCAGCTTCGGCGCAGCGGCTGACCTTGGCCACCATGTCCGCAGCCGGGCTGGCGACAAGGTCGAGATCATCGTGCTGGACTTTGCCCGCGTGCCCTTCATCGACGTCTCCGCCGTGCGTGCGGTCGAGACGATCATCGAAGACGCACACGACGCCGGCAAGGATGTCTACTTCACCGGCATGAGCGAGGAGGTCGAAGCCGTCCTCCACCGCTTCGCCGCCGATCAGGTGCCGGGCACCGAGGACAAGCGTTTCGGCCAGCGCCGCGACGCCCTCAATGCCGCCCTCACCCGACTAGATGAGAAGCCGACCCCCGTACCGGCCGAATAACAGGAGATACCCCCCGTTCCTGAACTACATCCCCCGCGCCTCCTCTCTCCTGGCGCGGGGCTTTTTTTTTGGGTGGAATCCTGCCCGTCCCGAAATTCTGTTGAAACTGAAGGGTGTGACCTATAGCCAGTTAGTTGAAAGACTGGCGGAAATAGGTGTCGATGAAAAAGAGGCGAACATCCGGAACAAGCTCAGCAGGGGGAAGTTCAATGCAGCTTTCTTGTTGCAATGCCTGACAGCAATTGGCGTGGAACGAGTGGATATGGACAAGCTCTAGCTACCGCTAGATGGTGTTTGCTTATCGTCCTCTTTGCTCTGCCTATTATTGCTTGGTCTTTCAGGCCGATAGCCCCCTCAATTTTAGAAGAAGCCCAAAATCAAAGCGTCCAGGAGTGCACCCAAGCTAGACAGCCCAAAAGCGACAATCCGAGTGATCTTTCCGAGCCTCCTGACATATTTGTATGGCGCTGCGATGCAGATAGCAGCGCCACATATCGCAAGAACGATACTCAGGAATTTGCGCGCACTTCTGTGGACGCGGATCTCTTGGCCCAGGAAAGCGTTGCCTATTGGACCCTATGGATTGGGATTTACACGGCGGTCGGGTTGGTCGCCATTGTGGCGACCTTCGAGATCACCAGACAGCAAACGATTGCCACCCGCGAAATAGGACAAAAACAAGTGCGGGCTTATTTGGCGGTACAACCTAGCGATTTTGCTATCTCGAGGGATGAAAAGCTCCTTGCCTTCATCAAGGTAAAAAACGTTGGGCAGTCGCCAGCCACCGTCACGGAAATTGTCGTCTCGCTCCAGTCTGTTGTGCTGAATGACAAAGTGGTTAACTCGAATAAAAAAGACACCTATGTGCCAAGTCGCGTGATCGCAGCTGGCGGCACTGAGACCTTTTCCACAAATTGGGAGCTGGAAGGATTCGACTTATCGAAGAGGATCAAAGTTCCGAAGCTCATCAACATTGCGGGAAAGGTCACTTATACAGACGTGTTCGGGGTATCGGATTTCACCTACTTCTTCGCAAGTAACTTGAACCCGTTTGAGTATTTCCGAACCCACGAAGACAATCTCCTGTCCGGAACGCTCCAAGTGTACACCAGACCAGATGAGTACCTCAAAGACTAGCGCCACCAGCCCCCTAATCACGGGCGCCCCCTGGGGCTGAACCGATCTTGGTGCGCTTGCTACATAAGTCCGTTTTTTTGCCCGAAATCCCCCCGAAAAACCTATAGGCCCCACCCCTTCCCTAAGGTCGCCGCAATTCCTATCTATACCCGAGCGCGATGAAACTCATGCGCATTCCGGTACAAGACGTCGCCGCCAGTCGGGGCTAAAAGGCACTGGACATTCCAAATTGGAACCATCGCCGGTTTCACGGGACCGGTTCCGGAAGGAGGATTTGAAGATATGGCAAACAAGATTTCTGCCAGTACGAGTATGACTTTGAGCCCCGAACAGGGCCTCAGCCGTTACCTCACTGAAATTCGCAAATTTCCGATGCTCGAGAAGAACGAGGAGTTCATGCTGGCCCGGCGCTGGCGCGAGCAGGAAGACACCGACGCCGCCGAGAAGATGGTGACGTCGCACCTGCGCCTCGTGGCGAAGATCGCCATGGGCTATCGCGGCTATGGCCTGCCGATGGCCGAAGTGATCTCCGAGGGCAATGTCGGCCTGATGCAGGCCGTGAAGAAGTTCGACCCGGACAAGGGCTTCCGCCTGGCCACCTATGCCATGTGGTGGATTCGCGCCGCGATCCAGGAATACATCCTGCGTTCGTGGAGCCTGGTGAAGCTCGGCACGACGGCCGCCCAGAAGAAGCTGTTCTTCAACCTGCGCCGCCTGAAGGGCGAGATGGCTGCCCTCGAAGAAGGCGACCTGAAGCCGGAACAGGCCAAGCTGATCGCCGAGAAGCTCAACGTCACCGAAAGCGAAGTCTATTCGATGAACGGGCGCATGTCCGGCTCCGATGCCTCGCTGAACGTGCCGATGGGCACCGATGGCGACATGGAGTGGCAGGACTGGCTGGCCGATGACGAGCCGGGCCAGGCCGAGGAATTCGCCAACCAGCAGGAATTCGATGCCCGGATGACCCTGCTCTCCGCGGCCATGGAAGACCTGAACGAGCGTGAGCGTCACATCCTGACCGAGCGCCGCCTGACGGACGACCCGAAAACGCTGGAAGAGCTGTCGGAAGAATACAATGTCTCCCGCGAGCGCATCCGCCAGATCGAGGTTCGCGCTTTCGAGAAACTGCAAAAGGCCATGAAACGCATGGCCAAGGAACAGGGCCTGCCGGCGGGGAACTAATCCCCGCTGGCGGTCTCCGCCTTCTCTTCCTCATCGCCGTCCAGATTGATGTCCGTCGGGTCGACGCCGAGAATCACGCTGACGATCAGCGCGGCCACCGCCACCGCAAACACGATGATCGCCACCAGCCCGCCGCCGACGCCTAGCGTGCGGGCGAGATAGTTCGTGATCTCTTCATAACGGAACACGCCCACCGCCGCCGCGATGAAGCCGCCGATCTTGGCGGCATATTCGATCTGGCTGGGATAGGAGCGCAGGTGGAAGAAGACGAGCAGCAGCGTCCACACACCGAAGCCGAGCGCAACCAGCGGCGCAACGACCGTGTAGGCGCTGGCCGAGCCTGACCCGGTCAGCAGCGCCATGGTCTGCAGGTAAGCCGCGTTCAGCAGCGGCCAGATCAGCATCACCGCCCCGCCGAGCGCCAGCCCGAAGGAAATGCCCGACGGCGTCATCCCGTGCAGGCGCTCCAGACCCTTGCGGTACTGCACCAGCAGGATGCCGATGCCGAGCAGCAGCAGCAGGAAGAACACTTTCGCCGGCATTACCCAGTCATGCACGGTGGCCGTGCGCGACGGCGCCTCGGCTGCAAGTCCGTTGAGATGCTGGCGGAAGGCCGCCTTGGCCGTGCAGCAGTCGCGCACGGACAGGCGCTCGCCTGCCGGGAAGCACAGCATCTCCACTTCCGCCGCCACCGAATATTGCAGCCATTCCCGGTCGCACTGGGCCTGGTATTCGCCGAGGCCGCGGTCGACGCCCGACAGGATGCGCATGCGCGCCAGCACTTCGGTCACCGGCGCCAGCGGCGGCGCATCCTCCGTCGCGGGGGCCCCGGTGTCTGCGGTGAGCGCTTTCGGGGAAATCTCGAACACCGACCGGGCCGCCGAGGAGTCAAACGCGCCCGAAATCAGCCATGCGCCAATCAGCGCGACCAGCAGGCTGCCGCCCAGCACGATCCGCCCGTATTTCAGCTGGCCGCGCCACATGGCATCGACCAAGAGGACCGCCGGTTGCCAGAAGGCGACCAGCGCCAGCAAGCCAGCCAGCGGGAAGAAAATGAAATTCTGGGAGTCCAGCGAGGCCAGCCGCAGCGCGAGGCCTGAAGCGCCGAATTCCTGCACCAGCGCGCCCGTCTCGGCCAGGAAGGCCAGGTACAGAATGGCGAAGACGATTGTCACGGCCACCCGCGTGGCCAGATGCGTTTTCGACATGCGCCGGTCTCCCCTTCCGCCTCCTGCGGAGCCTTACTCCTACCGCAATCCTCTGCGCAAACAACAGACCGGGCGAAATCCCGCCTGCCCTGCCGATTTCCGGGAACCGGCAAGCCCCATCAGCCGTTGATGCGGCAAGACCTGAAAGGAGTTTCGACATGAACTTCAGACTGATCACCACCACGCTGGCCGCTGCCATGGGCGCAGGCCTGATGGCCTATGCCGACCCGCCACACTCGCGTGCGGGCGACCTGCCGCCGGGCCTGGCCAAGCAGGGCAAGATCCCGCCGGGCCACGCCAAGAAAATGTGGAAGAAGGGCGAATACCTGCCCGTGGACTATCGCACCGGCCACTATTTCGAAGACTGGCGCCGCTATGACCTGGAGCCCGCCCCGCGCGGCTATCGCTGGGTTGTCGTGGACCGCGACGCCTACCTGATGGAAGTCACCACAGGCCTCGTCGCCAACGCCATCATTGATCTGCTCGACTGATCGTAAACCCCAGCGATTGATCGCAGCAGACGGAGCGGGCATGGGTTCTTCCCATGCCCGTTTTCCCTGTTTCAGACCCGAATGACCCGCGCGTTGCCGCCTACACCTCCATCCGCGAGAAGGACCTGACCTCCGGCCATGGCGGGCGGTTCATCGTCGAGGGCAAGGTGACGCTGGAGACGCTGCTGACGCGCTCGCGTTTTGCCGTGGAAAGCCTGTTCCTGGCAGAGTCCCGGCTGGCGCCGCTGGCCGGGCTGCTGGAAAAAGTGCCCGCCGATGTGCCGGTCTACACCGCCCCGCAGGCGGTGATGGACCAGGTGGCCGGCTTCCCCATGCATCGCGGCGTGCTCGCCTGCGGCCTGAAGGGCAACATTCCCCCGCCTGGAGAATTTCTTGCGCAATATGGAGCGCTCATGCTGAGCGAAGTCGAAGCACGGGCGCGGGCCGCATCCTTCGACTTCGCTCAGGATGAGACCGGCACGACCCCCCTCCTGCTGCTGTCCGACATTTCGAACCACGACAATACCGGCGCCTGCTTTCGCAATGCGGCAGCCTTTGGCGTGGGCGGCGTTCTGCTGGATGAGCGCTGCTGCGATCCGCTCTACCGCAAATCCATCCGCGTCTCGTCCGGGGCGAGCCTGTTCCTGCCCTATGCCCAAGGCGGGACGGGCTTGGACATGGTAAATGCCGTCTTAAGTGCGGGCTATACCGTCTGGGCCATGACGCCCCGCGCGGAGGCCCCGCCGATGCAATCCCTGCCCGTGCCGGACAAGCTCGCCATCCTGCTGGGGGCCGAGGGGCCGGGCCTGCCGGATGCGCTGATCGCGGCGGCCACGCCGGTCCGCATCCCCATGTCTGCGGGCTTCGACAGCATCAATGTCGCGACCGCCGGGGCGATCGCGCTGGCGCATGTGTTTGGAAAACCAGGCTGACGGCCGACAAGAAAACGCCCTCCCCGGTTGTGACGGGAAGGGCGAAATGGGGGACCCCCTGGTGTGATAGAGCCGCCCCGAGAGATCCTCAGAATACGCGCGGGCGCTCTGTCTTGTCGAGATGGAGACCGCACTCGGTCTTGTTCTGGCCTGCCCAGCGCCCGGAGCGCGGATCCATCGGGTCTGCCGCAGGCCGCGTGCACGGCCAGCAGCCGATGGACGGATAGCCCTGGTCGACCAGCGGGTGACGCGGCAGGTTGCGCTGCTTCATGAACAGGTCGACGTCGTCCGCCGTCCAGCCCGCCATCGGGTTCACCTTGTAGCGGCCGCCAGCAAATTCGAAGACCGGCAGCTTCATCCGCTCGCCGCCATGGAAGCGCTTGCGGCCCGTGATCCAGGCATTGAAGCCTTCCAGCGCCGGCTCCAGCGGACGCACCTTGCGCAGGGCGCAGCAGGCGTCGGAATCGGACTTCCAGAGCTTGTTGTCGGGGTCGAGCACCTTGCGCTCGGTCTCGTTCGGCGGGATCGAGCGCACGCCGGTGAGGCCCAGGCGCTCAATCACTTCGTCACGATAGTCCAGCGTCTGCGGGAAGTGCATGCCCGTATCGAGGAAGATCACCGGCAGGCTCGGGTCCACTTCGGCAATCAGCGACAGCATGGCGACGCTCTCTGCCCCGAAGCTCGACACATAGGTCAGCTGCTCGGGCCATTCGCGGATCATGGCGACGCGCAGGATCGTCTGGGCGGAGGCTTCGCGCAGCTCGCCATTCAGGCGGGCGAGACGTGCTTCCGTCGACTCAAGCTGGCGGGCTTTGATATCGCCATAGGGCATGGGGTCAGTTTCCGTGTCTTGCTTGGAACACCGGAACCCGGCCGTCTGCGGCAGGCTGGTAGGTGTCCCGGAATTCGTTCAGGGCTTCCAGAACACTAGGTAGTTCAGCCCGGGCCGTTTCATAAGCGTCGAAGCCTGAACGGTTCATGTAGAAAATCTGATCGCGCAGCACGTGTCCCACCGCGCGAAGCTCGCCCTGATAGCCATGACGGCGGCGCAGCAGCTGTGCCTGCGAGTAGCCGCGGCCATCGGTATATTTGGGAAACGAGACCTCAACCAATTGAATCCATTCAAGAAATGGCTCCAAAAGCTCCGGATCATCTTCCGGAACGAGGCGTACACCCACCGGCGCGTTGCGTCCGGCGAGGCTTTCGGCCTGTTCGAGAAAACGGGCCAGCGGCAGGGTCACCGCCTGGTCTGGCTTTAGCTCAGCTTCACCATCCTGATCGATAAATACCCAATTATTCTCGATTTCTGCGCCATCCTTAAGCAGTGGCATAGAGAGCCTCCTTGAACGGGTCTGCGCCAAGGCGCTCCAGCGTGTTGATGAAAAGCTCATCCGGCGAGGTGCGCAGGTCCATATAGGTGTCGACAATGCGCTTCACGGCGCCCGGCACGTCCTCCCCTTTCAGGGCGGGGCCCGCAATGGCGCCAATGGCCGCTTTCTCGTCCGCCCGGCCGCCGAGGCTGATCTGGTAGAACTCCTCGCCTTTCCGGTCGACGCCGAGAATGCCGATATGGCCGACATGGTGATGGCCGCAGGCATTGATGCAGCCAGAGATATTGATGTGCAGCCGCCCGATCTCGCGCTGGTATTTCGGATCGGCGAAGACTTCCTGCACCGCCTGCCCGACCGGGATGGAGCGCGCATTGGCAAGGTTGCAATAGTCGAGGCCCGGGCAGACGATCAGGTCGGTGATCAGGCTCTCATTCGGCGTGGCGAGGCCCGCCGCGTCCAGCGCCTGCCAGATCGCGTAGAGATGCTTCACCGGCACATGCGGCAGGACGAGGTTCTGCGCATGGCTGACGCGGATGTCGTCATAGGCGTAGCGCTCTGCCAGATCGGCGACGATCTCCATCTGCTTGTCCGTCGCATCGCCCGCTGCGCCGCCGATGGGCTTCAGGCTGACCGTGACAGAGGCATGGCCCGCCTGTTTGTGGGGATGCAGGTTCACCTCTGCCCACTGGGCAAAGTCCGGCTCGGCGGCCCTGGCCGCTTCGAACGCCTCGGTGCCGTCTTCGGCATCATAGGCCGGCGGGGCAAAATAGGCATGGATACGGTCGATCTCGGCCTGCGGCAGATCGATCTTCTCGTGCGGGCGCTGGGCGGCGTATTCGGCCTCCACCTGACGGGTGAACTCTTCCGCACCAAGCTCCTGGACGAGGATCTTGATCCGCGCCTTGTACTTGTTGTCCCGGCGGCCATGGCGGTTGTAGACGCGCATGATGGCCTCGACATAGTCAAGAAGCTCTGCCTCCGGAACAAAATCATTGACTAGTGCAGCCAGCAGCGGCGTACGCCCCTGCCCGCCGCCGGCATAGACTTCGAAGCCGACCTGATCGCCGCGCTTCACGATGCGCAGGCCGATATCGTGCACGGCAATCGCGGCCCGGTCATGCGCCGCCGCCGTCACCGCGAATTTGAACTTGCGCGGCAGGAAGGCGAATTCCGGATGGAACGTGCTCCACTGGCGGATGATCTCGCACCATGGACGCGGGTCCATCACCTCGTCGGCGGCAGCGCCCGCGAAATGGTCGCTGGTCACGTTCCGGATACAGTTGCCGGAGGTCTGGATCGCATGCATCTCGACCTCGGCGAGGTCGTTCAGCGCATCCGGAATGTCCTTCAGCGCCACCCAGTTATACTGGATGTTCTGGCGCGTGGTGAAATGGCCATAACCCCGGTCATACTTGGTCGACACTTCCGCCAGGCGGCGCAGCTTCGCGCCGTTCAGCTGGCCATAGGGAATCGCGACGCGCAGCATGTAGGCGTGCAGCTGCAGGTACACGCCATTCTGCAGGCGCAGCGGCTTGAACTCATCCTCCAGCAGCTCACCCGACAGGCGGCGGTTCACCTGTCCGCGGAACTGTTCCACCCGGTCTTTCACGATCCGGGAATCAAACTCATCATAACGATACATCTTTAACGTCTCCGTATCGGCGCTGTGCGCCTCACATGAGACAGGCTCAGGGCTGTCATCATGCTGCTATCTCTCTGGCGTGGGGGATGCCGAGCGCCGCTTCCGTGCGGCTGACCCAGCGCTCGACCGCGGGGAACTCGGAAAGATCGAAACCGCCTTCATGGGCGAGGCGCGTATAGGCAACCAGCGCAATGTCAGCCAGCGTCATGCTCTCGCCGACAATCCAGTCGGTGAAGGTCAGCTGCATCTCCATCACGCCGAGGGCCCGGCGGCCCTTGGCCATCAGGTTCGGGTCGATCTCGTCATCGGATTTCTTCAGGTAGTGCTTGTGGAACCGGCGCACGGCGATGGCGGTCTCGTGGGAGTATTGCTCCCAGAACAGCCAGCTCATCATCTGCGCCTTGCGGAAACTGTCCGCCGGGATCAGGTCGCTGCCCGCCTCTTCGGCGAGGTAGAGCATGATCGCATTCGACTGCGGCAGCACGCGCCCGTCCGGCCAGCGGGCGACAGGCACCTGCCCGACCGGGTTCACGGCCAGGAAGTCTTCCGTCTGTGTACCGCCTTGCAGGATATCCACCTCGACCCAGTCGAAGGGAATGCCGAGCAGGTCGGCGGTCCATTTCGGCTTCTGGCAGTTGCCGGAAATGGAGTCGCCGTACAGCGTCAGCCGGGTGATCTCACGTGTCGGCATTCAGGCCTCGGCTCCATAGGCCACGGTCGGGCCGGTGGCGCGGATGGTTTCACGAATGGTTTCGCGGCCGGTGATACCACCGGTTTCCGTCACTTCCATGAAGTACGGGTCGGTGACCTTGCCTTCCTGCTTGAAGGCTTCGGCAAGGCGCGCCTCGGCCACTTCGCCGGTAAAGGCGGCGGCCTTGCTGACATCGTCAGACCAGGTACCGACTTCCGTCATCCAGACGGACTTGCCGGTTGCCGTTTCCCAGGCCGTGACGGCTTTCGGGGTTTCGGGCTTCAGTTTCGGGCGGACGGACGTCATGCGGAAGTAACCTCTTTTGCGGGAGCAGGCTCGACGGTGGAAACAGTAACGGCGGCAGGTCCAGCGCGCAGGCCAGCCACTTCGCCGATGATCAGCAGCGCCGGGCCCTTGATGCCATGGGCTTCGATCAGCTGGGGCAATTCTTCCAGCATGCCATAGGCGCGGACTTCATTTTCCCGTGTGCCGTTCTCGATCACGGCGACCGGCGTTTGCGGCGCGCGCCCGGCTTCGATCAGCTTTTCGGCAATCGAGGCAGCCGTGCCGACGCCCATATAGAAGCTGACCGTCTGCCCGCGCTTGGCGAGGGATGCCCAGTCGAGGTCCGGCACGCCGCCGGCTTTCGCATGGCCGGTCACGAAAGTGACGGCCTGCGCATGGTCGCGATGGGTCAGCGGGATGCCGGCGCTGGCCGCACATCCGAGGGCGGAGGAAATGCCCGGCACGACGAAAGCGGAAATGCCAGCAGCCTCGACCGCGTCCAGCTCTTCCCCGCCCCGGCCGAAGATGAACGGGTCCCCGCCCTTCAGGCGCACGACGCGCTTGCCTTCACGAGCCGATGCAATCAGCAGCTCATGGATCTGGTCCTGCGGCACGGAATGGTTGCCTTTCGCCTTGCCCACGGAAACCCGCTCGGCATCACGGCGGATGAGGGAGAGGATGCCATCCGAGACGAGGCGGTCATAATAGACCACGTCTGCCTCCTGGATCAGGCGAAGGGCTTTGAGCGTGAGGAGTTCCGGGTCGCCGGGGCCAGCGCCGACAATGTGGACGACGCCCTGCTCTGACGGTGCGGCGAGGTCCGCGCGCATCGCGGCTTCGGCGCCGGTCAGGTCTCCGGCATAGGCGAGTTCTGCAGCGCGGCCTGTCAGCGTCCGCTCCCAGAATTTGCGGCGGGCGGAAAAGTCCGGCAGCGCGGCCTTCACCGTCTCACGGAACCGCCCGGCAAGCGCGGCAAGGTCCCCGATGCGCGCGGGCAGCAGCGCTTCCAGTTTGGTGCGGACGGATTTCGCGAGCACCGGCGCCGTCCCGTTCGAGCCGATCGCGGCGACAATGTCGCCCCGGTCCAGGATGGACGGAACGGTGAAATCACAAAGCTCCGGCCGGTCGACCACGTTCAGCGGCACGCGGGCGGCGCGGATGGCGGCGATGGCTTCCGGATTGTCCTCCGCGACGATGGCGAGGCGGGCGGTCTCCAGCGCTTGCGGCAGGCCGGCCATGGTCATGGTGATCGCTTTTGAAGCGGCCTCATGCTCATGCGCTGGTCCGGCATGATCCGATATGATCACGGGCAAGGCACCCGCAGACACGAACAGGCGCAGCTTGCGCAGGGCTTCCTCGCCGTTTCCGACGATGACGACCCGCTGGTCCTGCAAATTAAAGAATGCTGGAAACTGGCGCATGCGCACAGAGCCCCTATTTAGCAAAGCTGATCAACTGGCTGCCAAAATGGCTCTTGACGGAATAGACACAACTGGCAACCCCTACAGCGATGCTTTAGAGAAACTATTTATGGCCGAACCAACTGACCGTTTGCCCCCGCTGAACGCCCTGCGTGCCTTCGAAGCAGCAGCACGGCGCCTGTCATTCACGCAGGCAGCCGATGAACTAAATGTGACCCCGGGCGCCATTTCACAGCAGATCCGCCAGCTCGAAGACTATGCCGGTACGCCCCTGTTCAAGCGCACCGGACGTTCAGTTTTGCTCACAGATGCCGCGCAGGCCAGCCTGCCGCTGGTGCGCGAGGCCTTCGAGAGAATTTCTGAAGCAGGCCGCATCATGCAGTCCCCCGCCCGCAAGGGCCGGGTCATGGTCTCGTGCGCGCCCAGCTTCGCCGCCAAATGGCTGGCCCCCCGCCTCGACAAATTCCACCAGCAGCACGGCGGAATCGAGGCCTGGATCAGCGCCGATACGGGCCTGACGGACTTCACCACCGCCGATGCCGACTTCGCCATCCGCTATGGCCGTGGCAGCTATGACGGGCTGAAATCGGAGAAATTGCTGGATGAAACCGTGCTGCCGGTCTGCTCGCCCGCCATGCTGGACGGGCCGGACGCGATCCGCCGCCCGGAAGACCTGAAGAACCACACGCTGCTGCACGACGAGAGCACCGAGGTCGACCCCTCCTGCCCGGACTGGGGGAGCTGGCTGCGCGCGCGCAAGGTCGACGGCGTCGATGCCAGCCGGGGCCCGCGCTTCAACCAGGCCATTCTCGTGATCGAGGCCGCTGCCGCAGGGCGCGGCGTGGCGCTCGCCAAGCAGGCCATTGCCGCCTCTGACCTCGCCTCCGGACGCCTCGTCGCGCCGTTCGCAGACGGGTCGACCAGCATCGATTTCGGCTACTGGCTGGTCTGGCCGAAGGGCCGCCACCTCAGCCCCGATGTCCGGGAATTCATCAAATGGATCAAGGCAGAAGCCGCCCAGACGGAAGTCGTGGGCGTCTGATCAACCGCGCCTAAAGCGCCGCGTCGAGCAGCAGGTAGGCCGCAAGGCGCGGGCTGGCATTGCGGCTGGTCCGCTGGGTCTGCTCCAGCGCGTTAAGCGCGTCATCCTGTTCCATCTCGACGAAGTTCGACGCCAGTTCACGCAGGTCATCGTCATTGCGCAGGCGCTGGGTCACGCGCTCCACCTGACGGCCGGCATGTTCCAGGATCGCCGCCTTGCGCTGCTGCTCGCCCTTGCGGGCGGCCTCGGCAATCTTGCGCTTCATCTTCGGCTTGAAGGCTTCCGGCAGCTGGATACCGGAGGACTGCAGCCGTGAAATCAGGCGGTCGGCCACTTCCTCGCGGTCACGCGGCAGCGGATCGTCCCGGCTCATATCGGAAATGATATCGCGCCAGCCCATTTCGCCAGACTGCTCCGCCTTCGATGCCGGAGGCGTCACGACAGAGGGCGGCGGCTCGGCGGCAGCCGGGGGGTCCGCCGACGTCGCCATTCCGGCTTGAGGGCCGGCTTGAGATCCTGCTTGCTGGCCAGCTTGCGGGAAGTCGGTCGCGCGGCGCATCGGGTGCAGCGGCGCTTCGGGGGCTTCCTTCACATCGTCGAACCGGCGGCGCAGCGTGACCGGGTTCATATCCTTCGGGTCGATGGATTTGCCAAGCTCAAGCGGTGCGTCCTTCACGCCCGGCTCCGGCGCCGGGTCTGCCTTGTCGTCCTTGCTCGCAGAGGCGAGCAGGTCAGCCGCGGCATCGAACAGGTCTTCATCCGGATCGGTCGCGCGGCGCGGCGGCGCGGGGCGCCTGGGCGCCTCATCCTTCAGCGAATGGCCATTGGTGACCGAATGGCCGTTCGTGTGGCTCTTGCCATTCATGCCCCCGTTCACCTGGCCCCCATTGACCGGCCCCCCATTCACCTGGTCCTGGCCGGACACTGCCGGCGGCATCGAAGGCGTGGGCACTGGCGCGGATTCCATCCGCGGCGGCGGTGTCACAGACGGCGGCGGGACGGGCTTTTCCTGGGCAGGCGGAGGCGCCGGCTGGGGCGCAGCCTGCTGGATGACCGGCGGCGGGTCTGCGGGCGGCTTCGGCTTCTGGCCTTCCAGCGCGGCGGTCCGGTCAATCCGGGCGACTTCGGCGCGGGCAGCAAATTCGGTGCTGCGCAGCGACGCCGCCGTTTCCTGCCCGGCCTGACGCAGCCGCGCCAGCGCATGTGCCGCTTCTTCAGCCGCAGCGCGGGTCGACTGGTTGATCTCGTTATTGGCAGCCCGCGCCCCTTCAATGGCAGACGAGACCGCATCCTTCAGCGCATCGCCGGTCGTCATGGCAGCGGCAGCCGCGATCTCCCCTGCCCGGACGGCGGTGTCGACGGTGCGGCGGGACTGGTCGAGCTTTTCCTCGATCCGGCTGATCGCGAAGGTCAGCGTCTCGGTCCGGGCCCCGGCTTCGCGGGCCAGATTGTCGAGGTCAACGAGGCGTGCCGCCAGCGCTTCGCTGGCCGAGCGCATGGCTTCGAGCTGGTTGTCGAGCAATTCGTCGGCCTGCGAGATTTCGGTCGTCGCTGCGCGCGCGGCCGCGACCATGGCTTCGGCCTGGCGCGGGATCGCGTCGTTCATCTGGTTCAGCTGGCTGCGCAGGTCGCGGGCGAGGCCTTCGAGCGCCTGGCGTTCGGCGGAAAGGCGTTCTGTCAGGTCTCGGGCATTGTCGGCACTGGCATAGGCGACGGATTCCAGCCGCATGCGCTCGTCGCCGATCTCGCCCGACATGGCTTTCATCGCCGTCAGGGCATGCGCCATGGCATGATCGATTTCGGCGGCGGCCTGTTTCATCTGTTCGGCAAAGGTGATGCCTTCGGTGCCAGCCTCCCGGGCGGGCGCCATCAGGCGGGTTGCCGCTGACATGACAAGGGCGTTTGCGGCGCTGGCGCGGCGGTTGGTCCGGCCCATATAGCCTGCCATGACCAGCAGCAGCGCCGGGACGGCAATGCCCATCGCGCCGCCCGCAAGGACAAACGGGTTCAGCGCCATCAGCGCAGGGACACCATAGAAGCCAAGGATCACACCGGCGGCCGCACCGATCCACATGGACGCGGCGACGAATCCGCCCACGACCATCCAGCTGCCACCGCTCTGTGCCAGCTCGAAATATTCCGAGGCCTCTTGCCTGGCCAGCAAATCCCGGCCAGAGGGCCGAGCTTCGGGATGTTCGCTCATACCACCCTTATACCGCGTCAAAGCCTCTGGCGCGAGACCAGAATGCTTAACAGCAGAGGGCTGGCCGCCAGAACTTATTTAAGAGAATGCCCGGGAATCAAGGCGCTTTGAGGGCCAGGCACGGACTTATCTGAATTGTCATCCGGAGCATACTCGATGCCAAGCCAGGCCAGCACACCGGCGATGACCAGATTTCGGATAACTACGATCAAAGCCATAACGGCCCCCATGACGTCAGAAATGTTCGAATTGGAAGCAAATTTGCCTCACCCTGCGGGTGTATAACGCCGAATCCTTTCGCCGACAAACGATAAATGATCACAATTTAACCCCGTTAACCTCGTTACAAAGCAGGATGTGTAATGGTCTCTGCAAATGCCGGAGAGTCCAAAATGTCTTCCACGCTTGCCCTGCTCGACCGCGACCATCTCAACGCCATGACTGGCGGCGACAAGGACCTCGCGCTCGAAGTCATCGACATTTTCCGCGAACAGACCGGCCTCTGGATGCGCCTGATGGATCCGAAGGCCGAGCCGCGGCAGTGGGCCGATGCGGCGCATACGCTGAAGGGCTCTTGCCTGTCTCTCGGCGCGCTGCGCCTCGCGAGCTATTGCGAACTGGCAGAAAAAGCCGGGCGTTCAGAGACGCCGCCGAGCATTACCGCGGCCGCCGTCCTGCTGGGCGATGTGCGTGATTGCCTGACCGCCACAATGGAAGAAGTGGCGAAAGCCGCTCACGAACTGGCTGGCAAGGGCGCGCTCAGAGCGTCGTAGCTTTCGAACTCATAGGCAATGCAGCGGTCGATCAGCGTCCGCCAGACCGGCTCCGCGATGGCCGGTGACAGGCCCGCCGCCTCGCATGCCGCCTTCACCTTTGCCACCACATCCTCGATCCGGGCGCGGTCGTGCACGATGTTGCGGTCCCCCTTGATACGGGCGGCGGCATCCATGAAGGACTGGCGTTCGGCCAGGATTTCCACCAGCAGACGGTCGATCCGGTCCACCTCATAGCGGACATCGGTCATGGTCTCAGCAGTCTCGGCCGTGTGCCGGCGCGGGTCGGAAGTGTAGGTCGTCATGCGGCCTCTCAGGTCTGGTCGTCCTGCCCTATATGGGTGACCACGCCTGCGCAAGGAACGAGGTGCGGTGCCGCAGGAGCGGGTTCAGAATTGCGCCAGCCCGACAGACTTGCGCAACTTGTTGAGCTTCTTCGGAACATTTTCGCCAAAAACATACCCCCATGGCATGCTGGTCGGCGTGTCGCCAATGGCCTCGAGGTGGTATTTCAGCCGCGCCTTGTCCGGGTTCAGGTGGAACAGCATGGCGAAATTGTTGTGTGCGAACTGGCGCTCCACACGGCTGGGCGCCGGCAGGTCCACCAGCAGGGCGCGAAAGCGATCATCCAGCGCCGCAATGTCTGCCCGGAATTCCTCGGACTCCCGGCGCGCCCGGAAGGCCGCCTTCTCCTCCTTCACATCATTCATGCCGGTTTCGTAAAGCCATTCCTCGATCCAGGCGCGCGCGTGAAGGGACAGGAAAGCCGCGTTCGGCGGATTGGCGGCCGCCGCATCGGCAACGCCGTACATCTCTTCATGACTGCCGTGCCACTTCTGGGTCAGGTAGTTCAGGCGGGCCATTTCAGCGAGAAGGTTCGCCTCCCCCGTCGCCTTGAGGCCGGCGCAGATCGCGTCGAACGCGCCCTCTTTTCCGCCGGTCAGCATCATGGCGCGGATGCGAAAAGCGTAGAGCGCGCTGTCTAAGGGTGTTTGCTCCGCGGCCTGAGCCAACAGGTCCTGCGCGTGGAAAGCCATCTGGGCCATGTCCATTACCTGGCCGTCGCTGGTCCGGTCGGCGGTGTCATAACCGCGCAACCGGTGAGCCCAGATATAACAAAGCCCGCCCTGGATGGCGGGCATGGCCGGATGCGCGTCCAGCGGTGGCAGCGACGCCGCAATCTCTGTCAGGAGCCCCATTCCATCGATGAGGTGCACACGGTCTGCGGGCGGCAGGCCAGCATAAAGCGCGCCGAGCGCCGCCCCGTCCCCGGCCTCGATGAGGCCAAGACCGGTCGCGACGTTCGGGTCACCTTCAGAACTATCGAATGCGGGCTGTTTCTTCCCGAACAGTCCGAACAGGCTCATTCACCGGCCTTTTCTGCTTCCAGCTTGTCCTGCGTCTTCGTATCGAAATCGCTGGCATCGTGACGTTCGCGCAGCTGGCTGGCCGGCTCCCCATAGGTCCGGTTCACCATGCGCCCGCGCTGCACGCCCTTGCGCTGCGCCAGTTGGTCTGTCCAGCGGATGAGGTTCGTGTATTCGTGCACGGACAGGAACTCGCCCGCCTCATACAGGATGCCCTTCGACATTGCGCCATACCAGGGCCAGATGGCCATGTCGGCGATCGAGTACTCATCGCCCGCCATGAACTCGTTGTCCTTGAGGTGACGGTCCAGCACGTCCAGCTGACGCTTCACTTCCATGGCGTAGCGGTTGATCGGGTATTCGTACTTCTCCGGCGCATAGGCGTAGAAGTGGCCGAAGCCGCCGCCCAGGAACGGCGCAGAACCCATCTGCCAGAACAACCAGTTCATCGCTTCGGCGCGCTTGCGCGGATCCTTCGGCAGGAAAGCATCGAACTTCTCGGCGAGGTAAACCAGCATGGAGCCGGATTCGAACAGGCGCGTCGGCGGGTCGGTGGAATGATCCATCAGCGCCGGGATTTTCGAGTTCGGGTTCACGTCGACAAAGCCGGAGGAGAACTGGTCCCCTTCCCCGATATTGATCAGCCAGGCGTCATACTCGGCATCCTTGTAACCCGCATCGAGGAGCTCCTCGAACATGATCGTGACCTTCACGCCGTTCGGCGTGCCGAGGGAATAAAGCTGGAAAGGATGCTTGCCGACCGGCAGCTCTTTCTCGTGCGTCGGCCCGGAGATGGGGCGGTTGATGCTGGCGAAGCGGCCGCCGCTGGCCTTGTCCCAGGTCCAGACTTTCGGCGGCGTATAAGTGGGATCGGTCATGGCGTTCCTTCCTGCGTTTTGCTGCAGCTTAAGCTGTGGCGCGCGCCGCGCAATGCAAGGGACGGTTCGAACAGCTCCGTTCAACCTATCGTGAAGGCTGCCTGAAGACGAAACCCGGCAAGAAAAAAGCCCTCCCGGCATGCGGGAGGGCTTTTCGAAATCATCTGTGCCTGACGGCGGATCAGACTTCCAGCAGCATGCGCTCCGGATCTTCCAGCGCTTCCTTGACGCGGACGAGGAAAGTCACCGCTTCCTTGCCGTCGACGATGCGGTGGTCATAGGAGAGGGCGAGATACATCATCGGGCGGATCTTGATCTCGCCATTCACGACGACCGGGCGCTGCTCGATACGGTGCATGCCCAGCACGCCGGACTGCGGCGGGTTGAGGATCGGCGTCGACATCAGCGAGCCGTAGATGCCGCCGTTCGAGATAGTGAACGTGCCGCCCTGCATGTCGCCGATGGTCAGCTCGCCGTCGCGGGCCTTGCGGCCAAGCTCTGCGATGGCCTTCTCGATGCCCGCCAGGGACATGTCGTCAGAGTCGCGCACGACCGGCACGACGAGGCCCTTGTCGGTGCCGACAGCGACGCCGATGTCGTAGAAGTTCTTGTAGATGATGTCCTGGCCATCGATCTCGGCGTTGACCGCCGGAACTTCCTTCAGCGCGTTAACGCAGGCCTTCACGAAGAAGCTCATGAAGCCCAGCTTGATACCGTGCTTGGCAACGAAGCTTTCCTGGTGCTTCTTCCGAAGGTCCATGATCGCGCCCATGTCGACGTCGTTGAACGTCGTCAGCATGGCGGCCGTGTCCTGGGCCTCTTTCAGGCGGCGCGCGATGGTCTGGCGCAGGCGGGTCATCCGCACACGCTCTTCCCGCGGGCCGGTCTCGCGCGGAGCGCTCGGGGCCGGCGCAGCCGCCGGGGCTTTCGGTGCATTCACATATGCCATTGCATCAGCCTTTGTGGCACGGCCGTCACGGCCCGTGCCTGGAATGTTCTGAGGATCGACGCCGGCCTCTGCCGAGATGCGGCGGACCGACGGGGCCACCGGGCGGTCACCCGAGGCGGCAGCGGGTGCGGCCGCTTTCGGCGCAGGCGCAGAAGCGGCGGGCGCGGCGGAGGCACCGGCAGAAGCGCTGATCCGTCCGATCACGGAGCCCGGCGTCACGGACGTGCCTTCGGACACGGTCCACTCGGCGATCACGCCGTCAGCCGGTGCCGGCACTTCGAGCGCGACCTTGTCGGTTTCGATCTCGGCGATGGTCTCGTCTTTCTTGACGGCTTCGCCCGGCTGTTTGAGGAAAGTGGAGAGCGTGCCTTCGGCAACGCTTTCGCCCATCACCGGCACGACGATGTCGGTGGAGGCGCCGGACGCGGCCGGTGCGGCGGCAGGCTTTGCCTCCTCCTTGGCGGGCGCGGCAGCAGCGGGCTTCGCGCCGCCTGCCCCGCCTTCGAGACGGCCCAGCAGGGCGCCGATTTCCACCGTGTCGCCCGGCTGTGCGAGGATTTCGCCCAGCACGCCGTCTTCGGTGGCGGAAACTTCGACGGAGACCTTGTCGGTCTCAAGCTCCACGAGCACGTCGTCTTTCTTCACAGCATCGCCCTTGGCTTTCAGCCACTGGCCAACCGTGGCCTCGGTGATGCTTTCGCCAAGCGTAGGGACTGTAATGTCGGTCATGAGATGATCCGTATTCGTTATTATGTTTCTGAAAGTCAGGGCGAAACGATACGGTCATCGACCGGATCGGGTGACAAGGCTGTCGTGACGAGGGCGTTCTGCTCTGCATTGTGCTTCGACAGGAGGCCGGTGGCCGTGGCTGCCGAAGGCGCGCGGCCAGCATAGCGCGGACGCGGGATCTTTGCACCGATTTGCTGGGCACACCATTCGATCTCGTCGCGAATGAAGGTCCAGCCGCCCATATTGCGCGGCTCTTCCTGGCACCAGACGAACTCGGCCTGCTTGAAGCGGGACATTTCCTGCATCATGGATTTGCGCGGCACCGGATAGAATTGCTCGATCCGCATCAGGTAGACGTCATCGACGCCCAGCTCTTCGCGCTTCTCGAACAGGTCGTAATAGACCTTGCCGGAGCACAGCACGACGCGGCGGATCTTGTTGTCCTTCACCAGCTTGACCTTGCCTTCACGGCCTTCGGTCTCCGCATCGTCCCACAGGACGCGGTGGAAGCTCGTCTTGGAGCTCATATCGTCCAGCGAAGACGTCGCCAGCTTGTGACGCAGAAGCGATTTCGGCGTCATGATGATCAGCGGCTTGCGGAAGTCGCGGTGGATCTGGCGGCGCAGGGCGTGGAAATAATTCGCCGGCGTCGTCAGGTTGCAGACCTGCCAGTTGTCTTCGGCGCACATCTGCAGGAAGCGTTCGAGGCGTGCGGAGGAGTGCTCCGGCCCCTGACCTTCATAGCCGTGCGGCAGCAGGATCGTCAGGCCACTCATGCGCAGCCATTTGCGTTCTGCCGAAGAGATGAACTGGTCGAAGAAGACCTGCGCCCCGTTGGAGAAGTCGCCGAACTGGGCTTCCCACAGCGTCAGCGTGTTCGGGTCTGCCAGCGAGTAGCCATATTCGTAACCGAGCACCGCCTCTTCCGAGAGCAGCGAGTCGATCACTTCATACTGGGCCTGGCCGTCACGGATATTGTTGAGCGGCGTATATTTGTCGCCGGTCGTCTGGTCCACGATGTGGCTGTGGCGCTGCGAGAAGGTGCCGCGGCCGCAATCCTGTCCGGAGAGGCGCACCGGGAAGCCTTCGTCGACGAGTGTCGCAAAGGCGAGATGCTCCGCCGTCGCCCAGTCGAGCCCCTGCCCCTTCGAAATCGTCTGGGCACGGTTGTCGATGACGCGGGCGAGCGTGCGGTGGATATCGACGCCTTCCGGCACGGTCGTGATGGACTGGCCGATGGACTGAAGCCGCTTCTTGGCGACGCCGGTCTTGCCGCGGCGCTCATCGTCATGCGGCAGGCCGAGGCCTTTCCACTCGCCGTCCAGCCAGTCGGCCTTCTTGGCTTTGAAATTCTTGCCCGCGTCGAACTCGCGGTCGAGATAGGTTTCGAAATCGGCGACCTGCTGCTCGACCTGTTCCGCCGTCAGAAGGCCTTCGGCGACGAGACGCTGCGCGTAGATTTCGCGCGTCGACACGTGGTTCTTGATCTTCTTGTACATCACCGGCTGGGTGAACATGGGCTCGTCGCCCTCATTGTGCCCGAAGCGCCGGTAGCAGAACATGTCGATGACGACGTCCTTGTGGAACTTCTGCCGGTATTCGGTCGCCACCTTGGCGGCATAGGTCACCGCTTCCGGATCGTCGCCATTGACGTGGAAGATCGGGGCCTGAACCATCAGCGCCACATCCGACGGGTACGGAGAAGAGCGCGAATACATCGGGCTCGTCGTGAAGCCGATCTGGTTGTTCACGATGAAGTGGATCGTGCCGCCCGTACGATAGCCCTGAAGGCCCGACAGCGCGAAACATTCGGACACGACGCCCTGCCCCGCAAAGGCCGCATCGCCGTGCAGCAGAAGCGGCAGGACGATCGAGCGGTCCAGCTTGCCGGTCTCGCGGTGGCTCATCTCCTGCTTGGAACGCGACTTGCCGAGCACGACCGGGTCCACCGCCTCGAGGTGAGATGGGTTGGCGTTCATCGACAGGTGCACCTTGTTGCCGTCGAACTCGCGGTCGGACGAGGCACCAAGGTGGTATTTCACGTCACCGGAACCGAACGCGTCGGCGCCTTGCGTGTTACCGCCCTGGAATTCGTGGAAGATCTGCTCGTAGGGCTTGCCCATCACGGCGGCCAGCATGTTGAGGCGTCCGCGGTGCGGCATGCCGACCACGATTTCCTTCACGCCGAGGGCGCCGCCGCGCTTGATGATCTGTTCCAGCGCCGGCACGGCGGCTTCGCCGCCATCGAGGCCGAAGCGCTTGGTGCCCGGATACCGCTTGTGCAGGAAGCGCTCGAAGGTTTCCGCTTCGATCAGCTTGGCGAGGATCGCCTTTTTGCCCTGCTCGGTAAAGGCAACGCCCTTGTCGGGGCCCTCGATCCGCTCCTGCAGCCAGGATTTCTCCTCCGGATCGGAGATGTGCATGAACTCGATGCCGATCGTGGAGCAGTAGGTCCGCTGCAGGATCTCCAGCATTTCCGGGATCGTCGCCGTCTCGAGGCCGAGATAGCCGTCGATGAAGATCCTGCGGTCCATGTCCTGCGGGCCGAAGCCGTAGGTCGCCGGGGCGAGCTCAGGCTGGTCGCCGGGCGTGTCGAGGCGCAGCGGGTCAAGCTGGGCGGCCAGGTGGCCACGCATACGATACGCGCGGATCATCATGATCGCGTGGATCGAATCCTTCACCGCAAGGTGCACGTCCGTTTCGGAAGCCGCCGGGCGCGCGCCCTTGATCTTCTTCTCGAGCTTCGGCTCCAGCAGCGCCCAGTTGCCGTCAAAGGCGGCGACCTGTTCGTCCAGCGCCGGCCGGGGCCAGTCGCTGCGCTTCCAGGTCGCGCCTTCGGCATTGCGCTCTGCGCTGGATGTATCGTCGCCAAGGTCAGCGAAGAAGGCCCGCCAGCTCTCTGGAACAGAGCCGGGGTTCTTTGCATAGGCCGCCTGCATCTGCTCGATCCACTGGGCCGAGCCGCCATACAGGAAGGCTGAGTCGAGAAGGGCCGAATTGCCCTTGCTGCGCGAACCATTCATCGGGCTGCCGTCGTCTGCCATTTCCGTTTCGTCCTCTGGGACATTTCTGTTCCTGACTATTTAGGAACAGAAATGTTTCCCGGTACCTACCGGGTGCATAAGTGAGGACGGCCTGGGCGGGGTCAGATCCTGGCCACGCCAGAGTAGGCCCCGCCAAGGGCCGTCCTGGCTAATTTATCCGGGCTTTCTAGCCCTTCAGTACCTCGACCATGGTCGTACCGAGGCGTGCCGGCGACGGCGAGACACGGATGCCTGCTGCTTCCATTGCAGCAATCTTGCTCTCCGCATCGCCTTTGCCGCCCGACACGATGGCACCGGCATGGCCCATGGTCCGGCCCGGAGGCGCGGTACGGCCCGCGATGAAGCCGACCATCGGCTTCTTGCGGCCCTTCTTGGCTTCGTCGATCAGGAACTGCGCGGCTTCTTCTTCCGCGCTGCCGCCGATCTCACCAATCATGATGATGGACTCGGTTTCGTCGTCGGCAAGGAACATTTCGAGGATATCGATAAATTCCGTGCCTTTGACCGGGTCGCCGCCGATTCCGACAGCCGATGTCTGTCCGAGGCCCACCTGGGTGGTCTGGAACACGGCTTCATAGGTCAGCGTGCCGGAGCGCGAAACGACGCCGACGGAGCCCTTCTTGAAGATGGAGCCCGGCATGATGCCGATCTTGCATTCGTTAGCGGTGATGAGGCCCGGGCAGTTCGGCCCGATCAGGCGCGACTTGGATTTCTCCAGCTTTGCCTTCACGCGGACCATGTCCATGACCGGAACGCCTTCCGTGATGCAGACGATCAGCGGGATTTCAGCGTCAATGGCTTCTTCGATGGCAGCCGCAGCGCCGGCCGGCGGCACGTAGACCACGGAGGCATCCGCGCCGGTCTTTTCCTTGCCTTCGGCAACCGAGGCAAAGATCGGCAGTTCCTGGCCGTTATCGGCGGTCCAGTTGGTGCCGCCCTTCTTCGGGTGGATACCGCCAACCATCTGGGTGCCGAAATAAGCCAGCGCCTGGTTGGTGTGGAACGAACCGGTGTTGCCGGTCATGCCCTGCGTGAGGACCTTGGTGTTCTTGTCGATGAGAATGGACATATCTGGTCTCAGGCGCCTTTAACTGCGTTCACGATTTTCTGGGCGGCGTCGTCGAGGTCATCGGCCGGAATGACGTTCAGGCCGGACTCGGCGATGATCTTCTTGCCGAGGTCGACGTTTGTGCCTTCGAGGCGAACGACCAGCGGAACCGCCAGATTGGTTTCTTTCACGGCTGCGATCACGCCTTCGGCGATCACGTCACACTTCATGATGCCGCCGAAGATGTTCACGAGGATGCCCTTCACGTTCGGGTCCTTCATGATGATCTTGAAGGCTGCTGCCACCTTCTCCTTGCCGGCGCCGCCGCCGACGTCACAGAAGTTGGCCGGCTCTTCGCCGTACAGCTTGATAATGTCCATCGTCGCCATGGCGAGGCCTGCGCCGTTGACCATGCAGCCGATGGTGCCATCGAGGGCGATGTAGGCGAGGTCCCATTCGGAAGCCTCGATTTCCTTTTCGTCTTCCTCGGTCTTGTCGCGGAGGTCGACGATGTCCGGGTGACGGAACAGGGCGTTGCCGTCGAAGGAGACCTTGGCGTCCAGGACGCGCAGGTGGCCATCATCCATCACGATCAGCGGGTTCACTTCGAGGAGGCTCATGTCCTTCTCGGTGAACGCCTTGTAGAGGATCGGGAACAGCGTCTTGCCATCTTCAGCCGCTGCGCCGTCCAGCTTCAGCGCTTCATTGAGCTTGGCAATGTCAGCGTCGGTGACGCCGGTGGCCGGGTCGATGCTGAGGGTCAGGATTTTCTCCGGCGTGTCGTGGGCCACCTGTTCGATGTCCATGCCGCCTTCGGTGGAGACCATGAAGGCGACGCGCGAGGTGGAGCGGTCAACCAGCATGGAGAGATAGAGTTCGCGATCGATGTCAGCGCCGTCTTCGATGTAGAGACGGTTCACCTGCTTGCCGCCCGGGCCGGTCTGCGCGGTGACGAGGTGATTGCCGAGCATCTGCTTGGCGAAGGTCATCACGTCTTCTTTGTTGAATGCGAGGCGCACGCCGCCTTTTTCGCCGGCTTCCGGCTCCACGAATTTGCCCTTGCCGCGGCCACCAGCGTGGATCTGCGATTTAACGACCCAGAGCGGGCCTGGGAGTGAGTCGACAGCTTTCTGGACATCGTCCAGAGACAGGACGGGCACACCGTCCGCGACCGGCGCGCCGAAAGATTTCAGCACGGCTTTGGCCTGGTATTCGTGGATGTTCATTCTGCTCTTGCCTTGTTTGCCTGGTCCGCCCCGGCAGGGTCACTGCCCCAGCGTGGTGGGCCGCTATATAACAGGCCTGAGTGTGGCCGCAACCAGCTGGGTACTAAACTTTGGACTCAGTCCCGTCCTCAATGGGTGCCGGGGAATCCGGCGTTTCTTCCCCGCCCTCTTCCGGGGCCGCTTCCTCAGCAGGGTCCTGCGGCGGTTCAGCCGGGCGTTCGGACATGCGCGGATCGAGCTTCACGCTGGCCAGAGGCGTCGGCAGGACGGGGCTCCATTCGGCCAGTTTGTCCTCGATTGCGACAGGTTTGGAGCGCACGCGCATGACCATGATGATGGTCAGCAGGATCAGCAGGATGCCCGCCAGACCGAACAGGCCGAGCGGGCCGACCGCCCGCATGGCGAAGCCCGACAGGAGCGGCCCGACAATCGACCCGCCGCCCCAGATGAAAAGCAGGCCTGACATAACCTGTGGAATAAGCACTTTGGGCGTCCGGTCGATCGCGTGCGCCACGCACAGGCTGTAGAAGGACAGCGCCCCGGCGCCCCACACCCCGAGCGCGATAATCACGGACATCTCGCTGAGACGTGTTCCGAAAATTGCGATGAACAGCGCCGCCATCGCCGACATGGCGCCCAGTCCCGCAATGACGAGTCGGCGCTCGACCCGGTCCGACAGGCGCCCGGCCGGCCATTGCAGCAACAGGCCGCCCATCCAGGCCGCAGCGCTGGCGATGGCGGCCGCACCAGTGCCCCCTCCCCCAAGCTCGAAGCCTTCGAAATAGATCGGCAGCAGCGATTGCGTGCCGGTATTGACGGTCCCGGCGATCACCGCGCCCAGCACAGCCGCCGGGGCAAGCTGGTAGAGCGATTTCAGCGGCATGGACCGGCGCTCCGGAATTGCCGGCTGCTCCCGCCGCGTCAGGCAGACCGGCACAAGCGCCAGCGTCAGGAACAAGGCCGCCCAGGTATAGGCCCGCGTATCCAGCGGCGAGAGGCCCGCCACGAAGAACGGACCGATCATCAGCGAGAGTTTGGCGCCCGTGTGATAGATGCCCATCACATTGCCGCGCGACTTGTCGGGCACGACGCTGCCAAGCCAGCTTTCGATACTGGTGAAGCTCAGCGCCAGCGACACGCCCATGATCACCCGCACCGGCGCCCAGAACATCGCGTCATGGACCAGCGACAGCGACAGGACGCTGACCGCATTCATCGCGGAGGCCGCAGCAAAGAGACGGATATGCCCGAATGTGCCGAGCGCGCGCGGCGACATCCAGGCGCCCAGCATGAAGCCCGCAGCATAGAGCGCCGCGATCACGCCGATCGCCTGCGGCGGCGTTCCCATTGCTTCGAGGCCAAGAGGTGTCAGCACGCTGATCAACCCGCCGGCGATCTGCAGGATCATCACGGCGATGATAAGGACAATCACGTTCCGCGTGTCGGACATCGAGGGACTGAGAGGCATTCTGCCTACCTGAATTTGCCGGTTGCTTCCTCGACAGTTGAACCATCACTGGCGTGGATTGCGAGCGTCACCGTACCCTCGGTCCAGTTAATATCCAGTGATCCGAAATTCTCCTTGGGATATCCGGCGCCGATCTGGTTGGCATCCATCTCGTCGGTCGTATCCCGGTAGGACTTGTTGAACGACGACGCCGTCAGCTCATAGGCCGGATACGGCAGCACATCGTCCGCCTTGTAGAGGAAGCCGGTGTGCCGGTCGCCGGAAACGAAGACGACACCCTTCGCCCCGGTCTCGTTGATCAGGCTGTAGAGCCGCTCGCGCTCTGCCGGCAGGCGCGACCATGCTTCCCAGCCATGCGCATCCGAGATGACCTGGATCGACGAAACGATCAGGCGCAGATCCGCCGGTTTCTGCAGCTCGTTCTCCAGCCAGGTCCACTGGTCGTTGCCCAGCATGTCCTGATTGGGATCGCTGGAGGGCATGTAGCGCTCCTTGCCCTTCACGCTGGCATCGTCGGTATCGGTCAGGTCGGACCGGAAGAAACGCGTGTCCAGCATGATGATCTGGGTACGTTGCCCTTCCGGGCCGAAGCTGCGGGAATAATAGGTGCCGGGCCAGGCGCCGACATCCTTGTCCGCAAGGCCCCAGAAGCGCTCATGGATCCGCTCCGACAGGCGGCGGAAGGCGAAGTTCTTGCCGCCGTCATTGAGGGCATAGTCATGATCGTCCCAGGCGACCATCATCGGGTGCGCCTCGCGCGCGGCCCGGAAGTCTTCCCGCGCGGCGAGATCCGCAAAGCTCTCACGCAGTTCGGTCAGGTCTGCGTCGCCTGTGCGATAAGCGGCGCCGTCGGAGTCGCCATAGACATTGTCGCCGATCATCAGGAACAGGTCCGCCGGCGTCGCCGCGACCGAGCGCATCGTCTGGTTGTCCCCCTGCTCCTCATCAAGGCAGGAGCCGACAAGTATGCGCGTCAGCGTGGCGTCGGACGTCGGAAGCGGCAGGCCGGCCGGCGCAACCGGGTAATAATCATCCGGCAGTCCGCGATAGTACGCCTCAAGGGCCTCTTCGGCACTCTGCGGTGCCCGCGTGATCCCCGGAATGGAAATCGGTCCCGGTGCCTGACAGGCGGCGAGACCGATCATTGATACGATAAGGGCTGCCCTCTTCATCTCCCGCTCTCTTTTCTGTCTACACCTTCGTGTAGCGGCCTTTCGGCAGAGCGGTAAGGGTCAACACCGTCACACTGCAAAGAAAATCGACCAGAGCATCCGCCCCGGCAGGAAAGTGAACAAACCTGCGATCAGCAAGCCTCCAACGAAGGCACTTGTCATACCACGGGCGTGCGCGCGGATGTTCCGGCCTAGTCTTTGTCCTTGCGGACAGGCGGGCGGACATTGCCCATGCCCTTCACCTTGTTGCAGCGGGCATGCGCCAGCTGGAGGTTGTCGGCAGTGTCCGGCCCGCCGCGGGCGACGGCGATGATGTGGTCATAGGTCGGGCGCTGGTGTCTCCAGAGCGTGGAGTGGGCCACATCGAACCGGTTCGACGGCATCGACTGGCCGCACAGGGCGCAGCGCCCTTCCTGGGCTTCCCACAAGGCCTTGAACAGCGGCGTCTCGGTCGGGGCGTAAGGCTGGCTCATCCGATGACCGGCACCGGCAGGCCCCGGCGTGCGCAGGCGGCCTGCAGCGTGTTGACCAGAAGGCAGGCAATCGTCATCGGCCCCACCCCGCCCGGCACCGGCGTGATGTGGCCGGCAACTTCGGCGCAGCTGTCAAAGTCCGCATCGCCGACGAGGCGGGTCTTGCCCTCGCCCTTCTCCGGCGCGTCGATCCGGTTGATGCCGACATCGATGACCGTGGCGCCCGGCTTGATCCAGTCGCCCTTGACCATTTGCGGACGCCCGACAGCCGGCACGAGGATATCTGCCTCGCGGCAGACCGCTGGCAGGTCTTTGGTCCGTGAATGGGCGATGGTGACCGTGCAGTTCTCGGCCAGGAACAGCAGCGCCGCCGGCTTGCCGACCAGGATCGAGCGGCCGATCACCACGACATGCTTGCCGGAAAGGTCGTCGCCGAGGGCGCGCTTGGCCAGGATCACACAGCCGGACGGCGTGCAGGAGCGCAGGCCCGGCTTGCCCAGAGAGAGCCGCCCGGCGGACACTTCCGTCAGGCCGTCGACATCCTTCGCCGGGTCGATCCGTTCAATCGCGGCATCCGGGTCCAGCCCGTCCGGCAGCGGCAGTTGCAGCAGGATGCCATCAACGTCCTCATCGGCATTCAGGCCAGCAATCAGGGTCTCGACTTCTTCCTGCGTCGCCGTGGCCGGCAGGCGGTGGTGACGGGAGACCATGCCGGCCTCCTCGGTCTGCTTGACCTTGTTGCGGACATAGACCTGGCTGGCCGGGTCTTCGCCGACCAGGATGACCGCAAGGCACGGCTTGAATGGCAGCCCGGCCACTTCGGCGGCCACTTTGGCCCGCACGTCGGTGGCAATATCTTTCCCGCTGATCCGGCTGGCGGTCATGTTTTATCCCCGCTGAGGCGGGCCGCAAGCTCTGGCGGCCCCTCTATTTCGAGGCCTTTTAGCCGAGTCTTGCCCCCTGTCACGACTCGGACCGCAGACTTGGGCAGGCCAAGCCACTTGGCGACCAATTCCTGGACAGCGCTATTCGCCTTGCCGTCCTCCGGCACGGCGCGCACCCGCACTTTCAGGAATTGCCGCCCGGCATCGTCCTCAGCCCAGTCTTCGATCCGGTCTGCCGAGGCCTTGGGCTGGACACGAACGGTCAGGCGATGCTGCAAGCCGGCCTCAATATCCGAGCGTCAGTATCCGAGCGATGGCCGGAACATGCCGATGATCACCGGCAACAACCAGTCGCGCGTGAACAGGATGCCGAGCGCCAGCAGGAAGACCGACAGGTCCAGCTGGCCGAGCGGCGGCACATGGCGCTGGATCGGGCGCAGCATGGGCAGCATCACGCTGTCCAGCGCGGCCTGAATCTGCCGTACCGTCTGGTTGCGCATCGAAACGACGCCGAAAGCGACCAGCCAGCTCATGATCACATAAGCGAAGATCAGGAACAGAAGCAGCGTCAGGATCGGGTTCAGGAAGTACGAGTAGATCGCCACAAGAAGGGAGTGCATGCGCGGGGTCCGTGGTTTCAGCCGGGGTTACGGCCAGGGTTTGTTCGTCCTTAAACTGGTGTGCCCCTCCCCGGCAAGCCAGCCCCCTGTCGCAGGGAAAAGGTTTGGCAAGCCGCGCGGGGCGTTCTAGCGTTGGCCGGTTCGGGGAAAGTTCAGAGGGAGGCAGAGGCGGCGGGTGACGGAAAACATGGACGCCGATACCCCCCTGTTGCCGCTCACCCGGTTCCAGAAGATGATGATCGCGCTCGGCACCGTGTCGATGGGCGCGGGCATGACGATCAATTTCGTGGTCGTCGCCCCGCTGGCCCGCGAGGCTGGCCTGACCGAGATCGAGATCGCGGGCATCCTCACCTTCTCCTCGGTCCTCTACACGATCTTCACGCCGATCTGGGGCCGCATCGCCGACCGGGTGGGCCGCAAGCGCGTCATGGTCTTCTCGCTGACGGCGATGGGCCTCGCCAACATGGCCTTCCTGTTCGCACTGAGCGCGGCGCTGGCCGGGCTGGTCACCGGGCTGCTGGCCTTCCTGCTGCTCGCCTTCGTGCGCACCCTGTTCGGTTTCCTTGCCCCCGGCCTGCAGCCTGCCGCCATGGCCGCCATGACGGATGCGACCACACCGGCCACGCGTGCGGGCGGCCTTGGCATGCTGGGCGCCGCGATGAGCCTCGGCTCGATCCTCGGCCCGGCCGGCGCCGCCGTCCTTGCCCGGATCGGGGCGCTGGCGCCGCTCTGGGGCACGATCGTGTTCAACCTGATTGTTGCGGTGCTGATTGCCGTGGCCCTGCCCCCGACAAGGCCGCTGCCGCATCATCACGACCGGCCGCCGCCGCTGTCGATGCGCGACCCCCGCGTCTTCCCGCACCTTGCCTTCCTGTTCGTCTATTTCGTCGCCGTTGGCATGATCCAGCAGACCATCGGCTGGTTCATCGCAGACCGCTACGAATTCACCGACACCGCCGCGCAGACCGCCAAACAGGCCGTCGTGCTCTATACGGGCCTGACCATGGCGTGCACCTCGGTCGCCATCATCATCGTCCAGTTCGGCTATGTCTCCCGGCGCCAGCCGGACCCGCGGCGCATCCTGCCCATCGGCCTCGGCCTGCTGGCGGTGGGCTATCTCTCCGCCGACCTCTTCCACCCGTTCTGGATGGTGATGGTCAGCTTCCTCATCGTCGGTATCGGTGCGGCGCTGGCCGTGCCATCAGCCAACGCGCTGGGCAGTCTTTCCGTGGGCCGGTCCGAACAGGCGGGCGCCGCAGCGCTGCTCGCTTCCGCCCCGCCTGCCGGATTTGTCGTCGGGCCCCTGCTCGGCTCGGTCCTCTACATGACCGACCCGAGCCTGCCCTTCATGGCCTCAGCCGCCGTCTTCTGCATACTGAGTGCCTATGCCCTGCTGGTGACCGGCCGGCGGCCCCTCAGCTCAGGCTGACATGGTGGAATAGTAGACGTTCAGCTTGTTGCCATCGAGGTCGCGGAAATAGCCGGCATAGAAGGTCTCGAATCGCTGGCCCGGCGCGCCTTCATCGCTGGCGCCATTCGCTATGGCGATCTCGTAGACCCGGTCGACCTGTTCCTTGCTGGCCGCTTCAATCGCCACCATCGTGCCATTGCCGACCGATGCCGGGTCCTGGTCCCATGGATAGGTCAGGCTGAAATCGGCCTTGTGGCCGGGCTTGCCCCACACAACCAGCTGCTTGTCTTCCATCAGGCGTTTTGCGCCCAGCTCTTCTGCGATGGCATCATAGAACTTCGCGCCGCGCGCGAGGTCCTTCGTGCCGAGCATTACATATCCGATCATGGGTCAGCCTCCTTGCTTGAAGGCTGGAACATAACGGGAACATATTTTTCGGCAAGCGCAAAAAAGCGTGAGGAGGCTATTCCGGCAAACCGGCACACAGGGTCCGCCAATTAATCCGGGAAGCCCCCTCCTCTCAGGCCGGAAACCTACATGGCCGAGATACCGCCATCCACTTTCAGCTCGATGCCGGTGACCAGTTTCGACTCGTCCGAGGCGAGATAGAGCACGGCATAGGCGATATCGTCCGGTTCGCCGACCTTGCCGAGCGGGATCTGGCGGCCGAGCTTGGCGAGGGCTTCTTCCTCGCCGAACATTTCCTTGGTGCGGTCCAGGATCGGCGTGTTGATGAAGACCGGGTGCACCGAGTTGCAGCGGATCTGGCCGCCGGTCGACTTGGCGCAATGGAGCGCGATGGATTTCGAGATGTGCCGCACAGCCGCCTTGGCCGTGTTGTAGGAAACATAGTTCCCGCTGGCGATGATGCCCGCGATGGACGAGATGTTGATGATCGAGCCGAGGCCATGGTCGCGCATCATCGGTATCGCATATTTGCAGCCGAGGAAGATCGAATCCACGTCCACGGTCTGCACGTGCTTGAAGGTCTCGTAGCTCTCGTCCTCGACCGATCCGAGCGAGCCGATACCGGCATTGTTGACCAGCACGTTCAGGCCGCCCATCGCCTCATAGGCGCCTTTCAGGACTTCCTGCCAGCGGTCACCATCGGTGACGTCATGCTGGTAGGCGAAGGCGGTGCCTGCACCGTGTTCTTCATTGATGGAGGCGGCGACGGCGTCTGCGCCTGCGCCATTGATATCGGTCACGGTGACCTTGGCGCCTTCGCGTGCGAACATGCGGGCGGTCGCCTCGCCCAGCCCCTGCGCGCCGCCGGTGATAAGCGCCATCTTGCCTGAAACCCGTCCCATGCCGGTATCCTCCTGTTTTCAGCTGACTGTTTTGCTGGGCGCAGCTAACAGGTCGCGGGCAGCTCCGCCAAGATGCACTCTGGGGAAAGCTGAGGGCTCAGCTGGAAAAAAGCAGGGCGCGGACCAGAGCCTCGCGGACATAATCGCTGTCCTGCAGCTTCGCTCGCGGCATCGCCCAGGCCCGCTCATCCAGCCTTTCGATGCGCGTCACGTCATTTGCGACGATGACAGGACCGTCAAACGTCCCCGTCGAGCCAGACCGGTCCGCCGCGCCGCCGGGCACCAGATCATGCAGGGCGGCAGCCCAGCCTTCCGGATGCGTGTCTTCATCGCAGATGAGCAGAATAGCGCTCGGCATCCGGGACGGTTGTTCGGCGGGCGGGACTGTTCCGGACGACTCCCAGATCAGATGATGCCCACAGGCATGGAGCGCTGCAGCGGCAGCCCAGCGGGCTTTTGCACCGCCTCCGTACACAGCCATGCGGGCCGGAAACCGGTCGGCATATTTCATCCGTGCCCGCCCCAAAAGCCCCCTGACCTCTGCCACTGACAGGCCGGTAATATCTGCGATACTCCCGCAGCTGAACTGCTCCAGCTCGGTCAGCAGCATAACGCGCCGTTCCATTGGCTGAAGAAACCGCCAGCGCCCCAGATGCGAAAAGGTTTCGGCGTGCACGAAGGGCTGGCGGCGAATGGCCTGATCGAGATGCTGGAACAATACCGGAAGGTCTGACGGATTCGCTGAAGACCGTGTCTTCAGGGGGTCCTCAAGTGCCTCTTCCACGACATTGTCGCCCACACGCGGGCAGCCGCATGCAAAGGCCGCGTATCGCCTGAGGCGCTCAAAATTGGTTTCTACAGTGTCCACCCACAACATGCGCGGTCGTATAGTTCGAACACAGAAATTCCCCTGTAACGCGAATAGGGGACAAATGGCACTTTTTGCAGTTCTTTCAGCAGTTGAAACGGGCTCCGCCGGTGTCCTTGTCCCCCGATTGCGGGACAAGGACACCGGCCGCTAGGCCAGACGCCCCGCCAGCGCGTCCATATAGCCGGCCAGTTCCAGGTCGCGGGTCGTCACGCCATCGGCATCATGCGTGCTCAGCACAACCTCCACACGATTATAGACATTGAACCATTCGGGGTGATGGTCCATCTGCTCGGCCTTGATCGCGGTGGCGGTCATGAAGGCGAAGGCCTGCTTGAAATCCTCGAACCGGAAGGTCTTGGTGATCTCGTCACGCTCGCCCTCCCCTTTCTTCCAGCCCTTGAGGGCTATAACGGCCGCATCGGCGCCGATTGTCTTCGTCATCATCTAATCCTCCGCATCCTGGCCGAGCACGAAATACACCCACTCGCCCTCTTCGGTGATCGCCGTGCGCATGCCGGGATAGCCCTTGCCCGAGCGGATCTCCGCGATCCCGTCCTCGCCGACCAGGTCCTGCAGCCGCTTGCGGTCGCGGAAAGACAGCTTCTCCGGGATCAGGTCCTCGGCATTCATCGCCGCGAGATCCGGCCAGACATACCATTTCACGCCGTCGACCTCGCGCACGCCCACGGGCAGCTCCATCAGCGCCCGCAGCTTGCGGTTCGGGTCCACCCCGATGCGGCGCATCAGGTCCCAATAGTCCCGGTGGTCCTCCCCGCCGAGATTGGAGACAAAGCCCGGATTGCGCCGCGCCATCCGCGTCAGGCCGGAAAGGGAGCCGCGCCGCGCATGGCCCAGCATCTCGTCCCGCACAGCCGCGACCGTGTCCGGAATGGTGACCGGCTCCGGCGTCTGCGGGTCCTGCGACAGGGATTCCGGCGGATAGACCGGCTCTGCCGGCGCAGGCGGCGAACACGCCGCCGCCCCCAGGGCCAGCCCCCCGGCGAGGGCCGCGAGGCGCAGCCTAGACCACTGCATATCCCGTCGCCGATTTCAGATCTTCGAGCAGCTGGTCTTCGCCCAGCACCTTGATCGTGGTCATGCCCATGGCGCGGGCCGGTTTCAGGTTGATGCCGAGATCGTCGAGATAGACGCAATCGGCCGGATCGACGTCCAGCGCCTCGCACATCAGCGCATAGATGCGCGGATCCGGCTTGCGGATGCCGAGCTTCGAGCTTTCGATCAGGTGGTCGAACATGTCGAACACCTTGGCGAGTTCGGCCGCCTTGCCCTCGTCATTGGTCATCGAGGCGCCCTTCCCGATGGGCGCATTATTGGTGATGCAGCCGACCTTGCCGTGGCCCTTGCAAACCTCAAGCGCCTTCACGACGCGCGGGCGCAGCGAGCCCGACAGCAGCTTCAGCACGTCGGCGCCCGGCACTTCATGGCCAAGGGCCCTGGATTCTGCGCGGAACAGCCCGTCGAATTCCTCGCCGCTGACCTTGCTCTGCTCGAGCTTGGCCCAGGCATTGTCCAGCGGGTTGGTGGCATTGACGGTACGGATGAAGTCCCTGGGGAGCCCCTGCTCGGCTTCATAACGGGTGAATGCGTCGAAGGGTGAGGAGGTAAAAACGCCCCCGAAATCCCAGATCACGGCCTTGAAAGTCTTTGTCATGCGAGACGTCTAGCCGCGCCTGAAAGAACTTTCAAACCTTGAAGATTGCCGGGCCGGTCTTAGGGTGGCGCCAGACCAGAGAATAGACACCGACAATCGAAGGAGAAACGACAGATGGGCGTGCTTGAGGGCAAAGTGGTCCTGGTGACCGGCGGCGGTAACGGGATCGGCAAGG
The DNA here is from genome assembly GCF_963678875.1 of uncultured Hyphomonas sp. Taxonomy (NCBI): domain Bacteria; kingdom Pseudomonadati; phylum Pseudomonadota; class Alphaproteobacteria; order Hyphomonadales; family Hyphomonadaceae; genus Hyphomonas; species uncultured Hyphomonas sp. Next base: position 467,611 of record NZ_OY787457.1, on the reverse strand, counting down.
AAACGGCGCTTCTCGCCGCAAAAGAAGGCGCAAAAGTCGTGGTCAACGACCTCGGCGGCGGACTGTCCGGCGGCGATGAAGGCGATGCGGGTCCGGCAGAGAAAGTGGCGGCGGAAATCCGCGCAGCGGGCGGTGAAGCGGCCTCCAACTCCGACAGCGTGACCGATTTCAAAGCCGTTGAAGGCATGGTCGAGCAGGCCAAGGACACGTTCGGCGGCCTCGATGCCATCATCAACCCGGCCGGCATCCTGCGCGATACGATGTTCCACAAGATGTCCGAAGATGACTGGGACGCCGTGATCGACGTCCACCTGCGCGGCAGCTTCAATGTCACCCGCGCGGCCATCGAGCTCTTCCGCGAGCAGGAACGCGGCGCGTTCGTTCTGTTCACCTCCACGTCGGGCCTGATCGGCAATATCGGCCAGGCGAACTATGCCGCGGCCAAGATGGGCATTGCCGGCCTGTCGCGCATCGTTGCGATGGAAGGCGAGCGCAAGAATGTCCGGTCGAACATTATCGCACCGTTCGCCTGGACGCGCATGATCGCCTCCATCCCGGTGAAGGACGAAGCCGGCGCCCAGCGCGTCAACCGGATGAAGGAAGGCATGCGTGCCGACCAGGTCGCCCAGCTCGCCGTCGCCCTCTGCGCCGACAAGGCCAAGGACGTCTCCGGCCAGATCTTCGGCGTGCGCGGCAATGAAGTCGTGCTGTTCAACCAGCCGCGCCCGGTCAAATCCGTTGCCCGCCTCGAAGGCTGGAACCCGGAAACCCTGCTCGACCAGTGCATGCCGGCCATGAAGGCCGACTTCACCGACATGGGCGCAACGGCCAGCGTCTTCCCGTACGACCCGATCTGATCCGGCAATCCGGTCCAATCTTATCTGCGCGCCCCGGACCTTGTTCCGGGGCGTTTGCACATCATGGTCCGGTATAGTCCGGATTAGTCCGGTATAGTCATGCCTGGTCATGCATGATCATGGCATGATCAGATTTGGTCCTGCGCCAGTCATGCTTCGACTTGGCTCAGCATGAGTCCAATTCTCCTGAGCGCTCATCCTGAGCGAAGGCGAAGGATGCGCGCAGGCTCCTTTCACCCTCGACACGCGTCACGCCCGATGGCCATCGGCCATCTGGGCGCCCAACTCTGAACGAGACGGCACGCACGTCATGCCATGACGTTCGTGATGCACGGACCAGAGATGGATCCCCAGACCGCTGCGCGGCCGGGGATGACGCAAGTGGAGAGTTGTCCACCACCCCAGCCGCCCCAACCTGCCGCAATCATTCACCCCGGAACAAATCCATCCGACACCTCCGTCCCCTGACGTATAGTCCGGGCCCATGTCGCTCTTTCGTCCGCCTGCCTGGTTCCCGCCGCAGCTTTCCTTTCTCTGGCCCCTGATCTGGGTCCAGGTTCTGATGCTGCGCGCTGAGATCCGGGCCGCCTATGGAAGGGGCGTGAAGTATCACTGGAGCGTGACGCCAAACCTGCGCGTCTATCTTGTCAGCATCGACTGGATACCGGGACAGAAAACCGAGCGTGACTGGCTGAAGCCATCCCCACATTTCAATGACCGCCTCGCCGCCGCCTGCGATGGCCGCGCGGCCGCGCCGGCGTATCCTGCGCAATCAGGTGAATGGCCTGTTGCCGGCGCTGCGCCGGTCTTTTACCGCATAGCGACGGCAGTCAGCTCAAACCTGCCCCTGCCCGAAACCTGACGCACACCCCCTGCCCTGAAAACTCAGCTCACCCACAAAGCGCCTTCACGGGCGCCGCAGGTGCTGGCGGACAAGTCAGTCCGGTGTTTCGTCGCGCGGACGCAAATCTGTCGGGCCGGATGTGTCGCCGGGCTGCTCCGGTTCTGGTGCCTCGGCGGGGGCGGGCGCCGTCTCCTGCCCGAACCGGTCCTGCGCATCCTGGAGGAAGCTGTCGAACTCATCCGGGGACTCTGTCACCGCCTCGTCCTGCGGCAAGGCTTCCGGGCCTTCTTCCGGCGCAGGCGGCAGGTCCGGCAGGCTTGGCCGGGCGGCGGGTGTTTCCGGACGGATCTCTTCCGGCGCTGAGGGTTTCGGCTCGGCGGGCCGTTTCGGGGCAGACCGGCGCACAGTCTGCTCGTCCAGAACGCAAGACGCGAGGCCTTCGGACCGGACAACCCTCATACGCGCCTGCAGCGTGCCCGCGCGCTGGGACACATAAGGCCCCGGCGGGTCGAGGCGCCACTTGTTCGGGCTCGGCAGCACAGAGGCCAGTAACGCGGCTTCGCGCTCCGTCAGGTCTGCCGCCGACTTGCCGAACCGGGCGCGCGCCGCTGCCTCGGCCCCGAAAATCCCGTCGCCCCATTCGGCGACATTCAGATAGGCTTCCATCACCCGGCGCTTGCCCCACATGCCGTCGATGAAGGTTGCGAACCAGGCTTCGGCGCCCTTGCGGGCAAAACCGCCGCCATTCCAGAGGAAGACATTCTTCGCCGTCTGCTGGGTGATGGTGGACGCCCCGCGCAGGCCCTTGCCCTTCTTGTACTCGCTGATCGCCTGCTCGATCGCGTCCCGGTCGAGGCCGGTGTGCTGGCAGAAACGCGTATCCTCCGCCGCGATCACGGCGAGGACCAGATTGGGAGAGATATCGTCGATGGACACAAGGTTGCGCTTGATCTGCTCGCCGCCAATCGCCCGCTGCGCCATCAGCACCGTGCCCGGCACCGGCGCCGCCTTCAGAACGAGCGCATAGATGTGCACGCCGACGAACAGGCCGAGCACGAATTTCAGCGCCCAGCTCAGATAGTCCATCAGGCCGCGGGCCTGAGGTTTTTCTATCGGCGGCTTCCGCGGGATCTTCTTCATGCGCTTCTGTTCCATTCCCTCAGCACATCGGGGTCTGTTTCCCCGGTCACATTCTGTGAACGGGCGAATGAGAACCGCTCCGCATCCAGTTGCAAGAGGGCCCATGCAGCCGCCCCGCGCACCAGCGCAGAGGCGTCCTGCACCAGACCCTCAAGCAGCGGAACGAACCGGGATGCGCCGGAGTTCCCGATCGCGATGCAGACATTGCGCACAAACCGGTCCCGCCCGATCCGCTTGATGGGCGAACCGGAGAAGACTTCGCGGAACGCCGCATCGTCCAACGCCGCCAGCTCATCGAGGCCCGGCAGCTTCAGCTCGGCCCGCGCATGGAAAGCCGCTTCGCTGGCGGCGCGCGCGAACTTGTTCCACGGGCAAACGGCGAGGCAGTCATCGCAGCCATAGATCCGGTTGCCCATCGCCGTGCGGAACTCTTCCGGGATCGGGCCCTTGTGCTCGATGGTCAGGTAGGAAATGCACCGCCGCGCATCGATCTGGTACGGCGCCGGGAAGGCCCCGGTCGGGCAGATGTCGAGACAATTACGGCAGCTGCCACAATGGTCCGCCTCGGGAACATCCGGGATCAGCTCCGCATCGGTCAGCATCACGCCGAGGAAGAACCAGGACCCCAGTTCCCGGCTGACAAGGTTCGTGTGCTTGCCCTGCCAGCCGAGCCCGGCCTTCGCCGCCAGTGGCTTCTCCATCAGAGGCGCGGTGTCGACGAAGACTTTCACCTCCGCGCCGGTCTTGGCCACGAACTCTCGCGCCAGCTGCTTCAGGCGGGACTTCAGCGTATCGTGATAGTCCCTCCCCCGCGCATAGACGGAGATATTGCCGGCCTCGCGCTGCTGGAGCGTGTCCATCGGGTCATGGTCCGGGCCATAGTTCAGCGCGACCGCGACGGCAGACTTCGCGTCCGCCCACATGGAGTTCGGCGTGCGGCGCCGCGCCAGCGTCGTCTCCATCCACTCCATCGTGCCGTGCCGGCCCGCCTCGACGAATTCCTCCAGCCGCTCAGAGGCGGCCCAGGCCTCATCGGCCCGCGCGATGCCAACCGCATCGAAACCGAGCGTCAGGGCATGTTGTCTGGCAAATTCGGCGCGGCCCGCCGGGTCAGAAATCAAGGTCGGCATAGTGCGGCGAGGGTCGCACGGCATCCAGCCGGTCGGCAAGCAGCGGACGGAAGCTCGGCCGCGACTTTATCCGCGCATACCAGGTGCGCAGGTCCGGCACCGCTTCCCACTGGATGTCCCCGAAATAGTCGCAGGCGGAGAGATGCGCCGCGGCGGCAAGGTCTGCCAGCGTCAGGTCGCGCCCGGCAATGAAGCCGTGCATCTCGACCAGCGCATTCAGGAAGGTCAGCCGCCCGCGCAGCGTGTGCGCGCCCCGGCGGAGCTTTTCGGAATCCGGCTGGCGGTCGCGCCGCACCCACTGCATCACGCGCTCGGTCAGCAGCGTATCGGTGACCTCTTCGAAGCCCTGTTCCACCCACGCCCACAGGCGCCGCGCCTCGGCACGCTGGCCGGGATGGAGCGGCAGGAGGTGCTGGCCCTCGACCGATTCCTCCAGGAATTCGCAGATTGCCCGCGTACCCACAGCGACAATCCGCCCGCCAGTCCCCTCCTGCAGCAACGCCGGCGCAACCGCGCCAGGACCGAGCAGCTTCAGGTCGGGATGCGGGGCCCAGGGAGAGGACTCAACGGTTTCAAAACCCAGACCTTTTTCAGCCAGGCAAAGACGGACCAGCCGTCCGGCAGGATCAAGGCACCAGTGGTAAAGTCGGATCATCGGCAGGCGAGCCTCCTGCGGTCTGCCGCCTATGTTTAGTCCAGAGGAGTAAAGAACGTCTATCCGAACGGAAAAAGATGTGGTTCAAAAACGGTCTCATATTTCACCAAAGAGACTGCCCTATGAAAACCAGATTTGCGACCGTTCTGCTCGCAGGTGTTGCCTCCGTCGTTCTGATGTCAGCCTGCAGCACGCCGGAAGACTCCGTTGAAGCCACGCTCGAATCTGCGACCGCTGAACTGTCCGCACCGGTGCTGCAAGCCGAAGCTCCGACCGGCCAGTTGCCTGAAGGCGTTCGCCCGACGGCCTACCGGCTGGACCTGGTGACGGACCCGAACGCTGCCACATTCACCGGGCATGCGGAAATCGACCTGGCGCTGGAAAAACCCCACGCCCGCATCTGGCTCCATGCGCTGGGCCCGGTTGTCTCCTCCGTGAAAGCCGTGCTGCCGGACGGGATGGAAATCGCCGCCACCTTCACCGGTGACGAGGCCGCCGATGGCGTCTCCCGTATCGATTTCGCCGCCCCGCTCCCGGCCGGAACGGCCACGCTCGTACTGAAGTATGAAGCCCCTTACGACCTGAACCTCGCAGGCCTTTACAAGGTTGAGCAGGCTGGCCGCCCCTATCTGGTAACCCAGATGGAAGCGATCGATGCACGCCGCATGTTTCCCTCCTTCGACGAGCCGCGCTTCAAGACACCTTACACGCTGACTGTCACCGCACCGGCAGGCATGGAAGTGGCAGCGAATGGCGCTGAAACCGGTAGCGAAGACCTTGGCAATGGCATGGTGCGCCACAGCTTCGCGACAACCCGGCCGATCCAGTCCTACCTCGTCGCCCTGATGGTCGGCCCCTATGACAAAGTCGTCGCGGACCAGATCGCCGCGACAGATTTGCGCGCCGAGCCGGTGCCGCTGCGCGGCTTTGCTCCGGCCGGGAAAGGCGAGAAACTCTCCGAAGGGCTCGATATCACCGATGAGATGCTGGCCTGGCAGGAAGCCTATTTCGACTATCCGTACCCCTATGGAAAACTCGACCTGATCGCCGCCGCCGATTTTGCTTATGGCGCCATGGAAAATGCCGGTGCCATCGTCTACCGCGAAGCCGCACTGCTGATCGACGACCGGACATCGCTCGCCCGCCAACGCGCCATTTTCAATACGCATGCCCACGAGCTCGGCCACCAATGGTTCGGGAACCTCGTTACGCCAGCCTGGTGGAATGACATCTGGCTGAACGAGGCTTTCGCGACCTGGATCAGTTCCAAGACCATGAACGGCATCGATCCGGATGGCGAGTGGGACCTTGCCCCGATCCAGTCCAGCCTGACCGCGATGCCGACCGACAGCCTCGCCTCGACCCGCCAGATCCGGAACCCGATCCGGACCAATGGCGACATCAATGACGCCTTCGACTCGATCACCTACCGCAAGGGCGGCAGCGTGCTGAACATGTTCGAGACCTATCTGGGCGAAGACACGTTCCGCGATGGCATCCGCCTGCACATGCGGCGCTTCGAAGACGGTGTCGCGACGGCGGATGACTTCATGCAGAGCCTCGCCGATGGCTCGGGCCAACCGGACGTCGTTTCCTCCTTCACCTCTTTCATCACCCAGCCGGGCATCCCGTTCCTGGATGTGCAGGTCAGCTGCACTGGCCAGACCGGTGAACTGGCCATCACGCAGAGCCGCTATGCACCGCTCGGATCAACCATCGATACCGAAGCGCAGACCTGGGAAATTCCCTTTGCGGCCCGCGTCCATGATGCCTCCGGCGACCAGATCGTTCGCAAGATGCTGACCAGCAAGACAAGCACGATCACGCTCGACAGCTGCCCGGACTGGGTCATGCCGAATGCGGGCGGCGCCGGATACTGGCGTTTCGTCACCAATGCCGGGAACGCGGCTGCCCTGCGCGAAAACTTCGCCTCGCTGAGCACGGCAGAGCAGATGATGCTGACCGATTCCCTCCATGCCGGTTTCGATGCCGGCAAGGTCAGCGCGGAAGATTTTGTCTCCGGGCTGGAAGCCGCAGCGGGCGGATCGGCTGCCGCGGTCAGCACATCCATCGGCATGATCGGGACACTGAAGGCCTCGCTGGGGGAAGACGGCAAGGCTGAACTGGCCAGTTGGGTTGAAGCGAATTACGGCCCGGTTGGTGAGTACCTTTCTGACCGGCCCGCCACGGCGCTGACAATTTCGGAACGCCTGCTGGCACCGAAGCTGTGGAACTTCCTGCTGAGCGAAGGCAACCGCGCCGAAGACCGGAACATCTTCATCGGGCAGGCAAAAGCCTATCTCGGGATTGGCCAGACGGCAGATCCGACGGCCCTTCCCGCCGAAGACCTGGGCGCTGCCGTTGCCACTGGCGTGGAAGACGAAGGACAGGACTTCTATGAAGGCGCCCTCGCCTATGTCCGCGGCTCGCAGAACCAGACGGAACGGGCGACGATCCTCTCCGCCATCGCCGGGAATGGATCGGAAGCCATTGTGACCGACCTGTTCAAGCGCGCGCTCGGTGACGAGATCTCAGGCAATGAGCTCTACACGATCTACCATGCTGCGCTGGCCAATCCAGAGGTGCGCCCGGTGATCTGGCCGATGGTAAAGACGAATTTCGCTTCCATCGCCGCGAAGATTCCGTCGGTCCGAAAGCCACAGACCGCCAGCGCCGCCGGCTATTTCTGCACAGCAGACGAGGTCGCAGACGCGAAGGCATTCTTCGAAAGCCAGGCCGAGCTGATCCCGGGCTATGAACGCACCCTGATGCAGGGCGTCGAACGCGGCGAACTGTGCAGTGCCCTCAAGGCAAGCACATCGGACGCCGTAAAAGCTGTCTTCTCAGAAGACTGATCGTCTGGCGGCGACACAAAAAGCCCCGCACCCGGCGCCGGGTGCGGGGTTTTTCATTTCTGGCCGGCAGGTTTCTAGCGCTTCATGAAATGGCGAACCGCATCGGCGGCCAGCGCGAACTTCGCAAAGCTCCAGGCCTTTTCCTTGCCGAGTTCCGCCAATGTGGCCAGCAGGTCCCGGCGTCCGTCCTGATGCAGGGCAAGCCATTGCGCCGCACCACCTGCCGCCAGCGCATCGCGCGCCGCGTCGGCCTGGGTCTGCACCAGTTCGACAATCAGGCGGCGGCCGGCAACCCGGTCCCAGAAACCGGCCTTTGAGAGACCATCCAGCGCGGAGACACGCAGGCGGTCGAGGCGCAGTGCCTCGCCGATCTGGAAGAAGCACTCGCCTGCGGCCGGCACGGATTCGCCGGTCTCGCGGGCAAGGTCCACGACGACGAGGCCTTGCGCAAACAGGCCCATGGCGGATGCCCAGCGCGCAAGTTCCTCCGGTGCCCCGCGCCGCGTCAGGGTGCGCGTCGACCGTTCGATCTGGGCCGCCGGGAAGTGTGTGTGGATATCGGCAAGCGACGCCTTGAATTCGTTCAGCGGGCCGTGTGTGGCCTCCACGAGTTCCTGCAGCGTGCCTTTCGGCATAGCCGTCACGAACCAGGCCGCTGCCGCGCTCATCGCCTGCGCTGCCAGAAGCCGCAGGTCCGTCTGCACATCGGCATGCACCACATTGTCGAGCGCATCGACCTCACGCTGGAAGCCTTCAAAGTCCAGCACCACGCGGGCCGCCTCCAGTCCGCGCACGATGGCGGCCATGTCGGTCGTGTCGGTCATCTCCCGCAGGCGGAAAACCGGGATCGAGCCGCCCATGTCCAGCGACCGGTTGGCCAGCACCGTGGCGATGATCTCCCGCTTCAGGCGGTGATTGTCCATCGCCTCGCCATAGGAATCGATCGGGCTCGGGAAATAAGCCTTCAGTACGTCCTCGAAATACGGATCGTCCGGCAGGTCCGATGCAACGAGATCGTCGAACAGGGTAATCTTGGACCAGGCGAGCAGCACGGCGAGTTCCGGACGGCTCAGCCCCTGTCCATTATCGGCGCGGACTTTCATGTCGCCCGTTTCCGGCAGGCCTTCCAGCGCGCGGTCCAGCACGCCGCGGCCTTCCAGATGCACCATGAGGCGTTCGAGCGCTTCATGATCCTGCTTGGCCGTCGCTTCTGCCAGGGTCAGGGCGGCGGTCTGGTCGTAATTGTGGCGCAGGACATGAGCTGCGACATCGTCGGTCATGTCCGCCAGCAGGGCGTTGCGCTTGTCTTCTTCCAGATTGCCGAGCCGGATCGCTTCAGCTGCAAGGATCTTGATGTTCACTTCGTGGTCTGAGGAATCGACACCGGCGGAGTTGTCGATGGCATCGGTATTGATGCGTCCGCCGGACAGGGCGAACTCGATCCGGGCCGCCTGAGTGAGGCCCAGATTGGCCCCTTCCCCGACCACTTTCACGCGCAGCTGGTGCGCGCCGATACGGATGGTGTCATTGGCCCGGTCACCGACTTCCCCATTGGTCTCTGTATCCGCCTTCACATAGGTGCCGATGCCGCCGAACCAGAGCAGGTCGGCCTGCGACTTCAGAAGGGCATGGATCAGTTGGTCCGGCGTCACGGCATCCGCGTTGAGGCCCGTCAGCGCCTTGATCTCGTCGCTGAGTTCAATCGACTTGGCAGACCGGGCAAAGACGCCGCCGCCTTGGGAAATCAGGCTCTTGTCATAGTCGTCCCAGGTCGATTGCGGCAGGTCGAACATCCGTTGGCGTTCGGCAAGGTTCTTTTTGGAATCGATCGGATCCGGATCGATGAAAATGTGCATGTGGTTGAAGGCCGCCACGAGGCGGATTTCCGGCGACAACAGCATGCCGTTGCCGAACACGTCGCCGCTCATGTCGCCGACACCGATCACGGTGAAGGGTTCGGACTGGATGTCCTTGCCCATTTCCCGGAAGTGCCGCTTGACCGCTTCCCACGCGCCGCGCGCCGTGATGCCCATCTTCTTGTGGTCATAGCCCGCCGACCCGCCGGAAGCGAACGCATCGCCCAGCCAGTGGCCTTTTTCGAGGCTGATCGCATTGGCCGTATCGGAGAAAGTTGCCGTGCCCTTGTCTGCGGCGACGACGAGGTAAGGATCCTGACCGTCCCAAACGACCGTATCCGCCGGATGAGTGACTTCGCCGTCTTTCAGATTATCGGTCAGTTCCAGCAGAGACGTGATGAATTCCTTGTAGGCATCCCGTCCGCTTTCGAACCAGGCATTGCGATCCGACCGATCCGGCAATTGTTTCGGATAGAAGCCGCCCTTGGAGCCGACCGGAACAATCACGGCGTTCTTCACCTGCTGTGCCTTCACGAGCCCCAGGACTTCGGTGCGATAGTCCGCCGCCCGGTCCGACCAGCGCAGACCGCCGCGCGCAACGGGACCGAAACGAAGGTGCACGCCTTCGACGTTTGGGCTGGACATGAAAATCTCTCGGAACGGCTTCGGCTCCGGCATTTCGCGCAGCTCGCGGCTGGCGATCTTCAGGCTGACGAAGCAGTGCGGGCCGCCATCGGCATTTGTCTGATAGAAGTTCGTCCGTTGCACGCCGAGGATCAGGTCCGTGAGGCGGCGCAGGACCTGGTCGTCGGCCAGTGCCGAGACGTCCCGCAGGTGCACTTCGATACTGTCGCAGATTTCGCGGCAAGCATCCTCGCGCTGGCGCAGGCTGAGGTCCTTGGAGGGATCGAACCGGACCGCAAAGAGGTCGACCAGCAGGCGCGTCAGGGCCGGATAGCGGGCGAGTGCCGCCTCCTGCACGTCCTGCGGCTGATCTAGGCCTGTCTGGCGGCGATAGGCACACAGCGTGCGGACAAGCGCGGCTTCGCGCCATGTCGCCCCGGCGACCAGGATCAGGCGGTTGAAGCCATCATTCTCGGCGCTCCCGCTCCAGACTGCAACGAAGGCGTCTTCAAGCCGCCGGGCCACAGTTTCAAGGTCAATCGGCGCACCGGTTTCAGAGCGCATGGACAGGTCGTGCACCCAATAGACGTCGGGCGCATCAGGCGCCGGCTTTTCACCGGGCCGCACAGGATAGCCCGTCTCGAAAGCGGCAAAGAGGCCCATCTTCTCGAACACTGGCACGCAGCGTGACAGGGGAATCGACCCATTGCGCGAATAGATCTTTACCCGGATCTTGTCCGGGTCCTCGTTGGGGGTCTGGTATGCACGGGCCACAACAGGCGACCGCGCGCTGAGCTGCGCCATCGAGGCGACATCCAGCATCGCCTCTTCGGGCGTGAAGGCTTCACGATAGGCTGCGTTGAATGCGCCGATGAATGCGCGCCCCCCTTCTGTGTCCACCACATCGAGGTCGGACTGGATCATTGCTTCGCGCAGGGCCTGATCCCAGGTGCGGGCGAGCCGGGTGATCTCGGCTTCCAGCGCCTCGACGTCCGGCTCCGGATGATTCCGGTCAATTGCGATCTGGAAGTGCACGCGCGCCAGCGGACCGGTATCAAAATAAGGCTGGAAACGGATGAGCATGCCATTGTAGGCGGCTAGCAGCGTCTCCGTGATCCGCTCCCGAAGGGTCGTGTCATAGGCTTCACGCGGCACATAAACGATGGCGGACACAAACCGGTCGAACTGGTCACGCCGCAGGAACAGGCGCGTCCGTGGCCGCCCGATCAGGTGCAGCGCACCCATGATCATCGGCACAAGCGTTTTCGAACCCGTCTGGAACAGCTCGTCGCGCGGCCAGGTTTCCAGCAGGTTGGCGATCGCCTTTTCCGTATGCCCGCCGGGCGTGGCGCCGGAAGATGCGATGACTTTCAGGACACGCCGCCGGATAAACGGGATAGAGCGTGCTGTCTCATCATAGGCCTCGGCCGTAAACAGACCGAGGAACCGCACTTCTCCGTTCACCCGCCCCTGCTCGTCATATTTCTTCACGCCGACATAATCACACGCGACACGGCGGTGGATGCGGCTGATCAGGGTCGATTTCGCGACGATCAGCGGGAACGGCTCTTCCAGCAGTTCCCCGATCTCCGGTGTCAGCACCAGAGGCTCAGCGTCGCGCGACAGGACGTTCAGGTCTTCATCCCGCAGAAGGCCCAGATTGCTGCCCTCGATCATGATCGGCTCTTCCGGCAGCACGCGGCCTTCGGCATCGGTTTCAAACCGGTATTCACGGCACCCCAGGAAAACGAAGTGATTCTTCGCCAGCCATTCCAGGAAAGCGACCGCCTCATGTGTGTCGGCGTGCTTCGGTTCTTCCAGCAGGGACAGGCGGCGGATTTCCTCGCGCATCCGCTCCTTCATGGGCTTGAAGTCTGCAACCGCCTGCGCCGTGTGTTCCAGCGTCTGACGCGCGCCTTTGACCAGCCGGTCCGCCTCGCGCTCTGTCAGGCGCGGCAGGTGGATCTGGATCACCGAAATCATGCGGCCGTCCTGCAGGCGCACGACGGGATGGAACAGCGTACGCACTTCAAAGCCCTGATCGGCGCACTCACCCAAAAGCGAATCGACCAGGAAAGGCATGTCGGGTCCGGCGGTTTCCAGCACGCTGCGGCCAAGCGGACCCGAGGCGCCTTCGGCGTCCATCAGGACTCGTACATCCTGCTCGCCAGCGGGCAGCCCGGACGCCCAGGTCCAAAGGCCACGGGCCAGCGCGTCGATGTCGGACGGCTGCAGACCGCTCAGGTCTTCATTGCCAGATTCCAGAGTGACCTGCGTCAGCACCTGATCGAGCGGATCGGCGGCAACAGTCTGATTGTTCATGAGAGAGACTCACACGGAAAAGGGGAAGGATTCGGTGGTGTTCCGGTCTAACCCGGGTCACGTATTCCTTCAACTTGGTCGTTTCAATTGAAACTTCCGTGTTGCACTGGCGAGAAAAAAGAAGACGGTCGCCAAAATAAATCGGGCCCGCCGAACGGGGACGTGTCCGGCGGGCCCTACAGGCCTTGATCCGCAGGCTGGGTGGGGGGACGCACGCGGAGGCCTGATTCTATATTTTGTATCAAATATTTTATTCGCAAGATATGCGCATCAGTCCACTTATAAATTCCTGAAACGCAAACAGCCCTAGTCATTCATATCGCGGTGTGGTTGTGAATTGCCATGAATTGCAGTCACGCTCCACCATCTTGTGCAGCGTCCGCTGTAACTCTTTCGGCATGAAGCCCTCCTTTGCCCTGTGGATTGCCGTCAGAAGACAGGAGAATCGCGATCCACCGCGTCGCATCGGATTGCGCAAACAGTACCATCATCAACACAGTCAGCGGCGCCGACAGGAACATGCCGGGGATTCCCCAGATCACGCCCCATACGGCCAGCGCGAGCAGGACAACCAACGACGACAGGTTGAGTGATTCCCCCATCATGCGCGGCTGGATGAAGTTCCCGATCGAGAATTGCCAGAAACTGACCACGGCCAGAACGATTCCCGCATAGATATAAGTGTCCTGCGGCGGAATGCCCGGAACCCAGACAGGCATGCTGGGCTGCACCAGCGCGAACAGCGGCGGCACCAGAGCCGCCACGATTGAGCCGACCGTGGGAATGTAGTTAAGCACGAATATCAGCGCCGACAGGAACAGCGCGTTCTTCACCCCAAGCACCAATAGCGAGCCATAGGTCAGCATCGTGATCAGCGCGGAGATCACCGTCTGGGTCCACAGATAGCTCTCGATTCCCCGGCGGGCCTCGTCCCCCACATCGCGCACCTGCGCGCGGGCGTCAGGGTCGGGGAAGATATTGTCGAGTTTCAGGCTCCAGCCGGACTGGGCCAGGAACAGGAACGCCACATAGATCAGGATCAGCACGACATCGCCGGACAGGTCGCCGGTCGCATTCGCAATGGTCGCGAAGAATCGCTGGCCGGTCTCGTTGAACAGCAATTCCTGCAGCGTCGGCGCACCGGTCATGTGCACGACGTCATACGCGTTCTGGATCAGGCCGTTGATCTTGGTTTCATATTCCCCCGCATCGCGGCCGAACTCGGCGATGCCATTTGCCATCAGCCCGATAAAGCCGATGAAGCCGCCCAGAACGAGCAGGATCGCGATGATCCGGGCATGTCCGATCTTCAGGAAACGGGTCCAGTTGTCGATCATCGTGGCAAAGCCCTCGATGGTCAGGAACAGGAATACGGCCAGCGCGAACGGCGCAAGGATAGCACGCGTCCAGTACAGGAACGCGATGATGACGCCCGTCGCGATGATCCAGATTCCGGTCGTGGCGGCACGGCTCATGCCCGGTCTCCCCTTTTGCCAGTGGCGAGCGTGGCGCCAGCCCCGCCCCGCGTCAAGGAGCCCGGCATCCGCCCGTACGTTTACACCCCGGCCCTTGCCGAATCCGGCGAATTCTCTAGCGTTCTGGCAAGAACGAAAGAGGCGGGGCAATCATGACCGACACCATTTTCATCGGCGGCGCGGACGCCAACGGAACCGGCCATCCAGATGCCGCGCAGGAATTGCTGCTGAAAATCGCAAACCGCCACGGCCTCGTCGCCGGCGCGACGGGCACCGGCAAGACGGTGACGCTGCAGATCCTCGCTCAGGGCTTTTCCGATGCCGGCGTACCGGTCTTCTGCGCTGATGTGAAAGGCGACCTCTCGGGCATCTGCGTGCCGGGCAGCGAAAAGCACCCGCTTCACCCGAAGCTTGTCTCGCGCGCCGAAAAGATTGGCCTCGGCGAATATACCTATTCCGGCGCCCCGACGATTTTCTGGGACCTGTTCGGCGAAAAGGGCCACCCTGTCCGCACGACGATTTCGGAAATGGGCCCGCTGCTGTTGTCGCGTCTGATGGGGCTGACCGATGCGCAGGAAGGCGTGCTGAACATCGCCTTCGAATATGCCGACGACAACGGCCTCGCCCTCCTCGACCTCAAAGACCTGCGCAAGCTGCTCGCTCATATGGGCGATAAGGAAATCCGCGATGAGCTGAGCAAGGAGTACGGCAACATTGCCTCCGCCTCGCTGGGCGCGCTGCAGCGCAATCTGCTGGTCATGGAACGCGAAGGCGCCGAACATTTCTTCGGCGAGCCGGCGCTGGAACTGTCTGACATGATGCGGACGACAACAGATGGCCGCGGGGTCGTGAGCGTGCTCGACTCGACCCGCCTCATCAACAGCCCCAAACTCTACTCGACCTTCCTGCTATGGCTTTTGTCGGAACTCTTCGAGCAGTTGCCGGAAGTGGGCGACCCGGACAAACCGAAGCTCGTCTTCTTCTTCGATGAGGCCCACCTTCTCTTCGATGACACGCCCTCTGCCCTTCTCCAGAAGATCGAACAGGTGGTGCGCCTGATCCGTTCGAAAGGCGTGGGCGTTTTCTTCGTGACGCAGAACCCGCGTGACCTGCCGGAAAGCGTCCTCGCCCAGCTCGGCAACCGGTTCCAGCATGCCCTGCGCGCCTATACACCGGCCGAACGCAAAGGCGTGCGCGCGGCCGCAGACTCCTTCCGCCCGAACCCGGCCTTCGACACAGAGGAAGTGATCACCACGCTCGGCGTCGGTGAGGCTCTGGTTTCCACGCTGGATGCCAAAGGGGCGCCGAGCATTGTTCAGCATACGGTGGTCCGTCCGCCCGCCTCGCGGCTCGGACCTGCAGAGGATGCCGAGCGCAAGAAAGTGATCAACGAGAGCCCTGTCGCCGGGAAATACGAAGGCGTGGTCGACCGCGAGTCGGCCTACGAAATCCTTGAAGCGAAGGAAGCAAAGGCCGCCAAGGAAGCCGAACGCCTCGCCAAAGAGGAAGAAAAAGCGGCGAAAGAACTGGAAAAGAAAAAGGCCCGCGCCAAGAAAACCAGCTCCAGCCGATCCCGCCGCATGTCCCCTCTTCAGAAGGCCGGCAACCAGGCCGCCCGCTCTGCGGCGCGCGAATTCACCCGCTACATCCTGCGGGGCATTCTGGGAAGCATGAAACGCTAGGCCTGTTTTCTAGTTCGGGCGGGTGTTCGACTCGGCATCTTCCAGCATGCCGAGTTCGTCATCCTCATCCATCATCTCGGATGCATCGTCGTCAGATGACTGGAAGACCTGGCCTTCTTCATAGGTCTCGCCGGAATAGGTCTCAGCCTCCACCGGGCTGTCATCACCCATGATTTCATCCTCGGCAGCTGCAGCCACAGCAGCTTTTTCAGCCGCCTTTTCCGCTTTGCGGGCCTCTTTCTCGGCCTGTTTGGCGGCTTTCTTCGCAGCCTTTTCTTCGGCCTTGCGTGCCGCCTCTTCCAGCTGTTCAGGCGTCTTGCGGCGCCCGAACGGCGCATGGACATCCGCCTTCCGGTCATATTGCATGGCGTAATATTCCGCCGCCGAATGGGTCAGCGGGCGCGGTGTGAGATGCAGACCGTAAGCACGCAGGCGCTCAACCACTTCGTCACGAAGATACATGCCAGGCAGCGAGTTCTGGCTGAAATTGTGCCCTTTCATCCAGTCGCGCACATCCCAGGAGCGGACGCGGCCAACTTCGGAAGGCCGGGCACCGCCATGCACTTCCCACATGTAGAGCGTCGCGATGCCATTGATCGTGGCATCCATCGCATCGTCCATCGGATCGACCGGATCACGCCCCTGGGCCAGCGCCGCGCGCAGCGCCATCTTGCGGGCTTCGAGTTCCTGATAGGTGTTGCCGATCACCGCCAGTGCGTTGCGGTTCGCACGGATCATGGAAGAATTGACGCCATCCAGCTGCGGATGGCGCACCGGCAGCAACAGGTCCGGCCCGGCCTCCTGGATTGCATGGACCTGGCCAAGCTCCGAAACGAATCGCTGCAGGTTGATCCTCAGCTCATGGCTGATGCCATCAAGCGCAGACACGATGCCGGCCTGATGCTCCTCGCGCATGCGCCAGAGATGCCAGGCAACCAGCAGCCCGGCGGCGATCATCAAAGAGACCCCGCCGGTAATGAACGTATAGAACTGCGACTCACTCATTCTGAGCTCCCCTCCGATCAGCCCGAAAACGCCAGCCCCGCGACTATTCAGGTTAATGGAGCGGAAACCTTAGCCGCCCAGCGCGCGTCCCGCAATCGCCTGCAACTTGTGGATTGTCTCCGGGTTACGGGCTGCCTCAGCTGTGATCAGCGCGTAATCCAGGCAGGTGTCGATTCCATCCGGACTCGGGGTACGGTCCGTTCCGCTCAGGGTTTCTGCCAGTTTTACAACGGCTTTCCGGCCAAGGGCGCTGTTGCGGGCCATGACTTCCAGCACATTGGTCACCGTGACCGCCTCTTCTTCCTCGCGCCAGCAATCATAGTCGGTGACCATACCCAGCACGGCATAAGGCAGCTCCGCTTCGCGTGCGAGCTTGGCTTCCGGCATCGCGGTCATGCCGATCACATCGCAACCCCACTGGCGATAGAGTTTCGATTCGGCAAGCGACGAAAATTGCGGGCCCTCCATAGCGATATAGGTGCCCCCGCGGTGCATTTTTGCGCCGGCCGCTTCCGCCGCATCCGCCGCCAGTGCGCTGAACCGGGAGCAGACCGGACGCGCCATCGAAACATGCGCCACCATACCGTTGCCGAAGAAGGTCTTCGCCCGCGCAAAGGTTCGGTCGATAAACTGGTCGGCCGCAAGGAAATCGCCCGGCGCATAAGCTTCCTGCAAGCTGCCGCAGGCCGAAATAGCCAGCACATCCGTTACGCCCGCCATTTTCAGCGCCGCAATGTTCGCCCGGTACGGCACTTCGCTGGGCGTCAGCCGGTGGCCGCGGCCATGGCGCGGCAGGAAGACCAGTTTCACATCGCCGATCCGGCCATGAACCAACGCATCGGATGGCGCCCCCCAGGGCGTTTCGACGGTCTCCTCGCGGCGGTCTTCCAGCCCGTCAATTTCGTAGAGGCCGGAGCCGCCAATGATGCCGAGGGTCCATTTACTCATCTGGTCGTCCTGAAGTCTTTGCGCATGCCGATGGGAGGCGGCGATCGCGGGTTGGGCGTGGTCAGTTCCACATCGTCTGCCAGCACGTAACCAAGCCCGGCATAGAAGTCGACCAGCCTCACCTGGTCGTGACGGACCGCGAGCTGGGCGCCTTCTACCCCTGTCTCACGGCCAGCCTCTTCCAAGGCGTTCAGGATAAGCTCGCCGAAGCCCCGTTTGCGGTAGGCCTCCACAACTCCAATCCGCTTGACTTCCATCCAGGTCCCCTGCCCCGATGGTCCGGGTACCGGCACCCAGCGGCCCGACCCGATTGGCACTTCGCCATCAAGGAGGATCGCGCCGCCGCCTTTTTCCAGCTGGGCGGCAACATAGTCCGGTGTTTCGGTAAAGACGGTCGATTCCTGCGACACGCGCCCGGTCCAGATCCGGCGCGTCAACGCCTCAACCAGCACGCAGTCTGCTGGCCCGGCCTTGCGGAGGGCGATACCGGACTCTGACAGGGCGTCAGGCTTATTCACAGACATTCCTTCCGCCGTCACGCTCCGGGCACCGAAGCGAGGACGATAGATTCGTGGCTGTCACCGCGGCAAGAAAAAAGCCCCGGCAGAACCGGGGCTTTGCTTATTTCTTGTTGTCTGCAGAGGCGAGCCTAGTGCTCGATCTTCCGCCAGATCTGCTTGTAGGAGAACCACAGCAGGACAGCGAGGATCAGGAGGTAAGCCATCACGGCGAGGCCGAGCGACTTGCGGTGTTCCTGCTTCGGCTCACCGGCCCAGGCCAGGAACTGAGCGACGTCATACGCCATCTGCTCAATCGTTGCCTCTGTGCCGTCAGTGTATTCGACGCGGCCTTCGAGCAGCTGCGGCGGCATGGCCAGGAAGCCACCTTTCGGTGCGTGACGCGGGTCCCCATCGAAGTTCGGGGTCGTGTCGCCAGCCATGTACGGATTGTAGTACTGGCCCGGGCTCACTTTCAGGAAGCCCTCGGCGTGAGAATCGCCATGGCCGCCCATTTTCGACATGTCGACAAAGGTCGTCGCTTCACCATCAACCTCGCGCTCCACGAACGCGTCGTCATGCGGATAGCCCGACAGAAGGTGGTAAATATAGCTGGCACCGCCATGGCGGGCCTTGGTGATGACCGACAGGTCCGGCGGGGCCGCACCGCCATTGGCCGCGCGGGCTGCTTCGACGTTCGGATACGGGCTGCGGAACGTGTCTGCAGGCGTGGCCGGACGGTAATCGAAATCGCCGATGTCGTTCGGCGTCGGGCTGAGAATTTCGTTCTCGGCAGCCAGCGCCTTCACATACGGGTTGTCGTTCGGGTTCGGATAGGCCTCATCATAGAACGGGCCGCCCGGCTCACCGAGGTTGCGGTAGCTGAGCAGCTTCATCGAGTGGCAGGAGGAGCAAACCTCCTTGTACACCTGATAGCCGCGCTGCATGGACGCCTGATCGAATTGGCCCGTCGGGCCTTCGAACGGCCAGCCGCCTTCCGGTGCATGCGGGTGCTCGGCGCCGCCTGCGGCATGCGCCGCAGCGGTGAAGATGAGTCCGGCCAGGCCGGCAGTGAGGAGTCGAAGCGCTTTCATGGTTCCCCTGGCTCCCTATTCCGCCGGAATGGCGGTTGCCGTCGACGCCTTGTGGCGCTTCAGGACCGACTTGTGGATGGATTCCGGCACTTCCTTCGGTTTCTCGGTGAGCCCGAGGAAGAACAGAAGGATGAAGAAGCCGAAGTAGCAGAAGGTCAGGATCAGCGAGAGGTGACGGAACTGGAACGTCGGAGCCGGCACAGCTGCCAGCGACGGGTTCGCGCCCTCGGGCAGTGATTCCATGAAGCTCTTCGCATCATGATAGGCTTCGCCGCCACCTTTGTATTCGCTGGTCACTTCCGCGCCGTTCTCGCTGTAGCTGACGACGAGCGAAGACTCACCCTGCAGCGCCGGGATGACAGCGCCATCCGGGTCAGCCGCACCGCACCAGCCGAGCAGCAGGCAGACAGCGACAAAGCCGAAGAAGAACTGCTTGGCCACCGGACGGTAGCGCATCGACTTCACTTTTGACGTGTCGAGCCATGGCAGGACGAACAGCACGGCAATGGCTGCGAACATGAAGATCACGCCCAGCAGCTTGGCCGGGATCGGGCCGAGGTCGAAGGTGATGGCACGCAGGATCGCGTAGAACGGCAGCAGGTACCATTCCGGCACGATGTGTGACGGCGTCACCAGCGGGTTGGCTTCGACATAGTTGTCAGCATGGCCCAGCACGTTTGGTGCGTAGAACACGAACACGGCAAACATGATGAGGAAGATGACGATCGCGAAGGCGTCCTTGACCGTGTAGTACGGGTGGAAGGGAACGGTTTCCTTCTCGACATCCTGAACCTCAACACCGGTCGGGTTGTTGTTGCCCGGCACGTGCAGGGCCCAGACGTGCAGGATCACGACA
Organism: uncultured Hyphomonas sp.; assembly: GCF_963678875.1. Lineage (NCBI taxonomy): Bacteria > Pseudomonadati > Pseudomonadota > Alphaproteobacteria > Hyphomonadales > Hyphomonadaceae > Hyphomonas > uncultured Hyphomonas sp. The sequence continues at coordinate 447,771 of NZ_OY787457.1, read as the reverse complement.
GCAGCGATCATGAACGGCAGCAGGTAATGCAGCGAGAAGAAGCGCTGCAGCGTCTGGTTACCGATCGACGGGCCGCCCATCAGCCAGGTCTGGATGCTTTCACCGATCAGCGGGATCGCACCGAACAGACCGGTGATCACGTTGGAACCGTGATAAGACATCTGGCCCCAGGGCAGCATGTAGCCGAGGAAGGCCGTGGCCATCATCAGCAGGTAGATCACGCAGCCGAGGATCCAGAGCACTTCGCGCGGCGCCTTGTATGAGCCGTAGTAAAGCCCCCGGAACATGTGAATGTAGACCGCGAGGAAGAACATCGAGGCGCCATTGGCGTGGATGTAACGAAGCAGCCAGCCATAAGGCACGTCGCGCATGATGCGCTCAACCGAAGCAAATGCGCCGTCGACGCTGGCTTCGTAGTGCATGGCCAGAATGATGCCGGTGATGATCTGGGTGGCAAGGCAGACCGCCAGGATGCCACCGAAAGTCCACCAGTAGTTCAGGTTCTTCGGGGTCGGAAAGTTGATTGCCGTATCCTGGGCGAACCGGATGATCGGCAGGCGAGTGTCCAGCCAGCGGGTGAAGCCGTTGGTCGGAGTGTAAGAAGATTCGTGTCCGCTCATGGGCTACCGTCCTTACAGCGAGATGTTGACCACGGTGTCCGAAACATAGCGGTAGTTCGGAACCGGAAGATTGAGAGGCGCAGGGCCTTTGCGGATACGGCCAGACGTATCGTAGTGCGAGCCGTGGCATGGGCAGTACCAGCCGCCAAAGTCGCCGGTGTTACCTTGCGCCGGGCCGACCGGGACGCAGCCGAGGTGCGTACAGGAACCCGAAGTAATCAGGATCGCCCGGTTCAATTCGCCGTTCGGCATCGGGCTCAGTCGCTCGTCATCGGTCTGCGGGTCACGCAGCGATGCGACGTTCACCGATTCTGCCGCCGAAATCTCGGCCGGCGTCCGGTGGCGAACGAAGAAGGGCTTGCCGCCGATGAGCACGCGGATTTCGCTGCCCAGCGGGATCTTGGAGATATCGACGTCCAGGGCCGAAGCAGCCTTGGTATCCGCTGCCGGGTTCCACTGGTCGACAGCGACCCAGGCGAACATGGCAGCACCGCCGAAAGCTGCCGCTCCCGTCGCGATGTGAATGAAATTGCGGCGGTCCTCGTCAACAGCACCGCCGTGCTCAAGTGATGTCTGATCGGTCACGCTTTTCCCGTCCTCAACAGGCAGAGTTCTGGCCCTTAATTACAGAACCCCGCCCGCTCGCACATTGCGGCAAGTGGGCGCGGGGCCAGCCCCCTGAGATACACTGAAAAAGGGCGTTATCCTGACTTGAGCCCTGTGACAACAGGGGGCTTGCAAGCTGTGCAGCTTACGCCACAAGACATTCCCCATGACGATGACCGACCCAGACACTCAAAAACAGCGCGCGCGGGACTGGTTCCGCGCCCTCCAGGAAGACATCTGCGCCCGCTTCGAAGCCATCGAACAGGCCGCCGAACCGCCCTTGTACCGGGGCGATCCGGGCAAATTTGAACTGACGGATTGGAAGCGCGGCGACGGCAGCGAAGACCTCGGCGGCGGGCGGATGGGCCTGATGCGCGGCAAGGTGTTCGAGAAGGTCGGCGTTCACTTTTCCGAAGTTTATGGCACCTTTTCAGAAGGCTTCGCTGCACAAATCCCCGGCGCCGACCAGTCCGACGGGCGATTCTGGGCGTCGGGGCTCTCGCTCATCGCGCATCCCCGTAACCCGCACGTGCCCGCCGCACATATGAACACGCGAATGCTGGTGACCAGCCAGAGCTGGTTCGGCGGCGGCGGAGACCTCAATCCCCTGCTCGCCTACCAGCGCGATCAGGCCTTCGAGGATTCAACGGAATTCCACGCTGCAATGAAAGCGGCCTGCGATGTCCACTCCGGCGCGGACTATGCGCAAATGAAGGAAACCTGCGACACTTACTTCCACCTGCCTCATCGGGATGAGCCGCGCGGAACCGGCGGAATTTTCTATGACCGCTTCAACAGCGGTGACTGGGACGCGGACTTCGCCTTTACCCAGGAAGTCGGCAAACAGTTTGCGGACATCTATCCAAAGCTCGTGCGCAAACGTTTCCAGCATGGCTGGAGTGAAGAAGAGCGGGAAGAACAGCTCATCCAGCGTGGGCGGTATGTGGAGTTCAACCTGCTCTACGATCGCGGCACGACCTTCGGCCTGAAGACGGGCGGCAATGTCACAAGCATCCTCTCGTCCATGCCGCCAGTGGTGAAATGGCCCTGAGCGGCCTGTAATTCCAGCAGCCTCGCCCGTTCTTCGGTCACCCCCTCCATCTGAGCGCGGAGGGATTCCCGTGCTTGGAGTACGCCGCAGACGGTTGCGCGAATTCAAGATATATTCACAGGCCTGATGGTGGACGACAGCCGGGCCCCTCCCTGGGGCGCCAGCCTGGTGCTGGTGCTGGCGACGGCTATGGCCGGCGCGATGGGGGGAATTGTCACTCGCTCGGACAAGGAGCCTTGGTATTCAAGTCTGGAGAAGTCCTCCCTGACTCCGCCAGACTGGGCCTTCGGAATCGTCTGGCCGGGCCTGTTCTCATTGATGGCGCTCAGCGCCCTGATGGTGCTCTGGCGGACCGGGAGCACCAGCGCCGCAAGCCGCGCGCTCGGCATCTATTTCGCCATGCTGATGGTCAATGTCGGCTGGAGCCTGTTCTTCTTCGGCCTGAAGCAAGTCCCGCTGTCGCTGGGCGTCCTGATCGCGCTCTGGCTGCTGATCCTCGCCATGATGGGAGAATTTGCGTGCATTTCGAAACCAGCCGCATGGCTGCAGCTTCCCTACCTGGTCTGGGTCACCTTCGCAGGTTACCTGAACCTGTATATCTGGTCGGCTAATCCGACGGGGTGAGCCGGGCGAGCAGTGATTCCCGGGACAATTTGAACCCTGAAGCAATCCAGGCCTCTTCCGCGCTCGCCAGCGCCTTGCCAACCGCCGGACCGGAAAGGCCTGCCGCCAACGCATCCGCCCCGCCGACAGGCAGTTCAGGGCGCGACCAGCGGGCAGCGGCCGCCAGCACGCGCTTCAGGCTGTCCCCTGCCCCGCCTGCGGCTTCGATAAGCGCCCTGTCGCAGACAACTTCCTTGCCATACCGGTAAAAAGCTTCCGCCAGTTTAGCCGGACTAAGCATTTCAACATGCCCAAGTGCCGGATCGGCCCATGCAATGAGCCGGTTCTGTTCGGCGTTCGACAGGCGTAAGGCGCGCCCCACCGCGCGGGCGTCCCGCAGGCGGCGCGGCAGCAAGGCCATCAGCCGCTGGATCGGATCAGGCGAAAGGCTTTCCGCCTGCTCTACCGAGACGAGTGCAGGCAACACCCCGGCATTAGCCCCCGGCAGCACCGCCTCCAGAACACCGCTCTCTTCCATCGCCAGCATTGCATCGGACGGGTCCGGGGCTTCGAGCAGGCGTTTCAATTCTTTCCAGATCCGCTCGCGCGCGATCTTGGCGAGACCATCCTTTTGCCGCGTACAAGCGGCCAGGCCCTCCGCATCTACTTCAGCGCCGTACCAGGCATTGAACCGGAAGAAGCGCAGGATACGCAGATAGTCTTCCTTCAGGCGCTGGTCGCCATCGCCAATGAAGATAACCCGGCCCGCCAGCGCATCCCCGATGCTGCCGGGCACGACCTCATGCAGTGTTCCGTCCGGCCCGGCATAAATGGCGTTGAGGCGGAAATCCCGGCGTTCGGCATCCTCCGCCCAGTCTTCCGTGAAGGCGACCACCGCGCGGCGGCCGTCCGTCTCGACATCGCGGCGCAGGCTGGTGATCTCAAAGGGTTCGCCATCGATAATGGCCGTGACGGTGCCATGTTCGATCCCTGTCGGCAGGGCGCGGATACCCGCTGCCTTCATGGCCTTCATCGTGTCTTCCGGTGGGATCTGCGTGGCAATGTCGATGTCATCTGCCGGAATCCCGCGCAGCGTGTTTCGCACGCAGCCGCCGACAAAGCGCGCGCCACCGGGACGTGCCGCCTCCAGCGCTGCCATCACGGCGCGTGTGCCGGGCGCGTTCAGCCAGCCCGCTTCGATCCGGTCAGGTACCTGTTCAGTCTGTGCCATCTTCGGTGACATCCGTCCCCTCGGCAGGCAGTTCCACCGATCCGCCCGGATCATCGCTGCCCGCCCGGCCCGCATCTTTCAGGTCATGGGCGCAGGGATAAAACTCACCGGGCACAAGTTTGCCGTCCACATAGCGGGTTGGCTTCTGGCACATTTCAGGTTCGCGCTTTTCCAGGAAAGTCAGGACGAAAAAGGCCACGACGGCCAGCCCCAGCCCGATCAGGAACAGCATGTTGATCGGCCATTTGCGACGGCCTTCATGCTCCGCCGTCGTCGTCGCCAGCAGGTAGAGCCCGAACACCATGAAAGGGATCGAAAAGAAGAAGAGTTCGAAGAGTATCCGTCCGGCCAATGTCCCGGTTCCTCGCTTGTGATGTTCCTCAGGATAGGCAGATGCCGAAACCTGCGAAACCCTAAACAGACAAAGCCTTACGCTTCGTAGAGCGTTTCGTAGAGCCGCTGGATGATTCCCGCCGTGACGCCCCAGATGCGGTAGCCATTGTGCGGCATCTCATAGTAGCGCCGCGGCTTGCCCTTATAGATCGCCTCTCCCATCCGGTGATTGCGGGCATCCATCAGAAAGTCGAGCGGGGTTTCGAATACGTCTGCCACTTCGGTCGGGTCTGGCACCGGCTGGAAGTCTGCCGGCAGCAACCCAACGACTGGCGTAATCCGGTAACGCGTACCGGTCACATAGGGCGCGGCCTTGCCGAGGATCTGCACGTCTTCTGGCACGACACCGACTTCCTCTTCCGATTCCCGCAAGGCCGCGGCGACCTCGTCGAGGTCGATCGGATCGATCTTGCCGCCCGGAAAGGCCACCTGTCCGGCATGATCCGCCATGGTCGTCGGACGCACGGTCAGCAGTGCCGTCGCGCCAGAGCTTCGCGGGATGACGCCGACCAGCACGGCCGCCGGGCGGATGATCGCCACTTCCTCGGGCGACAGGAAATCCATATCCCCGGTCTCTCCCAGCTGGCCATTGCCGACCGGCGGATCGAGCCGCGTTTCGACGCGCGCGATGAAGTCTTCGAGGCCTTGCCAGGACATGATGGGCGTCCTCAGGCCGCTGAACCGATGGGAAAGAACACGCCCTGGCTCCAGACGCCCAGAAGATCCGGATCGTCGGGCGAGGGTTCTGCCATGTCCACCAGTTCATAGAAGGCGGGCCGGGTCAGCTTCGCCTCCAGCCGCCCGCGGACCAGCACATATGGCGCGGGTTCGCCGGTTTCCGGGTCGGTCTCGACGCGGATCGGCGCGTCCGGCCCGGCCAGCGTGATGTCGTCCAGATTCGTGAGGAAGGCGAGCGTCTGTTGCCGGCCCGGTTCGCCCACGCGGTCCACCCGGACACCCAGGAATGGGGCATCCTCGACTTTGACGATCACTTTTTCGTAGGGCGTCACCAGCCAGGTTTGCCCGTCCTCATCCTTGCGCAGGATGCGGGCAAACAGCTTCACGAGCCGCTCCCGGTTAATGCGCGATCCATCATGCCACCAGGCGCCGTCAGCGCGAATCTCCATGCCGATGTCAGCGCTGTGTTCCGGGTTCCAGAGATGCACAGGCGGCAGCTTTCCATCCAGCTTGCCCTCAGGCAGGATGGATTTCAGCGTTTCTTCAAGGCTGATTGTGGTTGTTGAACTGGATGTCACACCTTCCTCCGCCTTGAAGAGGCCTTACAAATAGGTCTGATTGCACATGACGCAAACCCGGAGACGCTTTTAGAATATGGCTGATACTGATGTGACTGCCGAGGCGATTGTCGCCGATGCCGAGGCCGCCGCCGAAACCCTGCAGCAGGTGAAAGCCGAAATCGCCAAGGCCGTCTTCGGCCAGGAGCGGGTTGTCGAGCTTTCGCTGGCGGCCGTCCTTGCGGGCGGACATGCCCTGCTGATTGGCGCACCGGGCCTCGCCAAGACACGCCTCGTCGAAGCCATGGGCACCGCCCTAGGCCTGACCAATCAGCGGATCCAGTTCACGCCGGACCTGATGCCCTCAGATATTCTCGGCTCCGAAGTTCTGGACGAAAGCGCCAGCGGCCAGCGGAGCTTCCGCTTCCTGCGCGGCCCGATCTTCACCCAGCTCCTGATGGCGGACGAGATCAACCGCGCCTCCCCGCGGACTCAGTCGGCCCTCCTGCAGGCCATGCAGGAACGTCATGTGACCGTGGCAGGTGTCCGGCATGACTTGCCCGCACCTTTCCATGTACTGGCAACCCAGAACCCGATCGAGCAGGAAGGCACCTATCCGCTGCCCGAAGCCCAGCTCGACCGCTTCCTTCTGAAAGTGGATGTGAATTATCCGGACCTCGACACCGAACGGCGCATCCTGATCGAGACTACCGGCGGCGCCGACCAGACCGTGCGCCCGGCCCTCGATGCCGAACGGCTGATGGCGCTGCAGGCCCTCGTCCGGAAAATGCCGGTCGGCGAAAAGATCGTCGCAGCCATCCTGTCGCTCGTCCGCGAAGCCCGGCCGGAGCAAACCTCCGATCCGCACGTGAAACGCCTCGTCGACTGGGGCCCTTCCCCGCGCGCCGGACAGGCGCTGATGCTGGCCGCCAGATCGCGTGCTCTGCTGCGCGGACGGTTCGCGCCGAGCCTCGAAGATGTCGAAGCGCTGGCAGAACCCTGCCTCGGCCACCGCATGGCCATGCGCTACGACCCGACCGGCGAAGCTCCCGGCCTCGGCGAACTGATCAATGATCTCGCGCGGAAGGTGGCGTAGCGCAGCCCGATGACTCCTGCTGCCGACCTTCGTGCCGAAGCCGAAGCCCTTGCCCGCCAGCTGCCCGGCCTGAATTTCAAGGCCGAGGCCAGCGAGGCTGCGCATATCGGCTCGGCCGGGCGGCGACGGCCCGGCACGGGCGAGCATTTCTGGCAGTACCGGCGCTACGCGCAGGAAGACGCCGCCGAGCGGGTGGACTGGCGCCGCTCCGCCAAAGGCAACGAATTGTTCGTCCGCGAGACTGAACTCGAAACCGCGCGCACGGTCCTCTTCTGGTGTGACGACGATCCCGGCTTCCGCTGGAAGGCGGAAGGCGAACTGCGCACCAAGGCGGAAGAAGCAACACTCCTGATGCTGGCGCTTGCCATCATGCTGTCCAAGGATGGCGAACGGATCGGTGCCCTCGGCGGCGGTCGCGGCGCGAGTTTCGGGAAGCGTGCGGTAGACCGGCTGTCGGACGAACTCGCCCGTGGCACCGGCGGCAAGTTCCCTTCCCCGCCGCGGTCCTCTGCCACGCTGATCGTTGCGTCCGATTTTTACGACCCCATTCCGGAATGGCGCACCCGCCTTGCGCCGCTGGCAGGCAAGTGCCCGGAAGGCATTCTGCTCGCCGTCTCTTCTCCTGTCGAAGTCGACTTCCCGTTCGAAGGCCGCGTGAAACTGCACCGGCCGGGCTCTGCGCTTTCCCGCATCTTCGGCCGGGCCGAGACGATCCGCGAAGAATATCACCGCCGCTTCGCCGCCCAGCGCGACGCCCTCAGTGAGCTGACCAACAAAATGGGGTGGCGCTTCGTCTCCCACGTTTCCGGACAGCCTCCGCTGCAGAGCGCGGCCCGCCTGAAAGCCCAGCTCGAAAGTTTCGGGGCGAAGCTATGACAGCGTTCGGTCCCTTCCTGTTCGGCGCGCCCTGGGCGCTGGCCGCCCTGATTGCCCTGCCGGTGATCTGGTGGATCCTGCGCGCCACACCACCTGCCCCGAAAGACATCGAGCTGCCATCCTTGCGAATCCTCGAAGGCATGGAACCGAAAGAAGAGACCCCGGCCCGCACGCCCTGGTGGGTCTGGCTGATCCGGACGCTGGCCGTCATGGCGGCAATCGCTGGCCTGTCCCAACCCGTCTACGCCCCCGGCGGCAAGACAGAGTCCGTAGACGGAACCGGTCCGCTGCTGATCGTGATCGACAATGGCTGGCCCTCTGCTCCGCGCTGGAGCGAACTGATCAATGCCGCAACCGCAACGCTCGACACAGGCAGCCGGGATACGCCGGTCCATCTGTTGCTCACAGCGCCGCAGCAGCTGAACAATGATCCCTCCGAAATGCTCAGCGCGGCAGACGCCGCAAAGCGGATCACTTCCCTGCGGCCGCAGGCCTGGGGCACCAGCCGGGAAGACGCGCTGGAACGCCTGGACGCGTCCGGCCTGAAACCGGCCCGCATCTTCTGGGCAAGCGACGGGCTGGAAAACACAGGTGGCCGCGCCTTCGCAACAGACCTCTCCACCCGCGCGCCGCTCACCGTCTTCGCCGCCCCGCCTCGTGCACCCGCGGCAATTACCGGACTGACCTCTGAAACCGACTCCGTCGCCGTCACGCTCCACCGTGCGGAAACCGGCGGCGAGGAACGCGCCTTCGTCTCGGCCCTGACGCTTGACGGCTCGGCGCTTGCGACATCTGAAGCGACCTTCGCCGACGGTGAGAGCGAAGCGCGCGCCGACTTCACAATTCCCGCCGCGGCGCTCGCCCGCATCGCCCGCTTCACCGTCACCGGCCGGCAAGGCGCAGGCACAGTCTGGCTGTGGGACTCTTCAGACAGGTCCCGCAGGGTCGGTCTCGTCGATGCTGGCGCCGCAACCCAGCCCCTGCTCTCTGACATGCACTATGTCCGCAAGGCGCTGGAGCCTTTCGCCTCCATCACGGAAGGCAGTGTCGAAACGCTCGTCGCGGAATCGCCGGATGCGATCATTCTCACCGATGTTGGGCAAATCCTGCCGGAAGACGCAAAGCGGCTGGCGGACTGGGTAGAAGGCGGCGGCGCGCTGATCCGCTTCGCCGGGCCACGGCTCGCTGCGCAGGGAGACGATCTCCTGCCGGTACCGCTACGCCGTGCCTCCCGCGCTCTTGGCGGCGCCCTCGCCTGGGACGAACCGCAGGCCCTGGCCCTCTTCGCGGAGTCTTCACCATTTGACGGGCTGAACGTGCCGCCTGACGTCCGGGTCACGCAACAGGTACTGGCCCGTCCGGGGCCGGAGCTTTCCAGCCACACCTGGGCACGTCTTGCAGATGGCTCCCCGCTGGTCACCGCCGATGCGCGCGGGGCCGGAACCATCATTCTGTTTCACATCACGGCCGGGCCCGACTGGGCAAACCTCGCCTATTCCGATCTTTTCCCGCAGATGCTGCGCCGCTGTATCGCCGCCGGCCGGGGCGAGTCGGTGAATGATGAGGAAGGCGCCTATACACCGAAACTTGTTCTGGACGGATACGGGCGGCTTCAACCGCCCGGCCCGGCCGCCGCCCCTCTCAAGGCAGCAGACTTTGTCACCCTTGAACCTTCCGAAGCGCATCCGCCGGGACTGTACCAGGGACCGTCCGGTACCCGCGCCCTCAATGCGGCCCGAAATGCCAGGCCTGCCCTGATCGCCTCATGGCCCCCCGCTGCCCGCCTGCTGGGGGATGCAGAGGCACGCGCCATGCGGCTCGCCGGACCGTTGCTGACCTTCGCGGCGGCGCTGCTGGCACTGGATTTGTTCATTGCCTTGCTGGTAGCCGGACGTCTGCCGCGCCTTGGTCGCAAGACCGGCATGGCTGCAGCCATCCTTCTGGCGGGTGCCTTACTCCTGCCGCCGCCGAATGCCGGTGCGCAAGAATACCATTACCGGCTGATGCCGGATGGCACCTACCGCCGTGTGGCGACCGGACCGACAGTAGTCCCCCTTCCAAAAGGCAGGGCGCCGCAATCGGATGTCGATGCCGCCCTGCGAATGCGGTTCGGCTATGTGAAGACCCCGGACGTTGCGCTGAATGAACGGGCCCGCGCTGGCCTATTTGGTCTGTCCACAACGCTGTTCAACCGCACCTCGGTCGAACCCGACCAGCCCGAAGCGCTGGATGTCGAAACCAGCCCGCTCGAGCTTTATCCGCTCATCTATTTCGCCGTGCCGCAGGGCACTGCGCCCTTGTCGGAAAAGGCGATTGCCCGGCTGAATGCCTATCTGCGCTCCGGCGGTGCCTTGGTGATCGACACGCGGGATGGAGACACGCCGGGCTCGACCGAAATCACCCGTCTGGAAACCCTTCTTGAGGGACTGGATGCTCCGCCGCTCCAGCCGGTGCCAAGCAATCACGTCCTGATGCGATCCTTTTATCTGCTGACTGACTTTCCCGGCAGGTATGCCGACCGCCAGCTCTGGATTGAGCAGGCAGGCTCGGCCTCCGCCCCGCGCGGCGATGGTGTCTCCGGACTGTTCATCGGAGACGCCGACTGGATCTCCGCCTGGGCCATCGACGAACGCGGGCGTGACCTTTATTCCGTCGACGGTGGTGAGGACCAGCGCGAGATGGCCCGGCGGTTTGGCGTCAATCTTGTCATGTATATCCTGACCGGCAGCTACAAGGACGACCAGGTTCACTTGCCTGCCCTGCTTGAGCGTCTTGGCGAAGGGAGCGGCAACAGCGGCGGCTTTGGCCCGGCCCCCAGCCCGCCCAATAACAGCCGGGAGAATGACATTCCGCAATTCCTGCCGAACGGGATGCCAGAATGATCGAAGCTGTCCGCATCGGGTTCGACCCCTTCCTCGGCTGGCCGGCGCTCTGGGCCGTCGCAGGCGTGGCTGCCCTTGCATGGCTGGCCTATATCTTCCTGCGCGGCCGGGCATGGCTGACCCGCGGACTTGGCCTGACACTTCTGGCAACGGCACTCTCCAATCCAAGCCTTGTGCATGAAGAGCGTGAGCCCCTGCCCTCCGTGGCCGCCGTGGTGCTCGACCGTTCCGAAAGCATGGAGATTGGCGACCGGGCCGCGGCAGCCCGCAGGGCCTACGATGAGGTTCAGGCCAGACTTGCTGAAGATCCGAGCCTTGAGGTCCGTGTGCTGGAAAGTGATCCGAACGATGACGGCACGCACCTCTACAGCGCACTGGAAGGCCTGATGGCCGACGTCCCGCGCGACCGGATCGCAGGCGCCATCCTGATCACAGATGGCCAGTTGCACGACGTTCCCGGTAAACCTGACGCCGAAGGCGTGATCGGTCCGGTCCATGGCCTGATCGTCGGTGATCCTGACCGGGGGGACCGGCGCGTCGAACTGGTCGAGGCGCCGAGTTTCGGCATCGTCGGCGAAACGGCTGACCTAATCGTCCGGGTCGACGATCCGGATGGCGGGGACATTGATCTCGATGTGTCGGTCAATGGCGGCATTCCCGAACGTGTGCGGGTGAAGGCCGGGGAAGCAACGCCGCTGCCAATCCAGATTGAACGGCGCGGTGAGAACATTGTCGTCGTCGAAGCGCCGCCCGGGCGGCAGGAACTGACCATGGCGAACAACCGCACAGCGGCGAGCCTCGCCGGCGTGCGCGACCGGCTTCGTGTCCTGCTGGTGACCGGCAAACCGAACCAGGCAGGACGCACCTGGCGGGACCTTCTGAAATCCGACCCGTCTGTCGACCTCGTTCACTTCACCATCCTGCGTCCACCGTACAAGAGCGACAACGCCACTGAAGATGAACTCGCCCTGATCGCCTTCCCGACAGAGGAATTGTTCGAGGCGAAGCTGAAGGAATTCGATCTCATCATCTTCGATCAGTATGAGCGCCGGGGCGTGATCACGCAGCTCTACCTTGCCAACATGGCCCGATACGTCACCGAGGGCGGCGCCCTGTTGATCGCGGCGGGCGAGGATTTCGCCGGCCCGGCCAGCCTCGCCAGATCGCCGCTCGCGTCCGTTCTGCCAGCTGCTCCGACAGGCGTGGTACGGACCGGCGAATTCGTTCCGGAGCTGACAAATGCCGGAAAGCGGCACGCCGTGACTGCGCCATTGGAAGGCCGCCAATGGGGTGGCTGGATGCGCTACATCGAGTCGACCGCAGAAACAGGTGACACGGTTCTCGCGGCACCGGATGGAAAGCCGCTCCTTGTGCTGGATCGCGTCGGCAAGGGCCGGGTCGGCATGCTGATGACCGACCAGATATGGCTATGGGCGCGCGGCTATGATGGCGGCGGACCATTCGCTGAACTGATCCGCCGGGTGGTCCATTGGCAGATGAAGGAGCCGGAACTCGAAGAGCGCCGCCTGAAACTGACAGCCGAAGGTGATACCGCCCGCGTCGAGTTGCGCAGCCTGATGGACACAGCCCCTCCGCTTCAGATCGAGACACCTGAGGGAGAAACGATTGAGCCGGTCTGGACCGAAGCAGGTCCCGGCACCTTTGCCGCCGAAACACCGATCGACCAGCTGGGCCTCTACCGCGCCCGCGCCGGCGGCCTTGAAACGGTTGCCCTCAACGGACCGGCAAACCCCAAGGAATATGCCGACCTTCAGTCTACGATCAAAGCGCTTCAACCCTTGGCACGCGCCACAGGGGGCGGCGTATTCCGCCTGAATGCCGACGGCTCCGACCTGCCGGATATTCGCCGCTCGGGCGCGCGGGGTACGTCTGCGGGCGGCAATTGGCTGGGCCTGCGCGAACGCGGCGCCTATGCCGTCCGCTCCTCCTCCAGCCAGGCCCTGCTGCCCGGCATCGCAGCCGCGGCGCTGCTGGTCTTCTTCCTGCTTCTCGCGTGGAGACGGGAAGGCCGTTAATTTTGAACTCGATCGAGGGGACGCGATATGAAGACATGGAAGCCTGCGGCACTGATTGCCGCTGCAGCGATGGCTGTCCTTGGTGCCAACGCCGACGAAAGCGCACCACCCGCCTGTCCGGAAAATGCAGCAACCGAACTTTACCAGATTGCCTCCGCAGCCGCACAAACGACGGACCCGGCCCAACTGAACAATGCGCATAGCCATGCAACGCGTTTCGTCCTGCTCTGCCCGAAAGACCCGTTCGTCCAGTTCTTCGCCGCGGATGCTTTTGCGCAGGTCGCGAGTCGCATTGCCGATCCATCGAGCCGCCTGCAGGCATTGGAGGATTCGACCCGCGCCTTCCTGAAGTTTGACTCCCTGCCACCTGATCCGGTTACCGGCGGCATCTTCCACTCCGGCCTTCACTATGCTGATGGCAGCGAGGCAACCGTCGACACGCTTACCAGCGGCAACATCCTGCTGAGGGACATCATCGTTCCGCAAATCGTGGAACTGGAAGCCCGTTCGCAATTTCACGATTTCATTGCGGCCGGTTCGAAGACCAGGGCACCAGCCTGCCCCTACAAAGCCCCCTCCCGCGCCGCCGCCGAGGCCGCGGGGTACCATGGCGGTTTTGAAACCATTGCGATCTATTTCCTGAATGAACGGTCGACCCCCAATCCGCTCGGCGCCATCCAACGGCTTGAATGGCTGCGTGAGGCTTGCCCGGAGGCCAGCGCGCCGGTGACGTTCGAACTGGCCCGCCTCTGGGCCCAGGCCGCACATTGGTATGAGTCCCTGGACAATGCGGACAACACGCAGAAGACGGCGGAGCACGCGATTGACTGGCTGACCAGGTACAAGGCCCTTGTCGAAGACGGGACCGCATCTCCCGGTGCACTGGCCAGCGCGAACCGGCTGCTGGCGGACATGGAAGCCCTACGCGGGGAGTGATCCCGTATCCAGCAGGTCTGCCCGCAGGTGCGCGGGCGCACTGCGGCAGGCTGGTTGGTTTGCCGCGAAGATCAGCTTGTATCAGGATCGCAAATCGGGCGGACCGGCACCGGCCAGTCAGCCATCGCGGCATTGACCTGCAACCCGATGGCACCTGCCAGCAGCGACAGTTCAGGGCGCAGACGGTGACGGCCGGCCAGTGGCGGGCAATAGAGCTTCGTGTCGCCGCGCGCCCTCATCCGTTCAATCAGGCGAGCGATGCGGCGCGCAGCCGCTTCCGGCTGCTTGATAATCCGTAACAGGACGGCTGCCCGGCGCAGCAAGGGCATGGCAAGCGCGGGCCCTGTCTGGCGAACGGCTTTCAGGCTATTGAAGTTACCCGGCGGGCCGAGCGGCCGGGGCATCAGCACCATCCGGTACTGCGGCGGCAGATGCGCGCGGAAGCTGGCTGTCACGTCTTCGGCGCCTTCCGGCAAGGGCGAAGCAGGACGGGCGGCACGCGGGCGCACCGGTGCGAGGTCCAGACGCATCGCCAGCAGGACCAGCAGTCTGCGAAGCAGCGTTTCCAGAACTTTCAGCTTCGCCCGCACCCGGCTGTGCAGGCACCGGGTAATCGTTTCCGGCTGAAGGTGCAGGTTCGCATCGCCGAGCGTATCGAGCAGCTCGTTGCGCAGATCGTCGAAGCCCTGCTCAAGAAAATCGGTCTGGTCATCCATGCTGCTGATCATGGCAGGCGCGCTGTGCCGGTTGGATAGAGACCTGCCCTTCCCTGCCATTCGCCCGGCGGGTCAGGCGTCTGCCTGTTGGACAGGCGCTCGCCTATGCCGCGTCAGGATTCACCGCCATGCGGGCAGCGGGCGGGGCCGCGCCTTCCAGTTTTGGCTTGGGCATCAGGAACAGGGCGAAGAAGACGAGCACGAACCAGATCGCAACCACGTGGAAACAATCCCGGAAAGCCAGCACCTGCGCCTCCGCTGAAACCTGCCGCCCGATCACGCCAAACGCATTCTGGAAGGCCGGCAGCACCGCCATGCCGGAGCGTTCCAGCTCCTGCGCATAGAGGGCATGCTGATAAAGCATCTCGGCATTTTTCTCGTTCATGGCGACTGCCAAATGGTCGCCGTGAAAAATCAGCCGGCGCTGCAACAGGATCGCCAGAAGATTCACCCCGAATGCGCCGCCGACCTGCATCAGGAACGAGACGCCGCCCGTTGCCGAGGCCAGCAGGTGCGGTGGGGACGCGCGCACGGCCGTCGTGTTCGCTGGCGGCATGCAGAAGCTGATACCGACCCGCGAGAGGAAGATCCAGCCGACCAGCACCCAGTAAGGCGTCAACGCCGTAACGCCTGCCAGCAGGTAAGCGGCAGCAGCGAAACAGAGAATACCGAAAGCCAGCAGGAAGCGGGCATCCATCCGATCTGTCAGGCGCCCCGCGATGGGAAAGCCGACCACCATGGCAAGGCCTGCCGGGATCATCATCACGCCCGCTGAGGTCGGCGAGTAATGCTGCACCATCTGGACAAATAGCGGGATCAGGTAAGTGGAGGCATAGATCGCGATGCCAGTCGCCGAGATGATAATACCCGCTGACCAGAACTGCCTGTACATGAAGATGGCCGGGTTCAGCGCCGGAAACGGATGGCGCCGCTCCCACAGGATGAAGCTGACGCCCCCGATCAGACCGATGGCGAACTTCAGATAGGTGATATCGGAATCCCAGCCATCACGGTTCGCGCCTGCAAAGGCCGACAGGAGACTGACGATGGAAATCGTCAGCAGGCCCAACCCCTGCCAGTCGAGCGGCGGGCGTGTACGGACGTTCGGATCCTCCCCTGTCGGCATCAGGAAAGGGGCAACGCCAAGCGCGACAAAGGCCAAGGGCAGCGTCGCCACGAAGACCAGCCGCCAGCTGGCGAGATCCACGGCGATGCCCCCCAGCGCCGGGCCGAAGGCCGGTGCCAGAACGACACCAATAGAGAAAATGCCCATTGCCGTGCCGCGCTGATTGTCCGGGAAGGTCTGGAAGATCAGGAACATGGACATGGGTTGCAGCAGGCCAGCTGATATGCCCTGCAGGGCACGCGACAGGATCAGCATTTCCAGCGTCGTCGATACTGCACCCAGCATCGAGCCGACGATGAACAGGCACATACCCACGACATAGGTCGCCCGCGGACCATAAGTATGCATCGCCCAGGCATTGGCCAGCATGGCAATGGTGGACGAGGCGAGGAAGGCAGTCGACATCCACTGCGCCTGGTCCTGCCCGAGGCCGAAGGCGCCGATGATTGCAGGCAGGGCGACATTGATCGTCGTTGCCGCCAGCATCGTGGCGAGCGAGCCAGTCAGCATAGCGCCCAGCAAGATCCAGCGATAATTCGGGCCAAATTGTTCAAAGCGCCGCCGGACAGCGGAACCGGCCATGGCCGGAATATCATATGCCGGAACACTTCCGGATGAGGTGGCTGCCGTGCTCACGCCGGATCTTTGGCGGCCTGCTTGCGGATGCGCACCGTCACCATCGTGCCGGGCCGCAGGCGCAGGCCCGGATCGTCAAGATCGATCCGAACGGTGATGCGCTGGGTGATCTTGGTGAAAACACCATTGGCGTTCGGGTTCGGCATCATCGCAGACTCTGCCAGCGTCGCATTGTGGATCCGCGTGACATGACCGGATATTCTTGTACCCGGATGGCTATCCGCCTTCACGCGGACGTCGGCGCCTGTCTCGATCTTGCGGATATCGGTTTCCTTGATGTTCGCCGACACCCACACGGCATCCGGATCGTGCATCAGTGCGACGCGGAACCCGCGAAGCGAATGCTCCCCTGTGTCGTAGAACAATTCATCGATGACGCCGTCGATCGGTGCCCGGATCGTGTGTTGTTCCACAACCACACGCTGGGCATCGACCCGGGCTTCAGCCTGTTGAAGCGACGCACGCAATACGCCGAGGTCGAGCTCGATCAGACGTACCTCCTCGCCCTGAATGGATGCCGTACGTTGGTCGGCGCGGGCACTGTCCCGGTCAGCCTCAGCCCGCAGCAGGCCTTGGCGCGCCGTATCGAGCGCGTTTGTCGACTGATCCAGTGCGCTCTGCGGCACGAGGCCCCGGTCGAACAGGCCTTGCGTGCGGTCAAAATCACGTTGGGCCGTCTCGAGATTTGAGCGAGCCGCCTCCACGGATGCAGAGGCCGACTGCGTCCCTGCGCGCCGGGCGGCGACCTCGCTGCCAGCCTTGGATGAAGCGAGCCCGACCCGGGCCTCCTCACGGGCGATTTCAGCCCTCAGCCGGTTTGCTTCGGCCTCGTATTCCGCCAGCGTGTAGGCGGCTTCGCGATCGTCGATTGTGTAGAGGACGTCACCCGCCTTCACCATGTCGCCCGAAGAGACACGCTGCGAGGTGATCTTGCCGGAAATGTCCGTCGAGACGGCGATCATGTCCGCCGCAATCCGCGCGTCAGAGGTGGAAACATAAGCAGCGCGGTCCGCCATGAAACGGACAAGCAGCAGCAAAACCAACAGGACAAGGCCTGCAATAAGCGCCATCCGAACTCGCGGATTATGCAGGTGAGCGGTCAGCGGCGTACGTGGCTGCTGGATAGATTCAACCTCTGGAGTGACTTGTGTATTGCCGTCCATGCCTCTTGCCTGAGCCCTTCGGCTCGGTCCGTTTCGCTCCCTTGCGGCTCTTTCGGACGGTTTTGGCACCATCTCTGTATTCCGCATTACACTTATGAACGCGACATGCCGCTAAGGCAATCAAGACCTCTTCTTGCGCCTGCCCTGCCCGGTCTGGTTAGCTGCCCCAAAGACCATAAACGCCGGGAGCGCCGCCATGCCATTCGATCATCCCCTGCCACCCTTGCCCACGCAGCCGGAAGGCATTGCGTGGCCAACAAAGGCCTGGCCGGAAGGGAACCCCGCCCCCGGCACGGATACCGCAAGGCTGGCGCGCCTGCTGGACCGCGCCTTTGCAGACCCGGCCCCTGAAACCATGGGGGAAACGCACGCCTTCCTCGCCGTTCAGGGCGGCCAGATCGTCGCCGAGCGCTACTGGAAAGACTTCACGCCCGGCAGCACCTTCCCTTCCTGGTCGGAGGCGAAATCGATTACCCAGGCGCTGATCGGCATTCTCGTGCGCGACGGCCGGATCGACATCCACGCCCCGGCAGACGTACCGGAATGGCAAGGCGCAGACGACCCTCGCCGCGAGATCACGCTGGACATGCTGCTGCGCATGTCCAGCGGGTTGAAATTCGTTGAGGACTATGTGCCGGGATCCGTCTCCGACGTGATCGAAATGCTGTTTGGCGGCGGGCAGGAAGACGTTGCCGCCTATGCTGCCAGTCAACCTCTGGAGCATGCCCCGGACACGTTCTGGAGCTATTCGAGTGGTACATCCAACATCGTCGCGCGCTGCGCTGCCCGGGCCCTGAACATCAAGGGAGACCAGTTCCGGGAATTCATGTTGCGTGAACTGTTCACTCCGATTGGCATGCGCTCTCCTCTTCCCAAGTTCGACAAGGCCGGCACATTCATTGGCTCATCCTTCTGTTACTGCACCGCGCGGGATTTTGCCCGCTTCGGCCTGCTCTATCTGCGCGACGGCGTCTGGGATGGCACACGCATCCTGCCGGAAGGCTGGGCCGACTATGCCCGCACGCCAACACCGGCCGTGCCGGAGATCGAGACGCTCGGCTATGGCGCCCATTGGTGGCTGGACATGGCAGGTCCCGGCAGCTTCTCCTGCAATGGGTATGAAGGTCAGTATACGGTTCTGGTGCCCGAAAAGGACCTGATCCTCGTCCGGCACGGAAAATCCCCCTTGGAAGCCAAGGAAGAGGTTCAGGCATGGATCGCCGAAGTGGCCGAGTGTTTCTGAATCCTCTTCCGTTGGCTCGGCAAACCAGCTTATGTTCCCGGCATAAAGGGAGGACTGATCCATGACATCCATGCAAGCGGCCGTGCTTTATGCCGGTCTTTTCTGCCTGCTCATGCTGGTACTGAAAGCCAATGTTGGCCGGGTCCGGGTGAAGTACAAAGTGAGCTTCGGCGACGGCGGCGAACAGGTCATGCAGCGTAGCCTGCGCGTACAAGGCAACGCCGTGGAGGATGTCCCGGTCGTCCTGCTGGGCCTGATCGGGCTCGGCGCGCTTTCAGCCCCTATCCTGCTGATCCATGGCCTCGGCGGCAGTTTCCTGCTCGGACGCGTCCTGCATGCAATCGGCCTTGGCGGGTCGGCTGGCAGCAGTTTCGGACGCAGCGTCGGCACGTTGATCACGGCGCTGGTCATGCTGATCACCGCCGGAGCCTGCGGCTGGTTTGCGCTGACCTAGCGCGCCTCGATCAGACCCGTCACGAGACCGGAGAGCTTGCTGGAGTCCCCGGCAAGATCCTTCACCATGACGCGGGCCTGGTCCTGCGGGCCCGGAAAGGTCAGCTGGTTCTTTGGCGTAACGGTGAAGCCAATCTCACCGAAATAGGCCGGGACGCCGATCAGGATGGCGGCAGGCCAGCCAGCGGCCTTGCCAGCTTCCAGCGCCTCACCCGTCACGGTCAGCCCAAGTCGGCTGCCACGCTGCGACGGGGCGACAGCAACAGGCCCGTAAAACAGCGCCTTGTCGCGGTTCGGTCCCACAACCAGCGGCCAGACACGGCAGACCGCGATCACCTTTTCGTCCAGCACGGCAACGCGATTGATCTCCGGCAGCGAGCGCGAATATTCGCGCAGACGCTCGGCGGTCTTGGCAAAGTGGCCGGGACCGAAGGTGCGGTCGAAGAGGTCTTCGATCGCTTCGGCGTGCAAGGCTGGGGTTTCGGGCACAATCTGGAGCATGAGGCGCGCGTTTAGGGCGGTGTGCCGTATGGATCAATGGGGTAATTGCGCCTGCCGGCCTTAATACTTCACCGAACAGCCATAAGGCTTTGTCGTGCTGACATTGATCGATTCCCCGGCAGCGAGACTGTTCAGCGCCTCCCTGACATAGTTGGTGGCTGAAGCTATGTCGGCCACATTGGCAGAAGCGACCGAGTCGATTGCGCCCTGATAGGCGACCTGGCCCTTCGGGCCGATGATGAACATGTGCGGCGTTGTCTTCGCCTGATAGAGGCGCCCAAGTTCTCCTTCCGGGTCCAGAAGCACATGCGCGGGCTTTGCGCCATGCTCCTCCGTCCACTGATTGGCACCGCTGCCATCGGCATGCCCCTGCTTACCCGGCGCAGACGAGATCACGGTCAGCCAGACCGTGCCGTCAGCCTCCGCATCTGCCTGCAGCCCCTGCATGTTTCCGGGGGGCTGGGCATAGTGCTTGCGCACGAAGGGGCAGCCTTCGTTCGTCCATTCCAGTACGACGGTCTGGCCGGTAAAATCCGATAGCGAGACCAGATCGCCATGGCTGTCCATAGCGGTGAAAGCTGGTGCCGGGCGGCCAACCGGGAGACCGGAATCTGCGCGCGCGGTGGAGGCGATCAGCGCCCCCGCCGTCAACGCGACCGCCGCTGCCATACCGGCCGCAAGCGACAGGTTTCGCCGATTGATCGTAATCATTCGTCTCTTTGTTCCCTCTTGTCCCGCTCGTCTCAGGGAGACAGCGGCAGGCTGGTGACGAGCCCCTGATTCAGGATCTCCGGCAGGACCTGAGGCTCGTCCGAACCGGCAGGATACCACAGATACATCGGAACGCCTGCGCGCTGATGCCGCGCCAGTTCGGCGGCGATCGCAGGGTCCTTGCGGGTAAAATCTGCGACCAGGAAGGCGACGTCATTGGCCGCGAAAAAGTCGTGAACGGCCTTCGATTTCAGGGTCGTTGCCTTGTTCACCTGGCAGGTCGCGCACCAGCTGGCCGTGAAGTCGATAAAGATCGGCCGGCCTTCGGCGATCAGCGACTGCACCTGGCTGGCACTCCACGGCTCTGCCTCATACTTCGCCGCATAGGCCGACGAGGCGCCGATAGCGGGCGCAGGCGCCATCGCCCGCTCCGTGACACCGAACAGGGCCAGCGCCAGCGTCACGACGGCCAGGATGCGCGGCAGGCGGGCTTCACGCTGCCACAGCCAGGCGGCGAAGGCGATTGCCACAGCACCAGTTGCAACCCATGCCACGGCGCCCGAACCGGCAAGATCGCCCAAAACCTTGGCCAGCCATGCCGCCGTCAGGAACATCGGGAACGCGAAGATCTGCTTCAGCGTGTCCATCCACTTCCCCGGCCGCGGCAACAGCTTGTAGAGGTTCGGCACGAAGCTCAGCACAAGGAAAGGCAACGCAAGACCGAAACCCATGGCGAGGAAAAAGGTGAACACGACCGGTGCGGAATGCCCCATGACAGCGCCCAGCGCTGCGCCGAGGAACGGACCCACACAGGGTGAACCGACAACCGCTGCCAACACGCCGGTAAAGAAGGCGCCTGCATCGCCGTCCCTGTCGGCAAGGCCCGAGCCGAGGTTCTGCAATGACGTACCCAGCTCGAACATGCCCATCAGCCACAGGCCGACGGCAAACATCACGAGCGTCAGCACCGCCACGACCGGCGCGCTCTGCAACTGGAAGCCCAGCGTGATCGGCCCGGTGGCGGCGCGCAGGGCAACGATGATCGCCGCCAGCACACCGAAGGACACCAGCACACCGGCCGTGTACCAGATACCGTGACGGCGAACTTCCCCGGCATGACCGCTGGAAACCGCCGACACCATGCCGAACGCCTTCATTGACAGGACCGGCAGGACGCAAGGCATCAGGTTCAGGATCAGGCCGCCGAGGATGGCCAGCAGGATCAGCTTCCAGGCAGCGACCTGAAGACCTGCCCCGCCCACGGGACCGAGGCCGGACGTATCCGGCAAAGGCGAGCCTTCTGCTGCGCTGATCCGGTAACCCGTTCGGGTGCCGTCAGTCTGTTCAATGACAACGACGCCCTCAAGCGGTTTGGAAACCGATGTCATGTCCGCTGCACTCAGCGAAAGGGTGGCGCCGTGGCGCCCCAGCTCCACCGGCTGGCCCGCCGGATGGAGAATGTCATGTCCGAATGGAAAGAAGCGGACCGACTGAACCTTGCCGAAACCGCCATCGAGACGGAGGCTCAGCTTCCAATCGAGGTCCTTCTTCAGGACGCGCGCCTCGCCCGGGAACGGAACATCGCTTTTGGCGATCCACTTGCCGATCAGTTCGCCATTGCGGATGTTTGCCTCAGCCTGGTCCGTCTCCAGTTTCAGCTTCACATGTGCCTGTTCCGGCACGCAGGTGTCTTCACAGATCAGGTAGTCGGCGATGACATCCAGCGTCACCGGACCCATGGCGTTTTCCGGAATGGTGATCGGGAACGGAAAAACGACCTCGTCATTATAGCCATAATCCATGATCTCCCCTTCCACGACCGGAAGGAGGTGCGGCACCGGCCAGACAATGTCGCCGATCGCGCCGGCTTCGATGTCGCTGGCGGGCTGGGCAATCACCTGCGGCGGCAGGCCCGCATCCCCGGCATTCAGCCAGTAGACATGCCAGCCATTGTCGAGATCCATTTTCAGCGCGGCATATATGGTCTCCCCCGGCAGGGCTGCCTCTCGTTCCGAGATCAGCTCCACCCGCGCATGACCTGCGTCCACGGGCGCAGCGGCAGCCGGCAGGAAGGAAAAGATGGCGCCGAACAAGGCGGCAAGGCAGGCGGAAAACTTCATTGAGCAGGTCCGTTTTCTTGGAGTTGCGGCTCATATGCCTGCAAACACGCGGCTAAAGAAGGGCCTCGCGCAAGCGTGATGGCAATTGTGTCTTCGCGGCGCACCTGCCCGGCAAGAAAAAAGGCGGCCCCGAGAGGCCGCCTTCATTCTCTAGCGTGCAGGCTTGCGATCAGGCATTGGCCGGCTGCGGGTTCGGGGACACCGGCATACGCATCGCGCGCTGGATGACGCGTTGCCAATTCAGCAGCGACACCATGTGCGCGTAAATTGCGCCAATCGCGCCATTGGCCTTCAGCTCCAGGAATTTCTCATTCGAAAGCGCATTGAAACGCTCTTCGGAGATCGCCCAGTAGTCAGCGATTTTCTGCGGCGGGCCGGCTTCGGCGCCATCCGGAGTGCGCGGCTGGAAAGTGACCGTCTTCTGTTCGAACAGGTCGAGGTCACGGATCATCTTGACGAAATCCGTTGTTGCGCGGCGTTGACGCTCGAATTCCTTGCAGAACTCGATCGCATCATTGGTGAACTTGCTCGGCTGGCCATTCTCGAAGAACGCCACTTCCGGCTGGTTGGTGACCATCGGAGCCTGGCGGTCGACGCACAGGACAAGACGGTCGGAGTTGTCATCAGCAGCGAAAACAAATGGGTAGCGGCGGGCGAAGGCCGGCACGTAATAGTCTTCGATCACGCGGCCGTCAGCACTGACGTAAAGGTTCTGGCCCTGACGGATCCCCATGACGGCAACCGGTGTACGGTCATCGCCGACGAAGATCACCGGGTACGAGCTGGCGCAGAGGCCGAATTCTGTCACGGTGACCGGAATAGCGTGCGCTTCGCGCATGAAACCGAACGGCTGGTCGATCTGCTTCACGCCGAGACCGGCATGATCTTCCAGAGACAGCGGCTGCGGCTGCTTGTAAAAAAGGACCTGGCCAGTAAGGGCCGGTTGGCCTGCTGCGGGAGGCGTGTTCACGTGTGTCTCTCCGATCTGAGATAATTGGGCGTTTGCCTACCGGAAATAAACACTGGCTACAACACCCGAACCAGCCTGAAATGCAGTGACTACGAGGTGAAAAAACCGTCATGAAATCCACGTCTGACACGCGTTTTCTCATCCGTCGCCGCACAGTTCTGGCGGGACTCGCCGCGGGGGCATCGCTGGCTGCGTGCGGTCCACAAGTCGACGATGCGGGGACGCCGCGTCGCATCGCCCGCGAAGTGGACCAGACACTGCAGTCCATCGCCATGACCGAGCTTGCGGCTGATCCGGAACTCGCTACCCGGCTGGGCCTGGCGGAAGATGCGGTTGGCTATCCGTTCAACCGGTACCTGACTGACCGCTCACAAGCCGCTTATGAACGCCGCCGAGTCAGCAGGCTGGAAATCCTGGAAGCGCTCGCCGTCACGCCCCGCCCTGCCGAAGGCAGCCCGCAGGCCCGCCATCTCGATACGGTAACAGCGGCGTATGAAACCGCCGAATCCCTGTTTGTCTCCGGACACGGCCAGACAGGGCTGGGTGTGTCCTATCCCTATGTCATGGACCATATGCGCGGTGCCTATATCGATGTGCCGGACCTGCTCAGCCGGTCCCACCCGGTGCGCACGGCCAGCGAAGCGCGCGCTTATGTCGACCGTCTGGCCCAGTTTGCCGATGCGATGGAAGACGAACGCCGGCGTCTGGAAGCCGACGCCAAGTCCGGCATCGTTCCGCCGGACTTCATCCTTGCGCGCATGAGCGACGTTGCCCTCAAATTCGCGGAGGGGCCAACCGAAACGCATGTCCTGATCACGACGCTGGAAAGCCAGCTCACCGGGCCGGACGACCTCAGCCTGGAAGACGCAGAGGACATCCTGGCCCGCGCGAAACGCATCGTGGGCCAGGAAATCCAGCCCGCCTATCAGCACCTCGCCGACGCGTTCACGGCCCTGCAGGCCAGTGCACCGTCCCAGCCTGGCGTCTGGCAGCAACCGGACGGTGCTGCCTATTATCAGGCCGCGCTGCAGGCCTACACCGACCAGGGCTTGTCTGCCGAAGAACTGCATACGCTGGGGCTCAGCGAGGTAGATCGGCTGACGGCCGCGCTGGAACTCGCTTTGTTCGAGGCGGGCCTGACCGAAGGCAGCGCGGCGGAACGGCTGACACTGCTGTCGGCAGAGCCGGGTCAGATCTTCGACGCAACGCCGGAAGGCCATGCCGCCCTGCTGGCGCTGATGCAGGCCCATCTGGACAAGGCCGAGGCCGCCCTGCCCTCCATCGTGTCGACCATTCCGCGCACGAAAGTGGCCCTGCGCGCGGTGCCGGAATTCCTCGAAGCCTCCGCCCCGGCGGCCTTCTATTCCGCCGCCCCGGCGAATGGATCGGCCCCCGGCCTGTTCGAGATCAACCTTGCCGACATGACCGACTGGCCCGCCTTCACGCTGGCGACGCTGGTGTTCCATGAGACCTTGCCCGGCCATCACCTGGAGAGTGCGCTGACAGCGGAGACAGCCCGCCTGCCGCTGATCCGGCAGATGATCTGGAACGTTGCCTATGGCGAAGGCTGGGGTGTCTATGCCGAGACTTTGGCGGACGATGTCGGACTATACCATGACGATCCGCTTGCCAGGATTGGCTATCTCCAGTCCTTGCTGTTCCGCGCCGCACGGCTGGTCGCCGACACGGGCATCCACAGCATGCACTGGACCCGGCAAGACGCGGTCGATTATCTCGTCAGCGTCACAGGTCAGCCGGAAGGGCCCATGGCGCAGGAGGTCGACCGCTACACGGTCTGGCCCGGACAGGCAGCGGCCTACTGGATCGGACGCAAGCGGATGCTGGACCTGCGCGAGCGGGCCGAGCGCGTGCTGGGCCCCGACTTCGACTTCGTGGAGTTTCACGACACGGTGCTGACCGGCGGCCCCCGGCCGCTCTCAATCCTCGAACAGGACATTGAGCGCTGGTACACCGCGAAGATCCGGGACTGAGCCTTATCTTTGTTCCGGATTTTCCGGATTAGGCCCGAATCGTCCCGCCGCCGCCCAATTCCCGCCACGACCGTCTTGCCATTCTGTCATGAACAGGACGCAGGTGGAGGACGATCATGCGCAACAGGACAATCGGGTTTCTTCTGGCAGGTGCGGCAGCGGCGGCACTGCTGACAGGCTGTGCCAACGAGGCGGGAGGCGGCGATCCGGAGGTCGTCACCGAAGTCGCACCGCCGCCACCGGCCCCGCCGCCGCCGCAATACGAGACCCGGGCAAAAGAGCGGCAGATGATGAGCGGCGTGATGAAAGCAGGCGACTATGCTGCCGCTGCCCCGCCGCCGCCCGCGATGATGGCGCCGGAGCCGGAGTTCCGCGACCAGTATGAAGACGTCGACCCGAACCCGGTGAAACTGACCAGCGAGGAGCCGGTCTCGACCTTCTCCATCGACGTCGACACGGCGTCCTATGCCAATGTGCGCCGGTTCCTGAAAAGCGGGGTGCTGCCGCCGAAGGATGCCGTGCGGATCGAGGAGATGGTCAATTATTTCGACTATACCTATCCGCAGCCGGAAGCCGGCGCGGACCCGTTCGCAACTTACGTGACGCTCTCCCCCTCCCCCTTCGCGGAAGGGCGCCAGCTGATGCAGATCGGCATTCAGGGCCGCGACATTGACCGCGATGCCCGCCCAGCAGTGAACCTGACCCTGCTGGTCGATGTCTCCGGCTCCATGCATTCGGAAGACAAGCTGCCGCTCGCCAAGCAGGCGCTGAAACTGATGCTGGACCAGATGGACCCGGCCGACACGATCTCCATCGCCGTCTATGCCGGTGCAGCGGGCGAGGTGCTGGCGCCGACGCCCGTCAGTGAGAAACGCAAAATCTTCGCCGCGCTGGAAAACCTGCGCGCGGGTGGCTCAACCGCCGGCGGCGAAGGCCTGCGCCTTGCCTATTCGCTCGCCGAACAGGGGCTCAAGGAAGACGCCGTAAACCGCGTGATGCTGCTGACCGATGGCGACTTCAATGTCGGCATCACGGATTCCGAACAGCTGGAGGATTTCATCTCCCGCAAGCGCGAGAGCGGCATCTATCTCTCTGTTCTCGGCTTCGGGCGCGGCAATTACAATGACGCGCTGATGCAGAAGCTGGCCCAGTCCGGCAATGGCACGGCAGCCTATGTCGACACGCTGAGCGAGGCGCGCAAAGTGTTGGCCGACGACCTCGGCGGCAACCTCTTCCCCATCGCCGACGATGTGAAGATCCAGGTCGAGTTCAACCCGGCCCAAATCGCGGAATACCGCCTGATCGGTTACGAAACGCGGATGCTCGACCGGGCTGATTTCAACAATGACAAGGTGGATGCCGGGGATATCGGCGCAGGCGCCAGCGTCACGGCGATCTATGACATTACCCCCGTCGGATCGGATGCCGCGCAGATCGACCCGCTGCGCTATGGCGATGACGCGACGGCCAGCGACCGGAAGTCCGGCGAATATGCCTTCGTGAAACTGCGCTACAAGCCGCCGGGTGAACCGGATTCCATCCTGCTGACCCATGCCGTGACCGATGCCGACAAGGCAGACAGCCTGGATGCTGCCCCGCAATGGGTGCGCTTCGCGACGGCCGTGGCCGGCTTCGGGGAAATGCTGCGCGGCGGCGAAGATCTCGGCGGCGGCTTTGGCTGGAAAGAGATCCGCAATCTGGCGGCAGGTGCCAAGGGCGAGGATGAATTCGGCTACCGGGCGGAATTCATCGAGCTGACCCGTCTGGCTGAAACAGCTGAGGCGCAGGCGGCGCTGAACCGGCCTGCACCTGAGCAATAAGGGCCCGAGCAGCAGGCAGGATCAGGCGGCGAGGTCTTCTGCGACCGGCGCCGCCTGCACGTCCGCTGCTTCGCGCGGGTTCAGGCAGACCGGGCTGAAGCCTTCCTCGATGTCGGCAACCATGCATTTGCGTTCACGGGCGTCGAATTCGAGGGCCAGGAACACGGCCGTTGCGCCATAGCGTTCCGCTTCGGCCAGGGCCCAGATGGGCTGCAGGTCATGCGGGCGGCCGGTCAGCTCCATCACGCGGATGATGCGCCAGCCGAACGAGTCGGGGGCTGCGAAGATGACGGCGCCCGGGCTGCGGGCCCATGCGGCGTCTTTTGGAACACGCTGGAAGTCCCATGCCTTGCCAGAGCGTCCCCGAAAGCTGACTGCGATGTTCATGTTCATGCTCCGTTCCAATGGGCATGTTCCTATCTTGTTCTTATCTTGTTCGCAAGAAGTTTTTAGTTAACAAGGGGTTAACAGCGCGCCTGTGGAATTACTTCACAATCGTGAAACGCTTGCGGTCGAAAACCCGTAATACCTGCTGCAGATCGCGCCCGCGGCGCAGCACCTGCCCGGCCTGTCCGTACACGACATACTGGCCCTGCATGTTGGCGAGATGGGGTTGTTTCTCGATCCGCCAGGTCGGATTTTCGGCGTGGCGGCGGAAGATCGCGAAGATGGCGTGGTCCTTGTGCATGCCGATGGCGTAGTCGCGCGCCTCGCCTGCCATGACCAACCGTCCGTAGACGTCGAGAATCGGTCTCATCTCGGTTTTGTGGAAAGCGATTCGCGGCTCGCTCTGGGCCCTGCGGGAGGGAAATTCGCTCATTTTCTCTGTTTATGACTCCCCTGTAATGCGAATTTGGTGCGGGAAAGCTCGCCTAAACGTCTTTTAATCCGAAATTCCACTGAAACAGCAGGAATTGGGGCAATCCCGCCACCTTTCGGTCTTGCTTGCGCCCACGCACACAGCCATCTTTGTCTTGTCGGACGGAGGTGGACATCTAGCACCCCGGACCCATCAGCCCCCCCAGCCCCCTGGGGCGCCAGATAAACTTCTGTCCGACACACTTCCCCAAAATTCGACTGATCAAAAACCGGTTGCAAACCGTCTCCGTCTAGCTGCGCGCGCCTGGCGCCTTTCCGTCATTGGGCCTCTTTGAACCGATGGCGTCAAGAAGGGGCCCGAGGATCTTGCCCGCCGTGCGGCCGGCGCCCGAAGCCTGGGCAAGGCGGCGGGAGACATATTCGTCGAGATCCTCGTCAGACGGGTTGTCCAGCCAATACAGCACGATGGGCGGCAGGATGGCGGTCAACAGCCCGCGCTTGGAGTAGCGGTTATAATCCTCCGCCGTGTCGCCTGCGGCGTCCCACACAAAATCGGCCACCGCCCAGCCGCGCTGCAACGCGGGGCCTGCATTCCACGGCACCATGCCACGTGACACCGCCCGGCGGACGGCTTCCCGGTTCGGCTCCAGCGCCTTCAGCCAGGCCAGCACGCCAGCCTTCACCTTGTCGGGCACACGCATGGCGGAGAGGTCCTGCGCAGCAAGATCGGCCTTGGCCGCCTCCCCCGCCTCTTCGAAAAAGCCGTCGATCAGGTCGATTACGCCGCGCGGCGCGGCAAGGGCGCGTTCACCCTCATCAAGCCCGGCTTCATTGGCCGCTCGCTCTGCCGCGGCCTCCGTCCAGCCGTCAAAAGCGACCTCCGGCAGGAGCGCATCCAGCCAGCGGCGGCGAAGTTTGCGGGAAGGTGTGACAGTCATGACTGAACTCCATGGCAAAGGGGGGCTTGGCCAAATCCCTTTTCACGTGATATAGCGCCCGCTTTCCGGCCTGTCTGGCCGACACAAGGTCACAATCGGGGCGACGCCCCCAGCCAATGGAGAGTACCATCGTACAGATCGTCGTCCGCGATAACAATGTTGAGCAAGCCCTGCGCGCTCTGAAGAAGAAGATGCAGCGTGAAGGCCTGTTCCGCGAAATGAAGGCGCGCCAGCATTTCGAAAAGCCGTCCGAGAAAAAAGCACGCCAGCGCGCAGAGGCCGTCCGCCGCGCCCGCAAACTGGCTCGCAAGCGCGCCCAGCGCGAAGGCATCCTCTAGGACGCTGCTTTTATCGCAAGATAATCAAAACCCCGTCAGAGCGATCTGGCGGGGTTTTTGTTTGATTGGCAGAATGAATTCGATAATCGGAATGAAAGTCCCTCACCGTTTTTCTCAATAGTCCGCCCATTGAAATAAACACTGCGAGTATCCAGATCCGGTTTCCTCAACCAATAATTGGATCTGAAGAATGGAGAAGCTAACCGAAGTTGCTGAGAAGGAAACGGCTCGCCGGACACAGCAGGTACAGGATAAATTTGCCTCCTCTGTTTGCAGTATCTACGGGGTTCTAGATTCCAAAACTTTTCCTCACCTTGGCTCCGGAACTGTTGTTCGTTGGGAAGCCGAATTCTGGCTTTTGACGGCACGCCACTTGGTGAAAGCAGGAAGA
Source organism: uncultured Hyphomonas sp. (assembly GCF_963678875.1). NCBI lineage: Bacteria > Pseudomonadati > Pseudomonadota > Alphaproteobacteria > Hyphomonadales > Hyphomonadaceae > Hyphomonas > uncultured Hyphomonas sp. Next base: position 418,270 of record NZ_OY787457.1, on the reverse strand, counting down.
AAAGCCCAAGACTTCTTCGCTGTGACGAGCAATTGCAGCCAGCCAGTCTCAATGACGCGCAGATTTGTTTTGTCCGGGCTCGAGCAAGACTTAGCGCTTTGCGCTTTAAATGCGGCGGAAGTGCAAGCACTAAACGTTCAACCAATTGATGGAAGAGACTTCTTCTCTAAACCGCAACCCGTTACCGGTCGGGCATTATGTACACTTGGTTGGCCCAACTCCAAAAACAAGCTTGATCGATACAGTCGCAAAGCTGGATCTCAAATGATCGTGGCGGGACCTCAAAGAGCCGCCACTGATCTAGGGCTTAAACTAGAGGATGATGCACTATTCCTTTTTCAAAAGTACCACCCAAGTGGCGCAATTGACGAAAATCGCGCCCGACTGAACGCTCCCAATCTTGAAGGTCTTAGCGGTGGCTTGACTTTGGACCTAGGCAATCCCGTAGATCCCAGAGCTCTGCTCAATGAAGACTCAGTTCAAATTCACCCAGTCGGAATTTGCACTAAGTACGATCCTCACAAAAGGATGATTAGAAGCACCCGTCCAGCTGAATTCATCCGTGCCCTAATCGAGTCCAATACAATACTTGAATGTTAGCATGTTCGAGGATGTAACTCCCCATTCCAATGCGAAAGTTGTGTAGGCTAGTTCGACTTCTTCCGCCCGATGCCCTTCAGCATTTTGCCGAGGTCGCCGATGCTGGCGCCGTTGACGGCCCCGGCGCGGTAGACGCGGACGGAGACCCAGAGCACGGCGAGCGTCGTCACCACCATCAGGCCCATCTGCATCGCGACTTCCCACATCGGCGGATCATGCGGCATACGCAGGATCAGCAGGAAGGGCGTGAACACCGGCACCCAGGTGGCAAAGTCCACCACGGGCGAGCCCGGGTCCTGGAAGGCAATGAAAATCGCGAACATGGGCAGCATCAAGAGGATCATCATCGGGCTGAGCAGTGTCTGCGCCTCCTGGATCGTGTCGCAGAGGGAGCCCAGCGCCATGAAAATCATGCCGTACATGATGTAACCGAGCACGAAACTGAACAGCGCAGGCACCAGGATCTGCGGGCTGGCGGCGGCGGCTAGGAAGGGCGTGATCATGTCCCCTGCCCCCGGCACCTGCGTCGCCAGGAACGCGGAACCGGACAGTGCAAAGAGACCCCAGACCAGCATCATGGTCGACGTCACCGCAAATACGGCCAGCAGCTTGCCCGCGAGCAGTTCCGGCATGCGCACAGAGGTCAGCAGCGTGTCGAAGATCTTGTTGGACCGCTCCTCGATCGTGCCCATCAACAGGTACTGGATGATCGAGAACACCATCAGCCACAAGAAATAAGCGAGCGCCCCGGCGACGAAAACCGGCGCCCGGTCCGCCAGCGTGACTTCCACGCCCGTCGTTTCCTGTTCGGCGACACTGCGGATGCGCCGCGCAGGCACCTGCACAGCAGCATCGTCCGCCTGCTGGATGAAGTCCGGGCCGAGGCCGGCAGCCTCCAGCGCGTGCGTGCGGGCAAGGCGCCGTACGGCATCCTGCGCCTCATAACGCAGCGAGTTGATGTTGACGTCATCACTCCAGTATTCGAGCGTCTCGCCGTCATCCGAGAGGATGAAGGCAGCAAACAGCGGCTTGTCACCCTGCGGACCGGAGACGAGCCGTTCGCCCAGAAGGTAAGGCCGCAGGCCGTCAATCGTTTCGGCTGGCGGCGTTACCTCGATGAATTTCCGGTCCCGGAGTGTCTGCGCGGCGCCATTGCCCATGGCCCCGTCAGGCAATTGCATCTGGTCCGCGAAATCCTGCGCCATGGCGGCAGCGTCGCTGTTCGCAAACTCGGCATCGATTGCCTCGGCATAGATCTGGCCCGGTTCGATGACGGTGTAATAGCGCACCGGCGATGACTGCGCTGCAAACAGCGCGAACATGGAGCCGATCAGCATCAGTGCAGGTACAGCCGCGAGGCTCAGCCAGAAACCCCAGGCTTTCACATAGCCGAGATAGTCCCGGCGGAAGACGAGATAGATGTTCTTCATCCGGCCAGCGCCCCCTCTTCGTGCTCCGCTGCAGGATCATCCAGCGCAGCGGCTTCCGCTTCCCCGACCAGCGAGACGAACACATCACGCAAGCGCGCTTCATCCGGCGCAAAGCCGGTAATCGGCGCGCCGGCATCAATTGCGGCGCGCAGCGCATCCTGCGGGCCAACGCCTTTCGGCAGCGCGATCCGCCAGGCATCGCCATGGCCCCGGTCAGCCGCACGTTGTGCCTCAAAGCCTTTGGGCGCCAACGCGGCGCCGAGGTCGAAGCCCTCTTCCACTTCGAGGCTTGCGCCCTTCTCCAGCGTCGCGAAGGCTTCCGGCAGCGTGCCGTCGAACACTTTGCGCCCGCGCGCCATCATCACGATCCGGTCGCAGAGCCGCTCGGCATGTTCCATGACATGGGTGGAGAACAGGATCGTCGCCCCGCGCTCATGCTCGGCACGGATCAGGTCTTCGAGGACCTGCTGGTTCACCGGGTCGAGGCCGGAGAACGGTTCATCCAGGATCAGGAAATCCGGCCGGTGGGCCAGCGTCGACAGGATCTGGACCTTCTGCGCCATGCCCTTCGAGAGCTTGGACACGCGCGAGCTGCGGAACTCGCCGAGGCCGGTCGATTCCATCAATTCGTCCGCCCGCGCTTTCGCTGCCGACGCGCCAAGGCCTTTCAGCCGGGCGAAATAGGCAATCGTCTCGCGCGCAGTCATCTTTTTGTAGAGCCCGCGCTCTTCCGGCAGGAAACCGACCCGGCGCAGAGACTGGATGTTTGGTGTGTCCCCGAACAGGCGCACCTGGCCCTCATCCGGCGGGATCACGCCCAGCGACATGCGCAGGCTGGTCGATTTTCCAGCTCCGTTCGGCCCCAGAAAACCGATGATCTGCCCTTCCGGCACCTCCAGCGACAGGCTCCTGACCGCCGTAAAGCCGCCGAAACGCTTGGTCACATCCGTCAGGATGAGGGGGGATTGGGCCATCCGTATCTCCGAATCCGTCTGAAAATCGCTCGCTTTTCACGAGAGTCGATATGGCTGCCTATTCTTTGGCCCGGTGCGGCTTGCCAACCCCTTAAAGCCGTCGCAGCATAATTTCAGATGAAGACGGATGTGCCCTTCCTTGCACCGTCCAATTTGGGGCTGGCGGCAGAAGAGTGCGTGCAGGATGCTCGCGCCAGAGTGCGGTCTTATGCCCAGAAACTCGCACGGATTGAAGCCGCCCTCTCCCGGATGGAAAAGGGGTGCTACGGCTTCTGCCTGACCTGCGAAGGGCGCATAGAGCTCCGCCGCCTCGAAGCCGACCCGGCCGAGGCAATGTGCGAAACCTGCGATTTGGATAGGGACAGCGTCAGATAAGGGCGCCGAACAGCCAGATCATGGCCTGAACAAACAGGCCGGTGAGCAGCAGGATCACCAGCGTCGCATACCAGCGGCCGCTCATGTTCAGCACGAGGCCGGAGACGATGCCCAGAATGGTCATCAGACCGAGCGACACCGCCCAGTGAATACCGATAGCGACTGCCAGAATGGCATGGCCGAGCATCAGCGTCAGAATCAGGCTGCCCCAGGTGCTTCCGGCGATGAAGCCGTCCCAGGTCGCTTTCTGGTCGTGGATGTCCATCTCTCCGCGGTGGTATTCGCTGGCAGCCATTTAGGGCTCTCCCCGTGAAATCATTGCTGCCTGCCGTATTATCGAAGGCAGGCGAAGGGTCAAGCGGATGATAGCGCCCGTATTGCCGCAGATAGCAGAAGCTGCGGGCCTGGTCAGTTCAACTGGCCCTTTGGTTTCGGTACGGGCGGGGTGAACGGCTCAGGCAGCGGGGCGGCCGGTACGCCCTCTTCCTTGAGAGCTTCGCGCTCTTCCGATGTCGTCTCGCCCCAGATCGGACGTTCATCCTGTTCGCCATAGTACATGGAGCGCGCTTCTTCGGCGAAATTGCCGCCGACATAGTCGAAATTCTCCGCCACATGCTGGCGGGCTTTCTCGGCAAACGCGGCAAACATCTTCTCCGGATCGGCCGGTGTCTCTTTGCCCTTCGCCGATTTGACCGACGGGGCCATGATCTGCTTTTCCACGCGGGAGGAATTGCACGCCGTGCAGCGCACCTGGCGTTTTTCCTTCAGCGTTTCATAGGCGGAAGACGAGGCGAACCAGGCTTCGAAATCCTCGTCGCAGGCCTTGCAATGAAGTGCGTAGCGGATCACCGGTCGCCCCCTGTCCTCAGGGCTGGCCCAGCATCGGGTCGAGCTTGCCGGCCCGTTCGAGCGCCATCATGTCATCGCAGCCGCCAATGTGATGCTCGCCAATGAAAATCTGCGGGAAGGTCCGTCCGCCGTTCGAGCGCTGGATCATCTCGGCTTTCTTGTCCGGGCTCATGCCGGCATCGATCTCTTCGAACTCGACCTGCTTTTCCTGCAGCAGCGACACCGCGCGCGAGCAATAGGGACAGAAGGCCCGGGTATAGATCGTGACTTTCGCCATAAAAGCGCTCCTTGGAACCGTTACAGGAATTATATGGTGACGTCGGTTTCCCGTACAACGCGCGCAAGCACCAGAACGTCCACATGCCGCGCCCCTGCCTGTTTGAGGGCACGCGTGCACGCGCTGAGCGTTGCGCCCGTTGTCAGTACATCGTCGATCAGCAGCACGCGTTTACCCTGGATGTACCCGGCCCGGCCCGGACGCAGCGCAAAGGCACCCGCCACATTGCGGCGCCGCGCCCGCGCCGACAGCCCGCCCTGCGTCGGCGTACGGCGGGTCCGCTTCAGCGCGTCCACGGCGACCGGCACACGCGTTCGCCTGGACAAGGCTTCCGCCAGCCAGGCTGACTGGTTGAAACCGCGGCTGGCAAGGCGGGCATAGTGCAGCGGCACAGGCACGATCACATCTGCTTCATCCAGCAGTGACCGCCCCGCCTGCGCCATCCAGCCGGAAAACGTGCCGAGACCATCGCGCCTGCCAGAGCGCTTGAGGTCCAGCACCAGCCGCCGGGAAGCGGCTTCATAAACGAACGCCGCCCGTGCGCGGTCCCAGCGCGGCGGCCGGGCAATACAGGCGGCGCAGGTCGCCCCTTCATCCAGTTCGGCGCCGAGGGGTGTGCCGCAACGGTCGCAGACCGCGCCGCTGAGAAAGTGGATCCGCCCGAATTCATGCGGGGCAAGCGGGCCCTTGCCGAGACCACGTTCGCGGCTGACCAGCGAGCGTGGCGGCCAGAGGAAATCGGCCGCCATCCGCAGAAAGGCCTTTGAACGGCTCTGCTGCTGCTCCATATCGCGTGCCATGACGCCCGCTGCTCCCCCGCGCCTGTTCGACCGTGCCCGTGTCGCGCGCAATCGCGACCGGGCGGCCCCCTGTTATGACGACTATGCGTTCCTGAAGGAGCGCGTGTCGAGAGACATCGCCGACCGCGTGCAGGATACGCCGCGCAAGTTCGAGCGCGCGCTGGACCTTGGCTGTCATGACGGACGGCTGGCACGCATCCTGTCCGGCACCGGACGCGTCGGCGCCGTTGACGCGAGCGACCTCTCTCCAGCCATGGTGGAGATTGCCCGCGCCGAAGGCACCCAAGCCGATGTGCTGGACGAGGAAACGCCGGACCTGACAGATCGCGGCTATGACCTCATCGTCTCGGCCTTGTCGCTCCATTGGGTGAACGACCTGCCGGGCACGCTCGTGCGCCTGCGCCACGGCCTGAAGCCCGACGGCCTGTTCCTTGGCGCCCTGTTCGGCGCAGGCACGCTGGCCGAACTGCGCGAATGCCTGATGGAAGCGGAAACGGAAATCTCCGGCGGCGTGTCTCCGCGCCTCTCTCCCCTGCCAGGCCTGAAGGACATGGCGGACCTGATGCAGCGGGCCGGGTTCGCCCTTCCCGTGGCGGACCGCGATACGGTGGTCGTCCGCTACCGCGATCCGGCGCTGCTGCTGGCGGACCTGAAAGGCATGGGTGAACAGAGCGCGCTGGCCCCGGGCATGATCCGGCCCCTGCCGCGCGCAGTCCTCGGCCGGGCGCTCACCCTCTACCGGGAACGCCACGCCGATCCGGACGGACGCGTCCGGGCAAGTTTCGAAATTGTCCATGTGTCCGGCTGGGCACCTGCGCCCGGCCAGCCAAAACCCTTGCGGCCCGGCTCGGCCACGGCCAGCCTCGCCGACGCGGTACGCCAGCAGGGCAAGCGGGACTAAGGGCCGGTAAAGCCGTCTGCGGCGCGGGTGTAGGATGCATTTGCCGACGTGCCGACAGCTGTCGCACCGCCAACAATCGCAAGGCAGATGATGCCCGCAATCAGGGCATATTCGACCGCGGTTGCACCATCCTCGTTGCCGAGGAATTGCTCGAACAGTTCACGTGCGGCTCTCATGGTCCCTCCGTCGCGTGTCCCCCCGACAGAACCTCGAACAGCGGAATATCCGCAGGAGGGGCCGGGTAATCAAACAGGTTTGCCGGAGGAACCCACGCGATGGCCTGGCCTTCTCGTGGATGCACTTCGCCTGACCATGCCTGACACGTGTAGAGTGGCATAAGAAGATGAAATTCGGGGTAAGTGAAACTCGCAAAAGTTGCCGGGTGGAGTTCCGATTCCTTAACCGTAATCGACAGTTCCTCGTGCAGCTCGCGCACAAGCGCGGCTTCCGGCGTCTCGCCCGGCTCTACCTTGCCGCCCGGGAACTCCCAGAGGCCCGCAAGCTGCTTGCCCTCCGGCCGCTGCGCCAGGAGGATCTCGCCCTTGTCATTGTACAGCGCTGCGGCGACGACCAGGACCAGCCGGCGCGTCATGTCCTGTAGGCGCCGTTGATGTCGACATAACCGTGCGTGAGATCGCAGGTCCAAACAGTCGCCGATTGCTCTCCGGCGGCGACGTTCACGCGGATGGTGAATTCAGGCTTGGCGAACACGGCGCTGGCAGCTGCCTCGCTATAGTCCGGCATACGTGCGCCATCCTTGGCAACCTGCACATCATCGAACCAGATGGCGAGGTCCCCGGCCGAGATCGGCTCCAGCGACTTGCCGACGGCCATGACGATCCGGCCCCAGTTTGCGTCGCCTGCCGCCATCGCGGTCTTGATCAGGGGCGAGTTGGCAATTTCGCAGGCGATGATTTTCGCCGACATCTGCGACACGGCGCCTTCGACAAGGATGGTGACGAATTTCTGTGCCCCCTCCCCGTCCTTCACGACCAGCTGGGCCAGCTCCAGGCAGACCGAGTGAAGGGCCATGGCCACGGAATCGAGCCGAGGGTCTTCTTTCGACGTGATCGGGGCCATGCCGGACTGGCCGGTCGCAAACACCATCAGCGTGTCGGAGGTGGATGTGTCCCCGTCCACGGTGATGCAATTGAACGTCTCGCTGGTGATCTCCTCCAGCAGTTCCTGCAACACGTCATGGGCGATCGCCGCATCCGTGAAGACATAGGCCAGCATCGTCGCCATGTTCGGCGCGATCATGCCGGAGCCCTTCACGATCCCCGCAAAGTTCACCGTGTGCCCGTCGATCTCCATCGACGTGCCGGCGCCTTTTGCAAACGTGTCCGTCGTCATGAAGGCGCGTGTCGCCGCTTCCCAGTCCGGAGCGCCGAGCTTTTCCGCCAGTTCCGGCACGAACGCGCCGACATAGTTCGGATCAGCCAGCGGCTCGCCGATGACGCCGGTCGCCGCCAGGAAGCAATGCGCCTTCGCCACACCCAGCGTTTCGGTCATCGCCTCAAGCGTCGCCTCGTTCTTTTCCTTGCCCTTCGGGCCGGTAAAGGCGTTGGAGTTACCAGAATTTGCGACGAGTGCGCGTGCCGTGCCGCCGCCCGTCTGCAGTGCTTCGCGGCACCAGAGCACGTCCGCGGATGCCGTCCGCGAGACGGTGTATACCCCTGCGCAGGTCGTGCCTTCATCGAACGCAAACAGGAAGACGTCGTCGCGTGTCACGCCGCGCTTCGCATAAAAGCCGCGCGAGCCCGTGGCGGCGCGCACGCCTTTGACTTCTGGCAGTTCCGGAAATGGCGTTGCGAAGGGAGAGGGCGTCAGGTTCAAAGTTCGGTTCCTTCAGGGGCAGATGCGGACGGATCCTCCGGCGTGCCGTCACGGCCGGTATCGGTGTCGGGAAGCCTGTAGGGCGTTGCACCGCCGTCGTCGAGCCCCGGCTCGCCCTGCTGGACCTGAGCTTCCGCCTTGAGGCGCCGGACAATCCTGGCGACCTGTTCCAGCGTAAGGAATGTGACGATGTCCGGCCGCATTTCCTCCCGCGTCTTGGGCGCGCGCGAGCGCCGGTCCTTCACTTTCAGGATGTGCCAGCCATCGGCGGACTCGAAGGGCGGTGCGACCTCGCCTTCCCCGGTATTGGCGATGACCAGCGGGAAGGGCGGCGGTTCGTCATTCGGGGAAACATAACCGAGATCCCCCTGCTCCATGCGCGTCGTGCTGTCGAGCGAATTGGCGCTGACCAGGCTCTCGAAACTTTCGCCTGCCTGGATCCGGTCGAACAGGGCCTGCGCCTCGTCCTGTGTGGCAATCAGGATGTGGGCGATGCGCACCTCGTCATCATCCTGCTGCAGGGCGACCTGTTTCTGGTACATCGCCTCGATCTGGTCTTCGGTCACATCTTCGGCGACGAGGTTTTCGACCAGCAGGTTGCCGAGAATGCGCTCTTCGGCCATTTCCAGCCGCCGGCGTCCGGCCGGATCCTTGTGCAGACCGCGCCGGACAGCCTCCTGCGCCATCAATTTCTGCTCGATCAGCTGGTTGAGGACCGTGTCGTATTCCGGATCGCCTGCCTTGACCCGTTTCCCGGCCGGGACGAGCCCTCTCGCAACGGCCTCGAGCTGCACATCGCTGACATAGATTTGTTCGCCATTCACGGTGGCCGCTGTTGCGCCTTCAACGCGCACAGGCACTTCTTCCTCTGGTGGCGGGCTGCAGGCAGCCGCCGTCATGATCGCCAGACCGGCAAACAGGATACGCGGGCTGACCCGCAAAGCCTTCAGATTCAACACAGTCATCACTCCAGCTGTCTGATGGCGCCGCATTGACACCCCTTTGCGGCGTTCTTAAGTCTCACCCGCGCGCTGGTCGAGTGGGTTCGGCTGGTGTAATCACGGTGGGAGAACCCGCGTATTCCTGTGCGGTCATACGGTCAGGATCACAGTTTCTTCGCCCCAGACCTGATTGGTGCAGCCTCTTATGTTTTCCGTCGCCCGCAAGATTTTCGGTTCCGCTAACGACCGCAAGCTGAAACCCCTGCGAGCCCGCGTCAACCGCATCAATGCCCTCGAGCCGATGATGGAAGCGCTTTCCGACAGCGCGCTCAAAGGCAAGACCGCAGAATTCCGCAAGCGCCTGGCCGATGGCGCTACGCTTGATTCCCTTCTGGAAGAAGCCTTCGCCGTCACCCGCGAAGCCTCCCGCCGTGCCCTCGGCATGCGCCATTTCGACGTGCAGATGATGGGCGGCATGATCCTTCATTCCGGCGCCATCGCCGAAATGCGCACCGGTGAAGGCAAGACGCTGGTGGCAACGCTCGCCGCTTACCTGAACGCCCTCGAGGGCAAGGGCGTGCACGTCGTTACCGTCAACGACTACCTCGCCCGCCGCGACGCCGAATGGATGGGCCAGATCTATGGCTTCCTCGGCATGACAACCGGCATCATCGTGCACGGCGTCACGGACGAGGAGCGCAAGGCCGCCTACGCCGCCGACATCACCTACGGCACGAACAATGAGTTCGGCTTCGATTACCTGCGCGACAACATGAAATACTCGCTGGACCAGATGGCCCAGCGCGAACACCACTTTGCCATCGTCGACGAGGTGGACTCCATCCTGATCGACGAAGCCCGTACGCCGCTGATCATTTCCGGCCCGACGGACGACCGGTCCGACCTCTACATCAAGATCGACGCGATGGTTCCGCGCCTTGAAGAGGAAGACTACGAACTCGACGAGAAACAGCGCTCGGTCACCTATACCGAATCCGGCATGGAAAAGATCGAGACCTGGCTGGACGAAGAAGGCCTGCTCGAAGGCTCGCTCTGGGAGCCGCACAACATCTCCCTCGTGCACCACGCCAACCAGGCCCTGCGCGCCCACAAGCTCTACGCCCGTGACAAGGATTATATCGTCAAGGGCGGCGAGGTGATGCTGATCGACGAGTTCACCGGCCGGATGATGGAAGGCCGCCGCCTGTCCGAGGGCCTGCACCAGGCCATCGAGGCCAAGGAACGCACCGACATCAAGCCCGAGAACCAGACGCTCGCCTCAATCACGTTCCAGAACTATTTCCGCCTCTACAACAAGCTGGCCGGCATGACCGGTACGGCCCTGACCGAGGCTGACGAATTCGCCGACATCTACAAGCTGGAAGTCATCGACCTTCCGACCAACAAGCCGATCCAGCGGATCGACGAGGACGATGTCGTCTACCGGACGGCCAAGGCGAAATATGCCGAGATCGTCAAGGAAGTGCGCGAGTGCCACGCCAAGGGCCAGCCGATCCTGCTCGGCACCGCGTCGATCGAGAAATCCGAGATCCTCGACAACCTGCTCACCGCAGCAAAAATTCCGCACAAGGTGCTGAACGCCCGCCACCACGAGCAGGAAGCCCTTATCGTGGCCGACGCCGGTGTACCGGGCGCCGTGACGGTTGCGACCAACATGGCCGGCCGCGGGACCGACATCCAGCTTGGCGGCAATTTCGACATGCGCCTCGAGCAGGAAAAGGAAAAGAAGGAAGCCGAGCTTGGCCGTGAGCTGACCGAAGGCGAAACCTCCCTTCTCACCTCGCAGATCAAGGCTGACATTGAGGTCAAGAAAAAGCGTGCGCTGGACGCCGGCGGGCTCTACGTTCTGGGTACGGAACGCCATGAAAGCCGCCGCATCGACAACCAGCTGCGCGGCCGGACGGGCCGTCAGGGCGACCCAGGCAAATCGAAATTCTACATCTCCATCGAAGATGACCTGATGCGCATCTTCGCTGCCGAGCGCATGGACGCCGTCATGCGCCGCCTCGGCATCAAGGAAGACGAGGGCATCACCCATCCCTGGATGAACAAGGCGATGGAAACCTCGCAGCGCAAGATCGAGCAGCGCAACTTCGAGATCCGCAAGAACGTCCTCAAATATGACGACGTGATCAATGACCAGCGCAAGGCGATCTTCGAACAGCGCATGGAGTTCATGCGCGCCGAAGATGTCTCCGACGTGATCATTGAAATGCGCGAGCATGTGATCGACGCCCTTGTCACCCGCACCATGCCGGAAAAGGCGTATGCGGAACAATGGGATGTCGCGGGCCTGCGTGAAGCCCTGCGCAACGATTTTGCCATCGACCTGCCGGTCGACGAATGGGCCGCCGAGGAAGGCGTTGCCAACAAGGAAGTTGCCCAACGCATCCGCGATTCGGTGACGCAAGTCTATGAGGCAATCACCACGGCCGTCGGCGCCGACCAGATGCACCGGATCGAAAAGCAGATCCTGCTGCAGGTCCTCGACATGCGCTGGCGCGAACACCTGCAGATGATCGACCAGCTGCGCTCGGTGATCCACCTGCGGTCCTACGGCCAGCGTGACCCGCTGAACGAGTTCAAGTCCGAAGCCTTCAACCTGTTCCATGGCCTGCTGGAAGAACTGCGCGCGACGGTCACCCGCTCGCTGATGCACATTCGCGTTCAGCCGCAAGCCCCTTCAGAACAACAGCAGCGCCCAGCCCCGGCCCAGATGCCACAGCGGCCTGAACCTGCACAGATGCCCGCCCCGCAGCCGCCGCAGATGCGGGAGACGCATCTCGATCCGGATACCGGCATCAACGAGATGAACCCGTCAGACACGACCAGGCCGCCCGGCCCGGAACTGCAACAGGCCGAAGACGACTGGTCGAACACGCCGCGCAACTCCCCCTGCCCGTGCGGCTCTGGCAAGAAATACAAACACTGCCACGGCGCCCTGAGCACCCAACGGGCATAAGCCGCCATGCCCCGGCTGGTCATGATGTCAGGCCTGCCGGGTTCGGGAAAATCAACACTCAGCCGAATGCTCGCGGAACAATCGGGAGCGACGCTTCTGCGCATCGACGTGTTTGAACAGGATCTGCGCAACCTTCACGGCCCCGATTTCGACGTCGGGACGCTGGGGTACCAAGAGGGCTACGAACGCGCTGCCCGGCACCTAGCTGCCGGACACCATGTCATCGCCGATGCGGTGAATGCCGTTGAAGCGGCCCGCCAGGGTTGGCGCGACGTAGTGGGCAAGTCCGGCGCCGATATCGTCGAAATCGAAATTCTCTGTTCGGACGTTGAAGAAAACAGGATCCGCCTGCAAACGCGCGACACAGGAATCGCCGGGCTTCCGCCTGTAGATCCGGAGGCAGCCGCAGCGCGCCGGTGGGAACCAAGCTCAGCCAATCCGCAACGGATTGACACAGCCGGGCGAACTGCAGAGGCCTGTCTCAGGGACCTGTTGGAACGGACCGCCCTGACCTGAGCCCAAAGAAGACGTGACGCCGAACCTCTGGCCCGGCGCCTCATGTTTCCGTCATTCGCCTATTTCGCCGCGACGTTCATCACCGCCGTCGTCATGGCTTTGACGCCGGTGTCGATGGTGGGCGCCGGAACCGGTGCGAAGAAGGGCGAGTGATTGCCCGGCGTTTTCATCGGATCAAGCGTCTTGTGGTTCTCGCCGAACAGGGCCGGATCATACACGCCGACCCGGAAATAGACGGATTTGTCGAACGCTTCGAGGAAGTCGCCATAGTCTTCGCTACCCGTGGTCGGAGCCGCGAAATAGGCTTTGCCGTCCGGGAACACCTTGCTCATCGCGGCGAGCGTGCTGTCCGAGAGGTCCGGATCGTTATACACTGCCGTGCCGCCTGAGCGGATATTGATCTCGGCTTCCGGCGCACCGGCCATGGCGACAATTGCATCCGCCGTGCGCTTCACGCCTTCCAGCAGCTTTACGCCGACCTCCGGCTTGTACCAACGCACGGTGCCACGCACGCGCACCGAGTCCGGGATGATGTTGCCGGCCGATCCGCCATTGATCGCGCCGACACTGATGACACCAAAGTCCTGCTCGGGCTTTTCGCGGCTGACGATGCTTTGCAGGTCGACAACGAATTTCGACGCCATCATCACCGGGTCGATCGTCGTGCTTGGGCGCGAGCCGTGCCCGCCAACCCCGTTGAAAAGAATGTCGAACCCGCCCGCGAATGAGTTCATCTGCCCCTTCACGATCTGCACCGTGTCATGAGCCGAGGGGCCGACATGCAGGGCAAAACCGTAATCCGGCACGCCGAACCGGTCGAAGATACCGTCGGCCATCATCTTGCTGGCACCGCCGCCGCCCTCTTCCGCAGGCTGGGCGACGAACATGAGCGTGCCCTTCCATTCCTTTTTCATCTCGGCGAGTGTCTGAGCGGTCGCGAGGAAGATCGCCATGTGCGCATCATGCCCGCAGGCATGCATCACGTATTTCGGCTCACCATTCCAATCGGCCTGAACGGTACTGGCATAGTCCAGCCCCGTCTTCTCCTGCATCGGCAAGGCATCCATGTCGGCACGTACCATGACCAACGGGCCATTGCCGTTCTTGAGCATGCCGACGACACCGGTCACCCCGACCCCTTCGGTCACTTCAAACCCCAGCTCCTTCAGGCGCGCGGCAATGATGCCGGCGGAACGGGTCTCCTGAAGGCTGAGTTCCGGATTGGCGTGAAAATCCTTGTAGACCTCCACCCAGTCATCAATGTTCTCATCCACCACAGCCGAGAGCTTTGACTGGAACTTCTTATCAATGTCGGAAGGTTTGGCACTCGCAGGCGCCGAAACGGCCGCAAGGGCGACCAGGCTGGCAACGCCTGCCTTGGCGAGACGGGATTTCAGGGATGAAGACATGCAGAAAACTCCGGAAGCTGTGGCGGATAGACTGCCACACTCGTCGGCGAGATGTGCCGCCATGTCCAAGGTTTTCGGAACTTCCTCACGCCCGCACACGACAATGCCGCTTTTTCCGGCGCGCTGGGCCAGTGGCTTGACTTCCCGGGCAAGTCGGGGGAACGCCAGCACATGACGGCGATTTCCCTCCCCCCGGTTCGCGGCAAGATTCTCGAGCATGCCTCATTGGCCCCCTACACCTGGTTCCGGGTCGGCGGCCCGGCAGATGCCCTTTTCCTGCCGGCCGACGAGGACGACCTCGAAGCCTTCCTGAAGGCGCTGGACCCGGAAGTGCCGGTTACGGTGCTGGGCGTCGGCTCCAACGTCATCGTCCGGGATGGCGGCATCCGCGGCGTCGTGATCCGCCTGATGGGCAAGTATTGGGGCATGGTGGAAGCCACGGACGGGATCACCATGGAGGCCCGCGCCGGGGCGCTGGACCTGTCGGTCGCAAAGGCCGCCGCGCAGAACGGCATCCGCGGCCTCGAATTTCTCTCGGGCATTCCTGGCTCGATCGGCGGCGCAACGCGAACCAATGCCGGATGCTATGGGCGGGAACTTCGCGACACGCTGGTGGCCCTGCACGGCTTTCGTCGTGACGGATCGCGGGTGGCCTATCGAGGTCCGGGCAAGCCGGGCGCCCAGCCCGAGGCGCATTTCTCCTATCGCCACACAGACCTGCCGGACGATCTGATCGTTACGCGCCTCATCCTCGAAGGCAATGACACGGACGCGCCGGACAAGATCCTCGCCGACATTGAGCAGCTGCAGGCGCGGCGCGCCGAGACCCAGCCGATCAAGGAAAAGACCTCTGGCTCGACTTTTGCCAATCCGGACCCGCCGGGCACGCCAGACCAGCGTTCCGCATGGAAACTGATCGACGCAGCTGGATGCCGGGGCCTCAAGGTTGGCGGTGCACAGGTTTCTCCGAAACACTGCAACTTCCTGATCAATACGAGCGATGCCACTGCGGCAGACCTCGAAGCGCTGGGTGAACTCGTTCGCCGCCGCGTTCTGGAAACGCAAGGCGTGGAGCTGCGCTGGGAAGTCCGCCGCATCGGCCAGTTGGCGAGCGAAACCGCCTAGAGCGTGCCGCGCAGTTCGAACACAGCAATCGGACCAAAGCGGCGGCTGCGATCCTCTATTGATGCAACCGGGCCCAGCCTGTTGGTCTCGTAGATCTCCCGCCGGAACGTGTCTTTCTGGTTCAGGAGGTTTCCAATCCCCAGCATGGCGGTCAGTCCGAACACATCCTTGTTCTCCAGAAAAGCATAGGCATAGGCAGGCTTGGAGGCCTCCACGCCGCGCTCGCCCAGCTGGTAATAAAGATTGCGCTCGAACTTCTCTGCGAAGACACCCCAGGCCCAGTCTGTTCCCGGAACATCCTGACGGAACTCCATGTTCACATAGTAGAGCTGGCTGTCATTGATCCGGCGGGTCTCTCCGGTCAGCGGGTCGGTGACTTCGGAATCGTACACTTCGGCAAAGCTGGTTATCTCCCCGCCGGGGACGCCCAGCCGGGCGAGCTTCAGCGTGGTGTCGAGGGTCACGCCAATTTCCCACGCGGTGTCGAGATTGCCTGGCCCGTCGCCCGTACCGATCGGCACGCGGTCCACAATGTCTTCAATGTCAGAATAATAGGCGTTCAGCGTCGCAGCGCCCCATTCCCCGAAATCCTTCTCGGCCTGCAGGCTCCACTTCCATGCCTGTTGCGGCACAATTTCGGCATTGCCGGAATCACCATTGTCAGCGTTGAGATTCACCGAGGAGATGAAGTCGAAGAAGTCCAGCTGGCCCACTTCGCGGTCCAGCCGCGCCGTGAGCTTCAGCTTGGGGTCGGCCTGCCAGGACAGGCTGACAAACCCCTTCGGCCGCGTGAATTCCCGCAGATTTGTGTTGTCACCTGATTGCGTCAGCTCTGAATACTCCGCACCAAGCGAAACCTGCAGGCGGAGCGTATCGCTCAGGGCACGCCCATGCGTGATGGCGGCTTCCCAGCGTGTCTCCTCAACGCGGGAGTTTGCGCCCGGCAACGGGATCACCTCGAACGGGCCACCGTCGTCTGCAATGCTCAATCCAGCTTCGGCTTCGAGGAAGTTGAATGCGTTTTCGACGGAAACCTGCCAATCGCCTCCTCGTCCGCCCGCCCAGGCATATTCGCCCCGGCCAATGTACTCGCCTTCATCCACAGTCTGGCTGAACCGGGTTTCCGACAGGCCGGAGCCATCCACGGCGCCGATGCGGACCGAATCATTCACTGGGCTGTTTTCGCGGCGCACAAGACCGATGGCTTTCAGGCGGCCTGGCCCGAAGCCGAATTCATAGTCACCGCCAAATTCTGCATTCCACTCATCCTCTCCCTTCAGGAACAGGCGGCGGCCTTCCAGCCCGCCAACCGGAGACGTCTTCGAAATTTCCTTCCGGTCGAACTGGTAGATCCCGACGCTGCCATTGACGTTCGCCACCACACCGCTTGGCGGCGTCCATGACAGTGATCCGGATACGGATGCATTGTCGGCGATATTGGTCACATCTTCCCTGCGGCGCTCCAGCAGCGTGCCATCGGCGGTGGTGATGTTCTCCCAGCCCGCATGCGCCCCGCGTTCCGGCAGGCTGCTCGCCTCCACGCTCCAGTTCAGGCGTTCATTCCCCCCCGACAGGGCCACCACACCCTCGTGGAAATAGGGCGTGAGATTTTCCCGGATTCGAGATTTCCAGCGCCAGGTGCCGGACGTGCCCCCCTCCCCATCGGTCACGACATTGACGACCTGTCCGGACAGGCCCGGGACATCCAGCGTCGTACCGTCGACGACTTCAACGCGGACCACCCGCGTGGCGGAGATCCGGCCGAGCGCGGCCTCCGCACCATTGGACTTGCCGGAAACACGCCGGCCATTGATCAGGACATTGCCGCTCGCCTGCCCGAAACCGCGCGATCCGTCATCGTCGTCCTGAAGGGTAAAGCCGGGAATCCGGTTCACCATGTCCAGGGCCGTCTGCGGGTTGTATTGCGCAAAGTCGCCGGGGGCATAGTCGCTTCCGGCCGCAATGGGGCTGCCTGTATCCGGTTCCGCCAGGGCTGGAAGGGATATGAGTCCGGCCGCCAGCATGGCGGCGATGACAGGCAATAGGGTATGGCTGACAGCCACGGGGCGCCTCCTGTTTCCTCAGTTTTTATGAAGAGAAACCGGCGCCCCCGCCAGCAACTCATCTTAGTGATATTCGATATTGACTACTGTTGTAGTCGAAAGAGCGCAAGTGGCCCCGGACATGACATTTTCGTAATTCAAACCGGCGCCGCCGCCGCTTCGCCTCGCTTAAGCCCCTATTCACCGGCACAACGCAGAAAAGACGGTTGAAAACAGGCAATCCCGTTCGAGGCTCGCCGGCAGGAAGGACATTCAGAATGAAGCGCGTGGCAGTGATCTATGGCGGCTGGTCCTCCGAACGCGAGGTCTCGATGTCCTCAGGCACCCAAATGCTGAAAGCTGCGCAGGCCGCGGGCTATGACGCTGTCGGAATCGATGCCGGCCGCGACCTCGCCGCCCAGTTGGCAGACGCAAAGCCGGATGTGGTGCTGAACGGCCTGCATGGCCCCTGGGGCGAAGATGGCTGTGTGCAGGGCCTGCTGGAAATCATGGACCTGCCCTATTCCCATTCCGGCGTGCTGGCATCGGCCCTCGCCATGGACAAGCTGAAATCGAAAGCCGTTTACCGCGCCGCCGGTCTGCCTGTGGCTGAAGACAAGCAGGTCACCCGCGCCGAAGCCGCCGCCGCCCACCCGCTGGAGCCGCCCTATGTGGTGAAGCCCGTCAATGAAGGCTCCAGCTTTGGCGTGTTGATCGTGCGCGAAGGCACCAATGGCCCGCCACAGGAATTGCTGGGTGAGAGCTGGCACTATGGCGACTATCTCATGGCCGAGGAGTTCATTCCCGGCCGCGAATTGACCGTCGCCGTACTGGGCGATCGCGCCTTAGCCGTGACAGAGATCACGACCTTAAGGGACTATTACGATTTCGATGCAAAATATTCAGCTGGTGGATCACGTCATGTGATCCCGGCAGACGTGCCTGAGCACATCACCGCCATGGCGATGGACTTCGCCTTGCGGGCACATCAGGTCCTTGGCTGCCGGGGCGCGACGCGGTCCGACTTTCGCTACGACGACAAGAGAGACCGGCTCGTGATCCTTGAGACCAATACCCAGCCAGGCATGACGCCCACCTCACTTGTCCCTGAACAGGCCGCTTTCGTTGGAATGTCCTTCGAAGAACTGGTCGCATGGATGATTGAGGACGCTTCATGCCGAAGATAAGCCGCAACCAGCCCGCTCCGAAACGCAGACGCGAACCGGTTACTTTCGTCGACGAAGTGACCGGCGAGGAAGTGCGCGTCTCGTCTGTCCTGTTCGGCTTCGTCATGCTGATCGCCATCATTGTGGCGCTGGCCGCCTGGATGGGCGGGTCCATGTCGCAGATCGAGAGCCGGTTTGCCGGCTTCATGGACGACACGGCCCGCATGGCGGGGGTTTCCGTGAATGAAGTCTCCGTCCTCGGCCTCGAGCAGGATGCCCGCCTGCAGCAGGAAATCCGCGCCGCGGCCATGATCGAGCCGGGCGAGAACATGTTCCGCGCCGATCCCTACATCATTCGCCGCCGCGTCGAGGGCACCCACAAAGTGCTGAACGTGCGCGTGCACCGCCTCTGGCCGGACCAGGTCGTGATCATCGCCGACGCTGCCGAGCCGGTTGCCATCTGGCATGACGGCAAGGAATGGACCGTTGTGGACGGCCTCGGCCGCGTCATCCCGGGCGAACGCGCCAGCGACCATCCGGACCTCGTCCGCGTGGCCGGGCGCGGTGCGCCGGAAGCAGCCCCTGCCCTCGTCAAGGCGCTGGTCGATGCGCCGGACGTGACCGGCGACCTTGCCATTGCCACCCGCATCAATGACCGCCGCTGGGACATGCGCCTCATTTCCGGCGCCACGGTGCGCCTGCCTGAAGATGTCCAGATGGTCAGTGCCCTCGAACGCCTGACCGAGCTTGAGGTGCGCACCGCCCTCATGCAGCGCCCGCTGAAAATGATCGACCTGCGCAATGCCGGCCGCGTTTATCTCGGCCCGGTCAATCCGCCGAACTTCAAGGCGCGCGAAATCGCGGCGCGTTCCTGATGGCAAATGTCCAGTCCCGCCGTGCCCCCCGTATGGGCCGTTCGCAGACCGGTACGGTCGCGGCGCTGGATATCGGCTGCTCGAAAATCACCTGCCTGATCGGCCGCAATGACGGCGCTGGCCCGCGCAGTTTCCGCATCCTTGGCGCCGGACGTCAGCAGTCACGCGGCTTCACTGGCGGCACGATCACCGACATGGAAGGCCTGGAACGCGCCATCCGCCTCGCCGTCGAAGATGCCGAACGTGAAGCCGGCGAGCAGATATCCAATGTGATGCTCGGTATCACCGGCCAGAAACTGGCCTCGACGCTCGTTACCGCCCGCATCGAAATTGGCGGGCGCGAAATCAATCTGAAAGACGTGCGCCGCATCCAGGCGCAGGCGCTGGCAAAGATGCCGGCGCGTGGCGAGGAAACCCTTGCCGCCTGGCCGGTTGCCTACCGCGTCGATGAACAGGAAGGCGTCCGCGAGCCGCAAGGCATGTACGCCCAGGAGCTCAGCCTCCTGCTTTCGGTCGTCACTGCACCGAAATCGGTGGTGAAGAACCTCGTCGAATGTGTCGGCCGGGCACATATCGGCGTTTCGGCCCTGATCCCCTCCTCCATCGCGAGCGGTGCGGGCACGCTGATCGACGACGAAATCGAAAACGGCGCAATCTGTATCGACATGGGCGCCGGCGTGACTGCGGTCTCGGTTTACCTGAACGGCTCCCCGGCCTGGCTGGGACTTGTGCCAGCGGGCGGATCGCATGTGACGTCGGATCTCGCGCAGGGCCTCGGCACCACCTTCGCCGCTGCCGAGCGCCTGAAAAGCGTCTACGGCACTGCCAACCTCGAAGGCCCGGGCCTCGCCGAAAGAATCGAGGTGCCACGCCTCGGCGATGATGGCCGTCTGCAGGCCACGCGCATGGAGCGCGGCCAACTCGCGGCGATCATCAGCCCGCGAGTTGAAGAGACGTTCGAACTCGTGCGCAAAACACTCGATTCCAGTGGTGTACGCAAAGTACTCCCTCAGCGCATCGTGCTGACCGGCGGCGCATCGCAGCTGCCGGGCGTGCGCGACGTTGCCAGCCGCATCCTGCAAGCGCCAGTACGGCTTGGGCGTCCGACGATCGCCGAGTTTCTGGGCGAAACACTGGCAACACCAGCTTTCTCCACAGCCTCCGGTCTGCTACTGTACTCCGAGTTGGGGTTTGCGGACGCAGTAAGGGCAACTGCTTCGCGCAAGGACGGACCTGAGTCGAGAAGCGGCGTGGTGAACAAAGTGTTCCATTGGCTTGAAGAAAATTTCTGAGCCAATTTCACTCCACTTAACTGCTTCTTAGCCGCATCACGCCATCTTGCTCCACGGCAGGGGTCCGCAAGTAGAGTGAAGTGAGGGATGCAATGAATTATGAACTGAAGCCCAGGATCCTGGTCTTTGGCGTCGGCGGAGCCGGTGGCAACGCTGTCGACAACATGATCGAGGCGAACCTGCAGGGCGTCGAGTTCATTGCAGCCAACACCGACGCGCAGGCCCTTTCGCGCTCCAAGGCAGAAACCCGCATCCAGCTTGGCCCGGTCACGACCTCTGGCCTCGGCGCCGGTGCGCGCCCGGAGATCGGCGAAAAGGCCGCCGAGGAATCCATCGATGAGATCAAGGGCTACCTTGAAGGTTCCCATATGGTGTTCATCGCTGCCGGCATGGGCGGCGGGACCGGCACTGGAGCCGCTCCGGTTATCGCCCGCGCTGCGCGCGAGATGGAGATCCTCACGGTCGCCGTTGTCACCAAGCCGTTCGGTTTCGAAGGCAACCGCCGCATGCATGTCGCCGAGAGCGGGCTGGACCTGATCCGCGGCCATGTCGACACGATGATCGTGGTGCCCAACCAGAACCTTTTCCGCATCGCCAACGACCGCACGACCTTCGCCGAAGCCTTCCGCATGGCTGACGACGTGCTGTACTCGGGCGTGCGTGGCATCACCGACCTGATGGTCATGCCCGGCCTGATCAACCTCGATTTTGCTGATGTCAGCGCCATCATGCACGGCATGGGCACGGCGATGATGGGCATGGGCGAAGCCACCGGCGAGAACCGCGCGCTGGAAGCGGCGCGCCAGGCCATCGACAATCCCCTGCTGGACGATGTTTCGATGAAGGGCGCCAAGGGCGTGCTGATCAACATCACCGGCGGCTATGACATGACCCTGTTCGAGCTGGACGAGGCCGCCAACGAGATCCGCCGCGAAGTCGATCCGGAAGCGAACATCATCCTCGGCTCGGCCTTCGACACCGAGCTGGAAGGCCGCCTGCGCGTCTCCGTGATCGCTGCGGGCGTGGAAGCCGCCTTTGCGGCCAAGCCTGCCGAGCCTGCCAATCCGCAGGCCACGGTCCGCCAGCCGATCGCCGCCCCGGTCGAGGAACCGCCGGCACCGGAGCCCGAACTGGAAGCTGAAACCGAAGCAACCGAAGAGACCGTCGAAGTGGCTGTCGAGGACGTGGCAGAGGAAGCCCCTACTCACGACGAAGACCGCCCGACCATCATTACGCATCGCCCGACTGCCGCCGAAGCCGAGACCGCTTCGCTGGAAGACGATCACTACGAAGCCTCAGAAGGAGACGAAGAAGTGTCAGCCGATTCCGTATTCTCCGCCCGCCGCGAAGCACCGGTCGCCGACAAGCCGAAAGCCGACCAGGGCGGATCCGGCTTCGCCAACCTGTTCGGATGGCGCCGCAACACGCCGCAGGGCGAAAACGACGATGCCGCAGAGCCGGCACCGATCGTTTCCTCGCCGGACGACCATCCGGAGCCTGCCCCGTTCGACGATGCAGACCTTGAGATTCCCGCCTTCCTGCGCCGGTCGGCCAATCACTGAGGCGCCCGCCGCACCCCTTCCGCGAAGAGGTGAAAAAACAGTCAGGCCGCGTTAACGCGTTACAACAGAAAACCAATATAAACAGGGCCGTATCCGATGATGCGGCCCGTTTTGTAACACGACGAAACAAGCCGTGTTTTGCCCCTTCAGCCCCCTGCCCCCACAAAGATCTCAGATGTCATGGGGCAGTTGTGAGTAGATTCAGCATGGAAATGCAGCAGACCATCGAACGGCCCGCCATGTGCGCCGGCGTCGGCGTCCATAGCGGCGAGAAGGCCCGCCTGGTCCTGAAACCGGCCCCGGTCGGCACAGGCATCCTGTTCCGCCGCACCGACCTCGGCCTGCCGAAAGCTGAAATCCTGGCCCATGCCGCGAACGTCTCCGACACCCAGCTGGGCACCACGATCGCCAATGAAAACGGCGTCACCGTCGCCGTCGTCGAGCACCTGATGGCCGCCGTCTGCGGACTCGGCATCGACAATCTCCTGATCGAGATCGACGGCCCGGAAGTGCCGATCATGGACGGCTCCTCGGCCGTTTACTGTGAACTTCTGCTGCAGGCTGGCCTGAAACAGCAGACCGCGCCGCGCCGTCGCATCCGCATTCTCGAAACCATCGAAGTGGTCGAAGGGCCGAAACGCGCCACCCTGTCGCCTTCCGACGACAAGCACCTCACGCTGCGCGCCCGCATCGAATACGACAACAATGTCATCGGCGTGCAGCAGATGGCCCTGCGCCTCGCGCCCGGCATGTTTGCCCGCGACCTTGCCTTTGCCCGCACCTACGGCTTCGCCCGTGACGTCGAAATGCTGCGCTCCATGGGCCTCGCCCGCGGCGGCTCGCTCGACAATGCCGTCGTGATCGATGACGACGAAGCCATCATGAACCCGGAAGGCCTGCGCATCGAAGACGAATTCGTGCGCCACAAGATGCTGGACGCAGTGGGTGACCTGATGCTGGCCGGTGCGCCGATCGCCGGGGCATACGACGCAGTGCAGCCCGGCCACGCCCTGAACAACAAGCTGGTGCGCAAGCTGCTGGAAACCCCGGAAGCCTGGTGCTGGGAAAGTGACGCGGACACCGATCTCGTCACCCGCACCGTCCGGGCCGGCGCCGCACTTTAAGCGGTTCCCCGCGCACACCCCCAAAAAGCCTGCCAGACTTTGCCATCCGGGCCCGTTTAAGGTTTCCGGCATGTGAAAGTTCCTTGGAATTCCGGCTGGGTTCGCGCTAATCAAAGGGCGACAAGAATTGCAGAAAGCGCGCCGGAGCCCATGAAGCCTGCCAAGCCCCTCGCCCTCGCCCTGATTGCCGTGGCTGTCAGCCTTACAGCCTGCCAGAACCGGGAAAAGCGCCAGCGCGAACTCGCTTATGTCGAACGCCCGGTCGAGCAGCTCTACAATCAGGCCGCCGCCGAAATGGACAGCCGCGACTACGACACCGCGATCCTGCTGTTCAACGAGGTCGAGCGCCAGCACCCCTATTCCGAGTGGGCCCGCAAGGCGATGGTGATGACCGCCTATTCCCACTACCGGCGCCGGGACTATGACGAGGCCATCTCCGCATCGCAGCGTTACATCTCGCTGCACCCCGGCGGCAGTGAGGCGGCCTATGCCTATTACCTGATCGCCATCAGCCAGTTCGAGCAGATCGTCGATGTCGGCCGTGACCAGGGCATGACCGAGCAGACCAAGGTCTCGCTGCAGGACGTGCTGCGCCGCTTCCCGGACAGCGAGTATGCCCGCGATGCCCAGCTGAAGCTGGATATGGTCAACGACCAGCTCGCCGGCAAGGAAATGGAAGTCGGCCGCTGGTACCTGCGCTCCAACCAGACGCTGGCGTCGATCAACCGGTTCCGCACGGTGGTGAAGGATTACGGCACGACCTCTCACTCGGAGGAAGCGCTCTATCGCCTGGTTGAGGCATATCTCTCGCTCGGCATGCGCCCGCAGGCCACCGAAGCCGCCGCGACGCTGGGCTACAACTATCCGAATTCGGACTGGTACAAGATGGCCTATGGCCTGATGACGAACGAAGGCATCCTGCTGGATACGTCGGCGCCGAAACGCACCCTGCTACAGAGAATCATCCCCGGCGGAAAATAGCCGGCCGGCGCGGCCTCACGCCCCGCCGATCAGGTCGAACCATTCATCCTCGGTCATCGTCTGGACACCGAGCTCCGCTGCCTTTTTGAGCTTGGACCCGGCGCCCGGCCCGGCCACCACGAGATCCGTTTTCGCGGAGACCGAGCCTGAAACCTTGGCGCCCAGTGCCCCGGCCCGGGCCTTGGCCTCATCCCGCGTCATCCGCTCCAGCGTTCCGGTGAAGACGATGGTCTTGCCTGCGACCGGGCTGTCGGAGGCGGCTTTTGCCTCATCCTCGATCGTCAGTTCCGAGAGCAAGGCAGCCAGCATGTCGCGATTGTGCGCCTCGCGCTCGAAATCGCAGAGTGCGTTGACGGCCGTGGCACCAATGCCGTCGATGCCGGACAGCGTCTCCCAGGCGTCGCTGCCCTCCCCTTCTTCGGCGGCGGAAACCACATTCGCCCAGAACGCATCCCATTTGAGGAATGTGCGCGCGAACAGCTGCGATGTCGTCTGGCCGACATGGCGGATGCCGAGCCCGTTGAGGAAGCGCGCAAACGGCACGTTGCGGCGCGCATCAATGGCATCGAACAGCTTCTTCGCCGAGACCTTGCCGAAGCCCTCCCACTCCTCCAGCGGCGGCAGCCCGGCAGCTTCGATGGCCGCCGCGAGCCGGAAGATATCCTGCGGGCCTTTCAACACGCCCTTCTCATGAAACAGCTGGATCTGCTTCGCGCCGAGACCATCGATATCCAGTGCCTTGCGGGACACGAAATGCTTCAACCGCTCAACCGCCTGCGCCGGGCAGACGAGGCCGCCCGTACAGCGCCGGCGCACATCCTCCTCGCCCTTGGCATCGATTTCGCGCACAGCGTCAGAGCCGCAGATCGGGCACTGATGCGGCATCTGCCAGGGATCACCCCCGCCATCCTTCACCACACGGAGGACCTGCGGGATCACATCGCCTGCGCGCTGGATCTCGACCGTATCGCCCGGCTTCACGCCGAGGCGCGCGATCTCATCCTCATTGTGAAGCGTGGCATTGGAGACCACAACGCCGCCAACCGTCACGGGCTGCAGGCGCGCCACCGGCGTCAGAGACCCTGTCCGGCCAACTTGAATGTCGATGCCCAGCAATTCGGTCGTTGCCTTCTCCGCCGGGAATTTGTGCGCAATGGCCCAGCGGGGGGCGCGGGAAACAAAGCCCAGGCGCTGCTGCCAGTCGAGTCGGTCTACTTTGTAGACGACCCC
Source organism: uncultured Hyphomonas sp. (assembly GCF_963678875.1). Lineage (NCBI taxonomy): Bacteria > Pseudomonadati > Pseudomonadota > Alphaproteobacteria > Hyphomonadales > Hyphomonadaceae > Hyphomonas > uncultured Hyphomonas sp. The sequence goes on along the minus strand of NZ_OY787457.1, from coordinate 392,982 downwards.
GTCGATATCGTAGGGTAAGTCCGCCCGCTTCGCTTCAATATCGCGATAGGTGGCGAGAAGATCCTCCACCGTCCCGCCACGGATCATCATCGGATTGGTCGAAAAGCCCCAGTCGGCGAACAGCTGAACAGCCTCATGCTGGGTCGTCGCGAAAGGCGCACTTTCAGCAGCCCAGGCATAGGCGAAGAAGCGTAGCGGGCGGGACTTCGTGATTGCGACATCCAGCTGCCGCAGGCTCCCGGCGGCGGCGTTGCGCGGATTGGCAAACACCTTCCGGCCGGCTTCGTCTTCCCGCTTGTTCAGCGCTGCAAAGTCTGCCTTGGTCATATAGACTTCGCCGCGGATTTCGATCGTGTCGGGCCAACCCTTGCCGGACAGTTTTTCGGGGATGTCGTCCAGCGTGCGGGCATTGGCGGTGACGTCCTCGCCGACCTCGCCGTTGCCGCGCGTCGCCGCGCGTTTCAGCTTGCCCTTCTCATAGGTGAGGCTGAGGGAAAGCCCGTCGATCTTCGGCTCCGCCGTGATCGCGACTTCCTCTTCGGCGCCGAGGCCCAGGAAGCGCCGGATCCGGTCGACGAAGTCGCTGACATCCTCATCCGAGAACGCATTGTCGAGCGACAGCATGGGCGCGGCATGGGCCGCCTTGGCGAAGCCATCATGTGCGGCCGCACCGACGCGGTCAGACGGGCTGTCTTCGCGCTTCAGGTCCGGAAAGCGGGCTTCGATGGCCGCGTTGCGCAGGCGGGCCGCATCGTATTCCGCATCCGTCATCAGCGGCGCGTCTTCCTGATAATAGGCCGCGTCCGCCTCGGCGATCAGGCCAGCCAGGCGTTCAAGTTCGACCGCAGCCTCTTCGCGTGTCAGGTCGTCGACCGGGGTCGCCTCGCTCATACATCCTCCAACAGCCTCCCGGCTGCCGCCCGCGCCTCTTCGGTGATTTCGGCGCCGGACAGCATGCGGGCAATCTCTTCCTGCCTGTCCGACTCATCTAGCCCGCGCAGGCGTGTGCCACCAGACTTGCCCCTGCCCTTTTCCACAAGCCATTGCGACCGTGCTGCCGCTGCAACTTGCGGGCTGTGCGTGATGGCAAAGACCTGCCGCGCCCGGCCGAGCCGGATCAGCCGTTCGCCGATCGCTGCGGCTACCGCGCCGCCGACGCCCTGATCGGCCTCGTCGAAGATCAGCGTGCCCGCACTGCCGGCCTCCGCGAGGGCGCATTTGAGCGCCAACGAGACCCGCGCGAGTTCCCCGCCCGAGGCAATCTTGCGAAGCGGACCGAAGCCCGCGCCGGGATTGGTCTCGGCATCGAACTCCACCCGGTCGGCGCCATGCGCGCCGCCGTCCTCACCGAGCGGGGTGACGGCAACACGGATCACAGCGCGGCCAAGTTTCAGGGGCGCGAGCTCCTTCACGATGGCCTTTTCGAGCTGCACGGCTGCGGCCTTGCGCGCAACGGTCAGCTTGTCCGCCGCCGCATGCCAGGCGGCATTGGCGGCGCTTTCGGCTTTCCGCGCGCGGATAAGGGCACCCTCACCCGCCTCGACCAGGTTCAGGCGCTCACTGAGATTCTCCAGCACGTCCGGCAACATATCCGGATCGACCATGTGCTTGCGGGCGACGGCGCGCAGCGCGAAGAGCCGCGCTTCGGCAGATTCGAGCGCGCTCGTGTCATGTTCGACCAGGCTTTCCAGTGCTGCAATCGCGGCTTCGGCTTCCCCGGTCTCGATCAGCGCACGTTCCAGCGCTTCGGCCGCCGAACGGGCGGCATGCGCCAGCGGGTGGTCGGCGCCGTCAAAACCCGGCAGGCGGCAAATGCGCTCGGCCGCGCGGGAGGCTTTCGAAAGCGCCGCCTCGATTTCGGCATCTGCGAAGGCTTCTTCGGCTTCCGCGATGGCTTCGGTGACACGTTCGGACTGCATCAGCCGCGTGCGGGTCTCGGTCAGGCTGCCCGCCTCCCCGGCCTGCGGGGCGAGCGTGTCGAGTTCCTCGACGGCGCCCGCCAGCCATTCCCGCGTACGCAAGGCTTCCTCAGTCTCGGCCTCCAGCCGCTCCCGCGTCTCGCGCGCCTCCACCCGTGCCGCATGGGCCGCAGCGCAGGCCTCCAGCAGCGTTTCATTGCCCGCGAACAAGTCGAGCAGCTTGCGATGGGACGAAGGCCGCATCAGCGCCGAGGCAGCATGCTGGCCATGAATCTCCACCAGCGTCTCACCTGCCTCTTCCAGCAGGGCGGCACTGACGGGCTGGTCATTGATGAAGGCCCGGGCCGGGCCGCTGGCGCGCACAACGCGCTTCAGGGTCAGCGTCTCGTCGGCGCTCGCCTCGAAGCCGTGATCTGACAGCACCTCCCAGACCGGATGGCCCGGCACGGCGGCAAACTCCGCCGCAACACTCGCCTGCTCCGCGCCGGAGCGGATGAGGGCCCGGTCGGCCGGCGCCCCCAAAGTCAACGCCAGCGCATCGAGAATGATGGACTTCCCCGCCCCGGTTTCCCCGGTCAGCGCGGTAAAGCCTGATCCCGGCTCGATATCGAGACGGTCGATCAGCACGAAATCACGAATGGACAAAGCAAGGATCATGGACACACTCCCAACTCTACGGAGTACGTTCCTATCATGAGAACAAAAACAGAACAAATGGAATCTGCACGGAGGGATTCCGGAGCAGATTTTGTGAGAGCCCTCTGCCCGGGCAAGCTTTCAGTATAGCCTGTCAAAAAAGGCGAAATTCAGGGAGGCCGCAAGCATGATTGATTACACAGGCAAGGTGGCGCTGGTCACCGGCGGGGCATCCGGCATCGGCGCGGCGCTGGCAAAGCAGCTGAGCGAACGCGGGGCGGACGTCGTGGTGGCAGATATCCAGGCAGACCTCGCAAAGGAAGTTGCCGCGCAACTGCCCCGCCCGGGCCTCGCCACCGGTTGCGACCTGTCGGCGGCTGATGCGCCCGCCGCGCTTGTGAAGGAAGCCTTCGGCTGGAAAGGCCGGCTGGACCTGATCTGCGCCAATGCCGGCTTCGGACGGCGCAAGAAGATGATGGAGGAGGATTTCGGCCCGGACACGATGCGCCTCTTCGCCGTGAACATGTTCGCCCCCTTCCGCATCGCGCAGGCTTATGGCGAGGCACTCGCGAAGTCCGGCGTCCGCGGGCGGTTAATGATCACCGGTTCGGAAAATTCCCTCAGTATGCCGCAGGCGGTGAAGCGCGGCCGGATGGGCGCCTATGGCGCCAGCAAGCATGGCGTGCTGATCATGGCTGAATGGCTGAACGAGGAACTGCGCGGGGAACTGATGGATGTGCATGTGCTGATGCCGGGCGGCGTCTATACGCCGCTGATCGCCCGCAATGTGCCGGACCCGAAAGACCTGCCGCCGGAGATGGGCGTCATCATGCCAGACCGCTGCGCGGAAATCGCGCTGAAAGGTCTGGACCTCGGCCTGTTCTACATCCCCACCCATGCCCATATCGGAGATGACATCCGTCCCCGCGCCGAAGGCGTCTGGGATGCCCTGAAGCAACTCGGACTGAACTGACATGACCACGATCCTCATCACCGGCGCAAATCGCGGCATCGGCTTTCACCTCGCGCAGGAGGCCCTGGACAAGGGCTGGCGCGTCTATGGCAGCGTGCGGACTGCGGCGCAGGCCCAGCAGGCCGCCGCGGAACTTGGCTCGGGCTTCACACCGCTCGTCTTTGACGTGACGGACCGCACCGCCATGTCCACGGCGGCCGCATCCCTGGAAGCGCCCATCGACATCCTGATCAACAATGCCGGCACGATCGGTCCGGCAGATGCTGACCAGTCGACGCTGAACATGGATTTCGACGGCTTCGCCCGGACGCTGGAAATCAACACGCTCGCACCGCTCGCCGTGGCGCAGACTTTCCTGCCCCATATCCGGAAATCGGAAAACGGCCGTATCCTGACCGTTTCCAGCCAGATGTCATGGATGGGCTATGCGAAATCCGACCGGATCGCCTATCGCGCCTCGAAGGCAGCCGTGAACAAGGTGATGCAGGGCCTTGCGACAGACCTCGCGCCGGAAGGTATCACGGTCTGCCTGATCGATCCCGGCTGGGTACAAACCGACATGGGCGGACCGTCCGCCAACCTCAAGCCGGCCGACGTGGCCCGTGGCATCATCAATGTCGCGGACACGCTGACGCTCGCCCGCACTGGCCAGTTCATAGAATGGACCGGGCGGCGGCGGGAGTTCTGATGCGCCGCCCTCCCCCGAAAACCGGGAGAGAGCATCGCTTTATCAGATCCGCTTGGTGGCCTCTTTCAGCCAGGCTTTCACATCGTCCGGCAGCTTGCGGTTCAGCGATTTCCAGACCTGCTTGTGATAGTCGTTGACGTATTTGCGTTCTTCCTTCGTCAGCAGCTTTACGTCGATCAGATCGCGCGCGAGCGGGGCGAAGGTGAGGTTCTCGAAGCCAAGCATCTCGATCTCGCCGCCCTCGATGGGCGCGGCGGGCGTGACATATTGCAGGTTCTCGATGCGGATGCCGTACTGCCCTTCGCGGTAATAACCGGGCTCGTTCGAGACGATCATGCCCGGCATGAGCGGCACGGCATTCCATGCCTTGGCGATCCGGTGCGGGCCTTCATGCACGCCGAGATAAACGCCGACGCCATGGCCCGTGCCGTGCTGGTAGTCGAGCCCGGCCTGCCACAATGCATGACGCGCCAGCGTATCGAGATGCGTGCCGGTCGTGCCTTCCGGGAAGCGGACCATGGCCAGCGAGATATGCCCCTTCAGCACCAGCGTGTAGTGGCGGATCATGTCTGCCGTCGGCTCACCGATCGGCACGGTGCGGGTGACGTCCGTCGTGCCGTCCGGATACTGACCGCCTGAATCGATCAGGTAGAGCGAGCCGAGTTCCAGTGTCCGGTCGGAGCCTTCTGACACGCGGTAGTGCGGCAGCGCGCCATGCTCCACCGCGCCGGAAATCGACGGGAAAGACAGGTCCTTCAGCGAGTCATACTCATCGCGGAAGTTTTCGAGGCGGATGGCCGCTTCGATTTCCGTCACCTTGCCGCTCTGCGCTTCGGTGTCGAGCCAGTGAAGGAAACGCGTGACGGCCACGCCGTCACGGATATGCGCGGCGGTCGTGCCCTTGATCTCCGCTTCATTCTTGCAGGCGCGTGGCAGGGCGACCGGATCGCGCTGGCGCACGATCTTGCCGCCGGCGGCTTCCACCGTGTCGAAGAACCAGGCCGAGGCAAGGTCCGGATCGAGGCTGACCGTCTTGCCGGACAGTTCCCCCAGCCCTTCGTCGATGTCCGACAGTGGCCGGACGGTGACCGTGTTGCCGAGATGCTTGCGCAGCTTCGGCGAGACTTTCGCCTCATCGAGGAACAGGTCCGCCGTGCCGTCCTTGTGCAGGATCGCGCGGCCGAGCGGCAGCGGCGTGCACATCACGTCCCCGCCCCGGATGTTGAACGCCCAGGCCAGCGAAGACGGAGACGTCAGCACGGCAGCATCGATGCCGTCTTCTTCCAGTGCCTTGCCGATGTCGGCACGTTTCTCGTCATGCGCAACGCCGGCATATTTCACGTGGTACGGCGCGACTTCCGCCATGGGCTGCGGCGGTCGATCCGTCCAGGCCTTGTCGATCGGGTTTTCCTCCACCGCGACCAGCGTGGCGCCGGATTTCTTCGCGGCAGCCTGCAGCAGGGTCACGTCATTCGGGCTCATCAGGCGCGGATCATAGCCGACCGTCTTGCCCGACAGTTTCTGCTTTGCCAGCCAGCCGAATGCGCCGGGTTCAGGAATAGCTTCGCGGTCCCACAGTTCCGGGGCCGTCTGGTCGGCCGCCTGAATGGTGTAGCGGCCATCGGCGAAAATCACGGCCTTGTCGGTAAAGACGAAGGCCGAGCCGAACGAGCCGGTAAAGCCCGACACCCAGGCCAGGCGCTCATTGGCATCCGGCAGGTACTCGTTCTGGTATTCGTCGTCATGCGGCACGTAAAAGCCGTCGAGGCCCATATTGCCAAGCTCCTCGCGGAGCAGCGGAAGGTGCGCGCGCCCGTCCTGGGGGCCGCCCTTGATATCGAAGGTTTGTCTCATACCGGACTCTTACCGCCGCACCTGACCCAAGGAAAGCGCAATTGAGCTATGCATTTCAGCATGCTATTTTACTGACTTTCCCTCTTTTTTGTTTACCTCCGAGCCCTATATGGCGCCCTCCGAACTCATTGAGACGCTGATCTCAAGTTCGGAAAAAGAACGCACAAATAAAAAATCGCAAGAACAACGAAAGCAAACCAATGAATACCGACCTGATGACCTCCGCCCGCACCGACTCTGACGAAATCCGCGGTTCGGAAGTCAAAGACATCACCCGCGCGATCATTGCCGGCGAAGCCGTGCAGATGCCGGTGAACCGTCCGCGCATCCTGGCGCGCCGCATGGCCCGCTGGGCCCGCCGCGCCACGCACGCCTGATCAATTCCCTGATCCCTGGCCTGCCCGCACCTCCCGGGCAGGCAACCTACCCTGAGTGTAGATTACCTTTCTCCCGCCCATCCCCTGATGCGGCGGGAGATTTTTATTTGGACGTAGAGACCAGTCCGGCTTCAGGCGCCCTGACGCATCACCAATGTCGACCAGCCGTCCTTGCGGATGCGGCGCTCGAACAGGATGCCGTGGCCTTCGAAGGCGTGGCGCACCTGCATCGCCTGATGGTGCAGCAGGCCTGACAGGATGATTGTGCCGCCCGGCGCCGTCAGGCGCGCGATCTCCGGCGCGAGGCCGATCAGCGGTTTCATCAGGATGTTCGCGAACACGGTGTCATAAGGCGCAGCCTGCCGGATGCGCGGATGGTTCGCGCCGGTGACATGCATGGCCGTGAAGCCGGTCACATTGTTCTTCTTCGCATTTTCGTTCGCGACAGGCACACTGTCGAAGTCGATATCGGTGCCAAGCGCCATGGTCGCGCCAGCCTTCAGGGCGGCAATCGCCAGCACGCCGGAGCCGGTGCCGAGATCCAGCACTTTCCCGATGGCGCGGCGGCGGCGCACATCATCCAGCGCCAGCAGGCAGCCGAGCGTCGTGCCATGATGGCCCGTGCCGAAGGCTGGCCCAGCTTCGATCAGCACCGCGATCTTGCCCGGAGCATGCCGTGCTATGGCATGACTACCGGCGACGAAGAACGGACCAGCAGAGACCGGCGGCAGACCTTCAAGTGACATCGTCACCCAGTCGCGCTCGATCACTTCTTCGACCCGCGCATTCAGCTCGGGGCTCGTCTCGGTGATGATGGCGACGCATTCGTCTGCCTCTTCCTGCGTCTCCGCAAAGGCATCGAGGCGCCAGACGCCCCGTCCGTCTTCCTTGCAGTCCACTGCGCCCGCAGGCGACGGGTCTGCCCAGGCCAGGGCATCCCATGCTGCTTCCACCGGCGCCCGCGCGCCTCTTGCCGATATCTGATACATCCGCGGCGCTTAGCAGGGCGGGCGCCCGGGCTCAATAACTCATGTTTTTCACCGCTGCCCTTGGAATCCTGCCGGAGAACGCATATATTGTTATTCGATAAGAAGGAGACCCCGGGCCATGAGCCTCACGACCGACGACATGATCCTGATCGAGCAACGCGTTGCCAATGAGCGCAAGAGCGCTGGCGCGGCTTACCTGCTCTGGTTCTTCCTCGGCTTCGTGTCGGCGCACCGGTTCTATCTGGGCAAGCCGATCAGCGCGATCCTGCAGATCCTGTCCTATTTCATTCTAGTCGGCTTCGTCTGGTGGTTCCTGGACTTCTTCCTGATCCCGTCGATCATCGAAGACGACCTCGACGACAAGCGCGCCCGCATGGCCGGCTATCTGCGCCGCCGGGGACAATACGCCTACTAGGCGAACCTGTTGCAACCGCGCTGGATTGGCCCGTAGCGGCGGCGAAATTTTCTTTGTAACCTCCCAAACAAAATGAGTGTTGGGAGGCACGCATGTACCAGGTATCGCTGACGGAATCCTATTTTCCGGCTCATGGGGGCCCCGAGCCCGCCCCGCGCACAATCGGCGACATGCTGCGCGCCTCGACCGCCCGCAAACCGGACCAGCCTGCCCTGAAAGCGCTGGACTATGACGGCACCGTCCTGCGCACCTGGTCGTACAAGGACCTCCTGTTCGACGCCGAACGCCTCGCCCGCGCGCTGGCCAGCCGCCACGAAGAAGGCGCCCGCATCGCGGTCTATGCCAACAATGTGCCCGAATGGGTGCTGCTGGAACTCGCCTGCGGCCTGGCCGGCATCACCCTCGTCACGGTGAACCCGGCCTATCAGAAGCGCGAACTGAAATACGTGCTCGAACAGTCCCGGTCCGAAGCGATCTATTATGTCGCCGATTTCCGCGGCAACCCGATGCAGGAAATCGCCGACGAGGTCTGCAACGAGATCCCGGCCATCCGCCACCGCATCCTGCTGACCGATCATGCGGCCCTGTTCGATGGCGAAGCGCGCGGCGAACTGCGCGCGCCCCACCCGAACGATCCGACACAGATCCAGTACACGTCCGGCACCACCGGCTTTCCCAAGGGCGCCCTGCTCCACCACAACGGCCTCATCCTCAATGGTATCGAGGACATGAAGCGCGCCGGACTGAACCAGGGCGATGTCTTCGTGCATCACATGCCCCTCTTCCATACGACCGGCTGCGCCATTCTCGTGCTGGGCGGCCTCGGCGTCGGGGCGACCATGCTACTCGCGCCGATGTTCGACCCGGCCTTGATCGTCAAGGTCATGGAGCGAGAACGCACCCGCTTTATTCTTGGTGTGCCGACCATGCTGGTCGCCCTGATCGAAGAGGTCGAGAAAACCGGGCGCGATGTTTCCGCCACCCGGCGCATCATGTCCGGCGGATCGATGGTGCCGCCGGAACTCTGCCGCAAGGCCCGCAAGGTGCTGGGCGCACCGATCCAGATCATCTATGGCCAGACCGAGACCTCGCCCGGCCTCACCCAGGCCTGGTATGAGGATAGCGAAGAAGACCTGACCCAGACCATTGGCCAGCCTGTGCCGTACACGGAGATATCGATCCGTGACCCCGCCACGAATGACGTCATGCCTATCGGCGAACAGGGCGAGATCTGCGCCCGCGCCTATTCGGTCATGCTCGGCTACAATGACAATCCGGACGCCACCGCTGCCACCATCGACAGTGAGAAATGGTTGCATACCGGCGACCTCGGCCGCATGGATGAGCGCGGCTATGTGAAGATCACCGGCCGGGTGAAGGAGATGATCATCCGCGGCGGAGAAAACCTCTTCCCGGCAGAGATCGAGAATGCCCTCCTCGAACATGAAGCCATTTCCGAAATCGCGATCGTCGGCATTCCGGACGAGAAATGGGGCGAACAGGTCGCCTGCTTCATGCGCGGCAATTCAAAGCCCCGCCCGAGCGATGCGGACCTGAAACTCTTCATCCGCCAGCGCCTCTCGCCGCAGAAGACGCCCGCCTACTGGATCTGGGTCGACGACTGGCCCCTCACCGGCTCCGGCAAGATCCAGCGCTTCAAACTCGCCGAAGCCTTCGAACAAGGCGCCTACTCCGATCAGGTGGAGTAGATCTCCGCGAACCGCTCCCACAGGGCGGGCCGGGTGGAGTTGAAGGCTTCGATGACGAGGGCATCGTTCGCCGCCACGGCGTCAGGGGCGGCTTCCTCGACGAAGATGTGGGAGGTCGGCACGGCCCAGGACGGGTCGTCCAGCGTGCCGGCGCAGAGGATGACGAGATCCGGCGCGGCGTCCGGCAGGTGCCACATCCGCGTGCCACAAGATTTACACCGCTCGATCGGGATTGTGTGGCCGCTGCCACCCGTGCGCCGGAACGTATCGAATTTGCCGGAGGCAACCTCCAGCGTGTCTTTCGGTACATGCAGGTAGACCCCGAAAGTCGCCCCCGACAGGCGCTTGCAGTCATCGCAATGGCAAGCATTCACCGCCTTCGGGCACGCCGTGATCCGGTAGCGCACAGCGCCGCAATGGCAGCCGCCATGGATCGGAAGTGCCGGCAAAGGTGGGCGGGCAATATCGGCGCGTAGCATGCGGGCGATCCTATCCGGCGCCGCTGGCGGCACAACTATCATGACCCTTCATATTCGCTGGCTTCGCCTGGCACGAAGCGCCCTGAAAGGAAGCAGGAACGATTACCCTTCGGTCAGCTTCACGCCAAGGAGCGCCAGAAATTGATCATGTATTGTGCATTTAGCGCCTTTATCAGCCTATTAATTGGGCGATTCAGAACCTGCTTGCGGACGGTTAATCCAAATTGCTTGGCGGTCCGGCGCACTCGGATCCTGTTTCCCCCAATCCAATAGACGCGAGTGGAGGGCAAGTTCACGCGCGTGAACAAAATGAGGGAGCTGACATTGGTGTACAATTCAAACGCGGCACGCTTCGGCGTGCTGTCGCTGCTATGCGCGGTATTTTCCGTGCCGGCCTTTGCAGAGACGGGGACCAGCGCAGGCGATACGGCCTGGATCCTGACCGCCACCGCGCTCGTCCTGTTCATGACCCTGCCCGGCCTCGCCCTCTTCTATGGCGGCCTCGTGCAGGCGAAGAACCTGCTGTCCGTCCTGATGCAATGCATGGCAATCGCCGCGCTGATGAGCGTCATCTGGCTGGCCTGCGGCTACTCGCTCGCCTTCGGGCCGGGCGATGGCGGCTTCATTGGCGGCTTCGCGAAATCCTTTGCCGGGGGCATCACGGCCGCCCCGCTGGACGGGCAGTCCATCCCCGAGCCGCTCTTCATGATGTTCCAGATGACCTTCGCGATCATCACCCCGGCGCTGATCGTCGGCGCTTTTGTGGAGCGGGTGAATTTCGGTGCGATGCTTGTCTTCTGCGCGCTCTGGCTGCTGCTCTGCTATGCGCCTGCCGCCCATTGGGTCTGGGGCGGAGGCTGGCTCGCGGGCATGGGCGTGATCGACTTTGCAGGCGGCATCGTGGTGCACACGACCGCGGGCGTGTCAGCGCTCGTCTTTGCACTGATCATTGGCAAGCGGGCACATTTTCCCAAGGACATGCACCCGCCGCACAGCCCCGGCTTCGTCATGCTGGGCGCGGCGATGCTGTGGGTCGGCTGGTTCGGCTTCAATGCAGGCTCCGCCCTCGGCGCGAACGGGGACGCCGCGCGCGCCATGCTCGTGACACACACCTCCGCCGCCACCGCCTCGCTTGTCTGGATGGCCATTGAATGGGTCAGCTTCCGCAAGCCGACCCTTGTCGGCATCGCGACCGGCATGGTGGCAGGCCTCGCCACGATCACCCCGGCAGCCGGGTCGGTCGGCCCGGCAGGCGCCCTCGTCATCGGCGCGGCCAGCGCGATCATCTGCTACGCTGCGGTCGTGCTGATCCGGCAGAAGCTTCAGATCGACGACAGCCTGGACGTGTTCGCCGTGCATGGCGTCGGCGGCATTCTCGGCAGCCTCGCCCTGCCCTTCCTCGCCGCCTTCGGCCCGCTGGCGCCCGGCCTGTCAAAGCCGGTCTTCGCCCAGTTCGGGGTTCAGCTTCTGGGCGTTGGCGTCGTGGCGCTCCTGTCGGCGGTGGTCACGGCGGGCCTGCTCTATGCCATCCGCACCGTGATCCCCCTGCGCGTCTCGCCCGAAGATGAGGAAACCGGCCTCGACTCCGCAACCCATGGCGAGTCGGCCTATCATCAGTAGGCCGTCCTGCCCGTAACTTGACAGGGCGGGCGGGGCGCAGCACGCCTGAAGGCATGACGGAAACAGCCCCGCCCCCTTTTGAAACCGCCCCCGGCCTTGCCGGCCTGAAGGGCGTCCGCCACGGCTTTTTCGGCCGCAAGGGCGGCGTCTCCACCGGGCTCTATGCCAGCCTCAATGCGGGGGCAGGTTCGGATGACGATGCCGCCGCCGTGGCCCGGAACCGGGAAATCATCCGCGCGGCCATGGGCGCCGACGCCCTTCTCTCCTGCCACCAGATCCATTCGGCAGACGTCGTACACGTTACCGAAGCCTGGGACGCGGACCGCCCGCAGGCCGACGCCATGGTCACCAGCCTGCCCGGTCTCGCCCTGTGTATCCTGACGGCGGACTGTACGCCGGTCCTCTTTGCCGATGCCGAAGCGGGCGTGATCGGCGCGGCGCATGCCGGCTGGAAAGGCGCCCTCGGCGGCGTGCTGGAATCCACCGTCGCCTCGATGACGGAACTCGGCGCCGAGCCTGCCCGCATCCGCGCCGCCATCGGGCCGACCATCGGCCAGGCGAGTTACGAGGTTGGCCCGGAATTCCGCGACACCTTCCTCGAAGCCTCCCCCGCCAGCGAACACCTGTTCGTGCAAGGCCAGGGCGACCGCTATCATTTCGACCTGCCCGCCTATTGCCATGCCAGCCTGGCCGCGATGGACATTGGCCATATCGCCGATCTCGGCCTCGACACCTGCGCGCTTGAGGATGGATACTTTTCCAACCGCCGGCGCAACCATCGCGGCGAGCCCGACTATGGCCGAAATGCCTCAGTCATCGTGCTTGAAGCGTAAAAATCTGCATTCAGTGCCAGAGTCCGGTTGCGACTCGCCGCTCCCTGTTACAAAAGCGTCGCCATCCGGGGCAGCACAGGGGCCAAAGCCGACATGAAACTTCTCGCCTGCAACGCAAACCGCCCGCTGGCCGAAGCCATTGCCGACTATCTGGACATGAGACTGACCCGTTCGGAGGTGAAATCCTTCGCGGACCAGGAAATCTTCGTCCGGATCGACGAGAATGTCCGCGGTGAGGACGTCTTCGTCATCCAGTCGACCTCCCACCCCGCCAACGACAATCTGATGCAGCTGCTGATCATGATGGACGCGCTGCGCCGCGCCTCGGCCCGCCGCATCACGGCCGTCATCCCCTATTTCGGCTATGCCCGTCAGGACCGGAAGACCGACGGCCGCACGCCGATCTCGGCCAAGCTGGTCGCCAACCTGATCTCCACCGCCGGCGCCGACCGCGTCCTGACCGTCGACCTGCACGCCGGCCAGATCCAGGGCTTCTTCGACATCCCGACCGACAATTTGTTCGGCAGCCCGGTGATGATCGACGACATCAAGGAACGCTACGGCAAGGACAAGATCGTGGTCGTCTCGCCGGACGTCGGCGGCGTGGTGCGCGCCCGCTCGCTGGCCAAGCGGCTCGACGATGCAGATCTCGCCATCGTCGACAAGCGCCGCCCGGAGGCTGGCAAGTCGGAAGTCATGAACATCATCGGCGATGTCACGGGCAAGCGCTGCATCATGCTGGACGACATGTGTGACTCGGGCGGCACGCTGGCGAACGCCGCCGCGGCCCTCAAGGACGCCGGCGCCAAATCGGTCGCCGCTTATGTCAGTCACGGCGTTCTCTCCGGCAAGGCCGTGGAACGGATCGAAAAGTCGGTGCTGGACGAACTGGTCATGACCGACACGATCGCCCCGTCCGAATCCGCGCAGAAATCGAAATCCATCCGTATCCTGCCGATTGCGCCGCTTCTGGGTGAAGCCATCCGCCGCATCGCGAACGAGGAAAGCGTCTCGAAACTGTTCGACCGCTAGTCCGGAAAGCAAGACACGAAAAAGCCCGCAGCATCGCTGCGGGCTTTTTTTGTTTGGGGCGCGGGTCAGCCTTCGGTGCCACCCTCGGTGGGCTCCTGCGGCGGCACTGGCGGCACCGGGGGTTCCGGCGGAACCGGAACCTTGCCACCGGATGACGACATGACGAACAGGTCGTCGGCCAGAACGAGGCCCTCCTCTGCCTGCGGATCGACAGCAATACCGCCGCGCCAGACTTCGAAATGCAGGTGCGGGCCGGTCGCCTGGCCGGACTCGCCCAGCGTACCGATCACATCGCCCGGCTTCACCACGTCACCGGCCTTCACCTTCATGGCGTCCAGCTGGGCAAAGCGCAGGACCGTGTCGCCACCCGCCTGCATCTCCACAAGATGGCCATACGCCCCCTTCTCTGCAGCAAATGTGATCGCGCCGGCAGCGGGCGCATAGACCGGCACGCCCTTGGCATCGGCGAGATCGACGCCGCCATGAGATTTCATTTCGCCCGTGATCGGATGTTTGCGCAGGCCAAACGCGCTGGTCAGGCGGGCCTTGTCCAGCACGGCATGACTGTAGCTGATCTCTGCACCGGGCGCGGCAGCGGCGCCCTTGATCAGCATGCCCTGGGCAAGCGCCAGCGGGGCGGCACAGACAAGGGCGGCCGCCATGACAAGGCCAAGCCGGCGCGGGCGTTGTTTCTCGGTCAGCAATTGGTTGAGACGCATCTTCAGGGTTCCTTTCTTCCGGAGGATGAATGCCGCCACTGGCAGCACCGCCTCATCGCGCGACACGCGCGCAGCAGAAGCGAGGGTCCGGGCATAGGCGATCCTGTCGCCGGTCAGTTCCACCGTTTCCTCATCGACCACGGCCTCCCGCCAGAAATCGAGCTGGCCGCGGATCCACCAGGCAAAAGGCGAGAACCAGAAGACATCCGCGATCAGGCGCTCCAGCGGTCTTGTCATGAGGTCGCCCCGTTTCAGGTGGACCAGTTCATGCACGATCACCTGCTGCGCCCCGGTTCCGTTTATCAGCGCAGCTGGAACGTAGACGGAGCGTTTCAGAATACCCGCAAGGAACGGCGCACCGCGCGGAATGACATGCACACGCGGCGTACGGGACAAGCCAACCGCCTCCGCCCAGTGTCCGATGGGACGGTTCGTGCGCATGGCACGGGCCTTCAGCCGCTGCAGGCGCACCTGGCTGATGCCCCAGAGCAGGAAACGGACCGCCCAACCGGCGGCAATGACGCCAAGGATCAACGTCGCGGCATCCGGCAGGTTCAGGGCCTGCGCAGGCGAAGCGGCTGCGGCGCCTTCGGCGGGCATTACGGTCAGCGGCTCCATCAGCGGCAGCTCGGCCAGTTGCGCCTCGAACCGCGCGGGCAGGCCCGGCAGGAAAAGCGAGGCGGCGAACGGCGCGAGCATGACCAGCGCGGCGCCGCGCCAGATGGCTTGCGCTAGCTTCGGCGCGGGCTTCATCCGGCAGATGAGGCTCGCACCGGCCCAGACAGCCGCGCTCCAGCCAAGGACGAGCAGGACGAGGCCGAGCGGGCTCATGACTTGTCCCCTTTCGTCTCGTCTTCCGCCGCATTGATGATCGCGTCCAGTTCGTCCAGTTCGGCATCGGAGAGGTGCGGGCTCTCGGCGAACAGCGCGGCCGGGATCGGGCCATCCATGTCCAGTACCTTCCGCGCGAGATGGCGCACGAGGCCGCCCAGCGTTGCGGTGCGGTCCAGCGCGGCGGAGAAGACGGCCATGCCGTGCACGTCGGCGCGGGTGACCCAGCCCTTCTCTTCCATCCGGGCAATCACGGTGCGCGTGGTGGAGGGTTTCCACCCCTGCCCCGGCCCAACGGCGTCGTGCACTTCACGCGCACTCTGCGGCCCGGCAGACCAGAGATGTTTCAACACCGCGAGTTCGGAAGAATTGGGTTGGGACATGGCGCCTCACTATGTTTGACGCCGATTCACTACACTTGTAGCGCATTCTCGTCAAGAGACGCGCGCACGTACGCAAACGGCCCGCCAGGAGCGGGCCGCGTATATGGTGTATATACGGTGTTTATATGGTGTTCTGTATGGTCCGGAAGCGGACTTATTCAACCGTCCAGCCGCGCGGCGTACGCCGGGCTTCCAGTGTCACGGTTTCCTGGCCGGTGTCTTCCGTGCGGCGGCGCGGGCGGCGTCCGCCAGCGAAGCGCATCACCAGCGCAGCGGTCCCGATCAGCACGCCGGCGATGGCGGTCATCACGGCGACGATGCCCGCGGTCAGCACCAGCATCATTCCGATCATCACCTGCAGGAACAGGGCGAGGCCTGCGCGCAGCGTTGTGGCGAAATCAAATCCGGCGGGATGCGGGGCTGTCTGGGTCATGGCAAATCCTTATGCCCCCTCAACATGGCGGCATCATGGCCGCCCGTCAACGAAAGCGGCGCGGCGCTTCACATAAACATGTGTAACGCTCAGGAATCGTGCCGGATCAACAGGCCGCGCTCGTTGCGAATCTGCGCATAGGCGGCCGTGATCGCGGCGGCCTTGGCATGGGCGGCATCCTCGAACTCGCGCGGGGCGCCCATCTGGATCACCCGGTCCGGGTGATGGTCCGCCATCAGGCGGCGGTAAGCTGCGCGAATGACATCGAACTCCGCGTCATGCGCCACGCCCAGCACGTGATAGGGGTCGTTCCGGTCCGGCCCCATATGGGCCGCCCTGATTCGGCGGAACGTGGCTTCGCTGAAACCGAAAGCTTCCGACACATTCTGCAGGTAGGTCAGCTCGTCCTGCGTAATGACGCCATCAGCCCCTGCAATCTGGAACAGGCCGTCCATCACCCCTTCCAGCAGGCAGGGCCGGTCGTGGTAGCGCCGCCCGATGCGGCGGGCATAGCCTTCATAGCCGCGCACCGTCTGGCGGGCGAGATTGAAGACGCGGCGCACATTGTCGGCCTCTTCCGGCGGGGCGCGGAAGACGCGGGAAAACACCATGATTTCCTTGTCCGACACGGTCCCGTCCGCTTTGGCGAGCTTCGCCCCGAGGCCCACGACGGCGGCGGTAAAGCCCACATCGTTCGGATCCGGCGCGCACGGAACCTCCCCCGGCTCGCGGGGATCGTCGTCATGCGTGATGTCGGGATCGAAAAGGCGTCTGCCGCCTTCAAGAAGTCGCGTCCACAGGCTCATCGTTGTCGCCTTATAACAGGATTTCGTGATCTTGGGAGGCCGGGTTGCTGACAAGTCTGTGAAGCAGACCTGTCGAGATCACCCCCTGGGACCGGATTGTTCCGCCACAGCCGCTTTAAGGTCTGCCACTTCCTGCTGCAATTGCTTCAGAACAGACAGGATTTCATGGCGGGCGTCGTCGGCCTCTTCCCGCTCCTCCTCGAACTCCTCTTCAAGCTCTTCGAGCCCTTCTTCGAGGACGGCTTTCTGCTCGGCTGCCAGCGAATCCACGACCAAAGCGATGAACAGGTTGAGGATCGCAAAGCTCGCCACGAAGATGAAGATCAGGAAGAACACCCACGCCATCGGGTGGCCGTCATCGATCACTTTCTGCATCACCTCGAACCGCCATCCGTCCATGGTCATGACCTGGAACAGCGACAGGGCCGAGCTTGGCAGGTCGCCGAACAGCTGGCGCACTTCCTCGGTCTCGGTATTGCCGAACATGTTGGTCGCCATCACGGCGGCGACGTAAGTGACGAGCGCCAGCACGGCGACGATGGCGCCCATGCCCGGCAAGGCCTTCAGCAGCGCTTCGGTGATCCGCCGCATGACCGGCACGACATGCAGCAGGCGCAAGACCCGCAACACCCGCAGGGCCCGCAGCACGCTGAAGGCGCCGCCGCCCGGAATCAGTGAAATGCCCACGACGATGAAGTCGAACCAGTTCCAGCCAACGCGGAAGAACTGGAAGCGGTAGACGGCCAGTTTGAGCAGGATTTCGACGGCGAAAATATAGGTGATGCCCTGGTCCATGACCTCGAGCGCCAGGACCAGCTCGCCGGGCAATGAGTGCCGGTATGTCAGAATTCCCAGGATCACCGCATTGAAGATGATCAGGCCGGTGATGAAACTGCGGAACCATGGCCGCTCGATCGAGCGCTCCAGAGCGAAGTTCGCTGTGTCCTGATCGAGTGTCGCCCGTTTCATGCCTGTCCCCTGATCCAGTCACCTGATCCTGTGGCCACGAGGGGCCGCCTGCCCGCTTTGTGCCGCCAAAGGCCGGACCTGCCAAGCTGCCAGCCTGAGGTCATTTCATGGCAGGCCGGTGGCCTTACCCGGCCGACGTGGTCGTGTCGGAGATGATCTTCCACTCACCATCCATCTTGCGCAGGACCAGCGTGTAGAGCCCCCAGGGCGTGCCTTCGCGGCCGTCCAGTTTCCACCGCCCATGGGCAATGGCCGCATCAGGGCCAAGCAGGACGATCTCGTAATCGTCTGTCAGCAGCGTCCCCATCGTGTCCGGGCCGCCATAGGTATTGTGGTAGCGGGCATTGGTCTCGTCCCAGCCGCGCGTGACCTTGCCGCCGGAGGCGAACCGCAGCTCCGGTGACTTCCAGTAGCCCTGCATGAAGCCGTCAATGTCGCCCCGGTTCCAGGCCGCATCCTGTGCCTCCAGCATCGCCGTGATCGCTGCGGTTTCGGCGCCGGCCTGTCCGTTGATTGCGGCAATCGGTGCGCCTTCCTGCGTGGTGCACGCCGCAAGCGGCAGGACGGCAACAGCGGCGGCAGCGAACAGAATTTTCATGAGACGGCTCCAGGATTTGACGAGGAACGCCGAGCCTAGTGTGCGCCGGTGCCAGGGGCCAGCCCCTTCCCGCTCAGTCCCGGAGTTCGCGGAGCATCAGACCCGCCGCAACCAGCCAGAGCCCGTTGGACATGAGGTCGATGCCCAGCAACAACCCCAACAGCGTGGCCGCCGCTTCAGGCAGGTTCATCAGCACGAACACCGCCAGCAGGATCGAGATCGTCCCGCCCACCACCAGCCACAGCCAGGGCCGGAACGGACGCAAATTCGTGCCCGCCAGCACAAGGATCACACCTTCCAGCATGAACAGGAACGCGAGGATCAGCGTCAGGGAGACGAGCCCGCCCAGCACATTCGTCGCCAGCATGACCCCCAGCAGGATCTGCAGGACACCCATGCCAAGGTCGAACCAGGAAAAGCCGAAGGGCGAGCGCAGCGTGAAGGCCACCTGCATCACGCCCAACAGGATGAACAGGAAGGCAACCAGCTGCAACACGAAGACTGAGGCGGCGTATGGGTTCATCAGCGCGAACAGGCCGCCCAGCAGCGACAGCACCCCCATCACGACATAGAGCCACCAATGACCGCCAAGTCCTTCCGGGCGTTTGGTCTCCATCATGCGCCCCCGGCTTTTGCGGCGCGGGCATCACGTGCCTGGCGCCACCATTCCAGAATGCTGAGCAGGACCGCAACACCGCCCAGCCAGAAGGTGACGATGAAAACCGGATAGAAGCCGTTTGCCTCGATCATCGCGCCCAGCCATGGCCGGCCGAGCGTGCCGATCAGCATGGTCAACGAAGCCAGCAACGCATACTGGACCGCCGCAAAGCGCGGGTTCACCACGGCGGTGAGGTAAGCCGTCATCGCGACCAGTGCGAAGCCGCCGGCAATATTCTCGGCAAAGATGGTGATCATCAGCCGCGCCAGGCGCTGGCTGTGGTCCGCTGGAAGCACGATTTCCTGCGGCTGGAGTTTCGCCGCCATGTCGGCAAAGGCGATCAGCGGTCCGTCGAGATGGGTAAAGGCAAGGAACGCGTCCACCGCGTGAGCGCCTGCGGCAAGGTCTGCATAGAGCAGGTTCGTCGCCGCAGCGATCACGCCGCCAAAGAAGAACACCGGCATCCGGCCAATCGTGGCGATCAGGGTGGCCCCGATCAGCGAGCCCAGAATGGTTGCGATCACACCGAAGAATTTCGACGCAATAGCCACATCGTCCAGCGTGTGGCCGAGCGCATCGAGATCGCCGCGCAGGTAGAAGGGATAGGCGAACGACCCCCACACCGCGTCCGTGAATCGATAGGTCAGCGCCAATGCGAGAACCAGGATCGTCCACCAGCGCAGACGGTAAATCAGGTCCATCAGCGGGTCGAAAATTGCGCGGAACAGAGTTGCGACCAGCTTGCTCGACCGGCTCTGCCCCGGTGAGAACAGCGGCGCGTCGATTGCCTTGCCCTTGTTCCGCACCAGCAGGATTGCAGCAACGACTGACGGCACAATCACGGTCAGGCAGACAATGATGGGCCCCTGCTCCGACACGAATGTGCGCGAGGAAATGTCCGCATTGAAACCAAGCCGCATGACCGCAAAGGAAGCGATCATCACGAACGCCGTCGTCCAGCAGGCCGCCACGAAGGCGACGGCAGGCGCGGCTTCGCGCGCAGGTACTGACGGCAGGAAGCTGAGACGCGTCGTGTGCTCATGCTTGTTGTATTCCGGTTCGGGCGCAAGAAGGCTGCCTAGAACGGTCAGGGCAACAAAGCCGGCCATCATGACATAGGCGACCGACCATCCGCCCCGCGCCGCCACCAGCAGCGCAACGAAACCGGAGATGAACCCGCCGGACTTGTAGCCGAACTGATAGAGGGCGGACATCAGGTCCTTGTCCTCTTCAGACCGGGCAACCTCGATCCGCCAGGCATCCAGAATGATGTCATGTGTCGGGCCGAGGATCAGGATCACGAAGCAGATCAGCGCCACGAGACCGATATTCTGTGGCGGGTTGGAGAAAGCGAGCACGGCGAGCAGCACCGCAATCGAAGCCTGGCACAGGATCAACCAGGACCGGCGCCCGCCAACCCGGATGAACGGTACGCCATGCGGTGTCTGGAACAGCGGCGCCCAGAGGTATTTGAAGGAATATCCGATAGCGACGAGAGACAGGACGCCAATCGTGTCCGTATCGATGCCTTCCTGCGTCAGCCATGCGGTGAGCACCCCGACAATCGCGCCATAAGGAATGCTGGCCGCGAAAGCGAGGATGAGCATCGCCGCCATGCGGCGGTCTTTCAGGGCCCGGAAGGCGCGGGCGGCCCGGGACGGCTTGTCCGCAGGTAGCGCGGCTTCACCGCTCATGCGGCGCCGGCCTTGTCTGCTGCGCCTGTCCAGCGGATGGCGAGCGCGCGCAGGGCCTGCGGCTCAATCGGCTTGGCGACCACTTCATTGGCTCCGGCGGTTTTGGCCTGACGCTCGATGTCGCCGTTCACTTCAGCGGACACGGCGATGACCGGAACATCCGAGCCTTCGGCGCGCAGCTGGCGCATGGCTTCAAACCCATCCATTTCGGGCATGCGGAGATCCATCAGGACCAGGGCGGGATTCATGCTCTTCGCGGCCTCCAGCGCTTCAATACCTGTCGAGGCGACTGTGACGGTAAATCCAGCCGATTCCAAGGCACGCCGTGCAATCATCGCGTTGACCGGATTGTCATCCGCGATCAGCACACGGCCCGCACCTGTCAGCTTCTCGGGTTCGTCCGCCGGAAGGCCCCCATCTTTCACCACGAATACGCGTTCAACCAGCGAAGAGGCCCTCAGCGGCCGCACCAGCCAGCCAGCACAGCCCATCGCCTTGAAGCGGGCAATCGCCCCCCGGTCTTCAGGGCGCAGCACAATCAGGGCCGGCGCCTTGCGGGCCAGCGCCCGCACCGTCTCTTCCGGCTGCTCCGCCCCGATCAACAGCACATCGACCTCTGGCGGGACGTATCCGGACGAAACATCGATGCGCACAGGCCGGGCCGACGCATTGATAAGGGACGCCGTTGTGGACAGGCAGGTCGCCGGAGGCAGGCCGGCAAGACCGACCACCGCGTCCAGCACCGGCAGGTCGTGCGTTGGCGGCAGGTCAGCTTTTTTCAGAGGCAGGCAGACGGAGAAACAAGTCCCGAGGCCAGGCTCGCCAGTCACCTCGATCTGCCCGCCGAGCAAATCCGTCAGGCGTTTGACAATGGCGAGGCCAAGGCCCACGCCGCCATCCTTGTAGGCATCCTGGCGGCTGGTCTGGCGGAAGGCCTCAAACAGGCGCTCACGATCTGCCGGAGCAATCCCGGGGCCTGTGTCGATCACCCGGTATTCCAGCCCATCCTCATGCGCGCGGATGTCGAGCAGGACGGCGCCGGATTCGGTGAACTTCAGCGCATTGCCGACCAGATTGAACAGGATCTGCCGGATACGGCCTGCATCCCCGGCATAGGACGGCATGGGCAGGTCCGAGGCGCGGGCGGCGATATCCAGTCCGGCCGCATGGGCACGCGGGCTCAGCAGCTCCACCACTTCGCGGCCAAGACGGACCGGGCAAAAGGCTTCGGTCTCCAACTCGATCGCAGCCGCGTCGAGGCGCGCATAGTCGAGCACGTTGTTCAGGAGATCCAGCAGGCGCGAGCCACTCAGCCGGATGGCTTCCGCATATTCCCGCTGTGCCGGCTCCAGTTCGGTTTCCAGCAACAGCGACACTGTGCCGAGAATCCCGTTCAGCGGCGTGCGGATTTCGTGGCTCGCCGCAGCGAGGAAGGTCTCTTCCGGGCGCGATGCGCCGGGCAGCAAGGGTGGCTTGGTCATGACGGCATCCTGCAACAGACGCTTTAGGATTTGTTTAAATCGCCGGCAGGTTTCGCGGCCGTTTCGCTAACGGGCCATGGCCTGCGCATTGACACCTTCCCCCTGCCCGGCAGGGCGCTGGCGATAGGAGAGCGCTTCGGCAATATGTACGCGGCGTACACCTTCTGATCCGTCGAGATCCGCAATGGTCCGGGCCACTTTCAACACGCGGGAATAGCCCCGGGCAGTCAGGTTCAGCCTCCCTGCGGCATCGGCCAGCAAGGCGGCACCGGAATCATCCGGCCGGGCGACCTGCTCCAGTTCCGGCAAGGGTGCATCGGCATTGACCGGGCGCCGTGTGTCGTCGCCCGTCTCCCCGAACCGGTCTGCCTGGATATCCCGCGCCGCTGCTACCCGAGCCCGGGCTTCGGCAGTGCCTTCCGCAGGCGGCGGCAAGGCGAGGTCCACAGCCGTGACGGGCGGGGTGTCGTAGTAAAGGTCAATCCGGTCGAGGAAAGGACCGGATAGGCGCGATTGATATTGCTGCGCGCATTTCGGCCCGCGGGTGCAGGCCGCCGCGCCCGGTCCGCCGCCGCAGCGGCAGGGGTTCATCGCCGCGATCAGCTGGAACCGTGCCGGGTAACGCACGTGCCGGTTGGCCCTGGCAACCACCGCTTCGCCCGCCTCCAGCGGCTGGCGCAGGCTATCCAGTACATGGGCCGGAAATTCCGGCAACTCATCGAGGAAAAGGACGCCGTGATGGGCGAGCGAGACCTCCCCCGGTTTTGCCTTGATCCCGCCACCCACCAGCGCCGCCATGGAGGCCGAATGGTGCGGCGCCCGGAACGGTCTGGTCCGCGACAGGCGCCCCCGTTCCAGCAGGCCTGAAATCGACTGGATCTGCGAGACTTCCAGCAATTCCCGCGCGCTGAGCGGCGGCAACAGGCCCGGCAGGCGCTGGGCGAGCATCGACTTGCCTGATCCAGGTGGGCCACAGAACAGGAGGTTGTGCCCGCCCGCCGCGGCAATCTCCAGCACGCGCTTGGCGCCCTCCTGTCCTTTCACATCCCTGAGATCCGGGCCGGGTGGCGGTTCCGCCAGCAAGCCCGCCTTCGGGCTGCCAATCGCTTCGCGCCCGGTGAAATGATTGATCAGGGCGATCAGGCTGCGCGCCGCAACCACACTCCCGCCCGCCCAGGCCGCTTCCGCGCCGCAAACCTCCGGACAGATCAGGCGCAAATCCATCGACTCTGCCGCCATGGCCGCAGGCAACACGCCGACCGTCTCGCCCAGACCGCCATCGAGCGACAGCTCCCCGATGGCTGCATAACCTTCCAGCTGGTCGGCCGGGATCACCCCCATGATTGCCAACATGGCAAGCGCAATGGCGAGATCGTAATGGCTGCCCTCTTTGGGCAAGTCTGCAGGGGCGAGGTTCACAATCACCCGCTTCGGCGGGAGGGCGAGCCCGAGCGACGCAAACGCCGCACGCACGCGCTCCCGGCTTTCACCCACCGCCTTGTCCGGCAAACCGACAATATGAAAATTCGGATTTCCGCCCGTGAGTTGCACCTGCACGTCTACGGGCTGCGCCTCGACACCCTCAAATGCAAATGTGGTGACCCTGCAGACCATCGCCCCGTTTCCCTTCCAGCGGGAAAAGCGTTAACACGCGAGCGAGAACAAATAAAGAACAAAAATTAACGGCTACGCAGGGGCGCGATCTTTGACGGCTTCCAGGGCAGCATCCAGCACTTCAAGCCCCGCCCCGGCCCTCGGCGCCCGCTCTGACAAGGTACGCCGCCAGTGGCGCGCGCCCGGCTGTCCATTGAACAGGCCCAGCATGTGCCGCGTCATGCCGTGCAAGCCGACGCCCTCCTCCAGACGCGCCGCCATGTAAGGGCGGTAAGCTTCCAGCGCTTCGAAGGGCGAGCAGACCTCCCCTTCGCCAAACAGCACCGCGTCGACTTCGCCCAGGAGGGCCGGTGTCTGGTAGGCTGCGCGGCCAAGCATGACGCCATCGAACCGCCGCAAATGCTCCGTACACGCAGAAATGTCGGGAATTCCGCCATTCAGGATGATCGTCAGGTCCGGACGGGCCGCTTTCAAATCGCCTACGAGGTCGTAATCGAGCGGTGGGATGTCCCGGTTCTCTTTCGGCGACAGGCCCTTCAACCAGGCCTTGCGGGCGTGGACGGTGAAAATTTCACACCCAGCCGCAGAGACCTTTTCGACAAAGGTGAACAGCGTCTCGCGCGCTGGCAAATCGTCGATCGCGATGCGGCACTTCACGGTCACCGGAATGGAGACGGCCGACTTCATCGCGGCCACACAATCCGCAACCAGGTCCGGCTCCGCCATCAGGCAGGCGCCGAATGCACCAGACTGCACGCGTTCCGACGGACAGCCGCAATTGAGGTTCACCTCGTCATAGCCGAAGCCTTCAGCGATGCGCGCTGCCTCGGCCAGCTTCTGCGGCTCGCTGCCGCCAAGCTGAAGCACGACGGGGTGCTCTGCTTCACTGAAGCCGATCAGGCGCTGACGGTCGCCATGGAGCACCGCATCCGCCGTCACCATCTCCGTCCACAGCAAGGCGCGTTTGGACAGGCACCGGTGAAACGCCCGGCAATGCCGGTCAGTCCAATCCATCATGGGCGCAGTGGAGAAACGATAGTCGAGCATGAGCGGTCTTGTGGCGATCCGGCCGTCAAAGATCAAGCTGCAGGGTCAGGACCAACCGCCTTCCCGGCGATTGCGCAGACACCTGCGAGCCGTTTCCAGCGAAAAGCCGACAGCGCCGGAATTGTCATCCGCTTTGGTGCCGGAGGCAGCTCAACAGATGCTCCAAACGATCCTTATGGGGATGGGTAGGCAGGAACACCGCCCAATAGGTCAGGCCGGGCAAGGCGATGCCGGACAGTTGCACGAGCCGGCCCGCCTTCAGCAGGTCCGCTACCAAGTGCTGCGAGGCCAGCGCTGCGCCCTGTCCAGACACCGCCGCGTCAATCGCGTGGATTTCTTCGGAAAAGCGTTGCGTTACGGCGGGCAGCGGTCCTTTGGCCTCGGCATGGGCGTGCCAGCGGTCCCAACTGGGTGCGTTGCTTGAAGCGGATTTCCAACGGTAATGCAGCAAGGGTAGCGATAGAATGTCATTCGGCGTCAACGGCGGCGTCGTGTTGACCAAATCCGGCGCGCAGACCGGTATGATCGCATCAGCAAACAGCGGGTACCATTCCGCTTGACCATCGGGCTGCCCGGCATAACGGATTGCCATGTCGATATCCGACGCATGCAGGTCAGCGGGCAGGTCGGCGGCTTCGACTATAATGTTCATGCCGGTATCTGCCCGCAGACGCGGCAGTCGCGACATCAACCAGCGGCTGGCAAAGGCCATCGTCACAGACAGGCGCAGCGGTGCCTCGGACGTGGTGACTGTCAGATGATCGATAGTACCTGCAATCTGGTCCAGCGCCGCGCGCAGAACCGGAAACAGCTTCTCCCCCGCCGCAGACAACCGTACGGGGCGCGGAAAACGGTGGAACAATTCCACGCCGAGGATCGCTTCGAGTTGCCGTACCTGATGGCTGATCGCGGTCGGCGTCAGGCCAAGCTCGTCTGCGGCGCGGGCAAAATGCAGATGCCGCGCGGCGGCCTCAAAGGCACGCAGGGCATGCAGAGGAGGAAGTTTGCGCATGGGCGGCCTCACAAGATGAATCTCATTCACCCTATGCCTGAAATATTCGCTTTGGCCAAAGATTTTCACGGCTGTTAGCTCTTGCCGCGACGGGGAGAAATCGCCCCCACACAGGAGAATACCATGACGACCCTGCTTCGCATCGACGCCAGCGCGCAACAGCCTGACCGCTCCCTGACACGTATGCTGACAACGCTGTTCACGAACGAATTCCTGCATGCCAATCCGGATGCAAAGTTAATTAGCCGCGATATCGGGCAAGAGCCCATTCCGGCCATTGATCACCGCTTTATCCACGCGGCCTTTACCCCGCCTGAAGCACGCGAAGACTGGATGACCGAGCGGCTGACACTTTCCGATGCACTGATCGACGAGGTCGTGGCTGCGGACATCATCGTACTGGGTGCTCCGATGTACAATTACGGGATGCCTGCCGCGTTGAAAGGCTGGATTGATCACATTGCAAGGATCGGCCGGACCTTCTCTTTTGATCTGGCGCGTGGCGATTTCCCGATCGAACCGATCCTGAAGGGCAAACATCTGGTCGTGCTGTCGTCACGTGGCGAGTTCGGATTTGAACCTGGCGGGCCGCGGGCGCACTTGAACGCATTGGATCCCGCAATCGCCGCCTGCGCTCACTACTTCGGCGTCAATTCGGCGAACATCCAGACGGTCGCCATCGAATATCAGGAGTTCAAGGACGCACGGCATGACCGTTCGGTCATCGCGGCAAAAGATGCAACACGCGCATTGGCACGTCGGTTCGGACAGGTCTGCGAAACAAACGACTGCGTGCCTGCCCCTTAAAGTGCCGCCATGAGAGCGATGCTTGGTGCTTAATTTGCACAAAGAACGGAGCTGCACCTCCCATGGCTTCTGTTTGGAGCTGCTTTTTCACAAGATGGGCAAGGGGTTGCCGTTCAACATCCCGTAAAGTGGGGCTCGAACCTGCCGTCAAAGATCAAGCTACAGGGTCAGGGCCGGCTGGCCTCCCTGCGCAGGCGTTCCTCTGAGTCGAAGGCGCGTTTCAGGGCGTCGCGGGCGGCGGTGAAGTCGGTTTCCTTCTCCGCGATCTTTGCGCGGCAGGCCTGGATGGCGAAAGTCTGGCGCTGCGCGTAGCCATGCTCATAAGACAGGATATGGGACTCGATCCCGCCCGCTTCGCCATTGAGGGCAGCGAGGTCTGTCTCCAAGCGTTTCAATTCTGTTTTCAGGGCCGTCAACTCCTGCTGGGCGCTCAGCATGTCCTGCTCGGCCCGCTGGCGTTTGAGGGCGACGAGCTTCTGCAAGGGTGGGCCTTTCTGCGCCATCCCCTACTCCATGTGCCTTTTCACGCGCTCGACGAAATTGATTGCGGCAGCTACGGCGGCGAAGTGTTCGGGCCGGATTTCCTCGTCTACCTCGACCAGGCCGTACATGGATCGCGCCGCCGGCGGGTCGCGGTAGATCGGCACATTGTTGGCGGTCGCCACTTCGCGAATGCGCGCGGCGAGATGGTCGACGCCCTTGGCCACGCACACCGGCGCCTTGCTGGATTCCGGATCCCATTTCAGAGCCACGGCGTAATGTTCCGGGTTGACCATGACGACCGTGGCGTCCTTCACATTGGTCAGCATCTGGCCACGGGTGATCTTCTGCGCCTTTTGACGCCGCTGTTGTTTCAGCTGCGGGTCGCCTTCGGACTGTTTCAGTTCCTTTTTCATCTCCTCGCGCGTCATCTTCAGCTGATTGGCGTGCAGACGGCGCTGGAGCGGCAGGTCAATCGCGGCAAGGACAGCCTGAAACAACAGGAACCAGAAGATCAGCTTCAGCACCTGGCTGAAGGTGAATTCGGCGAACTGGCCCTGCTGGATGGCGCTGGAGGCGTAATAGTCCTGTGCGAGCTGGATGAGGAAGACGACGGCAATCGTGGCTGCGAAGGTCAGCTTTACTGTGTCCTTCAGGAAATCGAGCAGACCTTTGGCGCCGTATTTCTTCTTCAGGTTTTCGACGGGCGACAGTTTTTTCGGGTCCGCCTGCACTTTCTTGGCGGAGAAGGATATGGACCGCTGGGCAACGAGCGCCAGCATGACAATCGCCCCCAGGATCAGCAGGACCGGGGAGAACTTGATCAGCGTGGCCGAGAGCCAGCTGCGCGTCTCGGCGCCCCCGGAATCGAAGATGTCCTCGGAGAAGGCATCGGCGTGGTAAAGCATGGACGAAAAGTCCTGGAACACGGAGGTGCCAATCGCCGTCTGCAGCACCACAGCCGCCACCATCGTGGCAACGATCAGCGCCAGCGTGTTGGCCTCCTTGGACTGCGGAACATTACCTTCCTCGCGCGCCTGCTGGCGGCGCTGCTCGGTGGCTTCGAATTCCTTTTCGCCGCTGTCCGTGTCCTGCTCGGCCATGGTCTACCTCACTGCCAGACCACGATATCAGGAATACGGCCTTCCCACACCACCAGCAGGCCCATGACCGACAGAGCGAGCAGGATGATGCCGGCGCCAATCATCAGCGGCGCACCGACGAAGGCGACCATCAGCGAGGGCAGCGCCTTGTTGATGAAGCCAAGGCAGATATTGTACAGGAGGTTCACCGCCACGAAGGGCCAGGCCAGCATGATGGCAAGGCCAAAGGCGGAGAGAAATGCCTGGACCAGCATGTCCTGGTTCATCGCCTCCAGCGCCCCAATCGGCACATCCGTGTAGAGACGCAACAGGCTGGCGATGGCCTTGATGTGGAAATCCGCGGAGAGCAACAACGCAGCGCCAGCCATCGACAGCAGGTTCGCCGTCATCGTCTGCTGTTCATGTTCCAGCGCAATTCCCAGGAGTTGCGACAGGCCGATGGACTGCGAGATCACTGTGCCGGCGATGCTGAGCATCCAGATCGTTACCCTGAGTACCACGCCGAGCGAGAACCCAATGGCCACTTCCGTCGCAAGGACGCCTGCATAGGACGCGAAGGAGTCTGTCGGCGGCGGCGCAATGAAGCCGGAAATCGAGAACATGGCGGAAAGCGCCAGCAGGATCATCACCCGCATCTGTAGCGGAACTGTCTGCTCACCGATGCCTGGCATGAAGAAGATGATGAAGCTCAAACGGGCAACGATGACCATCATCAGCGCGATCCAGGCGGACAGCGCATCCGGGACGGGCATGCCCAACAACATCAGACAACGCCGATGATGTACGGCTTCGTCTTGGCGTTGATTTCCTCATACGCCAACACGGCATTGCGAATGCCTTTGCTGACGAGCACGGTCTGCAGGAAGCGGCGCCGGCGGGATGTGGTTGCAACAGAGGCGATCACACCCTTGCGGGCCGCTTCGTTCAGTTTCGACTGGACCGAATTCGTCAGTTCGCCGAACAGTTCCGGCGGCAGCGCAATATCGCTGTTGCCGTTCTCATTGGTGACTTCATACTGGGCAAACTTCTGTTCCCAGTTGGTGGAAAGCTGGACCAGCGGCAACCGCCCCTGCTCGTCCTGCAGGCGGTCGACAATCTGGAAGGCGAGCCGCTGGCGTACCATTTCCACAGACCGCTGGATGTTGGCACCGGCCTGCTTGGCTTCGGCCAGGGTTTCGATGATGAGGAACAGGTTGCGGATGGATACCCGTTCTTCCAGAAGGAGCCGGATGACCGACAGCAGCAGCTCCGGCGTGACCTTGCCCGGGATGTATTCGTCCAGGAAGCGGCGGTTCGAGGCGGCGCGGTCCGGATCGGATACCTTGGTCAACGCATCCAGCGTGTCGAGCATCACCATGCGCGTAAAGATCAGCGAGAAGTTCGACTGGATCACTTCGAGCATGTGCGTGGCCAGCACTTCGATCGGCTCCACCGCCGGAATGCCGGAGGCCGCCAGCTCCTGCTTCTTGCCGGAAGCGAGCCAGCGTGCAGCGGCCTTGTAGACCGGCTCCTTGACCTTCTCGCCATCGAGATGGGGCAGCTGATCGTCTTCCAGAAGCGCCAGGACAGAGCCAGGCCGCAGGAAGCCGGAATCGATCCGCACGCCTTGAATCCGGATACGGTATTCGTTCTTTTTCAGAATCGGATTGTCCGTCATCCGGATCGGCGGAAGAACAAAGCCATACTCCTCCGCGATATATCTCCGGATCTTCTGGATCCGGCTTTCGAAGCCGTTGTCTCCCAACAGGACGAGGTTCACGAGGTCCGGCGCGACTTCGAGGTGGATCTCATCCGAGTGGATGGAATCGCCAAACTTGACCGGTTCCGGGACTTCCTCTTCGAGGGCCAGTTCCTTGTCGGCCTCGGCTTTCTGGTGCTGCTGGTGGATGAACCAGGCGGCGGTTGCGAAGCCGACGGCTGCCAGCATGAAGGGGATAAACGGCAGGCCCGGGAACAGGGCAAACACGCCGAGGATGCCGGCGACGATGAAAAGCGCTGCTGCGTTGCCGCCAAGCTGGGCCACCAGCGCAAGGTCGATGGAGCCATCTTCCCTGCCCTTCGACAGAAGCAGCGCCGCAGCGACGGAAACGATCACCGCAGGGATCTGAGAGACGAGGCCGTCTCCGACGGTCAGGATCGAATAGTTGCTCAGGGCTTCGGAGAAGCTGAGATTGTGCACGGTCAGGCCAATACCGATCCCCGCCAGCAGGTTCAGCGCGGTGATCAGCAGGCCGGCAATCGCATCACCCTTCACGAATTTCGATGCACCATCCAGCGAACCGAGGAAGGCCGCTTCTTCCTGTTCCTTCTGGCGGCGCTTCTTGGCCTCTTCATGGCTGATGGCGCCGACCGCGAGGTCAGAATCGATGGCGAGCTGCTTGCCCGGCATGGCATCGAGGGCGAAACGGGCACCGACCTCGGCCATACGTCCCGCACCCTTGGTGATGACCATGAAGTTCACGATCACCAGAACACCAAACACGACGAGGCCCACAAACAGGTTTCCGCCCATGATGAACATGGCGAAGCCCTGGATCACCCCGCCGGCAGCGTCCGTACCCGTATGACCATCGCCGATGATCAGCTTGGTCGACGACACGTTCAGGGCCAGACGCAAGATCAGCGAGGCGAGCAGCACACTTGGGAAAGACGAGAAATCCAGAGGCTTCTCGATGAAGATCGACGTGGTGAAGATGAGAATCGCGAAGGCGAACGAGCAGGTCAGACCGATGTCCATGACCCATGCCGGGACCGGCAGGATCATCACGAGGATGACCATCATCAGGCCGATCGCCAGAAGCGCGGTGGGGTTCGAAAGCCCGAAAAGTTTAGTAGTCTCCACGGCGGGACCTATTCTGAAATGATCGGCAGGACGTAATTATTGAAAAGATCGAGTGCGATGCGGGTCATGTAGCCAAGCGACAGGAAGAATACGACCACGACGGCGAAGATCTTCGGGATGAAGGTCAGGGTCATTTCCTGGATCGACGTCAGCGCCTGCAGGAGGCCAATGACAAACCCCAGGATCAGTGTCGTCACCAGGATCGGCAGGGCCATCATGGCGGCGCCCCAGATATGAGCCCTCAGAACCTCGAAGATTTCCGCCTCAGACATGCCGTCCCCTCCGGCCTCAGACCGGCATCCGCAGCAGTTCCTGGTAAGCCTCGACCACCTTGTCACGGATCGTCACGGCCGCGTCGAGCATCATCTCGGCGTTTGCGAGTGCAGCGACCATCGCATGCGGATCGGCACCGGACACGGCGGCGTCCATGGCCGTCCCTTCAGCCTGCTGAAGGGCAGCCCGGAAATCTGAAATTCCTTCAGCGACGACATTCTTGTCGTCTGCCTTCGCAGTCGCGCCAGCCGAACCGGCGGCATCTGCAGGGCGCGCAGTATTAAGCGCCGTATAGGCGTTGAAACCCACTGTCGACATAACCCATCTCCCCTCTTACCGCGTCAGCGGCGTAGAACATCCAGTAGTGACTGGTACATTGTGCGGGCCTGCTGAAACGAGTTCAGGTTGGCCTCATAAGTGCGGTTGGCATCGCGCAGATCCGCCATTTCCGTAATCAGGGAAACGTTGGACATGGTGACGTAACCGTCCTCGTCGGACATCGGATGGGACGGGTCATACTCCCTCTGACCCGGTGTCTCATCCAGCATGACCTTTGTCGCCGCAAAATCGGCGCCCTTGCCGGGCAGCGCTTCCTGCAGCAGCAGTTTGCGGCGGTATCCCGGCGTGTCGACGTTCGAGATATTCTCGGATGCGAGCGTGACACGCTGCTGTTCCAGCGACATGCCGGAGACCGCCTGCATCATGATTTGCTTGAGCGGGTTCAATCAGACCTCCCTCAATACTTGCCGAGTGCGGTACGAAGCAGGTCCAGCGACTTGGCATACACCGTCATCGCCTGCTCATGCTGTCCGGCCGCTTCCGCCGATTTGAACATTTCCATTTCGATGCTCACCGAGTTGCCGCTTGGCGAAACGGGCCCATCGGTCTCGACCACCTTGAAAGACGTGTTCAGCCCTGTGTGCGACGCGCTGTTGGCTGCGCGCGAAAGATAGGACTCGAAAGACTCGAGCTGCTTGGCCTTGTAACCAGGCTCGTCAGCGTGCGCGATATTGGTCGCGCTCACTTTCTGGCTCTCGGCGGCATAACGGGCCATGGCGCCGTAGATTTCGAAAAGCGGAAGCTGGGAAATCATGACAGACTCGTCCGGGTTAACTCGTTAACAAGACTTCAAGCGATAAGTTGAAGAAAGAGTTAACCGATCGACGCGTTTTGTTAGGATTTACACCATGCCGATGGGTGCCGCTTCGCCCTCGTTCACACTTTACAGCCTCTGGGGCACGATCACCGAGGTCGCCCCCGGCATGGTCAAGATTGCCGGGATCAGCGAACTGGCCGGCGTCGGCAATGAAATCCTCATCGAAAAACAGGGCGTCAGCATCCTCGGGGAAATCCTTTCGATTTCCGGGGACAGCGTTACTGCCCTCCTCTACTCCCCGTGCGACGCGATCCGGATCGGCGATGCCGTCCAGATCCAGCAGGAACCGCGTATCGAGCCGGGGGATCACTGGCTGGGCCAGATCATCAACTATCGCGGTGACATCACGGGCGCCGCAGCGCCGGTTGTTCCCATGCGTGCCACCAATCGCCGCCTGAATACCGCCCCCCTTCCCGCTCATGCCCGGCGCGGCATCGGTGGCCGGCTGGCAACCGGCTGGATGGTCACCGACACGCTTCTGCCAATCTGCCAGGGCCAGCGGCTCGGCCTGTTCGCTGGCTCAGGCGTAGGCAAGTCGACTTTTCTGGGCTCCCTCGCAGCGGGACTGGAAGCCGACCGGGTCGTCATCGCCCTCATCGGCGAACGCTCGCGCGAAGTGAACGATTTCGTCCGCAATGTCCTGCCGAAGTCGATCATGTCGAAGACAGTGGTTATCGCAGCAACCGCAAGCGAACCGCCCGGCGCCAAGAAACGCGCCGCTTATTGCGCCATTACGGCCGCCGAACATTTCCGGGATGAGGGGCACAATGTGCTCTTCCTGTTCGACTCCATCACGCGCTTCGCCGAGGCGCACCGTGAAACCGCCCTCATGGCTGGCGAGACCCCGGCGCTGAACGCCTTTCCGCCCTCGACCGTGCGGGTCATTTCGGAACTTGCCGAGCGGGCGGGTCCTGGCCTTGGCAACAAGGGTGACATCACAGCCATTTACTCCGTACTCGTTGCCGGGTCGGATATGGAAGAACCGGTCGCTGACATGATCCGCGGGATCCTGGATGGGCACATCATCCTGTCACGCCAGATCGCCGAGCGGCAGCGCTATCCGGCGATTGATGTCCTCCGATCCGTTTCCCGTGCTCTGCCACACGCGGCAACTGAAGACGAGAACGCCCTCATCCGCCGGTGTCGCAGGACGCTGGCGCTCTATGAAGAGCTGGAGCCCATGCTGAGGGCAAACCTGTACGAGTTCGGCAAGGATGCTGACGGCGATAATGCGATTGCGCTTTTCCCGGCACTGGACGCCTTCATGGGCACAAAGAGCCCTGATGGAACCTCGGCTGCTTTTGAAAAACTGCAGACCATTCTCGGTCCGGACAGCAAGGCGCCCTCGCCCGAAAGCACACCTACGACAGAAGGCTGAGGAACAAGTTCTCGCTCGCCTGGCTGCCGACACCATTGCTCAGCAAGGTCAACGCTGCCGATGCGGATGAATAGGACGACGACCCGTTCTCGATGGTTTCCATCGCCAGGAACCGGTGGATCATTTTTTCCGTCATTTCCGGTGAACTCAGTTCGGAAAGATCGCTGATCCCAAGGACGGACGTGATCCGCTCCTTGAAAACCTCGGCCTGCCGGTCGAGGTCGAGACTGCTGATGCCTTCAGGCAAATTGAAGGCGGTCTCCATCACTGTCCGGACCGGTACGTCGCCCAGAATCCGGTACAGGATCGTTTTATCGCTGGCGTCCGTCCCGACCATGTCGGCAATTTCCGACTGATAGTTGAGGGCGAGGCGCATGGAATCGTCGACATTGCCAACAGCCGTCTGGAATGATTGCGCTTCAAAATTGACCGCAATTTTGGCCAGTGCGGACGAAGACATGATGATCTTGCCGTCGATCGGCAACAATGACTCGGCAAAATCAGTATACTTGGCGTTGTTCAACCGTGCGAGGAAAGTGCTCTCCGGGTCCGCCACCTCATCAAGCGCCTTGCGGATAAATCCGCCTTTCCACTCTTCGCCTCCAAGGCCGAAGGCAGTCATCGTGACGCGCAGGAGCCGCTTGTCCGCCATGAAATCATCAACCGACATGGGCTGGGACAGCTTGTCCAGCATGTAGTCCCGGTCGTTCCGAACCTGTGGCGAGTCAGTGAAGGATTCGAGCTGACGCGTATACGTCGACTGGAGGAACTTCCATCCACCTATTCCTGACAGCGGGATGGCAGGCTGGAACATGGCGTCAGGCGACCTTTGCGTGACGCAGGGTTTCCGCACTGTTGCCAGGCATGGCAAGGAGTTCCGCCTCAACCGGCATGATCTGGCGCAGATGGCACATGGCCGAATAATAGTTGCCACGGCTGATCATGGACCGGAGCACCGGAATCAATTCGGGATCGATGTGATCAAACACATCTTCAAGACGCGCGCATTCCGCATCAATTGCGGGAACGGTCGCATCTTCCTTGAGATCACCGGTCACGAGAAGCTGGATGGCGTAGTAGATCTGCTTGACCGGCGTATCGACTTCCGTCGGGTGCATCGCATCCCGGCAGCGAAGGACCCGGGCATCGCCTTCGACGACGCGAATGCGCGCTGGTTTATCACCATTCTCGAGCGTGGCGCCATTAATGATAAACCGCTCACCCGGCGCAACTTTGAAAACAAGACCTGCCATCAGAGACCCTCCCCTGCCGCATCTCCAGCCACCGTCCCCCCAAGACCGTTCATGATGGACCGGTTGATCTCGATCAGGTCGGCGATCTCGCCTTCACCAGCCATGATCTTCATGCTGGTCTGGCGAACAAATTCTGCAAGGTAGAGAAGGCTCCGCTTCATGTCGTCCGGCAGGGCATTGCCGGGGTGAAGCAGGTCGACTGCAATTGTCGTCCACAATTGCTGGTTCCGGTGGATCGCATCTGCCCAGTCAGCGGGCTGGGCATCTTCCGCTTCAGAAACCTGTGTGAGCGCGTCCGTGATCTGACGAAACAACGCAAATTCAATTTCTTTTTCCCCAGCGGTGCGTTGCTTGACCTCCCCATAAGCCTTGAAAGCCAGTGATTGCAATGCACCCTCCCCGGGTTTGTTGAAGTGATAGCCCGGGAACCGCCGTTGGCTCCCGGGCTACCCATCAAGTTAGCGGAACAGCGACAGCAGGGTCTGCGGCGCCTGGTTAGCGATGGACAGAGACTGCACGCCCAGCTGCTGCTGGACCTGAAGTGCCTGAAGTTTAGCCGAAGCGGCTTCCATGTCGGCGTCCACGAGGCCACCGATACCGGAGGTCATGGAGTCGATCAGGGAGCTGACGAAGTCGGTCTGGTTTTCGATACGGGTCTGCGAAGAACCGAAACCAGCTGCAGCATCGATAGATGTCTGAAGCAGGCTTTCGATCGAAGTCAGAGCAGCCGTTGCACCAGCATCCGTGGTCACGTCAATGGTTGCCACGTTGCCGAGGCCGCCAGCGCTGGCAGCAGCCGTACCGCCAGTTGCGGAAGCAGCCGTGACCGAAAGGTTGGCACCCGAATTGTTCGTGATCGAGATCACGTCATCGGTACGGGAAACCGTGTAGTTGGTCTCGCCGGTTGCAGCAAAGAACGTGCTGATCTGGTTAGCCAGGTTGGCAGCGACAGAGTTCAGGCTGTCATCCGTTCCAGCGACGTATTCGAAGGTGCGCTGGCCAAGGCTGTTGGTCGTGGCCGAGTCATCGAGAACGACACGGTAGGAGTTGCCATCTGCCACAGCAGCGATCGTGATGGCCTGCGTTGCGCCATTGGCGACAGTTGCAGCCGTACCAGCGTTCGTACCACCGTTGTTGATGATGGTCAGATCGGTCACGGCGCTGGCGCCGAAGGTTGCGCCCGATGCGGTGTTGCTGATCGACAGGTCATGACGTGCAACGTCGATGAAGGCTGCCGTGACGGTGCCGGAAGAGCTGCGGTCGAGAGACGACAGGATCTGCATGTCTGCCGTGGAAGAGCCGTCAACCAGGTTCAGGCCGTTGAACTGGGCTGCACCAACAACCGAAGCGATGTTCTCGCGAATTTCGCTGATCTCGGTCTGGATCTTGGAACGGTCAACGTTCGCACCCTGAGCATTGACGATCAGGTTTTTCATGTCCTGAAGCAGCTCAGTGACCTTCTCGGAGGCAACACGAGCAACACCGACAGTAGACGAGCCGAGATTCAGTGAGTCGGAGATCGTCTTGAAGCTTTCCACATCGGTCGACATGACCGTCGAGATCGCCCAGATCGCCGCGTTGTCTTTGGCGCTGGAGACAGTCTTACCTGTCGAAATTTCATTTTGGACCGCTGCGAGATCTTTGTTGATGTTGCGCAGCGTGTCGAGAGCGACCATTGCGCTGTTGTTAGTCAGAATACTGGACATATTACCCATCCCTCAAGGAACGTGGCCTGCGAACGGATCGCGGCCCGATTAATCTACGTGTCATCCTGACTGCGGAAATCCGCCAACCCCTCCAGGTTTCATGAACCTGATTACAATCGGGGAGTGTACAAGCAGTTAACCAGTCAGGCCTTTTTCAGGAATTGCCCAGTGACTTCTGTAAACGCCATCTGTCCGCCCGTTTGCGTATAGGAGCCGACATAAGCGTTCGCATGCTGATTCTCGACCCGCTGAATGGCGCGCCGCAAGCCGTTCTGGATCGCTGCAAAGTGGACGGCATTCTCTTTTGCCATCGACACGATTTCCATCATGTCATTTTGATGGGAAGGAGGCGCAGCGCCGGGCTCAAGCGACCCGAAGGCTGTTTCGAGCGCATCCATGGCCGACAGCTTTGCTTCTGCCAGGGCGATTGTCTCACGCGCTCGGCCAGCAAGAAGGTATTGCCGCTCTAGGGCCAGCGTTTCCTTCAATCCATCAATTTCGCTCTGGATCGATACCTGGCTCATTCTGCAGCATCCTGTTGTAGTGATTGGCTTGCAGCCACGTTACGGTCGACTGCCTCCCCCAGGCCCATGGGATGGGTTTCAGCCAGGTCCTCGGCAATCGATTCAATCAGGTATCTTGAGAAGGTTTCAGCCGCTTGACCGCCGTCCTGCGCAAACGCTTTGTCGAGACCGGCATAAGAGAGCATCTCGGTCCAGAGCATCTGCTCAAATCGCTTGCCGAGTCCCGATGCATCGGGCGCCCCCTGCCCCGAGTTCCCAGGATCGGAAATGCCCGGCATCGGTGCCGTATATGCCTGGATAGAGACAGGCTGGGACATCTGATCCTCCGGGTTCGGATTGCTGCAGAAATATTTGTCGCAATGATATGCGCGTTAACGCTGTTTTCACGTCCTTTCGTTGTAACTTGGTTAACATTGGGACGGGGAATCGTAACCGATTATGACATTTCTGATTGAACCTGGCCTGGCGCTTCCGCAAGCGAACTCAAAACCCGATCGCACAGGATCAAAAGCCCACGAGGCTGGATCCGGTGATGCGTTCGCGCGTTCCCTCGAAAAGGATCGAGACGCTGCGACGAAAGACAGCGATGTACCGATGACCTCCAGGGACAATTCGGAGAATTCAGAGAAAAAGTCCCCCCTGCTTTCCTCACTGCAGAACGGTGAGGCCGATACGGCGGCCGAAATGAATTTAGCGTCCGCTGCTGACGCAGTACTGCCCAGCCATGACGCGGCCGAAGCAAATGATACCGACGAATCTGAACTGCTTACGGCTGAGGCACCCCCTGCCGAATCGGAATCCACGGAGGCTTCTGAAGACGCCGAAGATACTGACAAAGTCTCGCTGGCTGGCGCAGCGGTCGTCCCGACGGAAACCTCTGAACCGCCCGTGGACACTGGCATTTCACCGAATGACACGCCGGAGGCCGTGGCCAACACAGAGACTCGCAAGGACATAGGCATCCCGAAAGCTGACGAGGCTCCAGCACCTGACGTACAGGCCATGACGGTCCAGTCAGCAGGCTCGGGGGACACCAGTCAGCCTGGTGTTCGGACACCCGGAAAGGACAAGGGCGTTGGTGCGCGGGCCGTCGTTGAAAGCCCGGCGGTCGCCAATTTCGAATCCACAGAAGCAACGGTTCAGCAAACGGCAGCGCCTGAGAGCAAGACCGCCGAATTGTCATCCAACAAGACTGCCCCTGTCGAGCACGGTGACGCATTCCAGACGAAGCTTTCGGATACCGCAACAGACGGCAGTTCCGAAACAGGCAAGACCGGCTCTCCGGCCCATGCCTCCCCTGCCCCGGACGCCGGCTCGCAGGTTTTCGCATCCGCCCTTGGAGCATCGCCCGTTTCCCAGACCGCAGCACAGTCGCCCCAGACTCAGATGCAGATGACGCCGACAAATGCTGTGGTAACAGCCAGCCCGGCCGAGACAGTGAAAATTATCACGGATGCGGTCTCTTCACCGAACGACACGCCGGAAAGGATCACTGTACAGCTCGATCCGCCAGAGCTTGGCCGCGTGTCGATCGACTTCAAGTTCGACGCACACGGAATACAGCATATCACTGTGACAGGCGAATCTCCGGAAGCGCTGAGGCAGCTACGCCTCATGCATTTCGAACTTACCCAGGCGCTGGAACGCAACGGGCTGTCAGGCCAGAACATGACGTTCCAGCAGCAACAATCCGGTCATCAGCAATCCCAAACGCCCGGGGCCGGCAGCCTGTTCGACAATGATGGCCTCACGGCTGAACCGTCCCTTCTCACTGCTGCGCATATGACCGCAGACTCAATCCGCCCTGCCCGCACAGCGAGCGGCGGTATCGATATAAGACTGTAAGGATCTTCCCATGTCCGACGTTTCAGGCGCCACAACCCAGACAATCGGCAGTGAATTCAATGCCTTCATCAAACTTCTGACTGCGCAGATCAGGAACCAGGACCCATTGTCTCCAATGGACTCGACGCAGTTCGTCGACCAGCTTGCGACCTTTTCGACGCTGGAACAGCAGGTCGCCTCGAACACGCACCTGGAAAGTATCGCTGGCATGATCGGCGGCCTCCATTCCAGCATTCTCGCCGGTCAGTGGCTCGGGGAAACGGTCGCTGTCGATACATCCTGGGCACCCTACGCGGGTGAAGGGGTGGACTTCGTCGTGGACATTCCAGAATCGACCCATGAAACCTTGCTGAAGGTGCGGGATTCAAACGGCAACGAAATCTGGTCGAAGACGCTGGACCCGGAAGCGAGCCAGTACACCTGGAATGGCGAAACCTCCAATGGAGACCAGCTCGCCGAAGACGGCGTCTACCAACTTGAAATCCAGATGTACAAGGACGGTGAACTTCAGCGGACGACTTCCCCCCGCCTGATCGGTACTGTGACCGGCGTTACCGCTGATGAGAACGGGACGATGCTGCTTGAGACATCGCTGAACCTGACGACCGAAATGGCAAACGTCGAAAAGTACAGCCGTTAAGCGCGCGCAGCGTCACTGCCCTTTCCGGGGATCAGAGGTCCTGTTGCGCAATATCCACGATCAGGACGTTCTGGATGCCGGACGGAACGGCTTTCTGCAGGTTCAGCAAGACCATGGCCCGGATGGTCTCGTAGCTCTCGACATCCGTCATGTTTTCAAACGTCCGGCCATCATTGCTGAGCTCGATCAGCGTGGTCATGATGTTGTCCCGGACCTTGGGTTCCATTGAGAACAGTTTCTGGGAAATGCTGGAGTCGGCTTCCAGATTGATGTTCAGGATCACAAGGCTTTCGACCTTGCGGTCATGCATGATCGGCACAATGAATTCACGGGTGAACTTGAAATAGACGACATCGCCGGTCGCACCGCCACCACCATGGCCGCCGCCGCCATGCCCTGAGGAGTCTTTCTTCGCTCCGTGGGAATCCTTTTTCTTTTCACCCCCATGGGCATCTGCCCCGCCATGGGAATCAGCAGGTTTGGCATCAGACTCATGCGCACTCGTGCCCGCCGCCGCGGTCAGGCCGGTTTTCACAAAATGTCCCGTGATGCCGCCGACAAGAATGCAAACGACCGCAACCACCGCAGAGATGACATGCTTCATGCCGGTCTCCCACCTCTAGAAAGGCAACACCTTGTCGAGGAATTTCGGCACGGCCTTGCGCCCGTTGGGACCGGTTGTGTCACCCTGATTGACATAGGAAAGCTGGGCATCGGCGATCTTGTCATACGTTACAGTGTTGGTCCGGGTAATGTCCTGGGCGCGAATGACGCCCGAGACGCTCAGATATCGGATCTCGTTACTGACCCGTGTCTGCTGATACCCCTGAATGATTAAGTTCCCGTTGGGTTCGACACCAACAACACGCGCCGCAAGTGTAAACGTCACTTTTTCAGCCCGGTTGACCGCGCCATTGCCGGCCATGTTCGAATTACGCTGGAAGTCGATCGCCGGAGAGACGCTGGCCGAGCCAGGCAAGGCATTGTTCAGAATGTCCGGCAGCCCGAGGAGCGCATCGATACTCATGTCCTCGCTCGACCCGCTGCTGCGGGACAGAGAACTTTTGAGGCTTGCCTGGTCATCCATTTCTACAACGACCGTCAGCAGGTCACCCACGGCCTTTGCACGGCGCATGCTGAGCAACGCGTTCGGAGACGTTGCCCAAAGTGACGGGTTGGGTTCAGTGACCGCGTTCATGTCGACCCCTGCCCCAGCCCATGGCCCGGCATAAAGCGGAACCGGTTCGGGTTTTGGATCCGACAGAGGAGAACCTGCGCAGGCTGTTGCCGCGGTCGCGAGAATTGCCGTCGAGATAAAATTCTTCATTGTGCCAATACCCACCCGCTTTCCTGAACGATGCCCTGCACCATTTGCTTTGATTGCTGGTTCAAGACCGTCACGGGCTCATTGACGCCCGCGTCTCCCAAGGCCCGGCCGGACGCCGTGATCTCCAGTCCACCCTTGATGTATCTGACTGAGACGACCTGATTACGCCGGACGACCATAGGCGCCCGCGTATTCTCAAAGGTGATCGGCTTACCGGCATAAACTGTCCGCAGCACTTCGCGGCCGACCAACGGATCTCCGGAAGCGTTCCCGCCATCTTCGGTCGTTGCATTGTATGCAGTGATCGGATCGCCGGCGCGGATCACTTCTGCCGCTACGAGAGAAGATGAGCCGGCAAAAGCCGTCATCATTCCGAAGCTGAGCGCGAGAATGGACATCATGATTACTTCACCCTCGTCGTTGCGGCGAGCATTTCATCGGATGCGGTGATCACTTTGGAATTCAGCTCGTACCCACGCTGGGCCTCGATCAGCTCGGAGATCTCCTTGACGACATCAACGCCGGAGCCTTCCAGAAAACCCTGACGAATGAAGCCTGCGCCCTCGGTTCCCGGAACAAGCTGCGTCGGTGTGCCAGACGCCTGCGTTTCACGGAACAAGTTGTCCCCCATCGCTTCCAGACCCTTCTCGTTCACGAAACGGACGAGTTGAATGTTCCCGATGGCCTGGCCTTCCGTCACGCCTTCGAAATAGGCAACGACTTCACCGTCACGACTGATGGAGATCTTTTGCGCATCGTCCGGAATGATGATCCCGTCCGTTAGCGGAAAACCGTCCATGGTCACGATCTGACCGTCCTGCCCGCGGTTGAACTTGCCATCACGCGTGTAAGCCGACTCACCGGATGGAAGCGTGATTTCGAAATACCCCGAGCCGTCGATCGCAAGATCCAGCTCCGCCTCGGTCGGATTCAGGGCGCCCTGCGTCAGCTCCATGGAAACTGTGGAAGGACGAACACCGGTACCGATCTGGATACCCGCCGGAACCAGCGTCCCGACCTGCGAGGTCGACGTGCCTGGAGTCAGGTATTGCTGGTAGACAAGGTCTGAGAATTCCGCAGACCGGGGCCTGTAGGCCGCGGTACTCATGTTGGCAATGTTGTTCGAAATGACGTCGACCCGCATCTGCTGGGCGGCCATCCCTGTGGCGGCGATCTGTAGAGATTTCACGTCCTGCTCCTTCTCTTACCTGCTGCTACTCTTGTTATCCGTTACGAACTGCGCTGATGAGCTGGTTCACACGCTGATCCTCGCGTTCGAAAATGGCTTGTCCGGCTTCGTAGGCGCGCTGCACTTCGATCATGCGGGCAATTTCAAGCACCGGTGAAACATTGGACTGTTCCAATGTGCCCTGAACGATCTCATTATTTTCTGCGGGCCTGTGCCCGTCGGGCGCAGAGAAATAGGAATTGGAATCGCGTACCAGTGTCGCTTCCTGATCGACAGTCACGACCCCGATCTGGCCGACTTCTTCCGGCGGCAAGCCATCGCCTGCGCTCACCGTGACGGTTCCGTCCGCAGCAACACGAACTTCGTTCGCATTCTGCGGAATGTTGATGGGTGTCCCGCCGGAACTCAGAACCGCACTGCCGTTCATGTCGACCAGCTGGCCTTCCGTGGACAGTTGGAAGTGACCCGCGCGCGTCAGGCGCTGCCCCTGTTCCGTATTGACTAGAAAAAAGCCATCTCCCTGGATGGCAAGGTCGAGTTCCCCGCCCGTGGCCTTCAGCGCCCCCTGCTCCATGGCAAAGCTGTGGCCCGCAAGCCCGCCCATGGAGAGAGACGATGACTGATTCCCGGTGGCAACCAGGAATTCGCCAAAAAGGGCGCGGTCCGATTTGTAGCCCGTTGTGCTCGAGTTCGCGAGATTGTTCGCAACGACCTGCATTTCCTGCATCAGTCCCTGCTGACGGCCGAGCATGGCGTAGATGGCGTTCGACATTAGTGTGCGCCTCCGGTGACTTGTTCTGAGGATGGCTCCGGCTTGTTGAGAACCGACGCGACTTTTGCCATCGCCAGTCTGGACCGTGCCGGTTTTGCCAGATCCCTGGCCGCCTGCCGCATGGCGAAGACACGCTCCGCCCGTTGCTTCGCGACAGGGTCGTTCAGACCGGCTGCAGCATTGTAGATCGTTTCGGAAACCATCCAGCGATTGGACGCGGCATCCAGTTCGACGAGCGTCAGGATTGTCTCCGCCTCAAGAGCCAGACGCTGCTCATAAACGCGAAGGCCGACCGCATCCCCTTTCCGGA
This sequence comes from uncultured Hyphomonas sp., assembly GCF_963678875.1. Taxonomy (NCBI): domain Bacteria; kingdom Pseudomonadati; phylum Pseudomonadota; class Alphaproteobacteria; order Hyphomonadales; family Hyphomonadaceae; genus Hyphomonas; species uncultured Hyphomonas sp. The sequence continues at coordinate 349,608 of NZ_OY787457.1, read as the reverse complement.
TTGCACTTTTCGCAGCAAGAAGATTCAGGGCACCATTGTTCGGATAAGCCTGCGCCCAGTTTGAGACAGCATCAAAATCACCGCTTCGGTATTCCAGTCCCGCCAACTCTGCGATGACGGCGTCGTCCGCGTCTTCTCGGTTCATCAAGACACGCGTCAGGGACACGAGACCGAAGCGAACGGCCAATGACGCACCGGAACGGTAAAGCCTGGAGCGCTCGGGCGCTTCTTCCAGAATACTGCGATCCGAAACCAGCGCATCAATCGCAGCGAGGTTGCGCAACCGATTGTCGCTTGCGAGATCCCGCTCCAACCCGTTGATAAACTGACGACGAATTTCACTCTGGGCAGCCTCGTTCTGTAGCGCCGGCATACCGGAGAGCTCCATGATCGGCCGGTAATGAGACCTTCCGCTCAGCTCCTGCAAGGCAAACTGAAGGCTGGCGGCGAGCTCCCGGTCATTGCCGCTCTGCCCGAACTTTTTCATCAGTTCGCCCAGCAGAATCTCCTCGTGCGCGCCGCTCAGAGGCTTGTCATGACGCATGAGGACAGCAAGCGCCTGCTCCTGAAACAAGGGTTCGCTGAGGAACTTCCGAACAGATTTATCCGCATCGGGACGGCCTTCACTGAGGTCGATGACCGCTTTCACGAATTGCAGTTGCGAAGCTTCGTTCACCTGTTCGGGCGTGAAGTCTGCCAGCAGTTTCACCGGCAGGATACGTTCCCCGCGCTTGTCCAGTTGCGGGACCACCATTGCGGTCAGGTCTGCCCGCAGACGGAAAGGCAGTTTGCGAAAGCCATTCAGGTTTTCGTTGAAAGTCTGAACACCCTCGTCCTGATCATTTGCCAGAAGGGCCGCTCCGAGCCAGACTCCCGCCTCTTCACGGCACTCCGACAGCTTCCGGAAATAATCCACGTCAGCAGCCGCGCGGTTTTCCATCAGGCTGGAAACTTTGCGATATGCAGCCGCGACCGGCCCAGGGGTCGACTTCAGCACCATACCAGCTTCGGAATAGAGCCCGAGCGCCAGATAGGCCTTGGCAAGTTGAATACCACCCGCGGGTTCGGTTTCGCTGGGCAAGCCAGATGCATTGTCCTGAAAGGTGTAGATCTGCTGGTAGCGATCGAACCGTTCAAACTCGCCGAAATCCAGCGGGTAAGGACCATCGCAATCGACTTCAACCGGGAACGGAGCGGCTTGCCGGCGGCGTACGCCCACCGGCAGCATCTCCTCTTCCACATCAGCCTCTACTTCCGGTTCAGCTTCTCCAGTCGGGGTCAGGAGACCCCCGTCGATGGCGTCGCGAACGAACTGGTCCAGTTCATTCGCCAGTTGGGTCGGCGCCCCCTCTTCCGATTTGGTTGCAGCTTCAGTGTTCTCGCGCGCGAATGATACCGGCGCGAGGCAGCTGCCAAGCAGAAGGAGGAGGCAAAGCCGCTTCATGCCGCCTTTTTCAGCTCCCGGATTGCCTGTTCAACATCGTCGAAAGTCGGGCGAACACGAGCCGGCGCATGCCGCCGGGCTACTTCGACGGAGATGTTGACCGGGTTGTGGTGAAGGTTGGAGACGAGCAGTCCACCAATCGTGGCATAGAAGAAGTGCTCTTCCGTACGATTATGTTTCACCTTGCTGGCGAACGGACCGACGATCCCATAGGCTAGAAACACACCAAGGAACGTCCCCACAAGAGCGCCGCCGATCATTCCGCCAAGAATTTCCGGTGGCTTGTCAATGGACGCCATCGTCTTGATCACACCGAGAACAGCTGCGACGATTCCAAGCGCCGGCAGTGCATCGGCCATGTTCTGAAGCGCATGAGCGCCGTGCAGACTGTCTTCCTGCAGGCCTTCCAGCTGCGCTTCCAGCAGCTCCTCAACCTGATGGACATTATCGAAGTTCATGATCATCGACCGGATCGTGTCGCAGATCATCTCCACTGCGGAATGGTCTTTCAGGATCTTCGGGTACTTCGCGAAGATATCGGACTCATTCGGCGCCTCGATGTGCGGTTCGATGTCGACCGGGTTTTGTTTCAGTACATTCAGCAGCTCATGCATCAGGCACAGGAGGTCCTGATAATCCTGCTTCTTCCATTTCGGTCCTTTGAACACCGACACGATGTCACCGACCGTATGCTTGATCGTCGTCAGATCGTTTGCGGCAAGGAAGGCCCCAAGCGCCGCCCCACCGATCATCATGCCCTCAAACGGGAGAGCATGCGTGATAATTTCCATCTTGCCGCCGGCCAGAAGGTAGCCACCAAACACCATGGCAACCGTCACCAGCATCCCTATAATTGCATTCACTGCTCTACTCCCCTCTAGCAATCCCCATACGGATAATTGCTATGAATCCACTATTTCCTGCGCAAAATTTTCCGAGATTGGCGTCTTGAGTTTCAACGCCTTCTGGCGTTTCCAGACACCAAGCTCACCCGAGCCGATATCAACACTGCCATTGACCGTATCCGCCGTAAGCGAAAGTCGGCTGGCATCCGCCCCAGCGAGCGGCAGCACTGTGCCGACTTCGAGCTTGGCGCATTCACCGATTGTCAGGGACAAGCGATCCAGCACAGCATCCAGCATGGTCGTGGATGCGAGGATACTGTTGCTCAGCGCTCTTTGGCTGTGACCCCGGGAATTCGCTTTCTGCTCGGCAGCCGCCCTTTGGCTGGAAACCGAAAATTGCTGCATAAATTCAAAGGCAAAGGCGAGCCAGATGCTGGATACTTCTTCCGCCATCTTGAGCTGGTATTCCACCAGAAGGTAACGGCTGGACGTATCGAAGCGGCCGGTTGCCCCTGCAGGGTCCGCCGCAGAGCTGAGGACCTGCCCCGACTTGATCACGGTTTCGGCGATCTGGCCGCCAAGCGCCAGTCCGGCCTGCTCAGCGAGAAGCTTCAGGAACAAGGGTGAGGCGTCACCGAGGCTCTCTGCATCCTGGTCCATGCGCACGGCTGCATTACGAATGGCACCGGCCGCGTCCATGGCAACTGCCGCCAGTCCCGGCGACGACTTGGCGGAAAAATAGAAGCCTGTTTCAGAATCCAGTTTCTGTTGGGCTTCCTGTCCGGTGACGACCCGGCGGCTGGTCAGCGAAATTTCCGGAAGAATACCATAGGCGTCAGCAGCCCAGTTCCGGGTGCACGTCTGCAATTGCAGCCAGAATTGCTGCAATTGCATGATACTGGGAGGAATACCCGCCCCAGCGTCGATCTTTTTCCGCAGAACTGCAGACACAGCTTGCCACCTATTAAAAAAACGTACCGTCCCGTTAACCAGTGATGGTGGGTGACCGGTTGAAAAACCATTAACAGGCCGGAGCAAGTTAACCATCGGCTCAGCAACGTTCCTTCATGGCTGTCTGTTAGAGAGTGCCTACTGCCTCAAGTGGTTAGGGTTAATGGGTACTAAGCAACAGCCAGTCGTTCACACGACAATCATCAAGCGGAAGAAGGTCGTCAAAGCCGACGGGCACCATGGCGGAGCCTGGAAAGTCGCTTATGCAGACTTCGTGACCGCAATGATGGCGTTCTTTCTTCTGATGTGGCTGCTCAATGCCACGACGGAGGAACAGCGCAAGGGTATTGCCGACTACTTCAACCCGACCATTCCGATCAGCCGGATTTCCGGCGGCGGATCGGACGGACTCAATGGCTCCTCGATCTTCACCGAAGAAACTTACGCAAAAATGGGGACCGGTGCGTCGCGGTCGAAGTCCATCGACTCGCACGGGTCGAAAAACAAGACGGATGAGCGCGCGATCACTGCACAGCTCGAAGATCTGAAAAAAGGCCTGACCGAAGACGGACATCAGATTTCCGAGCACATGCTCATCAAGATGTCGCCGGAAGGAATTGTGGTTGAAATCACGGACTCGGCCCAAACGCCGCTCTTCCCTGTCGGGTCCAGCCACCCCTCCGAATTGCTGGCAGACCTGATGGGGCAAGTCGCCGGCTCGTTTGGAAGCTTTGAAAACCAGGTCAAGATTGTTGGCCACACGGACAATCGCACCTACAGGAACGCTGCCGTCTACGACAACTGGAACCTGTCCGCTGACCGCGCAAATACGGCCCGTCGCCTGCTGGTCCGCTCTGGCATGCCAGCTGATCGCATCCGGGAAGTGTCTGGCAAAGCGGAATCTGAACCGCTGATTCCAGACGATCCGTCCGCACCTCAGAACCGGCGGATTTCGATTACCATTCTGACCCGATAAATTTACCGGGTTAAGCGGGATTATCTCGTCATTAACCAACAATATTTATTCATGGTTGCGTCACTTTGCAGGAGCAACCGACATGAGCATTTCTTCGTCCCTGAATGCGGGCGTGATGGGGTTGGGCGTCAACTCCGCCCGGCTTTCGACAATCTCCGACAACATCGCCAACTCTTCGACCTACGGCTACAAGCGCAGTCAGGTCGATTTTTCGAGCATGGTTCTCCAGCAACGCTCTTCGGCCTACGCCGCTGGTGGCGTCCGCGTGGATTCGTACAAGGACATTGCTGCAACAGGGTCGCTCACCTCCACTGGGAACGCAACAGACATCGCCGTCGCGGGACGTGGTCTCCTCCCGGTCACCAATGAGGGCGGCGTTGGTGCCGTTCCGTCAGAACGCTCGCTCATGTTGCTGCCGACGGGCTCCTTCTACACGGACCAGAATGGCTACCTCCGCACTCAAAGCGGCATGTTCCTTCTCGGCTGGCCTGCAGACTCTGCCGGTGACATCGGTAATGTGAGCCGCAACAGTGGCCTGAACCTTGAACCTGTAAACATCGCGACCTCACAGTTCACCGCTTCACCGACGACCAGCATGGAGCTTGGCATCAACCTGCCGGCCGATGCCACGAATTCCGGTGGGTCCGGCGAGCCCTACCTGCTTCCGATCGAGTATTTCGACAACCTGGGCCGCGCCCAGACGCTCACGATGGAATTCACCCCATCTGTGCCAGGCAGCGGCTCCTCGAATGAATGGGACGTTCAGTTCTTCGACAGCGCAGGTGATCCGCTCACATCAATCGGAGACCTGAACCTGGTGTTCGATGACACAGCGGCAAACGGTGGCCGGATCGATACGGCGACCGCTAGCGGTGGCGTCAGCTACAATGCCGCCACCGGCCGTTTGTCCATGACGCTGGAACATGGTCCGATTGAAGTTTTCATCGGCCGTCCGGACGATAGCGCCGGCATCACCCAGCTGGCAGGCCCCTACTCTCCGACGGCTGTTACCAAGGATGGCGCCCCGCTGGGCGATCTCGCATCCGTTGAGATCGACGAGAACGGCTACTTGCAAGCGGTGTATGATACCGGTCTTCGGCGTACGCTTTATCAGATCCCTGTGGGTGACGTTCCGAACATGAATGGCCTCACCGCCCTAGACGGCCAGGCATTCTCGGTCTCGTCTTCGTCCGGCAGCCTTTACCTGTGGGACGGCGGTACTGGCCCGGTGGGCACGGTGTCTGGCTACTCCCTCATGGAGTCGACCACTGACATCGCCGCCGAACTGACCGACCTGATCGAAACGCAGCGGGCTTACTCCTCGAATGCGAAGATCGTTCAGACGGTCGACGAGATGTTGCAGGAAACGACAAACCTGAAGCGCTAATCCACGCTTGAACGGGACGGCACGTAAGTGACCATATCCAGCGCTATCCATGCGGCACAATCAGGCCTTCGGATCACAAGTCTGAAGGCCGACGTCGTCGCCACAAACGTCTCGAATTCGACGACGGCGGGCTATGTCCGCCGTTCGCTCGTTGTGGCCGAGAATATTCTGGGCGGCGCAAGCGCCGGCGTCCGCTCTGATGGGATCACCCGGGCCGGTGACGAGGCTCTGTCTGCCGAACGCAGGTCTCTTGGAAGCGACCTCTCGCAGGCCGATCTGTTCGCATCGACCTGGAACACGATTTCCGCCCGCGTCGGCAACACAGCCGACGGTTCCGGCCTGTTCGGTCTGTTCTCGAACTTTGAAAGCGCCCTGTCCAACCTCACAATATCGCCAGAGTCCGGTTCGGACATGGCCGCGACGCTACAGGCCGCCAGCTCCCTTGTAAAAGAATTCAATGCGCTTTCCGATTTCGCCACGTCCCTGCGCGCGGAAACGGATCACGAAATTGCAAGTGGCGTCGATGCTGTGAACGCCGCCCTGAAGGGCGTCGAGGAAATCAACGGAAAGCTTGCCCGGATCGATCGCACCAGCGGCCAGGCTGCGGCCCTGATCGATGAGCGCGGGCGCCTGCTCGATCAGATTTCGGAATACCTGCCGATACAGACTGTTCCCCGTCAGAGCGGCGGTATCGACATTGTCACTCAGGAGGGCGTCTACCTCCTTCAGACCAACGCCAAACAGATCGAATTTACACCCTCAACCGTGTTCGGCCCTTCGCAGACGCTGGCTGGCGGCGGCTTGTCTGGCCTGACAGTCGACGGCATCTCCATTACACCTGGGACGTCCTCGTACGGCGCAGTATCCAGCGGCATATTCGGCGCTTTGTTTACGCTTCGAGACACGGATCTTCCTGCATTCAGTGCGCAGCTCGATACGCTTGCGGGCGACCTCATTGCCCGCCTTTCCGACGACTCGATTGATCCGACGAAGACTCCGGGTGAACAAGGCCTGTTCGTGGACTCTGATGGGTCCGGCGATCCGGGCCTGGCAGGACGGCTCGCTATCAATGCGGCTATAGACCCCAGCCAGGGCGGCAGCATGTGGCGCCTGCGCGACGGTATTGGCGCGGTCAGTGAGGGAGCGTCTGGAAACGCAACCATCCTGCAAAATATGCTGGATGCGATCACGACGGTCCGGCCAACGAACTCCGGTGGCTTTCAAGGTAGCTATTCTTCCAGCGAGTTGCTGGCCCAATTCGCGTCCTCAACCGGGCAGAAGCGTGTTAGCCACGAAGCGGTCCTCTCGTCGACCTCATCTCAGTACACAATCATGGCGGAAGCGGAAGTTTCCGAGACCGGCGTCGACGTCGACCAGCAGATGCAGGAACTCCTGATCATCGAACAGGCTTATGCCGCAAACGCCCGGGTGATTGAAATTGCAAGCAACATGATCGACCGGCTGATGGAGATCTGACGATATGCGACTGAGTCTTCCTATCCACCACATTTCATCCGGTCTCAGTGAGACAATCGTCCGGTTGCGGGATCGTATCGATACAACATCCGAAGAAGCTGTCACAGGCCGCTACAAGGATATGACAGCGCACCTTTCAGGCCGCATCGGCAAAGCGATGCTGGGACAGAAGGCCATCGACGATGTCGCGAACGAACGGACCCAGCTGACGCTGAAGGAGACCAGGCTGGACATCATCCAGCAGTCCCTCACCGCCATTGATGAGAATATCGGGCAGCTCGGCGTTCGCATGCAAGCCGCACTCGGCTCTGAGGATTTCACGGCGCGGGAATCCGTCGTTCGCGATGCGAAGGCAGCCCTCGCCTCCACATTTTCTGTCCTCAACACACGGCATGGCGAACGCTATCTGTTTTCGGGGGACGCGACGAATACCAAGCCCATGGGAGATGTGGACGTGTTCCTGAGTGATGTCCGCTCCATGGCCGCTTCCGCCACTGACGCTGCAGACTTCGCAATACAGATGGACGCCTATTTCAATACGCCCGGCAGCGGATGGCAGGCCAATGCCTATTCGGGAACGGCGACCGCGTCCGACCCGGCCAGTGTGACCGGAACCGATCCGGAAATCACCAAGACTGTTTGGGGTCTGGCGGTACTCGCCCTGTCCGGCTCCGACGAAACACTGGCCCTGTTCAATGGCAAGAGCGATGCGCTCATTCAAGCAACGGATACACTGGCTGACGGCCAGGCAGCGCTCACGAACGCCCGGGCTGAACGCGGAATCCTTCAAGCGCAGATCGAATCCTCGAAAAGCGCGCTTGATGTTGAAGAAACCGTCCTGACGCAGGCCTTCAATCAGATGACGGCAAGAGACCAATACGAAGCGGCATCAGAACTGAAACAGCTCGAAACCAGTCTCGAAGCCTCCTACACACTCACTGCCAGGCTATCCAATCTCAGCCTGCTGAACTTTATGAGGTAGTGCCATGAGATGGTCCGCCCTGATCCTTGCCGCGATTGCTGCTGCAACATTTTCTTTCTCCGTCGGCGCAGAAACGCGCATTCGCGATATCGTCGATGTAGAAGGTATCCGACAGAACGATCTTGTTGGATACGGTATCGTTGTCGGCCTCAACGGCACAGGCGACACGGTGAAGAACTCGCCGTTCACCGAAGACACGCTCTCCTACATGCTTGAACGTCTCGGCGTGAATGTTCAAGGTGAGGAAATCAAACCCAAGAATATCGCCGCCGTTCTTGTCACGGCCACACTGCCCTCTTTTTCCCGCTCCGGGTCCAGCATCGATGTAACAGTCGCCTCCATCGGCGACGCAAAAAGTCTGGAGGGCGGTACGCTCATCCTCACCCCGCTGAAAGGTGCAGACAACGAAGTCTATGCTGTGGCGCAAGGCTCGATCATCGTCAGCGGGATTGATGTCCAGGCACAGGGCGCACGTGAAACGCGTGGCACACCGACGACAGGCGCCGTACCGAACGGTGCCCGCGTGGAACGGGAACTTGCCTATGATTTCAACCAGCGCGACCACTTGACCCTCGCCCTGCGCAGCCCGGATTTCACCACGGCCGCCAGGATCGAAGATGTTATCAACGGCCGGGTCGGCAGCCCCATTGCATTCATGCGTGACCCGGGAACAGTGGAACTGAATTTCGGGTCGCTCCAGGTCTCCCCTGCCCGTCTTCTGGCAGAGATCGAGAACCTCACCGTACCGGTCAACGCACCCGCCCGCATCGTGATTGACGAGAAATCGGGCACGATCGTGATGGGTGAAGATGTGACCATCTCGCGTGTCGCCATCGCGCAGGGCAATATCTCGATCAAGATTTCCGAGACACCGGTCGCCTCGCAACCTGCACCGTTCTCCCGCGGAGAGACGCAGGTACTGCCCCGCTCTGAAATCTCCATCGGGCAAACCGGTAGCGGGAACATCGCCATACTGCAGCCGAATGTGACTCTGTCAGAACTGATCTCCGGCCTGAACACGCTGGGCGTGACACCGCAGGAGATGGCAGACATCATCCGGTCAATGAAAACCGCCGGCGCCATCCACGCCGAACTGGTCATTCGATAGATTGAGTGATTAAGACGAATTGTGAAAAGGACGCCTCAGGCGTCCTTTTCTATATTGCGCTCCAGCACAATGAGCTCGCGCCGCTTGAGGCCCATCAAGACATTCAGAAACTCACGCTGGACCGTCTCCGCAGCGACCGGATCGAGAGGCTTCGCCCCTCCAAGGTCATCGCGGTACTGATCCGCCATGCGAGATGAAATATTCCCGAGCAGGTAATCCGATACGGCGCTGTTGCTTCCCTGCAGTGTGCTGAGAAGCTTCAGCAGGAAGGATTGATCAACTTCACGAAATACGACCGGCACAGCATTTTTCGGCAACAGATCTGGCAGGCCTTCGATCGTGAAGATCGACTTTTCGATGCCTTCCAGCTTGTCCTCGTGCTTTGACCGGAGGAAGGCGACAAGGCTGTCACGCTTTTCCGTTGAAATCAGGCTGAGCAACTCTCCGACGGAGGCAAGATTGTTGCCCTCGTCCTCGGCTTCTTCCTGAACGGTGTTGAGGAATTCCATCTCGACCATGCGGCCAAGAACCTGGTCGACTCCCGGGTCTGTCTTGCGCGGCTCGACCATGTGACCGATCATCGGCCCAAGCTTTTCGCCTTCCATATGGCCGAGGACTTCGGAAGAAACCGAAACGTCGAGCTTCTGCAGGATCAAGGCGATCAGATTTGGAGACAGGCGCGACAGGTAAGTCGCGATCTGCTTCGGATCCTTGCGCTCAAGGCGTTCCCAGACGCTGAGTTCTTCCTCATCCTCTTCGTCTGCCGTTTCGGATGTCCCCTCATTGAACAGCAGGCTGAGGCGCTCAGACCCCACGACTCCGGACAGCACTTCCTTTGCGCGCGTCCGGCCGCCCCGCATGGCGCCATTCGTTTTGCGCAAATGTCCGATGAAATCCATGACGATCTCGACGAGTTCGTCCCGGGTCAGCATGGAAATGTTCTCGAGCGCCGACGCAACCTTTGCCAATGCCACATCGTCGAGCTTTTCGACGATTGGCTTGGCCGCGCTCTCCCCCAACAGGGCGATAATCACAGCAGCGCGCTGGGCCGAACTAATCGGCGCGGGCTGCGCTGCAACCACACCCATCTTTTGGGCACGGCGCGCGGGAAGGTTTTCAACATTCGATGCGGATCGGGCTGAGCTCATCCTGCATATCCGCGCAAAATGGCTTCCGTAATCTTAAGCCAGCCATCTGCCAGAACAAAAAATCCGAGCTTGAATGGCAGGGACACCACGGTCGGCGGCACCATCATCATGCCGACCGCCATCAGCACGGAAGCGACCACAAGGTCGATCACCATGAAAGGCAGGAAGATGACAAAGCCGATCTGGAAGGCATGCTTCACTTCGGACAGCATGAAGCCGGTGGCGAGTAAGGGAAAAGACGGCGCTTCTCCTTCGGCCAGCGGGCGGTTCAGGGCATCGCTCAAAACATAGAGCGTTTCGGGCTCCGTCCGGTTTGTCATAAAGGTCCGGAACGGATCTGTCGTCACGACCCAGGCCTGTTCCTCGGTCAGTACGCCGTCCATATAGGGTGAGATGCCGTTGTCCCAGGCGTTGGTGAAAACCGGCTCCATGACGAAAAAGGTCAGGAACATGGCGAGTGCCATGATCATCATGTTGGGAGGAGCCTGCGGGACACCGATAGCCTGCCGCATGAACGAGAACACAATCACCATGAACGGCAGGCATGTCACCATCATGGCGATGGCTGGCACCAGGCTCAGCACGGACACCAGCAGGAAGAGCTGGATCACCGAGCGGCTGAGGCCGCCTTGTCCATTGCCGTTCAGGACATCGTTCAGGTTGGGAACCGGATCAAGCTGAGGCGCACCTTGTGCGTGGGCAGCGAGCACGAAGCCCGCCGCGGCAAACATCACAAGAATGCTGAAGCGGAGGAAAATACCCCCTGCCCTAGCCCAAATCATCGTAGGATTGCTCCGGTATCTCCGTGATTTTCACGCCAAGCGAACCGTCTTCCGTTTCCACGAGCTCCCCCTTCGCGATGATCTTGTTATCGATCGTCAAATCAACCGGATCCTCGATACGCGACGTGAGCGGGACAATCGATTCCGGCTGCAGATCGAGAATCTCCGAGACGCTGAGACGCGCTTGGCCGATCGAAACGGTCACCGTGACCGGGACACTGAAAATGGTACGGCGATGCTGGTTCGCCGTTGACGGATCACGGCGCTCAACATCAGCAGGCTTCGGTTCGGCTTCCATAGGGGCGGCCATGAGTCTACTCCTCGATCATGGTGTGAGAGGGGTCCAGATGGGTAAGGCAGGCAGCCAGCAGACCCTCGAAATCAAATGTGACCCCGCCAGTTTTCCACGAGACGAACACGCGTGGTTCGTCTTTCGAATCAGCCGGGATCAGCTTACAACGTCCGGACAGGGATGTTTCTCGGGCAACAATGGGTTCGAGCTTGTCGAGCATCTCCTGCCGCGCACGAATCTCAATTGAGGGCACGGACGCCGGGACCAGATTCGGAAGATGCCGGGCAATTTCCTCTGCCAGGAATTCCCGGGACAATTCAGGAAACAGGCGCGCAGCGAGCGCCTGGGTGACTTGCATGGACTGGTCGCGCGCTTCGCATTCGATCCGCGTCAGCGTGGCAGAAAGTTGCGTGATCAGATTACCGACTTCTGAAAGCGACGGTCCCAGGTCTTCCGCAGGAGGCACATCTTCTTCGGCGGCCACTTCCGGCGCCGGCGCAGTTGCTGCGGGACGAGCAGCAGCAGCCTGCATCTGACCCAGCATACGCCTCAATTGCTCCGCAGGGTGCGTTTGATCATCCCGGTCAAACCGAGGCAGGTTGGAGAGGAGCGCGCTACTCATTCACAGCGACTTTCCGGTCTTCATTGAGCCATTCCTGCAGGATTGCAGCAGCATCATCCTGCCGCTCTGTCGCGTAGTCCTTCAACGAAACAAACGGGTCGGCGGCAATTGCATCGAGACTGCCGGGCTCCTGATCGTCCAGCGAGAGGGCGTTTGTCTTCGGCTGCTTCAGCATCGGTCGGATCACCCCGAGAGCAAGAACGATTACGACAAGGCCCAGCACCAGAATCTGGATACCCGACCAGAGGTATCGCTCCATCAACTGATCCATCATGCTCGGTCCAGTTGTCAGCTCTTCGACAGGTGCGGCCTGGAAGGGCATGAATTCCACAGTGAGATTGTCTCCCCGCCCGGGATCCAGCCCCACAGCAGAAGTCACCAGCTGACGGAAGTTAGCCACCATCTGATCGTTGATCGTGGCAGCATCAGCAGCCGCCGGATCCAGTCCAAGAACCTGATCATTGACGAGCACAGCAACCGAGATCCGTTCGACCTGCCCTGGAAGCCGCTCCGTTTCCGTACGGGTTTCGTTGATTTCGTAGGAAACCGATTCCGACGAATTCTTGACCGTGCTGTTGCTCTGGCTGCCTGCTGGCGCATTGCCCTGCGGCAGATTGCTCGACACCGTCAGCGCGCCGGACGTTCCGCCGCTAGTTTCAGCCACATCGCCTGTCGTACGGGTACGGACAACACGCGAGTCCGGATCATAGGTCACAGCGGAAGTGCGCTGGCGCTCATGATTCACATCAACAGAAACCGAGACGCGTGCATTCCCCGGCCCGACGCGGGCTTCCAGAAGGCGCAGGATCTTCTGTTCCAGCTGTGATTCCTGGGATTCCGCCTGCACGCCCGATTGTTCGGCAGAAGCGACGCCAGGCCCGGCCAGAATCCCCTTGTTGAGATCGATCACGGCAACCTCATCCGGGCTCAGTCCGGATACTGCAAGCGCAACCAGGTACTGAATGCCTTGCGCCTGACTGCTCGTCAGGTCGTGCGCAGAGGACAGGGTGACCGAGGCCGTTTGCGCCGGGTCGGATCGCGCGAAGCCGGATCGCAGGCTGGCGCCAATATGCACCCGCGCGGACTGGATCCCCGGAACCGCGAGGATGGTGCGCGTCAGCTCGCCCTCTTTCGCACGCCAATAGGCGGCGTTGTACATCTCGGACGTGACGGAAAACCCGTTTACGTTATCCAGCAACTCGTAGCCCTGCACGGACTGCTTCGGCAGGCCGTCCCGGGCGAGCGCAAAGCGGATAGAATCACGGTCGTTCTGAGGGACCAGAATCGCGTCGCCCTTGATTTCGTACCGGGTGCCGCGCTTGTCGAGTTCGTCGATGATCTCTCCGGTCACAGAGGCATCGAGCCCCGAATACAGAAGGCTCATCGGCTGCTTCATCGCCCCCTGCACCATGACGCTCATGATGCCGACGACACCCAGCACGGCGACCGCCAGCATGATTTGCCGGCTGACTGGCAGGGCACGAAGGTTGGCAATGAAATTCATGAATCAGGTCTTCCCGTATCTGGGCGGATCGGTGGAATGGTTAATATCTGGCCGAAAATTCTTAACGGTTCCTTTACCCGAAGCCTTGTTTAAGGAGCATCGGGAGTATTGGGACAGCCGGGAAGTTGATGGCCAAGAAAGATGGTGCAAAAGCTGGCGATCAAGCCGCGGACGGCGGCGCCAAGACCAGCGAGAAGAAGTCAGGCGGCGGGTTTGTCGGACTGGCGATTCTTGCCGTGGGCGCAATGACCAGTTCGTTTGCAACCGTGTATGTGCTTGCGTCAGACCCGCCGACGGGCCCGGCCTGCCCAGTGGCCGACACAGGTCCGGCAATCGAACCCATCGCTCAACAAGACCAGACCTATGTGGAACTGCACGACATTCTGATCACGATCGGAAGCGAGCCGGCAACCCGGTATCTTAAAATGAAGGTATCGATCGTGACCGACAATAGCGGCGCGAGCATGGTTACGAAGGCTGAGCCCGTTCTGATCGACGCGTTTACCAACTACCTGCGCTCGGTCGAACTCAGCGACTTCGAGAATCCCGATTTTTACGCCCATATGCGCGAACAGCTGAGCCGCCGCTCCGAGTTGGTGCTGGGCGGCGGCGTCTCTCAGGGCGTCCTGATCACAGAATTCCTGTTGAGGTGAGCCCCATGCCGATTCAAGCCACCGATATTGCCATCATCCTCGTGTCTTTTGCCGCCTGTGTTTACTGCTTTGTGCTGAACCGCCGGCTGAAGGCGCTTCAGGACACGCGCGACGGCCTCGGCGCGACGATCATGGCCATGTCCAAATCCATCGCCGCCATGTCCAGCTCCACCAAGGAGACCCGGTCGCATGTCGGTGAAATGGCTGCCCGGCTGGCCACCCAGCTGGAAGACGCCAAACAGACCTGCGCCCGCCTGGAAGAACTGAAAGCCTCTCTGGAAGAGACGCAAAAAGACGCCGTCGACCAGGTCACAGCCTCCCAGGCTGAACTCAGCACAATGATGCGGATCATCCTGGACCAGTCCAAGACCCGCATCATGGAGATGAACCGGGTCATGCAGGACATGCGTGAAATGACCGAAGCCGCCGACGAAGACTATCGCCCCCTCGCCCAGACCACCGGGCGCTGATCTCGCAGAAAACGAAACGGGTTACCTGCCATGAAGTCCCTCAACAATAGCCGGTCCTACGTCCTGCTCACCCTGGGATTCCTGTTCACACTCGGGGCTGCGGTCAGGTTCCTGCCCAGCAACCTTGCGATTGCCGAAAGCCCGCAAACGGCGGCCCATCCTGCCGAGACCAAAGACAACGCACCGACGCCCTCTCCCCTGACGCCGGGCGCCAAGCAAATTGACCAGGTCTGCTTCACTGCCGAAACCGCCGCGCTGCTGGCGGACGATCAGAAAATGCTTAAACAACAACAGGTTGCCTTGCAGGAGCTGGAGCTTGAACTGCTCGCCCGACAGCAGGAACTCGACCGCCGCGCAGCTGATCTCCAGGCTGTGGAGGCGACTTTGCAGGACCGTTGGGGCCAGCTTCAGGATGCTTCCAATGACGACATGGACCATCTGGCACGCATGTATGGCACGATGAAACCGGACCAGGCGGCGTCTATCTTCAACCAGATGGATTCCGAATTCGCGGCTGGTTTCCTTCGACTCATGCGCTCTGAGCAGGCCGGCATGATTCTGGCCGGGATGGAGACCAAGAAGGCTTATGCCGTCAGTCTGCGTCTCGCGGCGATGAACGAAGACGTTCGCAACTCCTCCAGCAAGGAATAGATTCGAACGTCTGTTCTTTCCAAGATAGACTCACTCTGACGCATCCTGTAATGATAGCACTAGCTATCTAAAAACGATCCGGGTAACGGACGGGGAGACGAATGGTGAGGACGGTCTCAGCGACACTGCTGCTGGCATGTATTGGCGCCTGTTCGCAGGTAGCGTCTGGAAACGCAGCACCCGAAAATGTTGAGCCGGACGCCTCTCACATCGCCCTCGCAGAATCGCTGGTTCCGTCTGATCCGGATCTTGCAGCAATCTATGAACGCTCCTGCCGGGCCTGCCATGCCCTGGACGGACTTGGCGCCCCATTGACCGGGCATTCTGCAGCGTGGGCGCCACGTTTCGATGAGCGTGGCATGGAGGGGGTGATCGCTTCGGTCCACACAGGACGCGGCGCGATGCCCGCCATGGGCTACTGTCTTGACTGTACCGATGATGACTTCCGGGCGCTCATCGAATTCATGGCAACGGAGGGCCAGCCATGAGCACAACCCGGCGCAACATACTGCTCGGGACGGCGGGACTGGCAGCGGCAGCCGCAATCCCCGGCGTTCAATATGCCAGCTGGAGTATGAAGAGTTTCACCCGCGACGGATACAGTCCGGACCTTCCTCCTGCCCCGGACGGTGAAGTGGCCTGGTCGAACTGGTCCGGCATCCAGCAGTCTACACCGGACCGGATCGCTGTGCCGGCCACTGAGGGCGACCTCGCTGACGCCCTCACATCAGCACGCCGGGTTCGACCTGTAGGGAGCGGACACTCCTTCACAGGCCTCGTCCCGTCAGAACATCTTATTGTAGATGCCAGCCGCTTCTCGGGTCTGATTTCTGCAGACACTGAGTCAGGCCTTGCCACGATCGGCGCCGGCACACGGATTCGTCAGGCCGCGCGTGAATTGGACGCGGCCGGTCTTGCACTTCAGAACCTTCCGGATGTCGATGTGCAGACGCTGGCCGGGTCATTCTCTACATCCACGCATGGCACCGGCCAGACACTCCAAGCGCTGCATGCACACATCGAAGGCTTCCGGATTGTCACGGTGGACGGGACGGCCCGCGACGTAACGGCTGCCTCCGACCCGGACCTCTTTGCGGCAGGCCAGGTATCGCTTGGCGCGCTCGGCATCATCACCCAATACACGTTGAAATGCGTGCCTGCCTACAATCTGCAACGCCGGGTATGGGTCGAAAAACTGGACACGATTCTGGAACAGGCGATGGACCTGTCGCAGCAACACCGGAACTTCGAATTCTATTATTTCCCCTTCACAGGGTATGCTGCGGGAATATCGCACGACATTTTCGAAGGCGACGTCACAGGCAGGGTTTCAGACGAGGATGAAGACACGCTCGCCGGTCTCAAGGAACTACGCGACGTATTCGGCTGGTCGTCCTGGCTGCGCCGGCGCATTGCCGCTGGCAGCCTGCCAAAGGGACTGATCGAGGAAAGCTCGGATGCATACTGGAAGCTGCTCACCACGGCGCGGCCGACCAAGTTCAACGAGATGGAATACCATATTCCTCTCGAGAATGGCCTTGCCTGCCTCCGCGAGATCATCGCCGCGCTGGAATCCCGCAACCATACGTTCTTCCCGATGGAGATCCGGATCACGGCGCAGGATGATGCGTGGCTGAGCCCCTTCAATGACGGCCCGCGCATGTCCATTGCCACACATGCCGCGGTCGATGAGCCTTACGAGTATTTCTTCTCGGCCCTTGAGCCCATTCACCGTGCCCATGGCGGGCGCCCGCATTGGGGCAAGCTGCATTCCCTGGGCAAAGAGGACCTGGTCTCCCTTTACCCGGATTTCCAGAACTTCCTTGACCTGCGCGCTTCGCTCGATCCGGAGGGGAAGTTCCTTAACCCGCACCTTGCACACCTGTTCGGAATGGATTTCGATGCCTGAACTTTCACGCCGAACCCTGTTTCTGGGGGGCGCAGCAGCCGCTGCCGGAGGAGCCGTTCTGATGAGCAAACCACACGACCACAGCGGCCCACGTGCCCCCTATTTTCTGAGCATTCAGGCGGCCCTGATCGGGGCTGGAATCGCATGGCCGACCCTGGTGATCGACAAGGCGCGCCTGTCGGACAATGTGCGGACTCTGAAGACTCATCTGCCTGCTGGCATGGAGTATCGCATCGTCGCCAAATCCCTGCCGTCCATCGGGCTCCTCTCCCATATCCGGGAGCTTTCCGGCACTGACCGGCTGATGACCTTCAACCAGCCCATGCTGTCCAAACTCTCGGTCGACATGCCGGACGCCAGCCAGTTGCTCGGCAAACCGCTGCCAGTGCGCGCCGCCCGGCAATATTTCGAAACACTCCCCGCACATACCCGTGCCGCAGCAGACAATGTTGAGTGGCTCATCGATTCACCGGAACGACTCCAGCAATACAGTTCACTCGCATCTGACATTGGGCAGCCGCTGAAGATTGTTCTCGAACTTGATGTCGGCTTGCATCGTGGCGGCTTCGAGCCTGGCCCGGCCCTTGGCGCAGCCATCGAGTCGATCGAAGCAGACCCGAACCTCATCTTCAAAGGCTTCATGGGCTACGAACCGCACATCCCTTCCCTGCCAACGGCGCTTGGATGGCGCGACAAGGCATTGAAGGCCGCGTGGGGCACCTACACATCGGCTCTCGAACAGACCACGCCCCTGCTTGGTGCGGACCGTATGTCAGGCCTCACCCGCAATGCAGCCGGAAGCCCGACCTATCGCTACTATCAGAGCACGGATATTGCGAATGAAGTTTCAGCGGGATCCTGCCTCGTGAAGCCGACGCACTTCGATACCGAATTGCTGACACCGCACCAACCTGCGAGCTTCATCGCAACGCCCGTTATCAAGTCTCTCGACAAGACCCGTCTGCCCGGTCTGGAGTTCGCCAGTAGCGCTGGCGCAGCATGGAACCCAAATTCGAAGAAGACCGTGTTCATTCACGGCGGTCACTGGCTGGCCGAGCCCGTCGACCCACCGGGCCTCGAATACAACAAGACGTTCGGGCGCTCCTCGAACCAGGAAATGCTGAATGGCGGTCCGGAGCTATCGATCCAGCCCGACGAATTCGTCTTTTTCCGACCTCAGCAAAGCGAGGCGGTCTTCCTGCAGTTCGGAGACATCGCCGTCTATGAAGACGGCGCCATCGTCGATACCTGGCCGGTCTTCCCGGTGTCCGCCTGACTGCAGATCAGGCCCGTAGCCGTTTCAGGACTCCAGATCCACCATTGCGGCGCGACGGCAGGGAAACAGGCCGGCTGATCAGGTAGCCTTGCAGCTCTTCGCAGTTTGCGGCGCCCAGTGCACTGGCCTGCGCTTCGGTTTCCACACCTTCCGCCACGACCGGGATATTGAGGTTCCGCCCAAGCCTCAGGATTGCATCGACAATGGCGAAGGATTTCGGGTCTGTTTCCATCGTGGAGACGAAAGATTTGTCGATCTTGATCCGGTCAAACGGGAATTGTTGCACAAAGCGCATCGAGGAATAGCCAGTCCCGAAATCGTCCAGCGCGATACAGATGCCGAGCTTTTTCAACGCCGTCAGCAATTTGGTCGCATGCTGAATGTTCTGGATCAGCGAGGTTTCCGTGATTTCGAGTTCAAGGCGATGCGGTGCGAGGCCGCTCTCTCTCAGGGCGTGGCGTACAATGGCATAGAGTTTCGGATCCGCGAACTGCCGGGCTGACAGGTTCACTGAAACGGTCAGGCTTTCATCCCATTCTGCCGCATCGAGACACGCGGCCATGATCGACTGGCGGCCGATCTCGATGATCATCATGCTCTGTTCGGCGATTTCGATGAATTCATCGGGCATGACCATGCCGACGCCCGGCCGCTCCCAGCGGATCAGGGCTTCGTAGCCAAGCAGGCGCCGCGTGCTGGAGCAAACCTTCGGCTGGTAGTGGAGGACGAACTCCTCATTCTCGATGGCCCGCGCGAGCGCTGCCTCGATGCTCCGGCGCATTTCATGGATCTCGTGTAACTCGGCATCATAGACACGCGCCCGGCCACGTCCGGAATTCTTGGCAGCGTAAAGAGCACGGTCGGCTGACCGGAACAGGCTGGCCGTTGTGCGCTCACCTTCCGTGGCGAGCGCAATGCCAATGCTGACCCCGCATCGAATGCCGACATCGCCAAACGGAACAGGACGCTCAAAAGCAGAGATCAGTATCCCGGCGGCCGCTTCCAGGGCCTCGCGCGTCACGGACCCACACATGACAACTGCAAATTCATCGCCGCCGAGGCGAGCGGTCATGGCAGGCGCGTTGAACTGGCCGGAAATGATGTCCGACGCGTTCTTCAGGATGAGGTCGCCAGCACTGTGGCCAAACTGGTCATTGATCTCCTTGAACTCATCCAGATCGAGTAGCATCACGGCGACCTGGTGGGTCGGGTCAATCGCCCGGCGGTCAAGCTGCTGTTGAAGGTGGCGCTGGAAAGCAGTCCGGTTCGCGATACCGGTCATGTGGTCGGTGAATGCCAACGTCCGGATCTCTTGCTCGTGCTTCAGGCGTTCACGCTGGTCGCTCAGCGAAACCACAGTGAATGCCGAGGATTCCGCGTCGAGCGATTTGACGGACAGCTCTACAGGAATGGATTCACCTTCGGCCCCTTGCACATTGAGCTTGGTGACGCTGTCGCTACTCCCGCTCAGGATAGCTAGGTGCAAGTCTGAACCAATCACACGGGTCAGGTGAGTCCCCACGATTTCTTGCCGCCCCATGCCGAAGAGTTTCTCTGCAGACTTGTTGGCTTCGACGACACTGCCCTCATCCGAACAGATCAGAATCGCCTCCGAAGCAGAATCCGCCAGCAGCATCCGGCGCCGGTTTTCACGGAAGAGAATGCGTTGCAACGCCGAGTCGATGCCCGCGGCGAGAATCGCCGTGCAAAGGATCAACAGGATCCCACCAACGACCAGATAGGAGACTGTCCCGCTCGACACTGTCCAGCCGGCTTCCTGGAAACCACGCACAGGAAGGACGTTCATCCCGGTCATGCCGCCAAAGTGGAGCACGCCAACAGCTGCCAGCGCAGAGACCCATCCGATCAGATTACGCGCTGGCTTCTCTTTGCTGAGGCCAAACACGTATGCGACGCCGAACAGGACGCCTGCCAGGCAAATGGAAGCCGCGATGATACTACGGTCATACTCGATAAGCGCGGAAGCCTTCAGAGCGGACATGCCGTAATAATGCATGCAGGAGACAACCAGCGTCGCCAGAGCGGCGCTGACGATCCGGCGGGTGAGTGTGAAGCCGCCGATCAGTATCTGTGACGTGATCACGAAGCCAACAGATGCCAGCAGGGCTGACCCCAAAGTGACCCACCCGTCATACACGACTTCAAAGCCGGGGCGGTAGCCCAGCAAGGCGATGAAGTGGGTCGCCCAGATACCGAGCCCGGTCACAACCCCGGCACCGGCTGCCCAAAGGCGTCGAATGGCGGGAACCTGAGTGTGCAAGCTGCGATTATAGACAATGAGGGAGGACGTCAGTCCGAGGGCGAGCGCTGCGACCGCTAACAGAACGGAAATGGGATAATGATCGACGGTGAGGCAATTGACGACAGCATACATATACAGAAACCGTTTCTGGGAGGACGGGAGAAGGACGGCGCCCGGTGGCGGCGCCTTTATCTGACCTACGGTTCGATTATTAACGGGTGGACAAGGCTGCCGGCCGCTTGGTTAACGCGCGCACAGTCTCCGTCCATTTTTCGCCACGAATCTGGTGTTTGTGCCGCCCCTGCGCGCCGAGCTGGGTGTCTATCGCACCACCGATCCACATGCTAAGCCGACAGCCGCGCGACAGCTCAAGAAGGAAGGGGTTCCCCGTGAAATTGTTGAGACTGCCAATCTGTGCCGCACTCGTTCTGGCGCTGGTCCCTGCACCCGCGATAGCCGAACGCGAAGGGCGCGATGACATGACAGTTCTGGGCTATGTCGAAGACGTCCATGTCGGCAAGTTAGGCCTTGAAATGAAAGGAAAACTTGATACCGGCGCTGACTCTTCCTCGGTCTATGGGCGCGATGTGAAAGTTTACAAGAAATCCGGCAAGGATGACTGGGTGACTTTCCGGCTGCGCGGCAAGAACGGTCGCACCGTGCGCTACGACCAGGATGTCCGGCGGTTTGCCCTGATCAAGCTGAAGACCGGTGGCACCATCCGGCGGCCTGTTATTCACTTGCCGATTTGTGTGGGTGGCGTTCGCGGTCTGGCTGAAGTCAATCTTGCCGACCGGGAGGACTTTGAATACGACATCCTGATAGGCCGCGAATTCCTCGCGTCCCGCGTCCTTGTCGATTCCGCATCGACTTTTATTGCTGACGACGAATGTAACGTATCCGAGCGTGACTAGCACTTTTCATACCCGTCTACTGGCCTTTGTGCTGACCGCGATCGCGCTGACGATCTTTGGCGTCAAGGTATTCCAGTACAACTACCCGCTTACGCCGGGCACCCAGACCACAACCTGGGATTTCGAGATCTATCTCGACTTCGATACCGCCAATCAGCCGGTTCGGATCGAAACATTCGTTCCATCCAACAGCGACACCCGGCGCGTGTCGCAAGAACAATACTACAATGGCGCTTTCGGGCTGCGTCTCGAATCCGACGGCGACAATGGGCGCAAAGCGATCTGGACCTATCGCTATCCCAATGACCGCAAGGTGCTGCGCTACAGGGCGCGCCTCGAAGGGGAGACCCAGCGCTCTCCCCTGCCCGCCGAAATGCACCGCCCGGCAGACCGCGAACCGCCGGAATCCCTCAACGATCTCGAACGCCAGGCATTTCTTGTCTGGTCTTCCGACATGCGGCGGCGCTCTGCCGACGATGACTCCCTTGCGGAGCTGATCCTCCAGGAAATCTTCGTCCAGAAAGACGCTGACGAAATCGAAGCGCTTCTGCCCGTCCTGCCCCCGCCGCTCGACCGCTTGACCCTTGCCGCCGAGGCCCTTCAGAGTCAGGGAATCCGCGCGCGCGTCGCGAATGGCGTTTACCTCGACGAAGCCCGCCGCCGCACCGAAGTGCAGCACTGGCTGGAGTATCATGTCGAAGGCCGCGACAAGCGCTACTTCATCGGCGCCGATCCGAAAGAATTCTTCACCATCTGGTATGGCACAGAGGAAATGATCCGCGCTGATGGCGTGTTCGACTTCGAACCGCAGGTTTCGATCCAGCCGATCGACTCCTCGGCGTCCGACGTGGTCCGCAAGGCAGCCCGCGCTGATCGCACACCCGTCGAACTGTTCAGTTTCGACCGCCTGCCGGTCACCACTCAGCTTGTTTACCAGGTGCTGATCACCATTCCGGCCGGCATCGTCCTGCTGGTCTTCATGCGTCAGTTCATCGGGATCGAGACGCTCGGAACCTTCATGCCGATCCTGATCGGTATCGCCTTCCGTGAAACGGCGCTTCTCAACGGCCTGATCCTGTTTACGCTGCTCGTCGCCCTCGGCCTTGCGATGCGCTTCTATCTTGAGAAGCTCCGATTGCTGCTGGTGCCCCGGCTGGGTGTCGTGCTGATCTTTATCGTCATCTGCATGGCGGTGATCGCGCAGATGTTCAACAGCGCCAACATGCGCATGGGCCTGTCCATTTCGCTGTTCCCGATGGTCATCCTGACGATGACGATCGAGCGCATGTCGATCATGTGGGAAGAATACTCGCCCGAAGATGCCATCAAGGCCGGTGCTGGCTCGATGCTTGTTGCGTCGATCTCCTACCTGGTGATGACGAACAAGCACGTAGAATTCCTGCTGTTCAATTTCCCCGAACTGCTTCTTGTGCTGATGGCTGCCTGCCTGTTGATGGGCAAATATACAGGCCTGCGGCTGAGCGAAATACGGCGCTTCCGCGAGCTCGCCAAGGAAGCCGAACCGAAATGATCAAGACGTGGCTTGGCCTCCGCCGAGCCGGTGTGCTCGGCATCAATGAGCGGAACCTCCGCCTCATCAACGACTTTAATCCGCGACGCCTCATGCGCCTTGTGGACGACAAGACAGAAACCAAGCGCCTGGCCAACGCCGCCGGCATCCAGACGCCTGAGCTTTACGGCCTCATCCGCAGCCCGGCGGAAATGCGGAAGCTGGAACAACTGCTGAACCATCCGGACGGCTGCGTCATCAAGCCGGCCAACGGGTCTCAGGGCAACGGCATCCAGGTCATCCTCGGGCCCATGCGCGGTGGCTGGCGGCGATCCAATGGCCAGCGGGCGCTGATGGAAGACCTGAAATTCCACGTCAACAACATCCTGTCCGGCATGTATTCCCTGTCCGGCCAGCCTGACATCGCCATGATCGAATACCGGGTTAAGTTCGACGACGTCTTCGATCCGATCAGTTTCGGCGGTGTGCCGGACATTCGCATCATCGTGCTGCGCGGTATTCCATTCGTCGCTATGGTGCGCCTGCCGACGGCGGAGTCCGACGGCAAAGCGAACCTTCACAAGGGCGGTGTCGGCGTCGGCCTGGACCTGGTCACCGGCCGGACCCTTCACGGCATGCAGAAGGGCAAGACGACCGACATCCATCCGGATACGGCCAACCCGCTCGGCAACATCTCAGTGCCGCACTGGGATGAGATGCTGCTGATGGCCGCCAAAGCCTACGACGTGACCGGGCTTGGCTATCTTGGCGCCGACATTGTGCTCGACAAGGGCAAAGGCCCGATGATGCTGGAACTGAACGCCCGCCCCGGTCTCGCGATCCAGGTGGCGAACAGAATGGGCGTACGTCCGCTCATTGAAGCCTGCATGAAGGCCGACACTGAAGGGCTCAATGCAGAACAGCGCGTCGAGCTTGGCAAGAAGCTCTACCGGGAGCACGTGCCGGACCACGCACCGGCCTGAACTCTCAGTCCGTAAATGAAAAATCCGGCAGCGACTTGAACGCCAGCTTCAGGGCATCTCCCCAGCTGCTCGATACTGTCTGGAAGTACGGATCATCCTCTTCGACACGGCGGCGATGGGTGACCTGGAAGGCCCCTTCCTCCACAACCTGAAGGTCAAGCGGCATGCCAACCGACAGGTTCGCCTTCAGGGTCGAGTCAAAGGAGACGTAGAGAAGCTTGATGGCTTCCTCGAAACTCATACCGGAATCATAGGCGCGCAGAAGGATCGGCCGGCCGTATTTGGTCTCGCCGATCTGGAAGAATGGTGTCTCTTCACTCGCCTCGATAAAATTGCCTTCCGGATAGATCATGAACAGGCGCGGCTCGATGCCGGCGATCTGGCCGCCCACGATCATCGTTGCCCCATAGTCGGCCTCTGATTCCGGCCCGGTCATCTTCTGGGTCTTGATCACTTCTTTCAGCGTGTCGCCGATGATGTTGGCCACCTGAAACATCGTCGGCGCTTCCAGCAGGCTGGGTCGGCGCTCTTGTGGTGCCTTGGTCCGCTCGTCGAGGAGGCTGATGACAGCCTGGGACGTCGCAAGGTTTCCAGCGGTCAGAACGGTTATCACCCGCTCGCCCGGTTCTTCCCAGGTGAACATTTTCCGGAACCTGGAAATGTTGTCGACACCCGCATTCGTGCGCGTGTCTGACATGAAGATGAGCCCCGCGTCGAGCCGCATCGCCACGCAATATGTCACTTCGAACCTCTTCGGACCCGTTTATTATTGTTGGACTTGGACATTGACGGAGAGCACCTCCCGCTCACCGCCATACATGACCCCTATCAGCGGACCAGCTTCGCGATAGTCGAGGCCAGTTGCAACCTGAATGTACCGTTCGTCGGGACAAACCCTGTTGGCTGCATCAAAACCGACCCATCCGAGCCCGTCGACCCACGCTTCTGCCCAGGCATGGCCCGCATCCTGGTCAACCCGGTCCAGCATCATCATGTAGCCGCTGACATACCGGGCCGGAAATCCCAGAAGGCGCGCGGCCGAGGTGAAGACGTGCGCGTGGTCCTGGCAAACCCCATGACCGATTTCCAGAGCTTCCTCGGCGGTCGTTTCAGGTCCGGTCGGTTCGGTATCGTAAACCACCGTGTCTGCGATCAGGTTCATCAAGGCATGGAGCGTCTCAAGATTAAGCGCCGGATCTTTTCCCAGTTCCGAGACCAGGGCGCGGACGCCCTTCCCTGCTTTCGTGAGTGGGGTGAACCGGCGATAGAGCCAGAGCGGCGGCACCATCCTGTTGCTGGTCAACACACCTGCCGTGTCACGCGTTTCCACCTCACCCTGGCAGGAAATTGAAACCCGCGTCGCCTCCGGTTCAATGGAAACAAGGTCCACGTGATTACCGTGATGGTCGACATATTGCGCTTCGCACGTCGCGCCTTCCAGAACGAGATCCCATGAAATCACAGTCTGTGCATCCGTATCATGCGGGCGTTTGCGCACCTGGTGCAGAGCGTACACCGCACCCTTTTCATAGTCGTAGACCGTGGTGTGATCGATACGAAGTCTCATGGCTTACTCATTGAACCTGTAGTCGGTTTCGATCTGGGCCGAAAAAGCCGCGTTTTGCGCCATGAAACTTGTCAGGAATTCGTGCAGACCTTCTTCGAAGACCCGCGCGATGTTCAGCGCTGTCAGCCGGTTTTCCTGGCGAATGGCCAGCTCATGTGCCGCTGTGCTTTCCCCATACTCTTCCGCAAGCCGGCCAAGGTACTCCGTAATCATATCATAGCAGAAGGCCAGAGAACGCGGCAGGCGGGCATCAAAAATCAGGAAGTCCGCAATCGCAGGCGGACTGACTGTCCCGCCATTCAGCCAATAGAAACTGCGCTCTGCAGACGCCGACCGCAGGATCATTTCCCACTGGACATTATCAAGTGACGACCCGATCGAGGAACTCGACGGCAACAGGACATAGTATTTTGTATCCAGTATTCGGGACGTATTGTCCGCCCGCTCCACCAGCGTTCCGATCTGGATGAAATTGTAAATGTCATTGCGCAGCATGGTGCCCGTCACAGCGCCGCGAACCTGCGCTCCCTGTCGACGTACCAGGGACAGGATTTCTGGCAGGTCACGTTCCGGGATCGGGCGACGCAATGCATCGCGCACACTCATCCAGGCATCGTTGATCGCCTCCCAAACCTCCCGCGTCAGGGCGGTGCGCGTCATCCGCGCATTCTCACGCGCGGCATGAAAGGCACACAGGACGCTGTTGGGGTTTTCCTTGTCGCGCAGAATGAAATCCAGAATCTTGTCTGACCGGATCGTCTCATGCTTTTCAAGGTAAGACTGCTGGCAGCCAGCGGTCGTGACGACTGACCGCCACTCTTCCGTATCCGAATCGGCGCGGGTAAGGGCCATGCGGAAACCTGCCTCCGCCAGTCGAGACGTATTTTCCGCCCTCTCAAGGTATCGGGCCAGCCAGAAAAGACCGGCAGCTGTGCGCCCCAGCATCACCTAATCCCCCTTCAGGACCCAGGTGTCCTTGGTTCCGCCGCCCTGACTGGAATTCACCACGAGGGAGCCTTTCTTCATCGCGACCCGGGTCAGCCCGCCCGGGGTCACTTCCACGCCGTCAGGTGAAACGAGCACGAACGGCCGCAAATCGACATGGCGGGGCGCAAGCCCTGCTTTTGTCAGCACCGGGACAGTCGACAAGGCGAGTGTTGGCTGGGCGATATAGTTTTCCGGCTTGGCGGTCAGCTTGACCCGGAAGGCTTTCAGCTCCGCTTTGCTCGCAGCAGGGCCGACCAGCATCCCATATCCACCAGATCCGTGGACTTCCTTGACGACGAGTTCGTCAAGGTGATCCAGGACATAGTCCAAAGCCTCTTTCTCGGCACACCGCCAGGTCGGGACATTCTTCAGGATCGGCTTCTGCCCTGTGTAGAATTCGACGATCTCCGGCATGTAGGAATAGATCGCTTTATCGTCGGCAATGCCTGTGCCCGGCGCATTGGCGATGGTGATGCCGCCCGCACGATAGATATCGAAAATGCCCGCGACGCCCAGCAGGGAATCGGAACGGAAGTTCAGGGGGTCCAGGAAGTCATCATCAATCCGCCGATAGATCACATCGACAGGCTCATATCCTCGCGTTGTGCGCATCGCGATACGGCCGTCCACAACCCGAAGGTCCTGCCCTTCAACCAGTTCGACACCCATCTGGTCCGCCAGAAAAGCGTGCTCAAAATACGCGGAGTTGTGAATACCTGGCGTCAGCACCGCCACGGTTGGGCGCTTCCCGTCTGCAACGGGTGGCCCACACCGCTCAAGCGACCGGCGCAGCATCGTCGGATATTGCTGAACCGGTTCCACCCGAATGTGCGAGAAGAGTTCCGGGAACATTTTCAGCATCGTCTCGCGGTTTTCCAGCATGTAGGAAACACCGCTCGGCGTACGGGCATTATCCTCCAGAACGAAGAATTCGTTCGGTCCGGTGCGGACCAGGTCCACGCCCACAATATGCGTGTAAATCCCGCCCGGCGGATCCATACCGATCATGCGCGGCAGGAAGGCATCATTCTCCCGGATCAGGCGCTCCGGCACGCGGCCGGCCCGGATGATCTCCTGACGGTGGTAAATATCGTGCAGGAAGGCGTTGATGGCCTTCACCCGCTGCTCAATCCCACGGACAAGGTTGGCCCATTCCCCTGCCCCGATGATGCGAGGGATCAGGTCAAACGGGATCAGCCGCTCGTCTGCTTCGGCCTCTCCATAAACATTGAAAGTGATACCTGTGCGCCGGAAGAACGCTTGCGCTTCAGCAGATTTCTTGAGGAGGGCCGGACGGCTCATCTCCTGCAGCCAGTCCGAATAAGCCGAATAGGGCCCGCGGACATTGCCGTCGAACCCATCCATCTCATCAAAAAATTGAGGCGCCTCTCCCATAAACACCACAACACACGCAAGACTGTGCCCGGTCAAGCAGCCCAATCCGGCACAGCCGTGCGCCACTGAGGTCGCCGTACTTTGAAGAAAGCCGTATCAGCGCTGCCTAAAAATTGGGCAAGCTGCTTACATCGCCTGGCTCCAGGTCCGCGAAAGCAAGGCTGCAGAATTGATGATGCCGACCATGCAATAGGTCTGCGGGAAGTTCCCCCACAATTCATTCGTATCGGTGTCGACGTCTTCGGAGAGCAGCCCCAGATGGTTGCGCGCCGCCAGCAATGCTTCGAAGACGCGCCGCGCTTCTTCCGTTTCGCCGATCCGGTAGAGCGCATCCACAAGCCAGAAGGTGCAAGCCGTGAAGGCGGTTTTTGGTTTCCCGAAATCGTCGGTCACCTTGTAGCGATAGACATGGTCGCCTTCGCGCAGGTCACGATTGATCACCTGTACGGTGGATACGTAACGCGGATCGTCCGCAGCAATGAATCCGATCTCCGCCATCAACAGGACAGAGGCATCCAGGTCTTCCCCGCCGAAGGCTGCAGTGAAGGCGCCGACCTCTTCGTTCCACGCTTTCTCGAGGATCGTGCTGTGAATGATGTCCGCGCGCTCGCGCCAGTAATCAGCCCGGGCCGGCAGGCCCAGATGCGCGGCGATCTTTGCAAGCCGGTCGCACGCGGCCCAGCACATGATGGCAGAAGACGTGTGGACATGGGCAATTGTCCGGAATTCCCAGATGCCGGCGTCGGGCGTGTCGTGGACCGCAAAGGCACGTTCCCCCACCGGCTCCAACTGCTCGAATTCCGTCAGCCCGGGCCGCTTCATCAGCCGCGTGTCGAAGAAACTCTGCGCTACCCCGAGGACGACCTGACCGTAGACATCATGTTGGACATGCTCAGCCGCCTGGTTGCCGACACGTACCGGACCCATGCCGCGATAGCCGGGAAGCTGCGTCGCAAAATCCTCGGTTAGGTCCGCCTCCAGCCCAATACCGTAAACGGGCTGTATGTGACCGCCCTTGGATTGAGCCACAATATTCCGTACCCAGCGCATATAATGCTCCAGGGTCCCCATGCCGGATAGCCGGTTCAGCGCCGTAACCGTAAAGTAGGCATCCCTGATCCAGCAATAACGGTAGTCCCAGTTGCGCTCAGAGCCTTCATGTTCCGGAACGGACGTCGTGAGAGCCGCAACAATCCCGCCGGTTTCCTCGTAGACGCACAGCTTCAACGTAATGGCCGCCCGGATCACCGCCTGCTGCCACTCGAACGGCACGGCCAGGCTGCGCGCCCAGCGCTTCCAGTAGAGACGCGTGCGCTCCTCCCAGTCACGCGCAATGACTTCCGGATGGTCGGAAAGGGATTCATCTGCCCCCAGAATGAAGGCAGCCTCCCGATCCAGAATAAAGCTGGTCCCCGACAGGATATAGGAGACCGGCGCATCCGTCGTAACGCGGAAGCCCAGCTCCTCGTCCACGAAACGGACATGATTGACGCCGCGGACCGGTTTAAGCTTGCGTCCGCCCCAATCCGTTTCCGGCGTCAGCGTGATCCGCAAGCGCGGCGTGCCAGCCAGAACGCGGAACCGGCGCACCAGCGCTGCCGGGCGGAACATGCGTCCCTGGTTCTCAAACCGGGGGGCAAAGTCCACGATCTCAACAATCGCGCCATCACGAGATTCCAGGCGCGTCCGCAGGATGGCGCTGTTGTGATCGTAGGATTGGGTGCGTGATGCCAGGTCTTCCATCCAGACAGAAAAGGCACCGCCGCCGCCGAGGAGCTGATTGAACACCGGCTGTCCGTCGAACCGCGGCAGGCAGGCCCATTGATAATCACCACGTGAATTGATCAGGGCGGCAATCGTGCCATTTCCCACGATTCCAAGGTCCAGTCCGCTCATGTCCCTGCCAGCTCCTTCAAATATGTATGCACGGCATCGACATTCTCCAGCCGGTACCGGGCGACGGTGTCGCCTGCGCCGACCTTGACCGTCAACCCACCAAGGCCATTGGCGGCCTTGAAAGCGTCTTCATCGGTCGTATCGTCACCAATCATGACCGGGCGGCGCCCGGCAAAAGGCGCTTCTTGCATCATGCGGGCCAGCGCGCGGCCTTTATTCGCATCTTCAGGCTTGGCCTCAAAAACGAACTTGCCATGCTGGATCCGGTATCCGGCATCCGACAGGCCGGCATCGGCCAGCGCACTGCCCAGCCCATCCGCCGAGTCTGGCGCCTGCCGGTAGTGCAGCGCCAGAACCGGGCCTTTGGTTTCGACACGCGTACCATGGAACATGGCGCTGATCTTCTCGATGGCGCTGCGAACGGCATCGGGCGCAGAGGCTCGCGCTTGCGGTGCTGTTTCATCCGGCGCCAGCGGGATCAGCCCATGATTGCCGATGCGCCACAGACCACCCGGAACGCGGTGCGCGAGGTCGCCTGCATCGCGTCCGGAAAGGATCGCCAGCGCCCCTTCCAGACGGCGCCCCACCTCCTCGAGCACAGCGTCCATACCGGGCGCAAGAAACACCGTATCGGGATCGTCCTGCAACCCGGCCAGCGTTCCGTCGAAATCGAGAAACAGCGCGTCGCCCCTTGCCAGCGGCGGCGGCGCAATACCCTGCATTGTCATGAAAGTACCGGTACCTCAGCATCTGCCGGAACGGCGTTCAGGAAACGCTGCCGCCACCAGGTCAGGTCCTGCGCCTGAATACCATCCATCAGGCTGCGCCAGCGAGTCTGCCGTTCGTCCAGAGGCATGTGAATGGCCTTGTAAACGGCTTCCGCGATCGCGCCGGCGTCATATGGATTGACGATGAGGGCGTCTCGCATCTGTTCGGCTGCACCCGCAAACTGGGACAGGACCAGAACCCCCGGATCGCCCGGATCCTGTGCCGCAACAAACTCCTTCGCGACCAAATTCATGCCATCCTGCAGAGGCGTGACAAGGCAAACCTTGGCCTGCCGGTAGAGGCCAGCGATTTCGTCCCGGTCATAACCGCGCGCGAGATAGCGGATCGGGATCCAGTCAAGGTCGCCATAGTCGCCGTTGATACGGCCAGACAATTCGTCGAGCTGCTGGCGCAATTGCTGATAGCCTTCGACGACAGAACGTGATGGCGGGGCGATCTGGGTAAAAGATATGTGCCCGTGCACATCAGGGTGCCGGTCGAACAGGTCCGCCATACCTTCAAAGCGCTGGATCAACCCCTTGGAATAATCCATCCGGTCGACACCCAGAACAAGCTGGCGATTGCCAAGGAACTTGTTGAGCTTCGTCGCCGCAGACTGCGCATCTTCGCAAGTCGAGGCTTCCACAAAAGCCTCGACATCGATCCCGATCGGACAATGCAGCAGGCGGACGGTTCGCTCCCCGACCTTGAACCGGCCGTCGGGCAGTTCTTCTGCGTCAAACTCTTCTTCGAGATAGCGGGCGAGGTTGTAGAGGTCCTTGCCGGTCTGCACGCCGACCACATCATAAGCACACATGGCTTCGCCAAGTTCCCTGTGCTGCGGGATGGCCCGGAAGGCATCTGGCGCCGGAAACGGAATATGCAGGAACCAGCCAAGGCGGCCCTGCCAGCCGCGCTGGCGCATCATTCTGCCGAGCAGGAAGAAGTGATAATCGTGTACCCAGACGAAATCCTCCGGCCGGGCTTCCTGCACCGCAATCCGGGCAAACTTCTCATTCACGGACCGGTAGTTGCGATAGGTGTCAGCTTCGAACACAGCCAGATCGATCCGGTTGTGCATCACTGGCCAGAGCACCGAATTGGCGTAGGCGAGATAGAACCCGTCATACTGCCTGCGCGACAAGTCACTGAGGGCGAACTGGACGCCCTCTTCCTCGACATGGTTCACCCGGGCGGTTTCGAAATCGAGGACGCGGCCGGACCAGCCGATCCAGAGGCCTTTGGTTTCCACCAGGGTTTCCCAAAGCGCCACGGCAAGCCCGCCCGCCTTGCTTTCACTGCCTGCAGCCGTCCGGTTCGAAATGGCGACCAGACGCCCGGGCGGCTTGGCCGATGTGTCTGCCTGTGCGCTTGTCATCGGTTCTTTCCTGTTAAGTCAAATGTAGGCCGCTCCGCGCCAAGACCCAACCTCCGCAGGCAATTTTCCTCACGAAAAACCCAACCTGCTCAGGATAGAGTCAGCGCGTTCGACAATGATATTGGAGGAATGCCGGGCGAAGATACAGGTTCCCCAACAAATGCGACAGGCTCAGCCGTCCAGCGCTTCAATGTTTTCCTGCAGCCTCAACACTTCGGTGAAGGCCAGAAACACATGGTACAGGGTCGATGCCGGGACGTCATGGGCATCCGGTTCACCCTTACCCGTAAACCGCTCCAGCCAGAGCCCGGGAATGGGCGTGCTGAGATACTGTTCCAGCAAGATGCCCACACTGCCCGACACTGCTTCGCGCGGATCACGGCCCGTGGCCTCGAACAAGGCCAGATGCGCCTTGATCCGTTCGGTGTTCGGCCAGGTCCGGGCGCCCGCATCCACCGGCGTGCCGTCATCGAGCACAACCTGCATTGTCCGCGCCGTCGCCGGATCGACGCCATGGGCTTCCGAAAAGCGAACAAGGCCTTCCGCCAAAGCGATAGTATTCTCACCGGTCAGCTTGCCGTACTGGATCAGGATCCAAGCCCACTCCAGCTGATGGCCAGGTTCCACCAGCCGCCCGTCCCGCCCTTCGGCGCGATTCCAATCGGCATCGAAATATTCCGCCAGCGTGGCGCCGTCGAACAGCTTTTCCCGGAACAGCGTCACCAGTTCGCGCGCCGTGGCGAGGAAGCGCGCTTCACCTGTCGCCTCATAGGCTACGAGTGACGCTTCCAGCAGGTGCATATGCGGGTTCTGGAGCCGCCAGCCTTCCGGTGGCAGTTCGTGCCAAAAGCCCGTATCCGCCCGGAGATGGGCATCGATAAAGTCCATCGCGCGGTGCATGCCTGCGCGGGACGCCTGATCGCCCGCCGCCCTGTGCCGCCAGGCATACCCGAACAGGACGAAGGCGAGATCGTACAGGTCCGGCGTGGAATCCAGAGCATTGCCATTGCCATCGGTCGTCCGCGGCCAGCCCTTCTCAGGGCCGAGATACAACTCATCGAGCTGCCGGGCGCCTTCTGCCGACAGGTCCTGCCCCTGCTCCCAGCCCAGTATGGCCGCGTGGGAGAAGACATAGGTCTGCCGCCCGATCACACGCGTCCGATGGAATCCCGTATCGATTGGCTCTCCGGAATAATCCAGTTTCTCGACGAACCGGCGGCTTTGCAGGTCATAGCCTGACTCCGCCCACAGCGGCAGTGCCACGTCGAACATCCAGCGCCGGATCTCGTCGAACGGAATGACCGAGGACATGCCTACCTCCACCCTGTCAGCCGGGTCCGATTATATCCGAAACGAGCGCGCGAAGATCCCCGCCCGAATAAAGATGTCCCGGCAGGCCCGCCCGGCGGGCTGCTTCCATGTCGGAAGGCTTGTCGCCGATCAGGAAACTCGCGCCCTGATCCACCTTCCAGTCTTTCAGCGCGCGCAGGATCATGCCGGGATTTGGCTTGCGGTCAGGATGGTCTGCCACCGTGTAGGCAGGCACTTTTCCGTCTGCATGAAAGGGGCAATGATAGAACGCATCGACAAAGGCTCCCTCTCCTGCCAGCTGCGCCTGCATGCCCGCATGGAAAACGCCAATCGCGTCTTCCTCATAAAACCCACGCGCAACGCCGGCCTGGTTGGTGACCACGATCACCCGGTAGCCGCGATCATTCAGCAGGCGGATCGCCTCCCGCGCACCTGGCATCCATGTCAGGTCCTCGACGCGGTGGGTATAGCCATGATCCTCGTTCAGCACTCCGTCCCTGTCCAGGAACGCCGCCGGACGCACACGCATGGCGGCGGTTTCGCGTTGCGCCTGTGCCAATGTCTCGGGCAAGCCGATATCCAGGAAATACCCATCGAAAGGCAAACCTTCCAGACGCCCTTCCTCGACAAGTCTGGGGAAGACATCACTTTCAATGGATGACGGCGCCTCAATGCGGCTGACCATGGCGCGATCGAGATAGTAGATGCCGCCATTGATCAGGCCCGGCCCTTTCAGGTCAGGATTCTTTTCGATAAAGGCGGAAATCCTTGTGTCTTCCAACTGGACCGAACCGTAGCGGGCGGTGTCGTCTACCATGCGCAGGGCGAGACGCCCGCCGCCTTCCGGCAACGGCGCCGCTGTCAGTGCACGCAGGTTTATATCAAAAAAGGAATCGCCATTCAGAAGGACAAAGCGTTCAGCCAGCACATCCGCTGCCTGCGCAAGCGCCCCGCCTGTTCCCATCGGCTGGCTTTCCCGCACGACACGGATTGTCGCGTCCCCGATACGTTGCCCGTCATAGGCCGCCTCGACCTTGTCGCCGAGGTGGCCGGCCAGCAAGACGAGATCACTGAACCCCATGCGTGCAGCATTTTCCAGCAGCAGGTCCAGGAAGCACACGCCGGATGCAATTTCCTGCATCGGTTTCGGCGTATTGGCCGAAAGAGCGCCTAACCGGGTGCCTTTGCCGCCCACCAGGAAGAGGGCCTGGCTGACGCGGGTCATGCCAGCTCCTGAACAGCGGCTGTTTCCAGCGCATCTGCGAACACTTTTACCGTGCTGTCCAGCGTGGCGTCCCAGCTGAAATACTGGTTCGTCAACGCGGCCGATCCTGCACGAAGACGCTCGCTGAGGTCTGCATCCTTCAGCACACGCCGCATACCATCTGCCAGCGCATCGGCATCCTTCGGCGCCACCAGCAGGACATTCCCGCCATCGACAAATTCCGGTTCCGGACGGTCGCCCAGAGTGGTGATCACCGGCAGTTCATGCGCCGCGCAGGCTGCGATGGAACTGTTGTTCAGTGCAGCCCCTTCCGAAAACGGCAATACGGCATAGTCGGCCGCCCGTAAGTAGAGAGAGCCTGCGTCCGTATCGAACGGGAATTCGCCGGTCCAGCTGATCGCATCCTCGATCCCCTCTTCCCGGGCAATCGCGTGAAGGTCATCGACACTCCAGCCGGATTTGAAATAGTCCGGGGCAGCGCCGCCAATGATGGCGAGCCGTGCCTCGGGCAGCTGAGCACGAACCTTCGCAAAACCACGAATGAGATATTCGAGGCCCTTGCCCACATAGAGACGCCCGAAATAGGCAAACAGCGGCGCATCGGCCGGCACGCCCAACATCTCGCGCCCTTTCAGGCGGGAGGCTTCACCCGGCACGCTCATCGGGATCAGCGGCGGAGGCGGAATAATTGCGGACTTGTCTTCCAGACCCGGCATATGTTCCGCAAAACGTTCCAGGTGCGGTTTCGCCATGGCGACCACACGGTCGCTGTCACGCAGGATCGTGCCATATTCGTAACTGATATTCCCGCCGCCCAGTGCGTGTACAGAAATTTTCAGGTTCAGCCGGGTCAGGAACGGATGTTCCTTCGGTCGCACACCCACGGGTGCGGTGATCTGGGTGACGATCTGCGTTTCCGGCAGAGCCGCCTTGAGCCGTGTTGGCAGCAGCGAGATCATCGGATGGAATTCGAATGCCATGCCGATGAACCAGATGAAGATCAGGTCCGGCTTCAGCTCCTGTGCAAACCGCAGCACCTTGCCCTGTGACGCCCAGTTCCAGTTGTCCATTTCGGCATGGACCCGGCAGCCTTTGACGCTCTTGCCGTCCGCTTTCGTGCTGGTCAGCACATCAACGGAATAGCCGCGTTCGGCTAGGCCTTCGCTCAGGCGCGCAATATGATCGCCCTCTGCAATCGGCATGGGCGGAAACACGCCCGTGATCACCAAAACTTTTTTACTTTCGGGTTTCATCGACCCCCAACCCCCAGTTTTTGTCCGACCCGGCCCGCCGCATGGCGCATCCAGGTCTGCATTCCCACTCCGCGCATTGCCCCCAGCAAAGCATCCAGCGCGAGCTTGTTATCTTCGGCCCGCACACGCATGGCCGCAATCTTGTCCGCCAGCTTCTTGAGCTCGGCAGACGGGTCCCCCAGCAGCCGGTCTCCGGCTGCCGAAATGTCGGCGCTGCTGGCCGTGTCTGGGTCAAGGGCCGCCTTCCAGCCCAAGTCCCGGCAGAGATCACTTACCTTGTCCGACCGGCGGATGCCAAGAAACGGTACCCCCTGCAAGGCCGAGAATACGCAGAAATGATATCTGGTGGAAATCGTCATCGCGCATTGCGCGATAATTGACATCATTTCTTGCGGGATAAGATAGTCCGACGGCCCCATCAGGACCGCATCCTTGCGCGACATCAGTGAACGAACGAGGTCAGCAGCCGCCTGGTCATAGGTCTCCCCTTCCCGCACCTCATTGAACAGGAAGAGCACGCGCGCGCCGTGCCGGTTGACGAGATCGTCGAGCCCGGCAGCAAGTTCGGTGAACAGGCGCGGCGCCTTCTCGATCATGTGGTCTTCGGCATTGATGTTGACGCCGATGATCGGCCGCCCGCCGAGGCCCAGGCGCTGGGTCACCTTGCGGCCATAGGCAGGGTCAGCCGGATCCAGCAGCCAGGCCATGTCAGCCGCGATCGTGATCAGCTCTGGCGCGACACCAAGGTCCAGCAGCCGGTCCCGGTCATGCACACTGCGCACGCTCCAGCTCATGACGTTCGGAATGATCTGTTCCTGCACGCGCTTGCGGGAAATGTCGTGGCGCAACTGCTCCACGCCGACACCGACAAATGCTGCGGGTTTGCCCCAGTTTCCGGCATGCTGGAGCATTCCGCCAAGGCTGAGCAGCGGCCAGTCACCCAGATTGTCCATAAGCGGCGTGCCGCCGGGGATGATATAGCCAGCCCCCATGTGCGCGTGCAGCTTGGCGGGCAGCCCCATGATTCCGTCGACATACTGGTAATACCGGAACGCCGGCTCAACGCGCTTCGTATGCGCGGGGTCGCTGGAGGCTACATCCACCGCCACACCGCCGCCGAAGCGTTCCATGAGACGGCCAAACCCCAGCAGCGTCGCTTCATCGCCGATATTGCCGCTGCCGTAAAACCCGAAAGGTGCCACCAGTCTCATATGTATGCCGTCAGGACGCCTCTACTCTGCGCGAAGGCGCCTAAAAAGGCACGACGCGAAAACTTCGTGTTGGTTGCAAACCGTATTCCAGTAAATTTCCTGTTTCTACTATCACGGAATTTCAAGGAACGGCCCATAAAAGGACGATCCAATAGTATGAGACTTGCGTGCTGCGCCCTTCACAGGTGACGCGCACCTTCACATTAGAACAGGATCGTTAAGATCGCTCCACGGAGGGGACAGGATTTTGAAGGTTGGCATCATTGTAGACGTCGAACCGGGCATACATGGCGGCATCGCCACGGCCCTGCGCAGCCTGGTCACGGCGCTCGGCAAGCTGGACGGACCGGAAACCTACGTCCTGATCGTAGAGAACCAGAACCAGGTCGACTGGCTGAGCCCCCTTGCAGCGAACCAGCGCTTCGAAATGCGCCCTGCCTCTTCTGGCAATCCGGTCCGCGACCTGTTGCGCGGCGTGAAAGGCCTCGCCAACAAGGCGCTTGGCCGCGACGGCCGGGTCGGCTGGCCGCAGGTACCGATCTCAGATGGCTGGCTGGAAAGCCTCGGCCTCGACGTGCTGCACCAGCCCACACAGGGCTTCATCTATTGCGCCATCCCGACGGTCTATAATCCGCACGACCTGCAGCACCTGCACTATCCGCAATTCTTCGACCTGGCAGACCTCACCTGGCGGGAAACGATCTATCGCGCGGCTTGCCGGACATCCCATGCGATCATCGTGAACTCACAATGGATCAAGGATGATGTCGTCGCCCAGTTCGCGGTAAACCCCGACAAGGTTCAGATCATCCCGGAGGCTGCGCCGACACAGCTGCTGGCCGAGGTGTCAGATGAGGACAAGGCGGCGACCCGCGCCAAATACGTCCTGCCCGAACGCTACATCTTCTATCCGAACAATACCTGGCCGCATAAAAACCACCTCCGCCTGTTCGAGGCGATGGCCTGGCTGCGCGACGAGAAAGGCATCACTGTGCCGCTTGTCTCCACCGGCGCCCGGCACGAACCAAGCCGCGAGGCGTTGGACAACCGGGTGCGCGAACTCGGCCTTGAAAACCAGGTTCAGTTCCTTGGTTTTGTCTCCAACGAAGAATTGCGCGCGATCTATCAGATGGCCCGCTGCCTTGTCGTACCGAGCCTGTTCGAGGCCAACAGCCTGCCCATCTTCGAGGCCTGGGCCGAAGGCATCCCGGTCGCAAGTTCAAACGTCACTGCGCTGCCCGAACAGGTCGGTGACGCGGGCCTGCTGTTCGACCCGATGGACCCGCATGATATGGGTGGCGTGATCGAGCGCCTCTTCACGGATGATGCGCTGTGCGCAGACCTGATTGCCAAGGGCAAGGTCCGCCTGTCGGACTTCGACTTCCTGCGCACCGCGCGTGCCAATCGCGCCACTTACCGCCGCGCCGCAGGCCGCCGCCTTGATGCAGACGATGCCGCACTGCTGGCCCATGACTGGATGCGCTACCCGATCCGCGACTGACGCGCCAGCTTCACAAGAAAAAACGGGCGCTCCGGATGGGGCGCCCGTTTTTCTTTTACCGGAAAGGCTTGTCAGGCTTTCTTGCCGAGGACGCTCTCGAACACACCGGCAATCCGCGCCACCATCGCGTCATCCACACGGCGTGACGTCGGCAGGTTCACACCCGTGCGGGACAGCCAGGTGCTGTTCGGGCACTTGCGGGCATACTGACGATAGGCCGGCATGGACGACAGGCCGTGGAAGAAGGGCCGCAGGTCGATGTTTGCCGCCTTGCAGGCTGCGATCAGTTCGGCGCGCTTGTCTTCCGGCACCTGTGCGCAGGCAAACCAGGTCACCGGTTGGGCGCGCTGGTCCATGGCAGGCGGGAAGGTCACGCCGGGAATGCCGGACAAGGCCTTCACATACCGCTCGTAGACGTCTGCGCGCATCGCAAGCAGCTCGTCCATCCGTTCGATCTGGGCACAACCGATGGCGGCCTGCATATTGGTCATACGGAAATTGAAGCCCGGCTCCTCATGCCAGTAACGGCGTTCGGGGCGCATGCCGTGGTCACGCAGCATGCGCATGCGCGTCGCAATGTCGGCATCATTGGTCAGGCAGATCCCGCCTTCACCAGTCGTGATGATCTTGTTGGCGAAGAAGGAAAAGCTCGAAATGTCGGAGAAGGAACCAATC
The DNA here is from genome assembly GCF_963678875.1 of uncultured Hyphomonas sp. Taxonomy (NCBI): domain Bacteria; kingdom Pseudomonadati; phylum Pseudomonadota; class Alphaproteobacteria; order Hyphomonadales; family Hyphomonadaceae; genus Hyphomonas; species uncultured Hyphomonas sp. The sequence continues at coordinate 310,295 of NZ_OY787457.1, read as the reverse complement.
GGCTGGCCGTCATATTTGGCGCCGTGCGCCTCCGCGCAGTCCTCGATGATGTAGAGGCCATAGGCTTTCGCCAGTTCGGCAATTTCCGTCATCTGCGACGGGCGGCCGAAGACATGTACCGGCATGATCGCCCGGGTACGCGGCGTGATCGCGCGTTCCACCGCCTCTGCGGAGAGGCACCAGGTGTCACGGTCGACATCGACCAGCACAGGACGTGCCCCGACATGCATCACCGTGTTGATGGAAGCTGCGAAGGTCAGGTCCGGCACGATGACCTCATCCCCTTCCCCGATGCCCAGCGTCGCCATGGCAAGGTGGAGCGAGACGGTGCCGTTCGACGTGGCCACGCCATGCGCCATGCCGACTTTTTCGGCGAACTCCTGCTCGAACCGGCGGATATAGTCGCCGGTCGAAGAGATCCAGGTCGACATGAATGCGTCGAACGCATTGCGCATTTCGCGGTGCGTCAGGTCCGGCTCGGAGACCGGCAGGAAAGGCTGCGGGCCGGACTCGTCGATCCCGGTGAGGCGGCCTTCACCATCCAGCACAGGCTCGACGCCCAGCGGTTCCTTCGCACTGCCCCACGCGACAGCCACATCGCCAACCGTCTGGCCGGAAAGATGCCCGCCTTTCATGAAAGCGCCCCGCATTATGGCGAGGTCGGCATAACCAGCCAGCTTGCCGGCCGCATCGGTCACGAAGACAAAGCCCCGTCCATTATCCAGCGCCTTTTCAAGCCCGGCAAACAGCGCGTCGCCTTGCGCGCAGGTCATGGCAGCTGTCTTTGCAGACAATTCGATATCAATCATGTTCAGGAAACCTTGGCCCCGGCGGGAAGATAATTGGAATCCAATTCCGGATCGTAAAGAACGACCTGCGTACCGCTCCGCTCCATGCGCAGCGGCACATGCGTCATGCCTTTCATCGCGGCAAGCACAGCAGCGCGCTTGTCCGGCGGCACGAACATCAGGAGGAAGCCGCCGCCACCGGCACCGAGCAGCTTGCCGCCGAGCGCGCCAGCTTTGAGGGCGGCTTCATAACGCTCATCGATTTCCGGGTTCGACACAGACGCATCGAGCGCTTTCTTGTTTAACCAGGTCTGGTGCAGCAAGGCGCCGAAATCATTGATGTCGCGCGAAGGGTCGGTGAGAATGCGTTCGCCCTCGCCCACCATGTCATAGATCTCACGCAGCTCTTTCGTGCGGTCTCCGAACTTCGCCACTTTGCGCTTCTCGATCTCGTCGGCGAAGCGGGTAAAGCCGGTGAAGAACAGCATCATGGAGTCTTCCAGCGCCTCGCGGCGCGCAGACGGCAGACGGATCGGCGAAATGTCATAGTCGCCGTCTTCGGTGAATTCGATCCGGTTGAGGCCGCCATGAGCTGCCGCAATCTGGTCCTGATAACCGACCGTTTCACCCAGCAGCTTCTGCTCCACAAAGATGGCTTCCTTCGCCAGCTTCTTCTTGGAACAGAGCATTTCCTGGTTGCCGTAAAAGGCATGCAGCAGCGACACGGTGAAGGACGAACTGGACCCAAGGCCGGATTTCGACGGCAGGTCCGAGTTGTGGATCACCTCATAGCCCGTCTCGTTGTCGCCGGCATAATGCTTCAGCACTTCGCGCACGACCGGATGCTGGATCTCGTTGATGGACGAGACTTCCTCCAGCATGCCCCAGGCGACGCGATAGTTGAAATCGAACACCGCCGGCAGCCGGCGCAGCTGGATGTAGATGTATTTATCGATCGACGTCGACAGCACGGCCCCCTTCTCCCCGCGCTCCAGCCAGGAGGGGTGATCGGTACCGCCTCCGAAGAAGGAGACACGAAGCGGGCTGCGGACAATGATCATTACGAGGCCTTAAACGTTCGAGTAGCGGGAGTTGCGGATCATCTTGTAGCCGCGCAGCAGCTCCGTGATGCCGCGGTCCAGCGACCAGTCCGGACGCCAGCCGGTCGCTTCCACTTTCTCATTGGACACGATGTAATCGCGTTTGTCAGGGTCTTCGCCGATCGGAGCTTCAAGATAAACGAAGCTCGGCACGTGTTCCTGGATCTTCTGGCAAAGTTCGATCTTGGAAAGGTTCGCATCCGACAGACCAAGATTGTAGGCCTGCCCACGCATCGTATCGAAGTTCGCGATCGCGTGCTCGAAGCCTTTCACCACGTCACGGACATGGATGTAGTTACGCTTGAAGTGGCCCTCGAAGATCACGACGGCGCGGTCGGTCACAGCGCGCCAGGTGAAATCATTGACGAGCAGGTCAAGGCGCATGCGCGGCGCCATGCCGAACACGGTGGCGAGGCGCAGCGTGACGCCATTGCCATTGTCGAGCACGGCCTTTTCGGCTTCCACCTTGGTGATACCATAGAGAGAAATCGGGTTCAGCGGGCTTTCCTCGGTGCAGAACTTGCCGCTCTCACCGATGCCATAGCCGGAGTTGGTGACCGGGAAGACGACCTTCTGGTCTTTCGAGGTCCGCTTCACAAGTTCCACGACAGCGTCCTGATTGAGCGTCTTCGCCGCAATCGGGTCGAGCTTGCAGAGCGGCGCACCGACGAGGGCCGCCAGCGGGATCGCCACGTCGACCTGCGGCACGAGTTCATCCAGCAGGCGCGTATCGCGCGCATCGCCTTTGACCGGGACAAAGTTTTCGTTGCCGCAAACGGCTGCCAGCTCAGTCGTACCCCGCTCGAACGTGTCGAGCACGGTCACCTCATGCCCCTGGTCCAGCAGACGCGGTACCATGATCGAGCCGATATAGCCGGCGCCGCCTGTAATCAGAATTTTCATGTGTCCCTCAAATTCGGTCAGTCACGATATTACACACCGTTGTGTACGTGCCTTTTCTTAAGCAACTCCCGCACCATAAGAAATCCGGCAATCTCCCCCAAAGCGGAACAATATGCCCGGCTGGCCCCGCATTGATATGGAATACACGCATAAGGTGTAAGAGAATGGAACACCCGCCAATCACGATAGCTGAACATCCCGTCGCAGACAGGCAACACAAGATCCTTCAATTCCGGTAAAATTGAATGCTCCGCATCGGTTCTGCGCCGGGGCCCTTGGGCCAGATCCGTTATTCCGCGCGGCTTGACGCATTTGAGAATAAGCCCCTAAGGGAAGCCCAGTACATCAAGGTCAGGGCCCGGTCCGCGTAACCGTTCATCCAGACCGCGCAGCGTTTGTGGGGAGCGGCAGATGGGAAACAGCGGCCGAATAAATCTGGCGCAATTCAATGCGCGCAACCCGGCATGGGCGCAGATTGCCATCATCCTCGTTTCGCTCGGCGTCTGGGCTCTGTTCCTGCCGCACGTCCAGCGGGCCGCGCCGTGGATCTACTCATGGGACAGCGCCGCCTACATCGAGGCGGCCAACAGCCTGCACGCCGGGCGCGGCTGCGCTCAGCGCGTGATCGACGGGCTCGGCCACGATATCTGGGAACCGATGAGTTGGTGGCCTCCAGGCTACTCCCTTCTCATCTCCTTCATCATGATGTTTGGCGTATCCGCGAAGACCGCCTGCCTGATCGTCGCCGGTGCGAATGGAGCGATCAGCATCGTGCTGCTCGGCCTGATCGCCGGCCGGTTGCTGAACTGGAAAATCGCCCTGCCGCTGACGGTTGCTGTCGCCGTCTCGGTGGCCTTCCAGAAGGTCAGCGTCCAATGCATGAGCGACACGTCTTACCTCATGCTGGTGCTCGCCTCAGTTGCCGGAATCGTATTCTGGACCACGTCGGAAAAACAATCGTGGCGCTGGCTGTTTGCTGCGGGGCTGTTCGCTGGCGCTGCCTGGGTGACCCGCAACACCGGACTCGCTCTCGTCGCGGCGACGGGCGTTTTCTTCCTGATCCATCTCTACTGGATGCCGTTGCGGCGCGTCATTTCCATCGGGCTCGTTTGGACAGCAGGTGCCGTGATCTGTGCCGTCCCGCTGATCGTGCACAACCTGATCGTGTTCGGCCAGATAAACGCCTACTATATGCCGCCGTCGGAACTGTCGTTCTTCTATAATGTCCGGCGCGCGGCTTACGTGATTGTCCGGGACATGACGACGCTGGACTTTGTCGCAATTGGCGTTTCAGCCAATCTCGTGATCGTTGCGGTCCTGCTGGCGGCCATAGGCGCGGCGCTCGCCTGGTGGCAGCTGCGGCGTCCGGGCCGGCGGGCAGCTGTTTTCGGCGCAATTCCGGGACTTGTGGAGCGCTACCGCCTGCCCATCCTGCTGCTGGCCTACGCCGCCGCCTATTCGGCCATCGTCATCATTGCCCGGTCCCGCTATCGCTGGGGCGAGGAAATTGACCCCCGTCACATGTTCCAGGTCTATTGGGCGCTCTGGCTATGCCTTGCGATTGGCGGGCTGGCACTGATCCGGCAACGCGCGCAGACCCTCGTGGCCGGTGCTGCGGTCGCGGTCGCCCTGCTGCAGACCTATGACACGGCCCATTATGCCTCCCGCCCCGCCGACCGTGTCGACACAATGGAGCGCCGGGTTGGCCCCGCAGCCTGCACCTATCTGAACACGCATGTCGGTCCGGACGCCATCGTGCTGTCGACGCGAGCGGAAATCCTGCGGACTTTCTGCGACGTCAACGCCCGAAAGATTCCGCCTGTGGCCCAGTATTACAAGCTCGATCCCATAACCCGCGAAGACCTTCGGCGTGAGGGCGAAAACGGCTTCCTGTGGGGCATCGTGATCGAGGATGTCGAATTGGCGAAACGCGGCGGACTGGGCCCGGAATTTCAGGATATGGTGGAGCATCCGAACGACCAGCCGGGCTTCCGCCAGGTCGAGCGCGACAGTCCGGCGATCATTCTTGAATATGTCGGTGACGGCGCCCCCTGACGCCTGCTCCCAACGGGATGCGAAGCGCCATGTTCAACAGGGTCAGCTGTTCCCGACATAGCGCAGGATGAAAACGCCATCCCCTTCCACGACAAGCTGGAAGCCCGGCGCAGGGTCTTCGAAAGCATCCCGCAAGACCGGACCGAAGTCACCGCGAAGCGCTGCGTCACGGTCATTGACCACAATGCCCCAGAGCAGGCCGGATTTCAGGGCAGCATCAAACGCAACCGGGTCGAGCGGACGGCGCAGGCTGTCACTTCGTTCTGCCGTCGGCGGGATCGCTCTTGCATTCATGCCGCAGTGAATGCGCAAGATATCCGCACGCTGAGCGATCAGGATCTGCTCTGCCCCCACTTCGCGTTCAAGATAGGCGCAGGCTTCCGGGGTCATCGTCCCTCCCAGCGGGGAGCTGGCGGCCGCAGGCGCGGGCGTCGTCAGACGCGGCAATTGCTCGCGGAAATTCAGTGCCATAAGCAGCACGAAACCGGCCGCGATCGCCAGGTTCTGCCGCATCGCATTCATTCGGAAGAGTTGCAGCACCACGCCCGCAAGAACCGCGAGAAGCACCAGCAAGGGCCAGTCGATCTGGACCATGTAGCGGGTTGAGATCACTTCGCCCCAGCGATACCGGGTCCGCGCAATGACAATGATGGCCGCATAGAGCCCCGCATAACCGAGAATGAACAGCTCAACACGGCGGTGCTGCAGCAGCTGCAAAAGATGGCCGCCCCGACGCTTCCAGCGCCACAGCAAGAACGCGGCGGCACAGACGGTGAGGATGATGAGCGGGATGGCAAGACGCGCGGCCACCGCCCCGGCAAATTCGAAAGTTGTAAGGTCCCTCGCGACGACGTGGATTGCCTGCTTCAGGTTCTGGCCAAAGGAAATGTCCGAAGGCGGCATGTCATAGGGATTTATTTCACCGAACGCGACAAGGTTCCGGACGATCAGCGGCACCGCGCAAATGGAGAAACCGGCGCCCCAGATGGCTGCTGCGCGCACAACTTCGCGCCACTTCCGCCAGGCGAGGTGTATGATGAAAAACCCCATGGTCGCCGCCAGCAGCGACAAGGCAGCGTTCCGTGTCAGCCAGGCCGCACCTGCAAATATACCCGCCGCCAGCAGCCAGCGCCAACCGGTCTCCGTCCGGCTCCACGCCACGATGCAGTACACCGAGGCAAGCACCCACATATAAAAGGCGCTGTCGCTGAGACATTGCGCGCTGATCATCTGGAAACCCGGCGAGACCGCAATCACGCTGACCAGTGGCACCGCAACCATCCAGTTCATGAAACGAAGGCAGATCAGCGAAAGGAGAACAAGGCTCGCGCCAGCGGCGGCAACCGACACGATCAGGCCCGCCAATGGCGCCGATACGCCGAAGCACATCACCGCTGCGATCATCAGGGAATAGCCGGGCGGCCACAGCGTCAGAGGCTCCCAGATATCCGGGCCGAGGCCGTGGATGACGCGGTGGCTGAATCCCTCCCCGCCATGCAGCCGGATCGCGGTTTCAACATAAGGCGCGCTGTCCCACGAATAGGTCCAAAGATCATGGGAGAAGGTGTGCGGCAGGAGCAAGGCCCACAACAGCAGAGGGAGGGCGCAGACCAGAATCTCTTCCCGCCGTGCTTTAAGTACGGCCCGTACTGAACTGAACATCCCGCCCGCTCCCCCTGAAGACCCTATGTCTTCTCTCAATAATTGGCTTTTAACGGCGTTTGCCGAACTGCCGCAAACAATGCACGAACAATGCCAGTGAGGCCCGCCGAAAACGGCAGAAACTACGCAGCGGCTGCTGGCTGACGCCTCATCTCCGGAAATTGCATAATTTCGGACAACAATTTCTGTTTGAGTTGAAAGGCGTTGGCACAAACAAGCGCCTGAATCGCGTTGGTATGTCAGAAAATCCGTCTTTCCGGGCAGACAGCCCTGGCACGCGAATTGCTTAATCAGACGCCATTGAAGGTGAGTATCCCGGCTCCGCCACGGGCATGCTGCCCGGACGAAGCCTGGACAGGGGACAATCGAATGCGCGAACAATTTGCGAGCAGAAATTGGCACGGCAGAGACCGTAAACACCCGCGCCATACCCTCCCCTTTATCGCCGCCACCCCCAGTGTAGAGACGGATCGATGACTTCTGCCACCCCTTCGACTGCCGCGGGCTCGAATCCCCTGCAACCCGGCAATGATCCGGCTGTGACCGCTGCTGCGGAGCATTCCATTCCTCTGGTGGTCGATCTCGACGATACGCTCGTTCGCACCGACACGCTGTACGAGATGGCGCTTGCCTTGCTGAAGCAGAAACCTCTCAAGCTGCTGAGCATCGCCGCATGGTTCATGAAGGGCCGCGCCTATCTGAAGCAGCGCCTTGCCGAGACCGTCAATCTTGAGTGCGAAACCCTTCCGCTCAACGAGGAAGTCGTCGCGATGATCAAGGACGCGTCCGGGCGCGGGCGGAAGGTCGTCATTGCCACCGCAACGGACCAGCGCATTGCGGAACAGACCGCAGCACGCCTTGAAGAACCGGTCGCGGTTTACGCGTCTGACGGCACGAATAACCTGAAGGGCAAGGCGAAAGCCGAACGCCTCACCCAGCTTTTCCCGCAAGGTTTTGATTATGCCGGCGACAGCAGGGCTGACCTGCCTGTCTGGCAGGCTGCGCGGAACGCGATCGTCGTGAACGCCTCAAAGTCCACGCTGCGCCGGGCAAAAGCGACCGCCAATGTGACGGACGTCCTGCCGCGCCCGAAGCCGATTGCACGGGCGCTGGTCAAGTCCATGCGCCCTCACCAATGGATGAAGAACGTTCTGATCTTCGTGCCCGCTGTCCTGTCGGGCCGGATCTTCGATCCTGCCGCCTGGCCGGCTCTTGTTCTTGCTTTCCTCGCGCTCGGCCTGGTTGCTTCGGCCACCTATATCGTCAATGACGCCTGGGATATCCGGGATGACCGGCTCCACTGGTCGAAGCGCAAGCGCCCGCTTGCAAGCGGGGACCTCCCCCTGGGGGTTGGGATCGCCATGGTGCCGGTCGGCCTGGTCGCCGGTTTCGCGCTGGCCTTTGCGGCTGGCCTGACGACGGCGATGGCAGTCGGTATCTACCTGGTGCTGACGCTCACCTACTCCTTCTACCTCAAGCGTATCATCATCCATGATGCGCTGGCGCTGGCGTCCCTGTTCACCCTTCGCCTCGCCGTCGGCACGGTTGCGGTCCACGCGCAGCCCTCGCCCTGGCTCTTCGTGTTTTCGATGTTCTTCTTCCTCTCGCTCGCCCTCGCCAAGCGGCATACGGAGATCGCCCGCGTGCTGGCCCGTGGCGGCAAGGTCATCAATGGCCGCGGCTACCGGCCGGAAGACCTGCCGCTGGTCCTGTCGGCTGGCATCTCCTCCGGAATCGCGGCGGTTGTGATCATGGTCCTGTACATCTCTTCGGACGCTTTCCGACTCAGCTTCAAGGGCGATGGCGAATGGCTCTGGGGCTTCCCGCCATTGATCTTCATCATCGTCGGACGGATCTGGTCGGTTTGCCAACGCGACGAACTGGATGATGATCCGGTTGTCTTTGCTGTCAAAGACCACCAATGTCAGGCGGCGCTTGCTGCTGCCGGCATATGTTTCCTGTTTGCCTGGTTCGGATTTCCATTCCTGTGAAACGACTATTGAACGACTCTCGGATTCGCTTCCTGCTCGCGGGCGGGACGGCGGCCGCGCTTACCTGGCTGATCCGCTTTCCGCTCTCTACCGTCATGCCTTTCAGCGTGGCTGTGGTGCTGGCGACGGCCATCGGCATGGTCTTCGGCTTCTTCACCTACAAGCATTTCGTATTCGGCCCCTCCCCGCGGCCGGTCTGGCGGCAGACGGTGGACTTCATTGGGGTGAACCTTGTCGGCGCCATTGTGACGGTCATCGTGGCAGTTGCGCTGCGGGAACTGCCGCCCTGGCCAGCCGCCTGGATGCACTTTGTCGAAGCCTTTGCCCATGCAGGCGGTATCGCTGTTGCAGCCGTGGTCAATTATATCGGCCACCGGCACGTGACCTTCTCACCGCATGAGAAGCCCGGCCGCCCGGGTAACTCCACCTGAGTGCGTAACGGGGCGCTGTCCCTCTACTGCGTTCCGGAATTTCCCGGCCGTGCCCGGCGGGTGAAACGCTCCCACAGCCCCTTGTCATAAAACGGGTCCGAACCTGGAACGGTTTTCCGGATCGCTGCCTGATGCAAAAGTACCAGCAGGATAATCGCGCCGAAGAACAGGTAGGACTGGACAATATTGACGGGTGTATTCGCCAGAAGATTGGTGACCAGCCAGACATGACTCACCAGCACATAACTGACGGCCAGCCATGCCAGAGCTGACGGGCGGTCGCGCAGCGCACCGAAGGCCACCGCAAAGATAGGCAGGGCCAGCCCGTAATGGTGCTCCCAGGCAACGGGAGACGAAACCGTGATGCTCAGCATCATGATGCAGAAACTGAGCGCCAGGTCTCGGCGGCTCGCCCAGAGGGCTGTGCCAAGCGAGGCGACTGCAAACACCATTGTGCCGCCATACACCACCGGATTGAAGGGCGCGAAGGAATGACCGAGGAAGGTGAGATTCGGATAGAGATCCGGCTCAGCCAGACCATACAGCCGGTTGAGGATGCCGTTGACGGACTGATTGGGGAAATAGGGCTCGCCGTGCCGCGAAAGGAAAGAGAGGAAGTGGAGATAGTCGAAATGCTGGGCGAAGCCGTAAAGGATGAGTGAGACGACAGAGGCAATCGCGCAAACCGCCAGGATCGCGACAGAAAAGCCCCATTCCTTCCGCAACGCGCCCCACAAAACGAAAAGGCCGTAATGCGGCTTCAGCAAGCAGGCAAAACCGATAAACACGCCCGACAGGCGCATCCTTCCATTCATCCCCAGTAGCAGGGCGGCGGTAAACGCGAGCGTGATCCAGGTCTGGATCTGGCCAAGCGCTACGCCGCGGATCAACGGATAGAATGTGACGGCGGCAAACAGTCCCGCCAGCAGATACAAAGGTCCGACCGGGCGATTCTCGCTTTGCGCGAGTATGATTGCCGTCAGGCCGGCGATGATGAGCACGCAGGCCACTCCGATTGCCGCAAAGCCCCGATTGGTATTGTCGGTCACCTGATGCACGCCGAACGAGACGACCCGGTAGGGCGGCAGCGACTGTGGCGGATACTGGAATTTCGTCCCCTCTTCGAAGACCAGCGTGCTGTACAGCAGCTTGTCTGGCTCTTCTTCCAGATGGTTCACGGCGGCCGTCATGGCATTCCAGGAGTCTGCCCCTCCCTTTACCTGCATCAGGTCGTACGTGTACTTCCAGCCAGCCTCATTCGGCCCCGGAGGCGTCGAAACGAAGGCGATGGCGCCGATGAGGAACTGGTTGATGAACAGGAACGCGATCAACTGAATGATCGGCGAACGCCAGTTTATCTTGGCAATCTCGGGCAAACGCATCTCCGACCACTCCTCCGGACCAGGGGGTTCGGCGTTGTTTAGAATACGAATATGTTGCCACTCAACTAATTACACCCAACCAGAGCGCGTTTTCCCTTCACGAGCGAATACTTTGAGAGAAACAAGTATAAACCGTTACAGATTGGCCTTCATTAATTACGCATGCGCAACAAAATCGCTATCCTTGCCCGCTACCTTCTTGTATAAATTCACATATTAATGGGTCCTGGTGATGTAGCTCTTGGTAAAGAATTCGGGCTGTGCTTTTCAATTCTATTGAATTCCTGATCTTCTTTTCTGTTGTCGCAACCTTATACATGGTTGTGCCAGCCAGAATGCGTCTGCCACTCCTGCTTGCGGCCAGCCTGTTCTTTTACGGCTACACCTCGCCCATCATGCTGATGCACCTGATCGCTGTCGCCGGTCTGACCTATCGGGTCGCCATCGCAATCGAGCGGAGCGAGGATGAGTCCCGCAAGAAAGGCTTTTTGACGCTTGCGCTCGTCGGGCTCGTCGGCAATCTCGTCATGTTCAAATACACCTCGTTCCTCAACGAGACTTTCCGCGAGATATTTGGCTGGTTCGGCGCGGCTTATGATATCCCGGTACTGAGCATTATCCTGCCGCTCGGCATCTCCTTCTACACCTTCCTGATGATCGGGTACCTGATCGACGTGTTCCGCGGAGAAAAAGCCGAACGCGATTGGCTTGTCTTCGGGACGTTCGTCTTTTTCTTCCCGAAAATGATTGCCGGCCCGATCGAACGCGGCAACACGCTGCTGCCGCAACTGAGGGCGTCCCTGCCCGGCTTCGACTATGCGATGGCTTCAGCCGGACTACAGCTTATGCTGTGGGGCGCATTCAAGAAGATCGTTGTCGCCGACCGGATCGCCCCCTTCGTCGACAGGGTCTATGATGCACCGCATGACTTCAGCGGCGTCTCCATCGTCTTCTCCACCTGGCTCTATGCCTTCCAGCTTTATTGCGATTTCAGCGGCTACACGGACATCGCCCTCGGTGCGGCGATGGTCTTCGGCATCAAGCTGCTGGCCAACTTCAACCGGCCCTACTTCGCCGTCTCCATTCAGGACTTTTGGAAACGCTGGCATATATCGCTGACCGCCTGGCTCAACGACTATATCTACACCCCCTTTGTCCGCAGCCGCTTCACCGGCCTGAAGATGTACAATCTGATCCTGCTCGGCATGATGCTGACCTTCGTGGTCAGCGGCGTCTGGCACGGTGCCAACTGGACTTTCATTGTCTGGGGAGCATTGCATGGCACCTACATCGTGGTCTCCCTGCTCGCGCAGAAGCGCTGGAACAAGTTCGCCAAGAATTCAGGCCTGACCAAACGCAAGAAGCTGTACCGCAACCTGAAGATTTCGGTCACCTTCTTCCTGGTCTGCTTCTCCTACATTTTCTTTCGCGCCGAGACGCTCGGTGATGCAGGCTACATGGTGAGCCAGCTCTTCTCCGGCTGGGGCGATATCGTCGCCGGAATCCGGGCGGTTGCTGCGGGACAATTGCCTGAACTGCTTCTCGCGCTGCTTGGCATCGCCATTGTGATGGCGCCGGAACTGCACAAGGACCACGCCAAATCCGGCGCCATCTACCGGGCCCTGCCCTCCTGGCAGCGCGGCAGCCTGATCTATGCCGCAACGCTCGCGGTCGTGGTGCTGGGCGCATACAACAATGCCGACCAGCAATTCATCTATTTCAGGTTCTGATCATGGAGATACAGATCGACGATCAGACAATCACGCACGCAGACGCGGCCCCCACGAAAGGGCCGCTCCAGCTCCTGTTCGCGCTGCTGGCGCTTGCGGTTCTGGTGCTGGCTGCCCTGATCGCCATAGTTCTCCTCATCCCCGACGAGAATGATTACGCCAAATCGGTTCTGGTGAAGCACCAGCGACTGGAATCCCTGACCGGTCCCAAGGTCGTGATGATCGGCGGATCCAATCTCGCCTATGGTTTCGAGAGTGAACGGATTGAGCAGGTGACCGGCTTGCCTGCGGTCAATATGGGCATGAACGGCTACTTCGGCAGCCGCTACATGCTGAACGAGGTGAAGGGTAATCTGAAGTCCGGCGATGTCGTGGTCATTGCCTTCGAATGGGACAATTTCAGCAAGTCGGTCGACGGATCGGCCACTGATCTTTTCGTCATCTTGCGGACGAAGCCGTCCGCCTTCGCTCACTATACACCAAAACAGGCCGCGCTTGCCGCCTCCGCCCTTCCGTCTGTCGCGCAGGCGAAGGCCCTTCGCATCATCCGCGACAGCGTTGACCAGGCCTTCAACCGGCTGGGCTTGCCGATGAATGTCGACGAGCGCGCCGCGCTCATGAACCAGATTGAAAGCGTCAGGCATTTCGACACCGAAGGTGACCTCAACGGCCATACCGGCATCGACTGGGGCCCGCCGCTGGAAACCTCCCGCGAGATAACCACTTACGGTCTGAACACGGATCTCATCCGCCTGATCAAGGATTTCGCGAAGGAGATGAACGAACGCGGCGTCACGACGATCATGTCCTACACCCCCACGATGCGGGAATATTACGAAACCCAGAAGGACCCGATCACTGAAGCCCACAGGCTTCTCACCTCAGGACCGGATGCCGTCTATGCGCCGCGCCCGCCCGAAGCTTTCGTGTTCGATAAATCCTATTTCTTCGACAATGTGTACCATCTCCGGACAACCACGCGTGGTGAGCGTACGCAAATGGTGGCCGAAGATATCAATCGAGCTCTAACCCTCCCAACCGCCACATCGGCAGCTTCCGAAAGATCCCTTCCATGACTGAAGAACAGGTACTTGAGACAATCGTCGCAACCATCACCGAAATTCTGGACGACAAGGGCCTCGACGCGCCCGAAATCACCGCCGAAACGCCCGTGCTTGGCGACGAGCTGGGCATTGACTCCCTCGACCTTGCTACCATGGTCGCCGACCTCGAAGGCCGGATTGGTTTCGATCCCTTTTCCAAGGGCTTCATTGAATTCCAGACCGTCGGCGAACTCGCCAAATTGTATGTGCAATGATGTCTGCCACCGATCTCCTCTTCAGCATCCATGATGAAACACCTGCAATTGCGCGGGGAGATCAGCTTCACACGCGCGGAGATATCCGCGCCGCCGCGGATGCCCTGGCCGGGCGTCTCACCGCAGACGGCATCACCCGTTTCCTCGTCCACAGCGACGATTCCTTCCTGATCGTGCAGGCAATCCTCGCAGGCGCGGACACACGTGCCGATGTCTTCATCGCCCATACCAGTCTCTCGGCCGAGCAGGTCGAGGCCATCTGCCAGGAGCAACAGGTCCAGCATGTCCTGACGGATCTCCCGGCCAGCGGCGATATTGCCCTTCCAGCAGGCGACCGGATGCCCGGCGAAGGCCGCATCTTCATGATGACGTCCGGCACAACCGGCATGCCGAAGATCGCCTCGCACACCCTTCCCGGCCTGATTGCGCGGGCGAAATCTGGCCATCGCAGGCGTCCGGAAAATGGCGGCCGCTGGCTGCTCACCTACCAGCCGACCGGTTTTGCCGGCCTTCAGGTGACGCTGACGGCAGCGCTCTGGGGCGGCCTCCTGATCACGCCCGCCGAACGTACCATGAGCGGCTTTTACCAGGCTGTCCGGAAATGGGGGGCGACCCACATCAGCGCGACGCCGACCTTCTGGCGCTCGTTCCTTATGATGGCAGACCCTTCGGACCTTCCGCTGCAGCAGATCACCCTCGGCGGAGAAGCGGCCGACCAGGCAACGCTCGACCGGATTCGCCGGGCGTTTCCGGACCTGCGCATCACCCATACCTACGCCTCGACTGAAGCCGGCGTTGTCTATGCCGTACATGACGGCCGCGAAGGCTTTCCCGCAGAATGGCTGACCTCGCCGCCGAATGGCGTTCAGCTTCGCATCATCGACGGTTTCCTGCAGATCCGCACACCGAACATGATGAAAGGGTATGTCTCAGCACAGGCCCAGCCCCTGCTGGAAGATGGCTGGCTTTCCACCGCAGACCTTGCCGTCATCGAGGGTGATCGCGTGCGCATCCTCGGGCGCGACGACAGTACGATCAATGTCGCCGGCTCCAAGGTCTATCCCCTGCCCGTCGAGGCGCTGATCCTTGAACAACCGGGTGTCGTGGAAGCTCGCGTCTATGGCGTGCCAAACCCCGTCGCTGGCGCACTGGTGGCCGCCGATATCGTGCTCGAAGCCGGGCAGGAAGAGAAAGCCAGCCGCAAGGTGATCCTGTCTGCTTGCCGGGAGCAGCTTGCCGGTTACCAGGTGCCCCGCATCCTGAATTTCGTGGAGTCCATCGCCGTCTCCGCCTCGAACAAAAAAGGGTAGCTTCTCATGGCGCTCAGACATGTCATCGTGACCGGCGGCAGCCGCGGCCTCGGCGCCGCAATGATCGAAGGTCTCCTTGCAGACGGCTATCGTGTGTCGACCTGCAGCCGCAAGAAAACAGACAATATCGACCGTTTGCTGGAAAGCCCCGACTATGCCGACCGCTTCTACTGGATGGCCTGCGAAGTCGGCGAGGCCGATCAGGTCGACGCGTTCGTCTCGGCTGCCGTGGAATGGGCCGGTGAGGATGGCCTCTGGGGCCTCGTAAACAATGCCGGCATCGCGCAGGCCGGTATCCTGGCCTCTTTCCCGAATGTCGAGAGTGAGAAGATCCTCAAGATCAACCTGCTCGGCGCGATCCAGGTGGCCCGCGCCGCTTCCCGCATTCTGCTCGCCAAGCGCGGCGAAAACCAGGGCGGACGGATTATCAATATCAGCTCCATCATCGGCACACGCGGTTATAACGGCCTCTCGGCTTATTCCGCCTCCAAGGCTGGCATGGACGGGTTCAGCCGCGCCCTTGCCCGCGAACTCGGCCGCCGCCAGATCACGGTCAACAGCGTTGCGCCCGGCTATGTTGCGACCGAAATGTCTTCGACACTCTCGCCGTCCCAGCTGAAGCAAATCACCGGGCGCACGCCGCTCGGCCGGCTCGCCAGCGAAGGCGATATCCTGAACGCCGTCCGCTTCTTCCTGAGCGATGCCTCTGCCATGGTCACTGGCCAGACCCTTCTCGTCGACGGCGGCATCAGCTGCTGAACATATAGCCGTCCACCCCACGGCGACGGCGCGGGAACGCTCCGGCAGCAGCGAAGCGCAACCGTTATTTTGGCGATTTCTGGCGTTCGCCCCGCTTCCAAGGGGGTGTCGGCTGCGTCACCGCCGCCGGTCCGGACGAGAAGAACGTCCAGCCGGCGTGCGCGACGGGTTTTGACGCAACCCTTGGGCCCACCCTGTCAGGCAGGCCCTTCCCCGGACTGCTCTCAGGCTGCGACCCGGGCGTTGGAGTGTACCTGGCGCTCGATCCACTCATAGGTCTTTTCAAGGCCGGTCTTCAGCGGCTGGCTCGGCGACCAGCCAAGCTTCTCGGAGATCAGGGAGTTCTCGGAATTGCGGCCGCGCACACCCAGCGGACCCGGAATATGCTCCAGCTCGATCTTCTTGCCGGCCACGTCGGCAATCATCATGGCAAGCTGGTTGATCGTCACCATTTCCTCGGAGCCGACATTCACCGGGCCGGCAAAGTCAGACCGGGTCAGGCGGATCGTGCCTTCCAGGCATTCATCCACATAAAGAAACGAACGGGTCTGCTCGCCATCGCCCCAGATCTCGATCGAGTCGCCGGACTTCGCCTTGGCGATCTTGCGGCAGAGTGCGGCCGGGGCCTTCTCCTTGCCGCCATCCCAGGTGCCCTGCGGGCCGAAGATGTTGTGGTAGCGCGCCACGCGGGATTCCATGCCGCGGCAGCGG
The DNA here is from genome assembly GCF_963678875.1 of uncultured Hyphomonas sp. Classification (NCBI taxonomy): domain Bacteria; kingdom Pseudomonadati; phylum Pseudomonadota; class Alphaproteobacteria; order Hyphomonadales; family Hyphomonadaceae; genus Hyphomonas; species uncultured Hyphomonas sp. Next base: position 294,155 of record NZ_OY787457.1, on the reverse strand, counting down.
GCATAGGTCAGGTACAGGCGTTCGGAGAACAGCTTCTCCCAGCCATACTCACTGTCGGGTGCAGCCGGATAGGCGCTGTCTTCGCGGCAGTTCGGATTGTCCGGGTCTTCCTGATTGTAGGCCGGGTACATGCAGGCGGAGGAGGAATAGAAGATGCGCTTGCAGTTGCGCTTGTAGGCCGCATCCAGAACATTCAGGTTGATCGTGGCGGAGTTGTGCATCACGTCGGCATCATTGTCGCCGGTAAAGATATAGCCCGCGCCGCCATGTCCGCGGCCAGCTGGTAGATCTCGTCGAACTTCCGGTCGACCACTTCGCGGACCAATGACTGGTCGCGCAGGTCGCCGACCACAAAATCGTCTGCTTCGGTTTCGGCAAATTCGTGCATCTTCAGGTCGACGCCGCGCACCCAGAAGCCCTCCCGCTTCAGACGGCGGACCAGATGTCCGCCAATAAACCCGCCAGCGCCGCATACCAGAACCGATTTCATCATTTTCTCCACTACTAAACAGTCTCGCGCAGAGAGGTCGTAAACGCTGCGCCGAATTCCATTTCCCCGGGACTGCAAGCGCTATGCCGCAATTTTCCCCACCCAGGCGCCCTGAAATGAAGCACCCACAGGGCTACTTTCGCCCGAAAGCAGGGCTTCGCCAAGGTAAATCGCCTGGGAGGGGCCCATTTCCCATCATTCGCTTGCTGAACGAATTCAGGACAGTCCCGCCCGCCCGCTGGCAACATGTTTCCCGTTTTGATTGTGACAGAGAATTGGCACACCGCCAGTCAAATCTGGCGGATCGCGCAAACCGGCGTTTCACTTTATTGGGGATGGCGGCGGCCTTAACATCGATTTATGGTTAATTTCATCCGGTGCCGGTGGGACGCACCGGGTGATGCTTGCCAGACGATACTTGCAAGGACAAATCGCTGACGTCTGCACAAACCTGTACCGGATGTTTCACGGAGGTCTGTGCTCGCACAAGGGAACCGGTTGCAGAACCGGGCGGGGATGCCCATGCGGCAGGAAACTTTTACGGTGCTTCAGGCACTGGCCGAAAAGCACACAGGCCAGTTTCTGCATGCGAACAAGCCGCTTCTGTTTGCCGGCCGCCTGACCGGCCTCACCTATCGCACCGGTCATGATACAATCGACGAACTGGCCCGCTATATCGGGGACTTCAGGCCCGGCTCGAACCTCGAACTGGAAGTCGCGACCGCCCTGCTCGACCCGCGCAGCCGGTTCGTTTCCGAACGCCTGGAACTGACACCCCTGTTCGAACAGGTCATTGTCCCGGCGCTGGAGCGCACTTCGCCAGGCCCGTACCGGATCTGGTGCGCCGGTTGCGGATCAGGCCAGGAAGCCTTCTCCCTGCTGATGATGCTCAACAACAATTTGCCCGGTGACCGCTTCCGGCGCATCGACCTTATCGCGACGGACATTTCCGAAGCGGCCCTGATACGTGCGAACAAGGGCCTGTACAGCCATTTCGACGTTCAGGTCGGCTTGTCTGCCCACAATCTCGTCCGCTATTTCACGCAGGCACCCGAACAGAGGTGGCAGGTCTCGCCGGTCCTCGCCCGGCAGGTACAATTCCAGGCTCACAACCTGTTGTCATCGGAAGACGCGCCCGGCCGCTTCGACCTCATCCTCTGCCGCCACGTCCTGGGCGGGATGACCCCCGAACACCGCCAACACGCCGAACAGGTGCTGCATCGCCACCTCACCCCGGCTGGGCACCTCCATATAATAGAGTGAGACGGCAGGCTGGCAGTCGCCCGCGCCTGCGGTTAGCCCCTGGTCCGGAAACAATGCTGAAGAAGGCTGGGATTCCCCGTTGACGACAGCGCCTTGGGCTTATACATCCGCGCCTTCCAATCCTGTGCCCAGATGGCGGAATTGGTAGACGCGCACGGTTCAGGTCCGTGTGCCGCAAGGCGTGGAGGTTCGAGTCCTCTTCTGGGCACCAAACCCTGCTTCGGCAGGGTTTTTTATTGTCCGAAAATCACTGAAAAATATAGATAAAGTGGCCATCCGGGCCAAATTTCTGTCCGGTAGTGTCCGGGGAGGTGCGCTTGCATCCGGGGTATTTGGGGGTAGATTCAGGGGTATTGGTGGGATGGAAGGGCCATTCTGCCTGCTGAATACCCCCAAAGGGCCGCGCCTTGGCACTAACAGATACCCGCATCCGACAGCTGAAACCTGACACCAAATCCTACAAGGTGGCGGATGGCGGCGGCATGTTCCTTCTGGTGACGGCCAAAGGGTCCAAGCTATGGCGGATGAAGTATCGCTTTGACGGGCGCGAGAAGCTTCTTTCCTTTGGCGCATACCCCGAAACGAGCCTCGCCCGTGCGCGAGAAAGACGGCAGGAAGCCAAGAGCCTCTTGGCCGAAGGAATTGACCCGATGGCCAAGGCGCTGGCCGACAAGGATGCAGCCGCCGCGCGCAATGAGCACACGTTTTCCCTTATCGCCGCCGAGCTGGTGGAAAAACTGCGCAAGGAGGGCAAGGCGGAAACAACCCTTCAAAAGAAGCAATGGCTCCTAGACAAAGCCAATCAGGATTTTGGCGATTTGCCGATCCGTGACGTTTCGCCTGCGAAGATTCTAGCGACGCTAAAAAAGGTTGAAGCACTAGGGAACTATGAGAGCGCCAAGCGCCTGCGGTCTACAATTGGTCAGGTTTTCCGGTACGCCGTCGCCACGGCGCGTGCGGACACCGATCCGACATATGCCCTTCGCGGCGCGCTGATTGCCCCGAAAGTCTCCCACATGGCCGCCGCGACGAACCGCGAAGACTTCGCGGCCATCGTGCGGGCCGTCTGGGGGTATGAAGGTGGCTCGCCTTCGACACGCGCGGCCCTGAAACTTATGGCCCTTCTGTATACCCGCCCCGGCGAGCTTCGCCTTGCCCTCTGGGAGGAATTTGACCTTGAAAATGCGATTTGGACCATTCCAGCCAGCCGGACCAAGATGCGCCGGGAACACGTCAAACCCCTACCCGCCCTTGCAGTTCAGATCCTGGCCGACCTGCGCCACGAAACCGGTAGCAACTACCGTGTGTTTCCGTCCTCCATCGCGCGCGACAAGCCGATCAGCGAGAACACGATGAATCAGGCCCTGCGACGCATGGGCTTCGAACCTGACCAGCACACTTCCCACGGCTTCCGCGCCAGCGCATCCAGCCTTCTGAATGAAAGCGGCCTTTGGAATGAAGATGCCATTGAGGCCGAGCTTTCCCATGTAGGCGCCGATCAGGTGCGCCGGGCCTATCATCGCGCGGCGTATTGGGAAGAGCGCGTTCGCATGGCGGAGTGGTGGGCGAACGAGATCCTGATCTTCCTAAGCGACAGCGATAGATGAATTGCTCCCGCGATGCTTGTCGCAGATCAAAAATGCAATCAGCACGAGAATGGCCTTTCCTCATCAGCGATTCTAATCCAGCCTGATAGGGCATGACATCAGACTGGGAAGAATATATTTCGCCGTGGTGGAGGCTGGCAGATACGTTGAGCGTAATCGAGGCCTCGCTATTGGTTCTGGGTGTGGAACCGCAGGGCGTTGCTGGTGAAGTTGAAAACAATGTCGAGTCCAGACAGCCGGACGGGTATAGAGCGGTAAAGGCTGGAATATTGGCTGGCTTGAAGAACAAGTCGTTGAAAGGTCAGCTGAATCACCCGGAACACACCGACTTCAATGGCAATTATTCAATCGACGAAACCAGATATGATCTGGATCGTTCCTTTGTTGAAGTCGAAAGCCTCATTGGCTGGCTGAGATCGCGCGGGTTTTCCAGAGGGTATTTCTTCTCTGACGATCCTCAACACCACGGCCTAAAGGATACGAGCCATCCACGTTTTGCTCCAAAACTTGCTGCCGCAGTGGAGGCTTGGGAATCCTACGACGAGGAATCAACCGCGCCTGGAACCGCAAAGCAGAGGCTCGCAAAATGGTTGAGGTTACACGCGGCGGAGTATGGTTTGACGGATGATGAAGGAAAGCCACGGGAAACAGTCATTGATCAGCTGGCCACAATAGCCAATTGGGCCACCAAAGGGGGCGCTCCGAAAGCTGAAACGCCAGACCCCCCTGACAATGACCTTGATAATGAAATCCCTTTTTAACAAGGTATTATGAGCGCGCCGCGTGAAACCTCCATGAGGTTTCACGTTTTCGATGGTTAGGTTAGGCGTGAAAATCCACGAACCTTTTTGAAACCTCCCCTCCTATTCTCCGGCGTGCCTCAGACGGATGTTTTCGTCTCCAAACCGATGGAGATGAACCATGTCAAACCAAGCCGCATTGCCTGAGACAGGCTTCCTGCGCATCAGTCAGATACTCGCCCCGGCTGGGCCGATCCCTGTCAGCAAATCCACCTGGTGGGCAGGCGTAAAGGACGGGCGGTTTCCGAAGCCGCTCAAACTCGGCAAGCGCGTCACCGTCTGGCGCGTTGAAGACATTCGCGAGCTGATCGAAAATGGCGCATAAGCCGAATTGGCGCGCGATCAGAATCCACCGCAGCTATTCGGTAGACGAGGCAGCCCGCACGCTGGGGGTGGCCAAAGTGACCGTCAGGCGATGGATCAGGCGCGGCGGCCTTCATGTCATAGACGATTGCAAGCCAACGCTGATCTTAGGCGCGGAACTATCCACCTATGTCAAAAGGCGGCGTAGCCCGAAGCACAAGTGCCGTCTTGATCAGTGCTACTGCATGCGATGCCGGGAACCGAAAGCCGCCGCGCTTGCTGAAGCAGAATTGATCCAGTCCCAGGGCGCAAGCGCGATGGTTCGGATGCTTTGCGAGACATGTGCAACCGTCATGCACAAGCGGATCAGTTGGAAACAGGTTCCGCAATTATCCGCCCTTGTCAGCCTGTCAGGTGTGCAGCCCGTCAAACACCTAAGTGAGACCACTCAGCCCTGCGTGAATGATCACTGCCACAAAGAAGTTTGAAAGATGAAAAAAGCGCACCCCAAGAATGAGCGTATCAAGCGCAAATATCTGCAATGGCTGGAGACCGCCAAAGGCATGACGCCAGCCACGGCTGATCAGGTTGCCGCCGCCATTTCAGCATTCGAGAAATCGACGAACGGAAAGGACTTCGCCGCCTTCCATATTGAACAGCCACAGAAGTTTCAGCGTGACCTGAGGGCTGCGATCAATGCGAAGACTGGCAAGCCACTTGCCAAGTCAACGATCCGGTCGCGTCTGATGGCCGTGAAAGCGTTCTTCAAATGGCTGGCCGATCAGCAGGGGTACAAGAGCCGTATCAGTCATTCTGATTGCGAGTATTTCAACGTGACCGCCAATGACCGACGCATTGCCACCGCGCGACGCGAACGGCCTGTGCCAAGCGTGGAACAACTGCACCATGTCATTGCGACCGCGCCGCATGGTACAGCGATACAGAAGCGTGATCGCGCCCTGATCGCCTTCACATTGCTGACGGGCATGCGGGACGCCGCGATTGCCTCCCTGCCCCTGGGCAAGGTGAATTTAGGCCGCCGCGAAGTGTTTCAGGATGCGCGCCTCGTGAAGACCAAGAACGCCAAGACAATGACCACCTACTTCTTCCCCGTTGGCGGCGACGCCGAAGCCATCGTTGTTGAGTGGGTGAAATTCCTGCGCGAAGAACTGTTGTTCGCGGACACTGATCCATTGTTCCCGAAAACCGAGATCGGCTTGAACGGCGACGGCGTGTTCGCCCCGATTGGCCTGATGCGGGACTATTGGAGCGACGCCGCCGGGATCAGGCGCATCTTCCGCGAGCGCTTTGAAGCGGCGGGCCTGCCCTACGTAAACCCACACAGCCTTCGCAAAACACTGATGCAAATCGCCTTTCGCCTGAAGCTGGACCCGGAAGCCCTGAAGGCCTGGAGCCAGAACCTGGGGCATGAAGACCTTGCGACGAGCATGAACAGCTATGCCAAGCTCCCCGATCACCGAACATCCGAGATTATGGAGCGATTGGCAGGCGACGCCGAACCAAGCGCGCCAGACGTGCCGCCTGAAGTGCTGGATTGGCTAAAACGGCAAACGCGCCGATAGCCCTGTTCGGGATAGCTTGCCGGGCCGGGGTTCGCTATCTCTAAGCGAATCACAGGGAATGCCGCATGACCGAAGAGCAAAAGAAGAAACTTGAGCAACAGCTTTGGAACATAGCCAACGAGTTGCGGGGCAAAATGGCGGCGGACGAGTTCCGCGATTACATCCTTGGCTTCATCTTCTTCAAGTACCTGTCCGAGAAGATGCGGCTCTATGCCGACGGCCTGCTGAAGCAGGACAAAATCGGCTACCTTCAAATCGACGAAGCGAGTGATGACGGCCAGGCGATTCTGGACGAGATCCGCGCCGATACTGTGCGCCAGCTGGGGTATTTCCTGAAGCCATCCGAATTGTTCAGCGTCATCGCGGCGCGCGGTGCGAATGGCGAGTTCATTCTGGGTGACCTTGTGGCCGTGCTCAACAATATCGAGCAATCGACGCGGGGCACTGACAGCGAAGAAGACTTCATCAGCCTGTTTGAGGACATGGATCTTGGCAACTCCAAACTTGGCCGCTCAGAAGCGGACAAGAACAAGCTGATCTCCAAGGTTTTGGTGCATCTGGAAAAGATCGACTTTGAGCTGGCCAATTCTGAAAGCGACGTGCTGGGCGACGCCTATGAATACCTGATCGGCCAGTTTGCCAGCGGCGCAGGCAAGAAGGCGGGTGAGTTTTATACGCCGAAAGAAGTCTCCACCGTATTGGCCCGGATTGTCACCACGGGAAAGGAACGCCTGAAATCTGTTTATGATCCGACCTGTGGTTCTGGCTCTCTGCTGCTGCGAGTAGCGCGGGAAGTGAAGGACGTGGCCAATTTCTACGGCCAGGAAATGAACCGCACCACTTTCAACCTCGCCCGCATGAACATGTTGCTGCACGATGTGCATTACAGCCGGTTTGACCTGCAACAGGAAGACACGCTGGAGAGACCACAGCATGAAGGCATGACTTTTGAAGCGATCGTTGCAAATCCGCCCTTCAGTGCGAAATGGAGCGCTAACACCCTGTTCGAGACGGATGACCGTTTCGCACAATACGGCCGCCTTGCGCCCAGCTCCAAAGCTGACTTTGCTTTTGTGCAGCACATGCTCCACCACCTCGATGAAAACGGCACGATGGCGGTGATCCTACCCCATGGTGTACTGTTTCGCGGCGGCGCGGAAGGCGCGATCAGGCGTTATCTGATTGAAGATCAGAACTGGCTGGATGCGGTAATCGGTCTGCCTGCAAACATTTTTTACGGCACCAGCATTCCGACCTGTATTCTGGTGTTCAAGAAATGCCGGGATGAGCCGAACGATGTGCTATTCATCGACGCCAGCGCACACTTCGACAAAGTGAAAACCCAGAACATGCTGCGCGGCGAAGATATTGACCGGATTGTCACCGCCTATCGCGAACGCACTGAAACCGACAAGCTCAGCCATCGCGCCAGCCTGGCTGAAATTTCCGAGAATGATTTCAACCTGAACATTCCGCGTTACGTCGATACGTTTGAGGACGAAGAGCCGATCTGCTTGAAAGAGGTCGCCGAAGAGCTTCGCATGATCGACGCGAAGATGGGTGATTTGGATGCGAAAATTGCGAGCTTCTGTGCAGAGCTTGGAATTGCGACTCCCCTATGAGCGCAGCAACAAGCACACCCATGTTGAGATTTCCCAGCTTCAAAGAAGATTGGGCCGAAAACACCTTGGAGGCTATTTCTGAAAAGGTGACGAGTGGTTCACGAGATTGGGCGCAGTATTATTCAGAGCAAGGCGCACTGTTCGTCCGCATGACCAATCTTCCCAAGACCGGAATTGACTTGCTTCTGAACGATCTCAAGTTTGTCGATCTGCCAAAGTCTGGATCGGAAGGCGAGAGAACGGCGCTAAAGCCGAATGACATTCTAATCTCGATAACGGCAGAACTGGGAAAGATCGGACTCATTCCAGAGGATATTGGTGAAGCGTATATCAACCAACATACAGCATTAGTCCGACCCCGTTCTGATACGGTCTCGCCTCACTTCGTTGCTCAATATTTGGCAGCGTTCAAATCGAACAAACGGCTAAATCGCTTGAACGATTCCGGAGCAAAGTCTGGTTTGAATCTGAGCACGGTTAAAGGCTTTCGGATCAAGCTTCCCTCCCTAGCCGAACAAATGAAAATTGCAGATTTTCTGGGGGCGGTGGATCGGAAGCTGGCGGCGCTACGGGAAAAAGAGGCGGCGCTGACACGGTTCAAGCGCGGCCTGATGCAAGCCCTGTTCTCCCAAACCCTCCGCTTCAAACGCGACGACGGCTCCAGTTATCCTGATTGGGAAGAGAAGCGGTTGGGAGATGTGTTTGAAGAAGTGACCGAGAAGGTAGGAGATAGTGACCTGCCGACTTACAGCATTTCTGCAGGCAAAGGCTGGGTGTCTCAAAAAGAAAAGTTTGGCAAAGACATCTCTGGTGATCAGAATGAGCGATATACCGCGCTAGGTGTTGGTGAGTTTTCTTACAATAAAGGGAACTCGAAAAGCTATAAATACGGCTGCATCTATCCCAACGACACAAATGAAGTCATAGCCGTCCCCAATGTGTTTATTAGCTTTCGGCGCATTACGGAGGAAACCTCCATCGGCTTCTACGCGAAACTGTTCGAAAGTCACCATTTAGACCGAGGACTCCGTCGCTTAATCTCAAGCGGGGCTAGGATGGACGGTCTTTTGAACGTCAACAAGGGTCAGTTTTTCAAGTTGAAAGTCCCGGCGCCCCTTCCGGAAGAACAACAAAAAATCTCTAACGCCCTCTCTGCTATGGATGCCAAGATCGCCGCTGTGAGCAACCAAATCACAAAGCTTGACGCCTTCAAAAAAGGTCTGCTGCAACAGATGTTTGTTTAGAGATGTTTGGTCTCCCGCTCACACATCAGGGTTTCCCATCGTGGTCACCATCACAGCCATCCTTTGTGCAATTCACAAAGGCCAAGTTATGTTGGGCAGCACTCACAGCGGGCAAGCCCAAAAAGGTTTCGGTCAAAGAGTATGCTCAGTACTCGCACTACGAAGCTCTGTTCCGATGGAATATGGTTAAAGCTTCCATCGATTTCTCACACCCTCCACTATTGCACAATTCAGCATTGTTCGATGCGCTTGACCCCACCGAAAAGGGCGGGATCAACTATTATCTTGGCATGATCGCCACCAAGCTGTGTGCTGACCGAGCGTTAGGAGTCTCATGGCTGATTCATTATGATTGGATGGTAAAGAACCACGAAATCGAGATGAAGCCGGGTAAATCTACACCTGACCTTTTGGGACTGGGGACGAACGGTCTTTGGAATGTCTTTGAGGCCAAAGGTCGAAATCGTGGATTTCTTGAAAGTGTTGCTGACACGGCGAAGACTCAAGCAGACATGGCAATATCTGTAGACGGAGTGTATTGTGATCTCCATGTCGGAGGCCTGTTGTTTCGTGAGGCGACAAACGGACAATTTGCCTACCACTGGCGAGACCCGACACCCGATCAAGAAAAGCGGATTGATCTGAAAACAGACCGGGACACTTGGGCGCAGTATTATGCTCTTCCTTACTATCTCGCAAAAGCCAACTTGGAACGCCCTGCAGCCGCCGCGCCAGGCCTCGGTTTCACGGTATCATTGGCTGATGATGCGTTTGAATTTGCGAAAATAGTAATCGAAACGGACCAAGACTATTCGAACCAGTTCGGCATTTTACTTCAGAACGCGCAGCGAAGGCGCGAAGCTGATCAACCGAACACAAATGCTGACGGTGTGATCGTCAAATTGATAGAAGAAGAATAATGAACGACTATCAATCCGAAGCGCAGCTGGAAGAAGCCCTGATCGAACGGTTGAGCGGGCTAGGCTATGAGCGCGTGACGATACGCAATACAGGCGAGTTGGAAGCGAACCTGAAGCGACAGCTAGAAAAGCACAATTCGGATGTGCTGGGTGGAACAGTGCTGAGCGATGGCGAGTTCGAAAAAGTTCTGAACCACCTCGCCAAGGGCAGCGTATTCGAAAAAGCCAAATCGCTGCGCGACCGGATGCAGTTGACCCGCGACGATGGCAGCACGGCCTATCTCCGTTTTATGAACACCGAACACTGGTGTCAGAATGAATACCAGGTCACGCATCAGGTGACCGTACAGGGTGCGTACAAAACCCGCTACGACGTCACGCTGCTGATCAATGGCCTGCCTCTGGTGCAGATCGAACTGAAGCGGCGTGGGCTGGAAATAGCCGAAGCGTTCAATCAGGTGAACCGCTACCACCGTCATTCCTACGGCGCCGACAATGCCCTCTTCCAGTATGTGCAGATCTTCGTCATCTCGAACGGCGTGAACACAAAATACTACGCGAACAATCGTCGCCAGAATTTCAAGCAGACTTTCTATTGGAGTGACGCGGCGAACAATCTGATCACGGGGCTGGAGCCATTCGCCGACGCGTTCCTCGAAAAGTGCCACGTCTCCAAGATGATCGCAAAATACATCGTGCTGCACGAGAGCGACAAGCTGTTGATGGTGCTGCGCCCCTACCAGTTCTACGCCGTGGAAGCGATTGTTGACCGCGTGAAGGCGGGCCGAAAGCACGGCTATATCTGGCACACAACCGGATCGGGTAAAACGCTGACCAGCTTCAAGGCAGCGCAAGTCCTGATGAACCTGCCCAAGGTGGACAAGGTGGTATTCGTTGTAGACCGCACCGACCTGGATGATCAAACAACAAAGGAGTTCAACGCCTTTTCCGAGGGAAGCGTTGACGGCACAGACAATACCGCTGCGCTAGTGAAACAACTCGCGGGAGACACGCCCCTGATCGTCACCACGATCCAGAAGCTGAACACGGCCATCACCCGCGAACATCACGCCAAGACGCTGGACAAACTTCGCCGGGAGCGGATTGTCTTCATCTTCGACGAATGCCACCGCAGCCAGTTCGGGAAAACGCACAAGGCGATCACCGAGTTCTTTGAAGCGGCGCAGATGTTCGGTTTCACAGGCACACCGATCTTCGCGGAGAATGCCAGCAAGAACGAACACGGCAAACGCACCACGAAAGACCTGTTCACCGAGTGCCTGCACAAATACGTCATCACGAACGCAATTGCCGATCAGAACGTACTACGTTTTGCGGTGGAGTATTGGGGCAAACTGCGCAGCAAGGACGGCTCGCTGAGCGACGAAGAAGTGGCTGGCATTAATACGCGAGAGTTCTTCGAAAACCCGGAACGTATTGAACAGGTGGTTGACTGGATTATCCGAAATCACGACCGCAAGACGCACAAAAAGCACTTCAGCGCGATCATGTGCGTCGGCAGCGTAGACGGCTTGCTGACCTACTACGACGCCTTCAAGCGGCGGCGCGAAGCCGGTGATCACGATTTGCGGGTTGCCACGGTCTTCACGTTCCAGGCCAACGAACCAGATAAGGACGCAGACGGACAAATTGAGGAAGTGGATTTCGTCGCCGATTCAGGAACAGGCAACGAACATACGCGCGACCGCTTAGCGGCTTGTGTCGCCGACTACAATGAAATGTTTGGCGAGAACCAGAGCGTCAAAGACGGCAAGGCCTTCTACACATACTTCCGCAACCTATCGAAACGCATGAAGGCCCGCGACAAGGCAGACGAACCAAAAGACAGAATCGACATTCTTCTTGTCGTAAACATGTTCCTCACGGGCTTTGACGTGAAGCGCCTGAACACGATCTATGTGGATAAGAACCTGAAGTATCATGGCTTGATACAGGCCTTCTCCCGAACCAATCGAACGCTTGGACAACTCAAGTCGCAAGGCAATGTGGTCTGTTTCCGCAATTTGAAGGAAGCCACCGACACAGCGATCCGCATGTTCTCTGACGAAAACCCCGTCGAGACGATCCTGCTGGAGCCGTATGAGCACTACCGGGATCAATTCAACGCAGCAGTAGAAGCGTTGCTAGCAATTGCCCCAAGCGTGGACAGTGTGGACGGCCTGATCAGTGAAGAAGATCAGTTGCGGTTCGTAAAAGCGTTTCGCGCCGTGATGCGCCTGCGCAACGTGCTGACGGGCTTTAGCGAGTACGACGCCGCTGACCTGCAATTAGATCCACAGGCGTTTGAAGACTACAAAAGCAAATATCTGGACATTTACGACCGGGTGAAGAAGAGCGAAGACGGCGAAGCGGTTTCCATTGTGGACGAAATCGACTTTGAGCTGGAGTTGATCCAGCGCGATGAAATCAATGTCGCCTATATTCTGAGCCTGTTGAACCAGGCCAATAAGGACGCCGCGAAGGGCGATACAAGTGAGAGCGAAAAGAAGCGCGACGCCGCACTGAACTTGCTAGGAAATGAACCGCAGCTGCGGAGCAAACGGGAACTGATCGAAAAGTTCATTCGCGACTACATGCCGAACATCGAAAATGGAAATTCCGTCGAACAGTCCTTCACAACCTACTGGGCAAGCGAAAAGGAAAAGGCGATTGGCGGTCTTTGCGCGGAAGAAGGCCTGGAACGCGACGCGATGGATCTAATCATCAAAGAATACAAGTTTACGGGTCGCGAACCCCTCCCCGATGACGTTGTTGCCGCTATGATCGAGAAACCTCGCATCCTGGAACGCCGCCGCAAAGTGAAACGCGTCGCGGAGAAAGCAGTGGCCTTCGTCCACCAATTTGAAGAGGGAATTGGCGCTGTTTAAGCGACAAGAAATGTCGTTTGGGGGTATTTTTGGGGGTATCCGATAGCTAGAGATTTTTTTAATTCAATAAAAATAGTGCACTAATGGTGCTATTCGATGCCTCTTCTGGCACCAAACCCTGCTTCGGCAGGGTTTTTTGTTGCCTGGATTCGGGCGTTTTCTTTCTCATGCGGCCATGGTGCACAGCATTGTCGCTCAACGCCCCCACACAAAAGAACCTTCCGGCATGTTCTGAACATGCCGGAAGACCAGGTCATCGAATGGCAGTCATCGGGAATATGCCCCAATCAGACCCCGCACGTGACGGAACCGGACCTGTTCAAGGCCAAAATTCCTCTGAGGCTAAACAAGGCTGGCCGGGATATGGGACAGCTCGCGTGTCCGGGCTGGCTGGCTTGCCAGGCGCAGGATCGCAAAGCCGAGCAATCCGGACGCGACAGACCCCATCAGGACGCCAAGGCGCACCTGGTCGAGCGCCTCTGCGGTGCTGAAGGCAAGACTGCCGATGAACAGGCTCATGGTGAACCCCACACCGGTCAGGCACGCCACGCCGTAGACCTGCGCCCAGCTCACACCGGACGGCAGTTTCGCAATGCCGGATTTCACCGCCACATAAGTCAGGCCGAAGACACCGAGCTGCTTGCCGGCAAACAGGCCGAGCGCAATCCCGAGCGGGACGGCCCCGGTCAGGGCTTCCAGATCGATGCCGCGCAGATCCACGCCCGCATTGGCGAAGGCGAAGACCGGCAAAATCATGTAGGCGACCCATGGGTGGAGGCCGTGCTCCAGCTTGTGCAGCGGCGACTGGCCGGATTCCCTGCGCGGCGCGATCGGAATGGCGAGCGCGGTCAGAACGCCGGCCAGCGTCGCATGCACGCCCGACTTCAGAACGCACACCCAGATGAACAACCCGACGAGAATATAGGGCGCGATACGCTTCACCCCCATCCGGTTCATCAGGACCAGGCCCGCAAAGCCCACCCCCGCCAGGCCAAGCGCCTGAAGCGACAGCTGCTCGGTATAGAACAGCGCAATGATGAGGATCGCACCGAGATCGTCGATGATGGCGATGGCCAGCAGGAAGATCTTCAGCGCAACGGGCGCGCGGGTCCCCAGCAGCGCGAGAATCCCGAGGGCAAACGCGATGTCGGTAGCGGCGGGAATCGCCCATCCGCGAAGGGTTTCGGGCGATGACAGATTCAGCGCCACATAAACGAGGGCCGGTCCGGCCATGCCGCCGATGGCCGCCAATGCAGGCAGCACGGCCTTATCGAAGGAGGACAGCTCCCCTTCCAGCACCTCGCGCTTGATCTCCAATCCGACCAGCAGGAAGAACACGGCCATCAGGCCGTCATTGATCCAGAGCAGCAAGGGCTTGGCGATTTCGAGCGCACCGACCTGAATGGCAACAGGCGTCGACAGGACGCCCCCATACCACTGGCTGAGGATCGTGTTGCTTGCCGCAATGGCGAGCACCGCCGCAAGCATCAGAACGAGGCCGGCAGCGCTTTCGAGCCTGAGGAAGTCCTGGATACGGGTAACAACTTTCGTCATAGGAAAATCCTTCTGCGCAGCGTGCGCAGCGAAACAGGGTGTACAGAATAAAACGGCAATCGATCCCGCCGGCAGCCGCCCTTGCCCGGCGGCTGCGGGGGCTGGAGAGTATCAGCCAGGCAGGACTTGCTGCCGGGGGATCGCGATGGCCAGGGGAGAAATCCTGTCAGGGGCAGGTCCCGGCCATTTTCAGGTGCCGGACGCGCGAGCCGCCCAGAAGGCCGAAGCGTTCCCTTCGGCGAGGCAGGCGTGCGATCAGGCCGCCCGGCGCATACGGCGCCTGCGGCGGCGATACAGGAACGGCGTCTCCTCGGCATCCTTGCCGCTCCCGTCCGTTTTCGGACGATTGTCTGCGGCATCCATGAACCGGCCGCCACGGCCCGGACTTGCCGGGCCAATATGGCTCCCCGTCCAGAGGTCGTCGGTCAGTCGATACATTTGATCTGTCTCCTTTTCTCTTGCGATGGCCAAGATATGCCGCCATATGCTTGATAGCTCAAATCGAATGTATCTTTTCTTGTGATAGGTTTTTCCGAACGATGAGACCGACCCTTCGCCAGCTCCAATACATTGTTGCCGTTGCCGATTCCGGCCGTTTCCGCGATGCCGCACTTCAGCTGGGTGTCAGCCAGCCGAGCCTGTCGGAACAGATTTCCGATGCAGAAGCCCAACTGGGCGTGACGCTGATCGAACGCGCCCGCACGGGCGCCGTACTGACCCCGGCCGGGACGGAAGTCGTGCGCCGTGCACGGATTGTGTTGACCCAGGTGGAAGACCTGAAAACCGTCGCAAGGCAGGTTGCTGGCGGTCTTGCAGGCCGTTACCGGCTTGGCACCTTGCCGACAATCGGCCCTTACCTGCTGCCAAGCGCTGTGCGCGAGCTGCACCAGCTCTACCCGGATCTCCGCCTCGGCGTCCGGGAAGAAAGAACGATCGATCTCGACGAGAAGCTCAATGACGGGCGCCTCGACATGATCATCTCGACGGCAGAAGACCATCTCAATTCCGAATCCATGCAGCTCTTCGATGAACAGCTCTATGTCTGTACGGCATCGGACGACCCGATTGGCGGAGGAAATGGGCCGCTGAAGATTTCCGCCCTCAAGGGGCGTGAAGTGCTCAGTCTGGGGTATGGACACCGCCTGAGCACGGTGGTGCAGAAACTGGCGGAAGCGGCCGGCGCGCATGTGTCGACGGAATATGAGGGGACATCGCTGGACGCGATCCGGCAGATGGCCGGCATGGGGGCTGGCATCGCCATTGTTCCCAGCCTCTACGCCCTCATGGAAGCCAGCAAGGACCCCCACCAGATCGTGCGCCCGATCGATCATCCCCTGGCGCGCCGCCAGATCAGCCTGGTCTGGCGGGCCGGGTCTCCGCTGGAGCAGAACATCCAGAAACTGGGCCTGGTGTTCCGGGACGTCGCAGCCGATCTCCTGGATGTTCCGGTGAACGCCAGGAAAGGAAAAACCTAACCAATCGCCAGCTTCAATCGATTTTACTTATGGACCTGAAGAGTCCACCTTCCGCTTACAGACAAATACGGAAGGAGTTCAGAAATTGGAACACGGCAATGTTCAGACCCTGCCGGTCCGGCCCGTTTTCGTGCGCCGCCCTGCCCGCCCCTGCAGGGGTGACCCGAGACGGTCGGAGTTCGAATGCCGCTGGACCGGCAACCCCGCCGCCCTGCGGGACATCATCCTGGCAGGCGTTGACTGGGGGCCATTCGAAGTCACCTGTCACCGGCACGCCTGGATCGAGGACAGATGCCTGTGCTCGGTGCACTACACAGGTCCCATGCGCGAACGCCCTCACCTGATGGCCAGCTTCTGGCATGTGATGGAACGGCAGCCCTTCTATCTCGAACGACGGCGCAAGCCAGCCGGTCCGCAAAAGCGGCGCGCGCACGGCGATATCCTGGGCTGAGATCACGCGGCAGGCCGGGCCTGCGCCGCAGCCAACAGAAGGTCAGTCAACAATCTGGAAGTACCAGGTATCTCCCACCTTCCAGAAATTGCCCCAGTTGACGCTGATATAGCGGTACCGGCAGACATAGTCATAGTCCGCCATTTTCCGGCATCCGCCCAATTTCTGGACGTGGCTCACCGGCAAGATCGATCCCGCTACGGTCCGGCCCATTGCGGCCTTCATTTCCGCTTCGGTCGGCTCCCGGTCACGATTGTCATAAGCTTTCTTTGCTGCCTCGCGCGCCCGGGCCTCGGCGATCTTCCGTTTCGCTTCAGCATTTCGCTGCTCTTCTTCCTTTTGCTTCCGAGCCGCTTCCGCTTGCCTCTCCTGCTGCTCTTTGCGCCGCTTCTCCGCCGCTTTCGCGTCCACCTCGCGCTGGTAAGCTGAGACCTCACGCTCAAAATCAGACTTTGTGATCGCGCTATAGGTACCCGGTTGCTCTAATCCGACTTTTCCATAAGTCCGAAGCATTCGTTGCATGTCGGCGATGTATCTACTTCTTACGTCTGTCAGCGACTTGACCGGCAGTTCCTGCTTCCCGCCATTGTCATCATCGTCGTCGCTCAACCATCTGACCACCCCGGCATCATCGATGGTAATGAGGTAATAAATATATGTATGGACACCATCAAACCCGTTCCGCTTCGCCTCAGACAGGGTTTCGGGATCAAAATTTTCCGGACCGGAGGGAGAGGCCATCTCCACGATATATTTCCGGTAGTTTCCCAGGACACCTGAACTGTTGACCCGAGCGTACCGCACCAGGCTGAACCCGGTACTTCCAATCGTATTGGCCTGACTTTTCAGCACGGGGATGGATGTGTTGAGCTTCCGCGGATCGGATGAATATGCGTATGTGCTCGCGTCCACTTTGCGCAAGTAACTGCGGCTCCCATCATCGGCTGTCAGCAGGAAGTATGACCCTTGCCCAAATGGGTGAGCCGCATTTTTTGCCGATATCACCTGAGTGAATCCGGTATACATCCTGCACCCGCTCACCATGAACAAGAGCGCGATCGCCAGGACATAAAATTTCGAGCGCATTGACCTTCCCCCAATATTCCAATTTGCCAGACTGCCGCCTGTTTCGTTCGTACCCATACTTTAGTTCAGTGAGGCAATTCCATAAGTGCGCGATTCAGCACGGGCCTTAAATGCAACTCCAACCATCCCTGGATTCCATTTCCCGAAAGAATTTTCTGACCTGCACCAAGGAAACCGATGACCGGGCGAACCAATAGTAGGAATCGTTTCTGACGCTGAAGCCTGCCGTTTCCGCCGCTTGTGCAATGTCCTCCGCAGAGGATTTTGATGTAAGCCATTGGCTACAAATGGTCATGCCGCTGTTTTGGTAGTTCTTGAACGCATAGACATTCACCGAGTACCCGTCTTGCCCATTGTGCTCCACGAGCAATGGCGGCGTGCCGTCGCTCTCTCTCACAAACTTGAAAAACCGCGTCTTGCCGTCGGAAGGGTCATAGACCTTGTACCATCCATTCTCTGCAATGGTCAGGTTATCGAATATTTTGTGTATCTCGTCTTCCCGGTCCGACAATTCGGACAGCCAGAGCGCCGCATTCTCGCGCGACGGCTTGTAGAGTGCAGACTCAACAAACGGGTCGTTAGGCAGGGACAAGCGGCAACCGGCAGCGAGGAGACAACAAACTCCGACCAGCACATGCAACAGCTTCATCAAACACCCCTCCCCCAATGCTGGCCACACTATGCCCCCCTCAGGCATGAACTCAACATGAACCCGGCGCTCTCTACTTATCATTTAAAATCGTGACGGACCAATCGCACCCTTTTATGCGCCGATTGCGTAGGCCTGCCGCGCCAAAGCAGAGCGCCTCACCGCCTCTTGCCCAACATTTGGCCAGCATCATGCGGTTTCGGGACGGCGACCCGAACAATACAAGGACTGCGCCCGACGAGCAGGATTGAACGCGGGCGCAGTGATTTTGTCGAAGCCGGTACGCTCGCCGGTCCGCGGCGTACTAGTGGGCGGCGGAAGGCTTCCCCACCCCTCTTTGCGTATTGATGCCCGCAAAGAGCAGCCAAAGCGCGGCGACCCATTCGAACAGCGCCCCCGGCAGGAAGAACAGCATGACCTGGTTTTTCAGGGCCGGGAACAGCACGATCAGGGCGGACACTGTGCCGATCACCAGATAGGTGAGAATGCCCCAGCCGGCGAGCCACCGCGGAATGTAGCGTGAGCGGAAGAACAGGGAGAAAAAGAGGATCCCGCCAACCGCCATCGGGATCAGCAGGAAATAGATCGCTGAACCGTAGACATCGCGCAGGAGCATCACCAGGGAGGCGCGTTCCTCACCGGAAAAGCCGGGCGTCAGGTCCGGATTCACGACCGCTGTGAAAGCCGCATATTTGAAGACGATGAATGTGACGCCGAGGGCGCCTTCGACCAATCGGCAGAACGCGGCCACAAGCGCGCCGCTCTGGCTGACCGATCTCAGCACAAGATACATCGCCGCCGCGGAGATACAGACAAAGATGTAGAGCACGGTCTCGGCAAGAAATCCTGTCCGGAACAGGAAAGCGAGCGTTTGCGACGAACCATTGTCGTCCATGAGCGCCCTGAACGAAGGGATGGGCCCGAACGTGATGTAGAGCCCCGTTGCGCTGTAGATGACATAGGATAATCCGGCCAGCCGGGCCATGAGGCGGATGGAGTTTTCGGAATGGTCTGTTGCAGACATGACGTGAGCGCCCTCGACGAATAAGCAGTGATACGAGCCGGAGCCAGGCACCGGCGCCCCGAGAGTGGGGGTGATCAGGCTGCCTGTCGTCCGGATGGGGCTATTCGGACGTCGCTGCGGTCAGTTTTTCCGGGTTTGCCGCATCGTGCGCCGGTGCGCTGCGTGCATTTGCGCGGTATATGCTCGGGGTAGAGCCGACATGCTTCTTGAACGCGGCGTTGAAGGTTGACCGGGAGTTGAACCCGACTTCCAGGCCAATCTCGAGAATGCTGAGATCGGTCTCGGCCAGCAGCCGTTTCGCCTCGGCCGTCCGATGGCTGTTCACAAAGTCGAAGAAATTGACGCCCAGATGCTGGGAGAGCGTCTCGGAGATGTGGTTCTTGGTGACGCCGGTGAGATCAGAGAGCATCCGAAGCGACAGGCTGTGATCGGCATAGAGCTTGTCAGTGTTCAGGGCGTCCACGAGTTTGGCGGCGGTTCTGGCCAGCCGCTGTTCAGAAAGGATGGGACGCCGGGCCGGAGCGCCGGCCCCGGACACCTGATCAAATGGCAGGTCTGGCTGGTGCAAGCCGAGATAGGCAAACGCCGCAATTGCAAATGCTTCGGTGAAGGCCAGCAGAATATTGAAAGCCGGTATCGATGTTCCGGTCAGCCAGAGCGCCTGCTTGATCGCGAAAAACATCCACGCACCGGCGAAGACGAGCAGAATGCTGCGGAGCCAGTCCAGGGATTGGCGTTCGATATTCGCAAACTGCTCCATCATCTGCCGCCTGTGCCGCACCTGCAGCCTCAGGGCGGAGACCAGGTAAATGGCGGTAAAGGCCAGGAAAATGAAAAGGGACGCCGTGCAGGTGAAGACGGCAATGCGATAATGGCCGGGGTTTCGGGTCGCCGGGTCGACCAGCGCGAGTTTTTCCGCGGCGCTCAACCCTGCGAAAGGCAGGCTCACCAGAATGACGAGCGCAGGACCGAGAAACGATGTCCAGTCAAGGCCGCCGAAGCCCGGCTTTTCCGGAGAGATCAGGGCGCGGGTATAGAAGAAGACCGCCGGGCCGAGCGCCATGCGGAGCGAAAGGTCAAACCCGACGAGGTGCGGCGCGAACCGGAAGGCGTCCGAAACGACGAGCAGCTGACCGAGCACATGCGCGAGCAGCGCGATCAGGAGTATGCAGAAGAACAGGACGCGATCGCCACGCTGACCTTGTTTGGTCAACGCCATGGCAAGCGCGAAACCAATGGACCCGGCCGCGATGGCGTAAGCGATCGTCAAAAACGTATCGGACATCGCGATTGTTCTCCAACGTATCGTGGTTGAGGGCAATCAATCGCTGAAAACCTGGAAGGAATGGTGGGCGGTACAAGGTTCGAACTTGTGACCCCTACGATGTCAACGTAGTGCTCTACCACTGAGCTAACCGCCCGTCCGCAGCCCGTTCAAGAATGTCGGGGCCCGTCAGGAAGCGTGGGTAATGGACAATCGGCGCGCCTGCGTCAAGCGTCTTCAGCCAGCTTCGCTGCTGCCCGATTCGCTCAGGGATTCGCTTCCCGATTCCGGCGCCTTCGCCAACAGGTCCACCGCGCTTTGCGC
Organism: uncultured Hyphomonas sp.; assembly: GCF_963678875.1. Classification (NCBI taxonomy): domain Bacteria; kingdom Pseudomonadati; phylum Pseudomonadota; class Alphaproteobacteria; order Hyphomonadales; family Hyphomonadaceae; genus Hyphomonas; species uncultured Hyphomonas sp. The sequence goes on along the minus strand of NZ_OY787457.1, from coordinate 273,608 downwards.
CAGCGCGTGCAGCGCCCGCTTCGAGGCCCCAGCGCGGGCGCGGACGGACAGCGAATGCAGCACGGCCGAGGCGATGCGCGCGGCCTCGTCCGGCGGCAGGCCGGTGCAGGCCTCCCCTTCCGACTGGGCCCTTGCGATACGTGCCTCGAACATCCCGTCCAGCTCGTCATTGGTGGCGGCAAGTTCGCGGCGAATGGAGGTGTCGCGCACCGCTTCGGGCGGCGCCGTGCTGGAGACGAAACAGCCGCGCGCTTCCTCGTCATCGGTGTAGATGCGGATGGCGGCCCGGTAGAGATCTTCCAGCGCCGTGCGCAGGGTTGGCCCATCCTCCAGGATCTGCCGGCCGGCCGCATGCATCGCCTCGCGATATTGCTGCAGCGCCTGGAGATAGAGCGCGTGCTTGTCGCCGAACGCGCCATAGAGGCTCGGCCGGTTAAGGCCGGTCGCGCCGGTCAGGTCACCGATGGATGTGCCTTCGAAGCCGCCCTTCCAGAAGGCCTCCTGGACCTGCTGCAGCACTTCATGCGCATCGAAACTGCGGGGGCGTCCGCGGCGGGATGGGGATGTCTTCTCGGCCATGGGGCATTTCCTCCATGCGTCACCAATATCGGCGGCTCCAATATTGTAACGATGGGTATGAAAATGCCCGGTTTCAAGACCGGGCCAAGCCGTTTTCAGGGTCGGTTCCCGGATGGGCCTCGCCTCAGGCGGCCATCACCTTGTCGACTTCCTCAACAATCTCGCGGAGATGGAAGGGCTTGGACAGCACTTTTGCACCGGCCGGCGTCGGCGAGCCGGACGACAGCGCCACAGCGGCAAAGCCGGTGATGAAGACGATCTTCATGGCCGGGTCGAGTTCGGCGCCGCGGCGGGCCAGTTCGATCCCGTCGAGGCCCGGCATCACGATGTCGGTCAGCAGAAGGTCGAACACTTCGCGCTCCAGCGCGGCCAGCGCCGTTTCGCCGTCGGCATAGTCCTGCACCTCATGGCTCGCACGGCGCAGCGCCGCGGCCAGGAAGGCGCGCATGGAATCATCATCTTCAGCCAGCAGGATCTTTGTCACCTGGGGCCCCCTTCATCCGTCCGATAAGCCTAAGCATAAACAGTGATCCGGGTAAATCAGCGGTGAATAACCGGGAAATTGATCAGACTTTTTTACCTTACCCGCGCCCTGGCCGCCGCTGAGGGCTTGACCTTGCCACGAACAGGCAAACGATAGGCAGGATGCGTCCGACCCCGCCCCTTGCCCCTTTGCCTGTCATGTCCGGCCCTGCCGGGGCGGAGGGTTTCGAGGCGCCCTACACGCTGACACGGCCAACCGGTCAGGCAACGCCCTTCCTGTTCGCCTCCCCGCATTCCGGCTCGCTCTATCCGGGCAGCATGCTGGAGGCCCTGTGCGTTCCGGTGATGGATCTGCGCCGCACTGAAGATGCCTTTGTCGAGGAATTGTTCGCCGCCGCGCCCGCCGCCGGGGCCGCCCTGCTGGCCGCCCGCTATGGCCGCTCGGTCGCCGACCTCAACCGCGACCCGCGGGAACTGGACGCCTCCATGTTCGATGGCCCCCCGCCCCGTGCCTGCGGCATGCCGACAGCGCGCGTGGATGCCGGCCTCGGCTGCCTGCCCCGTGTCGCGGCCGGAGGGGTCGAAATCTACAGCCGCCGCCTGACGCCGGACGAAGGCGAGGCCCGCCTGCGCCATATCCACGACGCCTATCATGCCTGTCTCGGTGACGAGCTGGCAGCGCTGCGCGAGGCGCATGGCCATGCCGTGCTGATCGATTGCCACTCCATGCCGTCGGTCCAGCCCGGCCGACGCGCACTGGCAGACATTGTCCTCGGCGACCGGTTCGGCGCGGCCTGCGACCCCCGACTGACCAGCCGGGCGGAGCGGGCCTTCCGCGAACTTGGCTTCAGCGTTGCCCGCAACGCGCCCTATGCCGGCGGGTACACGACACGGCGCTATGGCAAGCCCCGGCGCGGTGTCCATGCCCTGCAGATCGAGATCAATCGCGGTCTTTATATGGATGAGCACAATGTCGAGCGCCTGGACCGGTTCGAAGACCTGACCGACGCAATCGAGACAGTTATCTCCAATTTGCTGGATACGGCGCTGGTCCTCCCAAAGGTGTAATTTTTCACCTCCTCCCCTTTTTGCGAAAAAGCCCCCATGCAACCCGGCATGGCAGCTTTGCGCGGCCTGAATGGAAATCGGGGACCGCGGCGGTTTTCATGGTTAACGCAACGGACGGCACGGCGACGGGACCGCGGGAGCCATACCGATGGACCAAATCCCGGAAAATCGCCGGTAAAAGCGGAGTTTTTCCCAATAAATACAGTGGATCTGACACTTCGACCAAAAAAAGGGCCGCGCTGTGAAGCGCGGCCTTGAAGTCAAAGGGAGGAAACGCCAGAGGCGTCTGCACCGAAGTGCAGGACCAGATTTATGCTGCGATGCACAAACGGGCAAGGGACAGGCTGACGCAGGTATGAAGTTTCACAAAACTGCCCGGTAATTGGGCAGTCATGCCTCCCGGCACGCCGTTTGCGAGTAGTCTGCCGCAAACACCGAAACGGGACACTCCCTGTCCCAAGCAGAGACCGCCCGGAGTAAATTACATGGCTGATGAAACAGACCTGCACGTCGGCAAACGCCTTCGCCGCCGCCGCCGCCTGCTGGGCATGACCCAGCAAGACCTCGCCTCTCAGGTGGGCGTGCGTTTCCAGCAGATCCAGAAGTATGAATGTGGCGCCAACCGCATCACCGCCTCGCGCCTCTTTGAACTGGCCAAGGCGATGAACGTGTCGGTCCAGTATTTCTTTGACGGCATGCCCGCCAGCGGCGCGCCGGATGCCGCCAACGATGCCGAGCGCCTCGAAAGCGATATCCTCAGCCAGAAGGAAACGCTGGAACTTGTCCGCGCCTATTACCGCCTCGACGAGCGTCCGCGCCGCCGTCTGCTGGAACTGGCCAAGGCCCTTGAAGGCGACACATCCGGTCACGGCGCAGCCTGATCCGGCTTGAGCTTTCCATGCTTGACCCGCCGGGCTGCTTGAGGCCTAGCTGGCCTGCATGAGCCCTGATTTCAATCTCGACGAAGATCTCGCGCTCGCGAACCGTCTTGCAGATGCGGCCTGGTCAGCGATCCGGCCGCATTTTCGTGCGCTGAGCAATGTCGAAAACAAGGCCGCTGCCGGTCAGTCCTACGACCCGGTCACCGAAGCCGACCGCGCCGCCGAAAAGGCGATGCGCGACATCATTGCCCGCGAGCGCCCGCATCACGGCATTACCGGGGAAGAGTTTGGCGAATCCCCCTCCTCTTCCGGCTGGCGCTGGGTGCTCGACCCGGTCGACGGCACGCGCGCCTTCGTCGCCGGCCTGCCCGTCTGGACCACGCTGATCTCGCTTGTCGACCCGCTGGGCTTTCCGGTCATCGGCGTGATCGACCAGCCGGTGCTGGGCGAACGCTATGCCGGCTGGCCGGGCGGCGCCGCACTGCAGACGCCCGGCGGACGCAGCCCGCTGAACGTGACAGACATCCCATCCCTGTCCGAAGCCGTGATCTCGACGACCGATCCCTTCATCCTGACCGGCCCGGAGCAACAGGCCTGGACGGAATTGCGCGGCGCCGCGCGCCTCGCCCGCTACGGCCTTGATGCCTATGCCTATGCGCGGCTTGCGGGCGGCACGGTCCACCTTGTGGCCGAAACCGGCCTGCAGGCCTGGGACGTCGCGGCGCTGATCCCGGTGATCACCGGCGCGGGCGGCCACGCGACAGACTGGACCGGCGCCCCGGCCAGCCTCGGCGGACAGGTTCTCTGCACCGCCAGCGACGCCCTCATGGACCAGGCCCTCGCCCTGCTGGGCCCCGCCGCGCTGTAAAGTCCGCCTGCTGTCTTGCCAAACAGAGCAAGATCAAAGCACGTACTCCGACACAAACAGTAGCAAGGCGCAGAGACTTCCGCCCAAGATTCCGATCAGGGAGGTTGACCGCCATATGCCGATCGGCTTCCCATACGCGTCCTTTTCCAGCAGCAAGCCGTGCACATTCGCAGCAGAGCGTGTCACACCGATTTCGATAAAATGTGACGAGATCACGAAGGTGATGATCGCAGCATTCACCACTGTCGGTATGAGACTGGTTAGCACCATTCCCAGCAAAATAAAGGACGTCACCCTCATGACACCGAGGATATTTTCGTCCCAGAACACATCAGGCTCTGCTGAGAACACGCCCAAGATCTCTAGATGAAATACGCCGCCAACCAGTTCGACAACGCCTGAGATCGATATCCAGAGGAAAGCTCCGAGTATTTGCCCGAAATACAACAACACCTCAGTACTGGATGCTTCATCCCAGTTGACCGCGCGATCCGCAACCAACACGGCCAATGCCGCTTCTCCAATCAGCACAATCACAAGACCGCCAATCAGAAGAATCCCCAAACTCATCACAACACACCCCACCGCCAGCAGGAAATCCAGCGCCAGCATCTTGAGCATTTCTATCTTGCTGTCAGAACGTGCCGCGCGCCCGATGCAAAATCGCGTAAATCCGACCGACAGCATGTCCGGAACACTGTTCGCGAATATCGGGGAAAAGATGAACAGGAAAAGCTGAAGCAGAAACAGCGAGACCGCAATATCCGTCTGAAGCGATGACATCATCGACGCATACATCACCTCGTCCACCAAGAAGTTGGAAATGAGGGCGATCAACGACACGCAAACCGTCACGCTTGCCGTCAGGATCAGGAACTTCCGGGTTGGATTCGTGAAAAAGCGACCGCGCAGAAATTGCGGCCAAATTCGAGCGCTGAAATACAGCACGGCCCCCGCGCACTGCAGCGCCGCAAGCAAAGTAAAAATGTATGCGGTCAGGTTCCCTTGCGCAAACGCTCCTGCGGCCTGTGGGTTGGTCCTTACATCCAGGAACCAAACACCGAGCAACAGGGCACGTACGGCCAGGAAGATCAGCAGCATGGAGATGGAAAGCACAATCGGCGAGTAGGCGCCGTATCGCCAGATACAACGGAAGACCCAAAGCCCCGAATAGAGCAAAACAATCAGGAGTAGGAAGAAACCAACCAATTGATGGACCGTGTGGAACCCGCTGCCTTCGGGAAACATCACACCTAATGTGCCAAAAATCACGACCACGGAAAAGAGTCCCGGTATAATGGCCAGCGCCTCCCACAAGGCGGAATGCCCTTTTTTGTCCCTGGCAGCTTTGCCTCCCCTTGAATTCCGCCGGGCGTTTCGGACCACGAACCAGATCAACGCAGCTAACCCGAAGGCGCCAAAACCGGCAAACTGCCAATCGTCACTTGACGGAGTTCCGTGTTTAATCAGGGAGTAGACTGGATCCACCACAAGGGCCGCCAGGCCCCCGCCCATCGGCAACACCAACATGTAGAATGTCACGACGGATGCGTTGGCTTTCCAGGCTCGCATTGTCAGGAAGTTAAGAATCCGGTCACGGTCCTGTTTGGGTTGTCCGAAAAACCGATCCAGCAGGCCCTCTATCCGGAACAGGATATCATGAACCTTGTCGACCCACCGGACACGCGCGGCCAGATCGGCGTATTTCACGATGTTGTTGTGATGACGCAATCGCGTCGTCTCCACGGTGTTGAACCGGTATATGCCTGCGACGGCCCCACACAGCCCCGCAAACACCAAACTCAACTCTACCAGTGCCAGCATCCCCGCGCCCCACGCCTGCCAAGCTTCAATCTTACGTAGGTGACGTGGTCTGCGGCCAGCCCTTTCATGATGTATTCGAAAAAAAAATCGTCTTACGTCGGCAACCGTGCGGCTGAAGCTTTATCGCCTGCTCCAGTCCAGCCTGATCGCTTATAGTCCGGAATGATCATGGCTGGTCATGGCGTAGACGCAATTGGTTCTCCGCCAGTCATGCTTCGACGTCGAAGGATGCAGGCGAGCGCGTATCCACCCCTTTACCGTCCCGAACCTGCCGCGCTCATTGCCGCGAAAAGAAATCCATCCGACACCTCTGTGCCCTGACGTATATTCGCGCACATGTCACTCTTTCACCCACCCGCAGGCTTTCCGCCGCATCTTGCGTATTTCTGGCCGCTCATCTGGTGCCAGGTGCTGCTGCTCCGCGCAGCGGTGCGGGCTGCCTATGGGCGGGGTGTGCAATATCATTGGAGCGTGACGCCGAACGGACGGGTCTTCCTCACAAGCATTGACTGGATACCGTCGCAAAAAGCCGAACGGGAATGGCTGGCGCCGTCCCCGCACAGATCTGACCGCCTCGCCGCAGCCTGTGACGGGCGCGCGGCCGCGCCGGCCTATGCGCCGTTTCAGACTTCGCCGGAACGCGCTGGCCGCAGCGCGCCGGTCTTCCCGGTGCCCCCTATCTGCGCACGGGCGAATGCAGAAAACCTGCCCCTGCCGGACACATGACGCGCAGCCTGATCCTGAAAACCTGACCCTTCCGCCAAGCGCCCTCACGGGCGCCGCAGGTGCTGGGCGTTACGGGCCTTCCACCTCATAGCCTCTGGCGCGCAGCAATTCGATCACGCTGTCCTTGCCGGCGAGGTGGCCCGCGCCGACCGCGACCAGTACCGTGCCGGGCTCGTCCAGCATGGCTTCGATCTTCGGCAGCCAGTCCTGGTTACGCTCTTTCAGGAGCGCATCATAGATCGCTTCCGATCCCATCATTTCCGGATTCGACATCAGCGCGGCGAGACCGGCAACATCGCCGTCCTCCCATTCATTCACCAGAACATCGAGCATCTCGCTCCCCTCCTCCACCGACTCGGCGGAGGAGATCAGGAAATCGACCTGCTCATCGTCCGGCAGGTTCGCGAACCGGCCAAGCTGTTCCTCGATGGTTTCGAGATAGGCGAAGTCCTTGCCTGCCGCCTTGCCTTCGCGTTCCAGGACCTGCTCCACGCCGGCGCCCGGGTCGAAGCCATCTTTCTGCATCTGCAGGACCGACAGGTTCACCGCCGCATACCAGGGCCGGAAGGTCTCCATCGCGCCAAGAGGAAAACCGAGATAGTCGAGCGCCTCTTTCAGCTCCGCGGTCTCGGCCTCGTCCAGCAGGCTGGTCAGCTGCCGGCCATCGGTAAAGAGGGCATGGCTGGAGACAAAGGCCATCATTTCGCTGGCCGCCTCCTGGCTCGACACGTCAGCCTCGAAGACCAGCGTGCCGGCTTCAGCCAGCGCGGTGTCGATTTGCTCGGAGCGCCAGTCGAGTTCCGGGCGCAGGAAGTGGACGGTGCCCATGATGCGGATGGTCGTGTCCTCGTCGGCCAGTGTCCAGACCGCCGGCTCGCCCTCGCCGCGGCTCGCCTCAGCCGCCGCCAGGGCCTCTTCATAAAGGGCTTCCTGCCGGGCCTTCAGCGCAGCCTGCTCGGCCTCCGGCGATTGGCCCGGGCTCCCCGGCTTGTTTTCGATGGTGCCGCTGTCGCCGCAGCCCGCCAGAGCCAGCATCATCGCCGCAGCCGCTGTGGCCGCCCAACCTGTCCGCTTCATGGAGAAAAACCTCTTCTACCCCTTGGCCGGCACCCTAGACCGGCCCTGCCCGCCGGGGAAGCACCGCAACTGTACCCGCCGCCAGCCGCACTGCGGCATTGCACTGCGCGCCAGCTTGCCCTATTCACCGGCCTCGGCTTGGCACCCATAGCTCAGCTGGATAGAGCGCTGCCCTCCGAAGGCAGAGGTCAGAGGTTCAAATCCTCTTGGGTGCGCCATTCTTTCCCGCCCCTCGGAACGTCAGATCCCCTGCTCTGCCAAGGCGCCGCGGACAGTCTTCAGTGCCTCGCGCGGCTGGCCGGAGAGGAGAATGCGTACCGCGCGCAGGATGTGCCGGCCAAGACGCGGCATGAAGAAGTAGAGCGCCACCGGATAGACCACCGCCCCGAGCACGATGGTGGCGATGATATGCAGCAGCGGATGTGCGCCATTGGGCACGAAATCCATGAACAGCCAGACCACGATGCCCATGATGCACGATGCGAAAAAGGCCGAAGAGCCTGCCATCAGCTGGCGCATGACCGTGAAGCCCACAACACGCTGGATGAGCCAGGTGCTCAGCACGAAGGTGATGACCTGTTTGGCGAGGAGAGCGAAGGCGATGGCGACCAGGCCATACTGATAGGTGAAAGCCAAAAGCACAGACGTCGCGATGATCGACGTCAGTGTGATCCATGCGACCACGTCCGGGCGCCCTACTCCGCGGAAGACCCCCAGGATGATGGCTGTGATTGGCGCACGCAAGCCGATGACCATGTAAATCTGGAAGATTGGCACACTCGGCGCCCACTGTTCGCCGAACACAACCGGGATGGCGAAGGGCGCAATCACGAACGCCCCCATGAAGGTCGGGTACGCCAGCAGCGCTGACATGCGGATCGCGCTGTCCATGGCCTGATGCAACGATTCCCGGTGATCCTGCATGGCGGATGCGACCGGCATGGCCACGGCCGCGAAGGGCGCGATCAGGGCCTGGTTGGCCTGCTGGAACAACCGCTCAGGCAAGTTGAAAACGCCTACGGCGTGAGACCCGAGCGTCATACCGATCAGGGCTTTCGGCAGCATCTGGTCAAATGTCTGCAGAACCTTGGATGTTCCGTTGGCGAGATTGAAGCGGATCAGTTCCCGGAAGTCGGCCCAGGTTGAGGCCGTCTTCGGCACCCATTTCGCGAAAAAGAGGAACCCGCACACGCGGACCAGGCGCCGGGACAATTCCATCCCGACCAGCGCCCATTCGTTCCGCCACAACAAGGCCAGAGCGATACCAACAATTGCGGCCGTCACGGTACCAAGAATGTCGATGACGGTGATTTCCTTGTACCGCAAATCCCTCTGCAGCAGGGCTGCGGGCACCGACATGACGGCCCCGACCGGCAGAATGACACCCGTGACGATCAGCACTGGCGCGACGGAGGGTTCTCCGAACACCCTGGCGATCCAGGGCGACAGGAGGATGAGGATCGCCCATGCCACGATCGAGATCGTCATGGACTGCAGGAAGACCGAGTTGATATGGCCCGGGCGCAATTCCTTGCGCTGAACCAGGGCATCTCCCAGCGTCCCGGACGCGATCACTTCCGGCAGCATCACCACCATCAGCGCCATCACGAACACGCCGTAATCCTCCGGCGTGAGGATACGCGCGATAATGACAATCGACAGGAACGATCCGATCAACGTGGTCCAGTTTGCGATCGCGTTCAGCGCGACCGCCTGTCCAGCCTTTCGAAGCAGGTTGGGTGCCATGGAAAACTCCGAGCCGTAAAAGGCCTACCTTCTGACGAAGGAGGACGGAACCTCCCGGGGGTCATGTTTGCCGGGAACATTCAAGCGGACAACCAGTGAAGCAAGCCTGAATGCGTGTACAATTTTACCCTCCTGCAGGGCCAGGCGGACCCGCCAGATCATCGCCCGGGCGAGCGCCCGGGCCATCTGCGCGCCCATGGGAGAGGCATGTTTGATTTCAAAGAACAGGTTCCGCACGTCCGGGTCCATCAGGCTCTCATCGAAGCCGTACTTCATCATGAAAGTATTCCGCATGTCCGCGGCCTCTTCACGTGTCAGCGGCTTGTCGGAAATGCGCGCGGCGCGATGGAAATCAGCCCCCGCCTCTTCCCAGAGCTTCTTGCGAGCCATGACGATGCCGCGCCGGATCAGCGACCGGCGGGTCATGCCGGGTTCAACGAGGGAGCTGCTCGACGGCAGGTATTTGCCAAGCGGAAGTGCACGATAGATTTGGTAGAAAATCTCCCGGTCATATCGCTGCCACACCGCATCGCGTTCAGCGGAATCAACAACATTGTCTGCCGTTCCGCGCGGAAGATCGTGTTGGCGCTGGTGGAACAGGATGCGCTCCGTCGGTGCAGGCCGCCCTTGGCGGGCAAGCCGCAACAACATGTCATAGTCCTGCGACCGGATCAGGGATTCATCGAACGGACCCGCCTTCCGGTAGAGAGACTTGCGCACCAGCATGCCCGGCTGGTGGGCGAACATGTCGAGCAGAGATTCAAACAGGAAATCGTCCGGCGGACTGTTGCGCCAATACCCTGTATCCCGCCACTTCACGCGGCCGTTCGGCCGGACTTCGAACCGGTCATGCCGGCCATAGGCAAAGTCTGCGTCCGGGTTGGCCTCCAGAAGTCCAAGCAATGTCGCAAGAGCGTCCGGCTCGGCGATGTCGTCATCATCGAACACCCAGATGAGATTGCCTTTTGCGACATTCAGGGCCTTGTTGAGGGCCGCCGATTTTCCGGCATTGTCCTGATTCAGAATTTCGATGTCTTTTCGGTAGGGTTCCAGCCGTGCGATCGTGTCATCTGTCGAACCATCATTGATGACAATGATTTCATCAGGTCTACGCGTCTGCGCCAGGATAGAGTCCAGAGCCTCAACCAGCAATTCAGCCCGGTTAAAGGTAGGGATCAGTGCAGTTACCGAATGCGCGGACATGCGTCTTCCTTGTGGTCGATCAGGTTTCCCCGGTCTCAGGCTACCTATGGCTGGCATCGGTCTTGCTTGAGAATAGGCACAAAATTGGCTCCGTCATATGGTTCAAAACCTGCAACCCGCATGCCAGACGGCGAGAACAGCAGCCGGCGCCACCAGAAGATGATGCAGTTCCAATCGAGAGGAGGCGGCATTGAAAATAGCGTTCTTCACAAACGCGTTCCCGATGATGTCGGAAGCCTTCATCGCGAATAGTGCGGCCGCCCTCGTGCAGGCCGGACACAGTGTCGATATCTTCGGTATTGGCAATGTCGATGCAACCGGCCTGTCAGTTCCGGAAGTCGCGCCACTGCATCTCGAAGACTCCACCACGAATATTCGCTGGCCTGACGCGCGCGCAGAACGCTGGCGCAAACTCCCCGGCACCCTGAAGAATGTGGTCGCCCGGCATGGCGCGGGCAGCGTTTTCCGGCTGCAGCCGAATATTTACCGCCGCACATTCATGGACTTGTCCGCTATTTACCAGGCCGCCCAGCTGCCAGCGAACGGCGACTACGACATCATTCACTGCCAGTTCGCCCCCCTGGCGGAGCATGTGATCAAGCACCGCCGGGCAGGCTTCCTCTCCGGGCGGCTCGTCGTCAATTTCCGTGGGTACGATATCTCGGAACTCGTCACGGCTCATGGCGAACACCTTTACGACCATATCTGGCCGGAAGCCGCCGCCTTCATCTCCAACTCCGACTACTTCCGCCAGCGCGCCATCGCCATCGGGTGCCCCGAAGACCGTATCAGTGTGGTTGGATCCGGCATGCGGCTGGAAAGCTTCCCCTTCCAGCCGGTCAGCGAAGCGTCATCCGGTGACATCCGGTTCCTGATGGTCGGGCGCCTGATCGAGCGGAAGGGCTTTCACATCGCCCTGGCCGCGCTCGCACGTTACAGTCAGGCGAGCGGACGCGGAATTCATGTAGATATCGTTGGCGACGGCCCCATGCGTGCGGAACTGGAACAGCTGGCCCGCGATTGCCGTATGGATGAAGCGGTGACGTTGCATGGCGCCCAGAGCCACACGGCAATTGCCGACTTCATCCGCCAGTGTGATGTCTTCATCGCGCCATCCATGACGTGCGCGAAAGGCAGCCAGGACGGACCGGTCAACACGCTCAAGGAAGCGATGGCGATCGGGCGGCCGGTCATCGGGACCCGTCATGGCGGCATCTCCGAACTTGTGATCGATGGCGAAACCGGCCTGCTCTGCGAAGAAGGTAATGTCGACGCCCTAGAACACGCCATCAACCGCATCCTCGGCATGCAGGCCAGCTGGCCGCAAATGCTCGCGAAGGCGCGTGAGGTTGTCGAAACGACCTATGCGCTGTCGCGCACCACGGACGACCTGATCGGCGTCTACAACTCCATCCTGGAGCCCTCGTCCCCCACTCCCGGTGACTTTGCCGGCCTTTCAAAGGAAGCAGCCTAGAATGACTGTAGAATTGAATACTGAAGCCAAAGCCACGATCGTCATGACCGCGCGTGACCGGTTCAGCATGGCCGTCCGGGCACTGAACGAAATCGTTGAAGTCACGGCCCAGCCCTATGAACTGATCTATGTCGATGGCGGCAGCCCCAGACCCGTTGCCGACGAGATCCGCGCCATCTGCGAAAAGAACGGCTTCCGTTACCTGCGCTATGATCACTTCCTGGCCCCCTGCCAGGCGCGCAATATCGGGCTACGCCTCGCGAAGACGCCCTATGTTGCGTATTGCGAAAACGACGTGATCGTCTCCAGGGGGTGGCTGAGCAACGCTGTTGCATGCGCAGAAGAAACCGGCGCCGAAGTCGTCCAGCCCCTGATCTGTCAGGGCCTCCCGCTGCATACGGAAATCCACCAGGCCGGTGGCAACTTCGCCGACGACATGGATGCGTTTTTCAATGGACCGGAAGAAAAGCGCCGCCTGACCGACAGTCACCTCAAGCATCAGGGCGACAAGATCAAGGATGTCGACCTGAAGCGCTCCGAAATCCAGGTGACCGAAGTCCATTGCTTCCTCGTACGGCGCAACGCTTTTGAATGGCTCGGCGAATTCGACGAGAACATGCCGTGCTCGAAGGACCATATCGATTTCAGCATGAATGTCTGGAGCAAGGGCGGCCGGATCATGCTCGAACCGTCCTCCATTGTGTCCTTCTGCGTGCCGAACAACACATATTCTGTCGAGCCGATGGACCGTGCCTTCTTCATGTTGCGCTGGTCACCGGCCTGGCAACGCCAGAGCCTCGAGCATCTTCAGAAGAAGTGGAAGCTGGAGCACGATCCCTACTTCCAGAACTACCTGAACAAGCGGGATTGGCGCTACCGCGCCGGCGTCGCCAAACCGATCGTCCGGAGCATCCCTTTCATCGGACACAGCTACAAGGTGCAGCAGATCGGGATCGAGCTGCTGATGCCGGTCCTGTACTTCATCGGCACCCGGCTCGTGAAACAACAGGCCCGGGACTACCAGTCTTCCGCCATGCCGGCATCTGAAACCGCGCCGGGCAACAAGGCTGAGGTCAGCTCAGCCGCGTAAGCGCTGATTGCACTCAGGCTGGCGGCGAGCGCGCAACCATGCGCTTGCCGCGGGCCATTTACCTTTGGTGAAGGACAGGCCACCGGCTTGCCAACGCCTGCATATCTGCAAGCGGCTCAACCCATCTGATTCAGAGAAAAATGGCGCACCCGGAGCGATTCGAACGCCCGACCCCCAGATTCGTAGTCTGGTGCTCTATCCAGCTGAGCTACGGGTGCCTTCCAAAGAAGGCGGACACATACAGTCAGCCCCCAAGGGATGCAAGCCTGTTTTCCCGGCCTTCTGCAGCAGAGCCGGGCGAACCTATTCCTCAATACGGCCAGAGCCGCCCGGCTCACCCGGAAGCCGGTCGTATTCGGGGCGATGGGACGAAGGCGTATCCAGATCGGGTTCAATCCCTGTCTCGGCTGAGATCCAGTCTGCGTAGGCAGAAACCCGGGAATATACGCCGGGGCTGTCCGCACGGGCGCAGCCAAGTCCCCAGCTCACCACGCCGATCTGCACCGGGCCCTCTTCCCATGTGCGGGCAACCAGCGGGCCGCCGCTGTCGCCCTGGCAGGAGTCCGTGCCGCCAGTGCCTGCGCAGATCTGAAAGGCCGGATCGACGCTTACGCCGGCAAATTCCTCATCCAGCCCGTATTTGTCTATGAGAGCGGCGATCTGCTGTTTGCAGGTCTGCGGGTCGACCGGCGGGACAATCCCTTCCATCAGGCCGAGACTCGGCGCGCTGACATGGCGGCCGGTGCGGTTGAAGCCCTCTTCCTGGGTGCCCTGCTCCTCAGTGTTGCCGTATCCTGCAACGACAACTTCGGTTTGTGCCCCTTCCGGGTCCGGCGCGCGGCCCGTAAGCCCGTCCAGACGGGAAAGCGGCCCCTCCCAACGCCCGGCAATATGGATCAGCGCCAGATCGTCGCCCCGTTCGGCATACCCGGACTCATAGCCCGGATGGATAACGATCCGGTCGACGGGAAATGCGGCATCTTTTGGCGTTTCCAGAAGCGTGCCGGCACCAATGACAACTTGCAGCGGACCGAACCGTTTCAGGTCACCGTCTGCGTCAGGCAGGTACTGTACGGCGCGGCCCGATTCCGTTCCTGTCTCCGTCTCGACCCGTACCGTTTCCACGCAATGCGCCGCCGTCAGGGCCCATTCCGGAGAAATCATCGAGGCGCCGCATTCGTGATAAATGCTCCGGCCCTGTTGGGACTGGAGCGAGACAACACCCGGCCAGTCTTCCGGATTGGCCTCGCGGCCGCCGACGACACAGGCTGTTGCGAGCGCTACAGCACCAAGGGCGGGCCCCCACTTCCAGGCCCCTCTCCAGGATGTTCTCATTCGGAAACGTCCTCCCCTGCTTGGTCCCCTCAGCTCACCGCGCCGGTTTGCCTTCGCGCCTCATGCACCCCACGCGTAATGGCGCGGGCCAGTGTTGACGCAGCGAGTTCCCCGATCCGCGTCACCGTCAGCGGGTCCGGAACCGGCAGCGTGTCATTCGCGGTTGATAGCACAAAAACCGCGTCTCCGTCGAAGGGGGCAAAAACCGGCCTGATTGCACGGGAAAACCCCGACAATGCCATCTGGGCAACCCGCTGGGCCTGGGCAGGCGTCAGCGCGGCGTCGGTCGCGATACAGGCGATCGTCGTGTTCTGGCCGAGCACCGGATTGGCTTTGGCGGCCCCCCAATCTTCCGGATCCATGATGAAATCTGCCGGTGGCCGGCCGCCGCCAAACTCACCTGCCAATTCATACGGCCAGGCCCAATAGGCATCCGTGCCCGGCATCAGGACAGACCCGAAACTGTTCACACAGGCGATGGCGCCGACGGTAATGCCTTCCGCGGCGACGATGCTGGCCGATCCCGTTCCGCCCGAGTGCTGGCCAGCCCGCGCACCATGTCCGGCGCCTGCCCGGCCAAGTTCGAAATCCTTGCCAGCCGAACGGAACGCTTCAAGACCCAGTGCCGCATAGGGGGCGATCTCGTCCCATGTCTTGTCGCCACCATTGGCCAGATCGTACAGGATGGCCCCGGGCACAATCGGCGTCGGCGGCACGCCCGGCCGGTCGACGAGGCTGAACCCGCGGCCCGCCTGCTTCAGGCCTGCCATCACTCCATCTGCTGCGCCGAGCCCGAACGCACTGCCGCCGGACAGGAAGACCGCATCCACCCGGTCAACCATGGCCCCGGCGGACAACAGGTCTGTTTCACGCGTGCCGGGCCCGCCTCCAGCGACGGCGCAAGCGGCAACCACGGGTGTATCCGGCAGGATGACCGTCACGCCCGTATTCACGCGGGCGTCCTGTGCCTGCCCAATGCGCACCCCCGGCACATCGGTGATGAGATTCCATTTCCCGGCTGTTGTCGCCATTACAATGTCCTGTCGGTCTTTCCCTTTGGGATTCCCTCTCTTAAGGTCCGGCGCGACTCACGCAAGCCAAGGACACTGCCATGAAGATCGCCCGCCCCCTCCTTGCCGCCCCCTTCCTCGCCGCCCTTCTATTGTCAGCTTGTGCGGCACCGGGTGAGCAGCAGGAGGTTCCGGCAACCGAAGCGGCCCAGAGCGCGGCGGACGCGGCCGCCAGCCAGGCCGCGGAAATGGTGCCGGAAGCGACCGACGCGAACGAATGGACCAAGGGCGCCATGGTGGCGGCCGCCAATCCTGAAGCGGTGGAAGCCGGTCTGGAGATGCTGCGCGCAGGCGGCACGGCGGTCGATGCGGCCATCGCGGTGCACACCGCACTTGGCCTTGTCGAGCCGGAAAGCTCCGGCATCGGCGGTGGCGGGTTCATGGTCTATTACGATCATGCCAGCGGCGAGATCACGGTTTTTGACGGACGCGAGCGCGCCCCAGCCGCCGCCACGCCGGATTACTTCATGAAAGACGGCGAGGCGATGGACTTCATCTCGTCCTGGCAATCCGGCCGGTCTGTCGGCGTGCCGGGCGCTGTCGCCCTCTACAAGTCCGCTCATGACGCTGCAGGCAAGCTGGAGTGGGACGAACTCTTCCAGCCAGCCATCAAACTCGCCGAAGACGGCTTCGTGGTGGAACGTAAGCTTGCCGCCACGCTGGCGAGTGATCGCCTCCAGCAATTCGTCCGGCTCGATGACCTGCCGGAATCCTCAGCCTATTTCTATCCGGAAGGCGTGCCATTGGCAGAAGGGTCGATCAAGACCAACCCGGCCTATGCGGAAACGCTGAAGCGGATCGCGACCGAAGGCCCCGCCGCCTTCTATACCGGAGAGATCGCCGAATCGATCGCCAACGCCGTTTCCAATGACCCGTCACTGCCGGGCGTGATGACGGTGGAAGACCTGGCCAATTACGAAGTCGCCATTCGTCCAGCCCTCTGCGGCGTGGAGCCGGATGGTTACAAGATCTGTTCGGCCCCGCCGCCCTCTTCTGGCGGTGTGACGCAGAACATGATCGTCGGCCTTTATGATCGCCTCAAACCGACGGGCGAAGAAGCGACTGAGGAAGACTTGCTGAAAGCCTTCGTCGATGCTCAGCGCCTCAGCTATGCAGACCGTGACCACTACGTCGCCGACGCTGACTTTGTCCCGGTTCCGGCCGCTGAACTGATCGATCCGGTCTATCTCGATGTGCGGGCGGGCGAAGCCTTCGCGCCGGATGAGCACGCAACGCCGGGGGATCCGGGGATTGCCCTTGGCCGCGGCCCGATGCGCCAGATGTGGGGGGAAGACCCGACCGATCATCGTCCGGGCACGACGCATTTCTCGATCATCGACACCTATGGCAATGCCGTTTCCATGACGGCGACCGTCGAGGCGGCCTTCGGAAACTCGGTCATGGTTCACGGCTTTGTGCTGAACAACCAGCTGACCGACTTCTCGCGCGAACCCACGAAAAGCGGCAAGCCGGTTGCAAACGCCGTCGCCGGCAGCAAGCGCCCGCGTTCGTCCATGTCTCCGACGCTGGTCTTTGACCCTGCTGGTGACCTGTTCATGGTGACGGGTTCACCGGGCGGTAATTCGATCGTCGCCTACGTCTCCAAAACGCTGATCGGCGTGCTCGAATGGGGCAAGTCGGCTCAGGAATCCATCGACCTGCCGAACATCATCGCCCGCGGCGATGTGGTCGGCGTGGAAGTCGATCGCGAAGGCGGGCCGGAAGCGGCCGAAGCCCTGCGCGAGGCGGGTTACAATGTCGAAGAGCGCCAGGGCGAGAATTCCGGCCTGCACGTCATCGTCGTGCGCGAGGATGGCCTGGAAGGCGGGGCAGACCCGCGCCGTGACGGGGTCGCGCTCGCCCTCGAATAGGCGGCGGCGTTTCACCCATCATGGCCAAGTTCTACTTCTCCTACGCCGCCATGAACGCAGGGAAATCAACTATCCTGCTTCAGGCGGCGTACAATTATCGTGAACGGGGAATGGATGTCCTCCTGTTCACCTCCGATCTCTACAAGGGCAATAATTCCGGCCACATATCGTCCCGCATCGGCATCAGTGCCGATGCAACGCTGTACACAAACGAAACCGACCTTTTCTCCCTCATCAGGGAAAAGCAGTCTGAACATCGAATCGACGCCGTTTTCGTCGATGAAGCCCAGTTCCTGACAAAGCATCAGGTCTGGCAGCTCGCCCGAGTGGCAGACCATCTGGACGTACCGGTTCTGGCCTATGGCCTTCGCACAGATTTCCGCGGCGAATTGTTCGAGGGTTCCGCGGCAATGCTTGCGATCGCCGATTCGCTACGCGAGGTCCGGACGATCTGCAAATGCGGACGCAAGGCCACGATGGTCGCGCGCCTGGACCCGGATGGAAAAGCCCTTACGGAAGGCGATCAGGTCTCCATCGGCAAATCGACCTATGTCTCGCTCTGCCGCCGGCACTGGGAGGAGATCATGGGCCGGCTCCCCTCCGCTTAGCCGCCCAACGCATTCAGGACACCAATTGCGCCGTCAGCGCGTCAGCCAGCAATCGGCCAGACGGCGTAAGGGACAGGACCCCCTGATTGAACGTCACCCACCCCTGCTCAACGAACACCGCGATCTTTTCACGCGACACAGGCCTGCCTGAAACAGCCTCGACGCGGGTGACATCAATCCCGCTTGCCGGGCGCAAGCCCATTGCCAGCAGTTCCTGTGAGATCGCATTTGCATCAAGACGCTCAGCATCGCCCCAGCCCGAGCCGAGCGCCTGCACATTCGCCATGTAGACTTCGGGGCGGCGGTGCGCCTCGTAAGCATAGCGGTGGCCGCCGACCGTCACGCGGCCATGCGCGCCTGGCCCTGCGCCGATCCAGTCCCCGCCCTGCCAGTAAATCAGATTGTGTACGGATTGGTGGTCCGGCGACATCGCATGGTTTGAGACTTCATAGGCAGGCAGGCCCGCCTTTTCCAGAATGCCTTGCGTCAACTCGAACATGTCGGCCTGATCATCGTCCGGCATGGGCTCGATCTGGCCACGTCCGACCGCCAGCCCGAAGGCGGTACCTTCCTTGATGGTCAGCTCATAGAGCGACAGGTGCGGCATGCCGAGGGCGAGCACATCCTCCAGTTCACTTTGCCAGTCGTCTGCCTGCTGGCCCGGCCGGGCATAAATCAGGTCAACGCTGACAGACCGGAATACGCGCATGGCTCTCGCGACACTTGCCCGCGCGCCATCTGCATCATGATCGCGCCCAAGGAAGGCCAGCGCAGAATCGCGCAAGGACTGGACGCCTACGGAAAGCCGGTTCACCCCGGCGCTGCGAAGGCCGGCGAGGTCTGCCCGCATGACATCATTGGGGTTCGCTTCCAGCGTGACTTCCGCGCCCGGCTTCACGCCGAACACATCATCCGCCGCCTTCAGGATGCGCTCGACATCCGCAGGCGCCAGCAGCGATGGCGTCCCGCCGCCGAGATAGATGGAATCCAGCGCGCCATGCTCCGGCATGCGCTGGCGGTGTTCTCGGATGTCGATGCAGATCGCCTCGACCAGCAGGGATGGATCGCGGTCCTTGGCGGCATAGACGTTGAAATCGCAATACGGGCAGATGCGCGTGCAATAGGGCCAATGAACGTAGAGACCGAATCCGAATTGCGGACCGAAAGGGTGCAGGGCTTGGTCTGTCACGGCAGCAGGGCTGCCTTCAGCTTGCGGAATGCATCGGCGCGGTGGCTCATCGCATGTTTCCGGTCCGGATCCATTTCTCCGAAGGTGATGGTTTCTCCGTCCGCGACAAAAACCGGGTCGTAGCCGAAGCCCTTCTCCCCTCTCGGCGGCCAGACAAGCTGCCCATGCACCTCGCCCTCGAAGACTTCTTCATGCCCGTCTGGCCAGGCCACGGCGAGCGCGCAGACGAACTTCGCAGACCGGTCGGAATTGCCCGCCGCCTGCAGTTCCTGCTCCACCCGGGCCATGGCTACGCCGAAATCGCGCGGCTCCCCTGCCCATCTGGCTGAGTAGATACCGGGTGCTCCGTCCAGCAAGGTGACCGACAATCCGGAATCATCAGACAGGGCGGGCGCACCTGTTTCGGCCGCCGCAGCGCGCGCTTTCAGCAGCGCATTGCCGGTGAAACTGCCTTCAGTTTCTTCAGGCTCAGGCAGATCGAGGTCGATTGCAGAGACAACTTCGAGCCCCAAAGGCTCGAACAAGTCCTTGAGTTCCCTGACTTTTCCCTTGTTGTGGGTGGCAGCGATCAACCTGCCGGAGGACAGGGTGCGATGTGTCATATTTCGCCCTTCTGAATTGGTTCCATTCTTGCTTTCGTCACAAATACCTATATCGTTATTCGGTAAGAGCATGTACGGAAGCAACGCTCCATCCGGCATAGATCATCCAGCGGAAAGGATGAAGAGAAGAAGGCATGACAGGCAAAACGCGCAATTCCATGGCGGCGATCATGACAGTCCTCGTCACAGTCGTCATGTGGATGACGGCCGCCATCGGCGCCATCGTTCTCCTCGCCGGCGGCATTGAACTGGTTTCGATGCTCTCAGGCTCTCCCATCAGCATCGGTGCCATCACGGTCGACGATCACGATATCTCCGTCCCTGAACTCGCTGCCGGCCTCGTCGGCGTGCTGGTCGTGGTCTGTGCAGTTGTGTTCGTCAGTCTCGAGCTGCGAAAGATTCTGGCAACGCTGGCCGCGGGCGACCCATTCGTGCCCGAAAATGCCGTTCGCCTCACCCGCATCGCGATTGCGATCGCGGTTACACAATTGATGCGTTACTTGATCGCCCTCTTTGTGGGATTGATGGTGACCGGTACATCGCTTGAATTTTCCGTGGACCTTATCGCCTGGGCGTCCGTCGCCGCCCTTTTCATTCTCAGTCAGGTCTTCCGGGAAGGCACACGCCTTCGCGATGAAGAAAAAATGACCATATAGGAGGGTAGCCATGTCCATTCGCGTGACCCTCGACCGTGTCCTGCTAGACCGCCGCATGTCCCTAACGGAACTGTCGGAACGTGTCGGCGTGACCCTCGCCAACCTCTCCATCCTCAAGACCGGCAAGGCGAAAGCCATCCGCTTCTCCACGCTGGAGGCGCTCTGCCGGGAACTCGGCTGCCAGCCGGGCGACATTCTTGTCTTCGACAGCGAGGATGATGGCGCCACCGAACGCGTGGCGGCGGAATAGACATGCGGGGCGGTCGCTACGACGCCGGCGATGTCGTCTCGATCCGGTTCGGCGGCGTGCTCCGCCATTATGGCGTCGTCACGTCGCGCGGCACGGTGATCTGCAACTCACGCCTGCATGGCGGCGTGGTGGAACAAAGCTACGAGGCCTTCGCCGCCGGGCGCAATGTGCGCCTGCATGGACGCTACAGCGACCTGGACGGCTATCATGTCGAGCTGCGCGCCCGCCGGCATCTCGGCAATGAGTACGACCTGTTCGGCTCCAATTGCGGCCACTTTGTCCGTCATGCCCACCGCCGCAAGCCAACGCCCATGCAGGTGGCAGCCGCGACGGTACGCACGTTTGGCGACATGCTGGGCGGGCCGAAGCGTCGCGACTGAACGGATCTCACCTAGGCGAGCGCAGTGCGCTGGGCCGCGAAGAGTTCATTGCAGCCCTTTTCCGCAAGACGCAGCATTTCATCCAGTTCAGTACGTGTCAGCGGGCGCTCCTCGCCCGTGCCCTGCACCTCGATGAAACCGCCGTCCGAACTCATGACGACGTTCATGTCGGCTTCGCCGGCCGAGTCTTCCGGATAGTCCACGTCCAGGACCGGATGGTCCTGATAGACGCCAACCGAAATGGCGGCCGCCTGTTTCATGATCGGGTTGGCCGGGATCACGCCCTCGTCGACGAGATATTTGCAGGCAAGTGACAGCGCCACAAACCCGCCAGTGATGGACGCGGTCCGCGTGCCGCCATCGGCTTGCAGCACGTCACAGTCGATGGTGATCTGGTTCTCGCCAAGCGCGCCGAGGTCGCAGACCGAGCGCAGCGAGCGCCCGATCAGGCGCTGGATTTCCTGCGTCCGGCCGGACTGTTTTCCGGCTGCAGCCTCACGGCGCCCGCGCGTATGCGTCGCGCGTGGCAGCATGCCGTACTCTGCCGTCACCCAGCCACGGCCCTGCCCTTTCATCCAGCCCGGCACACGGTTTTCCCAGCTGGCGGTACACAGGACATGCGTGTTGCCGAACTTTGCGAGGCAGGAGCCTTCGGCATAGCGGGTCACCTGAGTCTCAAGGATGATCTCGCGCATCTGGTCAAAAGGGCGGCCTGACGGACGGACGAGCTGGCTCATGAGGGACCTCCTGTTTGGTGCCACGCCTGATTGCGGGTTTTGCCGCACCTGTCTACACCGGATCGCCGAGGGAACAGAAAGCGGGGCCTATGAGCAACGACATCACGATTGCGCGCGGCGCAAAGAAACTGCCCATTGGCCGGATTGGCAAACTGCTTGGCGTGGAGGCTCAGGACCTCATTCCATACGGCTATGACAAGGCGAAGATCAGCAGCCACCACCTGGCCAGCCTGAAGCAGAAGAAGGATGGCAAGCTCATCCTCGTGACGGCGATCAACCCGACCCCGGCAGGCGAAGGCAAGACCACGACCTCGATCGGCCTCACCGATGCGCTGCGCCGCCTGGACAAGAACGCCCTGCTCTGCCTGCGCGAACCGTCGCTCGGCCCCTGCTTCGGCATGAAGGGCGGCGCCACGGGCGGCGGCCGCGCACAGGTCGTTCCGATGGATGACATCAATCTGCATTTCACCGGCGATTTCCACGCCATCACGTCCGCGCACAATTTGCTGGCCGCGATGATCGACAATCATCTGCACTGGGGCGCGGAAACCGGGCTGGAACCGACGCGTGTTGCCTGGCGCCGCGTGCTGGACATGAATGACCGCAACCTGCGCCAGATCGTGACGGGCCTTGGCGGCTCCGGCAACGGGTCGCCGATGGAGTCCGGCTTCGACATCACGGTCGCTTCGGAAATCATGGCCATCCTCTGCCTCGCAAAAGACGCGCATGACCTGGAAACGCGGCTTGAGCGCATTGTCATCGGCTACAAGCGCGGGCGTGTGCCGGTGACCGCGAAGGATATCGGAGCGGTTGGTGCGATCATGGCGCTGCTGCGCTATGCCCTGCTGCCGAACGTCGTACAGACGCTGGAGAACAACCCCGTCCTCATCCATGGCGGGCCGTTCGCGAATATCGCCCATGGCTGCAACTCCGTGATCGCCACAAAGGCGGCGCTGAAGATGTCGGACTATGTCGTGACCGAAGCTGGCTTCGGGGCGGACCTCGGCGCGGAGAAGTTCTTCAACATCAAATGCCGTCAGGCGGGACTCGCCCCGTCTGCGGCCGTCCTGGTGGCCACCGTCCGTGCCCTGAAAATGCATGGCGGCCTGTCGCTGAAGGAGTCCGCCTCGGTCGGCTATGGCGCCCTGGAAGCGGGCCTCGCCAATCTCGGACGGCATATCGAAAACCTGAAGAAATTCGGCGTGCCGGTCGTTGTGGCCATCAACCGCTTCACGTCGGACACGTCCAGTGAGCTGGCGGCGGTCGAAGCCTATTGCCACAATCTTGGCGTGCCGGTGTCGACCTGTACCCATTGGGCCGAAGGCGGCCGGGGCGCGGAAGACCTGGCCCGCAAAGTGGTCGACACCATCGAGGCCAAACCGGCAGAGTTCAAGCTGCTCTACCGGGATGAAGCCCCGCTGCTGGAAAAGATCGAAACCGTCGCGCGGGAAATCTATCGTGCCGAGCGGGTCGACGCCTCCGACAATGTCCGCGCGGCGCTGCAGCGGATGGAAGAAGCCGGATATGGCCGCCTGCCGGTCTGCATGGCGAAGACGCAGTACAGCTTCTCCACTAATCCGAAACTGGTCGGCGCGCCGGAGAAGCACGTCCTGCAATTGCGGGAAGTGCGCCTGTCGGCGGGCGCCGGCTTCGTGGTCGGGATTTGCGGAGACATCATGACAATGCCGGGCCTGCCCCGGCACCCGGCCGCCGAGGGCGTCTCCCTCAATGCCGACGGGGAAATCGAAGGCCTCTACTAGTTTGCAGCCTCCCCTCGGCCTGACCGGCATGATGGTTGATTGACTCAATTTAGCATTTTTGCTAATTAGCAATTATGCAAAACGAGGTCTTCAAAGCCCTGTCTCATCCTGCCCGCCGGCAGATCCTTGCGCTGCTCCGCAAGGGGCCGCGTCTTGCGGGGGACCTGGCTGCAGAATTCGACACGAGCTGGCCAACCATGAGCCGGCACCTCGCCGTTCTGAAAGAAGCCGAACTGGTGACCGCCGAACGGCAGGGCAACCAGATCCTCTACCGCATCAACACCAGTGTCGTGGAAGACGCTGCCACCGCCCTGCTCGGCCTGATTGGCCGCGACAATGGTGATGACCCCCTCAAGGAGGCTGCCGAATGAAACCCTTTATCCGCAATGGACTATTGATCACGGCGGGCGCTGTCGTTGCAGGTGCAGCGATCTCTGCCGCAGCCACCTTGTCCCTGCCCGCAACCGGGACGTTTCCGGTTCATTGGGGGGCCGACGGCGCGCCGGATCGCTGGGCCGACCGTGCAGGCGCCGTGCGTTATCTCTGGACCATGCCCGTCATCACGCTTGCCGTCGGGCTGGTCCTTGCAGCGGTGCCGTTCATCGACCCGCGCAAGGACAATATCGAAACCGGCAGGCGCGGCTATGTCGCGGTCTGGCTGGGGGTGATGGTCCTGCTGACCTGTATTCATGGCGGCGTCGCCCTGCAGATGCTCCAAACGGGAGACGACCCCGGCAGCTCCGGCCAGATGGTTCGCTGGGTGATTGCTGCCACCGCCATCCTGATGGTCGTCATCGGCAATTACCTGCCCAAGACGCGCTCAAGCTTCTTCTTCGGCATACGCACACCCTGGACACTGTCTTCCGATCTCGTCTGGGAGAAGACGCACCGGGTTGCCGGCCCATTGTTCATGATCGCCGGGGCGCTTGGCCTTGTTGGGGCGTTTGTCCTCAGCGGGATCTGGCTGGCCCTCCAATTGTCGGTACTGGTTATTGGCGCCGCACTGATTTCGGCCGTCTATTCCTATTTCGCCTGGCGGAATGCCCCGGACCGGGATCACGGCACCAACCTCACAGTGTGACGCCTATTGAATGCGGGCCACCGGCCCCCTATCCATTTTCATATGCAGCCGCTTGCCGACACCAAATCGCTGATGCAGCGCCTCGACCAGCGCTCGCGGGACATTTTCCGCGAGATCGTCGAGGGCTATCTTGCGACCGGGGAACCCGTGGGCTCGCGCACCCTGTCCAAGGGCGGGATCGCCCTTTCCCCCGCCTCGATCCGGAACGTCATGGCGGACCTGACCGAACTTGGCCTGCTGGACGCGCCGCACATCTCTGCCGGGCGCGCGCCGACCCATATGGGTCTGCGCCTGTTCGTGGATGGCTTCCTTGAAATCGGCGAACCCGCCCGGGCCGACCGGCAGACCATTGATGACCGCCTGAAATCGGCCGGGGCGGACTTTGAAAATGTGCTCTCGGAGGCGTCCGACATCCTGTCCGGCCTTGCGGGCGGTGCGGGCCTCGTTTCGTCGCCAAAGCGCGATGCAGCCGTGCGGCATGTCGAATTCCTGCCGCTGGGGCCGCGCGATGCCATCTGCATCCTGTTGACGGAAGACGGCGATGTCGAAAACCGCTTCATCCAGGTGCCGGAAGGCCTGCCATCGACGGCGTTGATTGAAGCCGGCAACTACCTTTCCACCCGCATGAAAGGCCGGACGCTGGCCGAAGCGGCGCAGGATGTAAGCGAAGAGCTGAGCTCCCGCCGCGCGCAGCTGGACGTGACGGCGGCCGGCCTCGTCGAACAGGGCCTTGCCCAATGGAGCGGCGAGACGCCCGGCCGGGGGCGCTCGCTGATCGTACGGGGCCGGGCCAACCTGCTGGAAGACGCCAAGGCAGCGGAGGACCTCGACCGGGTCCGCCAGCTGTTCAATGAGCTGGAGCGCCAGCAGAACGTGCTCGATATCCTCGACACGACGCGGGAAGCCGGCGGGGTGCGACTCTTCATCGGCTCCGAAAACCAGCTTTTCCCGCTATCAGGTTCAAGTGTGATCGTGGCGCCCTATATGGGTGGCGGAAAACAGGTCATCGGTGCTCTGGGCGTGATTGGGCCGACGCGGCTGAATTATGCAAGGGTGATCCCGATGGTAGACTATACAGCGAAGGTCGTGGGCGAGATCCTCTCCCGCCGCCGCGCCAAGGACGGAAAATGATGAGCGACGAAGCGAAGACTGAAGACACCGAAGCTGTCGAAACGCCAGAAAACGCCGCCCCGGAAGAGGCGACGCCGGAAGATACGATCCTCCGTCTCGAAGCGGAGAAGGAAGAGATGCGCGGCCAGCTGCTGCGCACGCTCGCCGATCTCGAAAACACCCGCAAGCGCGCCCAGAAAGAGGTTGCCGATGCACGCGTCTATGCGATCGAGAAGTTCGCGGCGGACCTGCTCAGCGTCTCCGACAACCTCGCCCGCGCGCTGGGTGCGCTGCCGGATGGCGACCGCGATGCGCTCTCAGAAGCTGGCAAGAACCTGCTCGGCGGCATCGAAATGACGGAGAAAGAGCTGCACACCGCGCTTTCCCGCAACGGCGTGACCGTGATCGCGGCTTTGCCGGGCGATGCGTTCGATCCGAACCTGCACCAGGCAGTGGCCAACGTCCCCTCCCCGCAGGCGCCGGGCACGATCCATGACGTGTTCCAGACCGGCTGGAAGATCGGCGACCGCGTCCTGCGCGCCGCCATGGTCGCAGTCAGCGCAGGCTCGACGAACTAGGTTTCGATTTTCAGGTATACCGCTGAAGCATCGTCCCTGCGCTTGATGCGGGGGATGTCCTCGTGAGGCGTATCTTCGAAGTCGCGCAGCACGCGGATCAGGGCAGGCAGTCCCTTCTCAGATAGGTCCGCCATCAGGCTTTCCAGATCATGCGTCGCATAGGGCGAGACAAGCCGGTAGAGGCCGTCGCTCATCAGGCAGATTTCGTCGCCCGGTTTCAGAACTGCGCGTTCCACGTGAAGATTGCCGGCAACGGCCGGGCCGAGACCAAAGGCCCTGCCGACCTCATTCGAGAGCCGACGGCTCTGGCGCAGCCAGCCCATCCGCTCCTCCGCCGTGAGGGCCATGACGCGGCGCGCGGCGGCAGTTTCGTCTTCGGCCTTTTCCGCATGGCCGATGAGGCGCACATCCGGCCCGGACCGGATCAGCGCCATACAGTCGCCCATGAAGACAAAAACCGCCTGTTCCCCCCGCAGCCACATCCAGATGCCCGAGGCGACCGGCAGGGCTTCCCCTGGCAATTTCTCCAATGGAATCTGGCTCTCCGCCGCAGCGCGCTGGCGCACATCGGCGAGGACGGCGGCGAAATAAGCCTCCGGCGTCTCGCCCGCTGAAGGGCCCTGTATCAGCCGGTCCGACAGGGCCTGCGCGATCCAGGCGGCGCCGCTTTCGCAGGCCGGGAACGGGCGCAGGTCTGTCACATCGGTCGCGCCGTCCAGCACCCAGGCCGTGCCTGCCGCCGCATCGAAGCCTGCCCGGTCATCCCCGGTTTTACCCGGCACGCCGGGGTCATTCACCGTGCTGACGGCCTCAAGCTTCATCGCCCCGCCTCTTCGTCACGCGCCCTCAGTCAGAGGCCTAACACGGTTCGACCCCTACCGCACATGAACGCTTTGAGACGTTTGACCGGCCTCAACGCTCTACCAGTTCGACCCGCCGGTTCTGTTCCCGCCCGGCATCGCTGCCATTGGAGAATACCGGCGACAATGGTCCCACGCCGTGTGGTTCCAGCCGGTCAGGCGCGATGCCGTAATCCTGCTTCAACGCATCGGCGACGGCGCGGGCGCGGTCGTCTGAAAGCTTGCTGTTATAGGCATAGGTGCCTTTGGAATCGGTATGTCCCACGACATAGAACACCTTGCCCGGATGGGCGGCCAGATAGTCCGCAATCGCGTCGAGGGCGGCTTTCGATTCCGGCTTCAGCGTCGCCTTGTCGAATTCGAAAACGATCCCGTCCAGCACGACGCGGCCATACTCCTCGATATCGGCGCCCATGGCTTCGGCATCGACCACGACAAGCCCCGTCTCGGCGGCTGCTTCCTCAACAATGTCGATCAGCGTTCCGACATAGTTCTTCGAATGTTGTTCGACATAGACCACGACATAAGCCTTGCCGGCGGCGCGCTCCTTGCTGGCGACGATGGCCCCTGCCCCGCCCGAGGATGACGTGCCGGAAAACATCGTGCCGACCGCGCCGGGCTTGGTGGCCGGGTTTTCACGGAAGGTCACTTCCATCCACTGGCGCGAACCGACCGCCACACCCTTCCGGTCAGCCGACATGCCCTCACCGAGAATCTCGAACCCTTCCGCCTTCAGCGCGTCGAGATAGTTCTTGTAGATTTCCGAATAGGACCGGTCTTCGCCCTCATATTTGTAGAAGGTCCGGGTGACCCGGCCTTCGGTTTCGATCCAGTCGCCGATCGACCGGTATCCGGTCACCGGCCCGACCGCGACCTTGTAAGGCTGATAATTTTCAATGTGTTGCCAGGCAATCACCTGCCCGGGATAGCGCTCGATCATCGGATGCTCGACCACCCCGTCGATATCCTGGGCAACGGCAATCGCCGACACGGCCGCAAGACTGATCGCAGCCGCCAATATACGGATGACTTTCAACATGTACGTTCCTCCCACCTAACGTAGGGGAACTATGCAACACAGATCCTTGTCTGGCCATATGCGGACCGACGGCCCTCAGCTGGCGGCCGCCTTGACCGGCAGGCGGACCCGCGCCCAGGCCCGCTCGTGCAGCGTGTAGGCAGCGGTCTGAACCAGCGGTTCGATCAGGCCGATGGCCAGTGCGGCGTGCCAGCTGCCGGTCAGCACAAAGGCAACCGTCATGGCCACGATCAGGTGCATGAGGCTGTAGGTCATCGTCTTGAACGCCTGCAATGACATCTGTTGGATAACTCCCTGCTGGGCACGATAAAGAACACGATAAACAGACCATTTATGGACGATTTATACGGGCGGGCTGCAGGTAAGAGATAGGCACTTTGCGAACCATTCGCAAATAAATCCTGCAATGCGCTGCCATAGGCGCGGTCTATGGCCGCAAAGCACAGCCAGACATGGAAAAGGCGTCGCAGGCCTCTTGTGACGCGTTGAATTTTCCCCATATCCCAGACCGAACGGGTGAACAGGTTCAAACCCTCCATTCGCCTACTCAAAACGTCACTTGCAGAGCTATCTGCCTTGCGGGGCTGCTGAGCAGACCGCGCGAACGGGGCAGGTGGCGGCTAAAGGAGAGAGAGACTTAGTATGAGCAAGATTATTGGTATCGACCTCGGGACCACAAACTCCTGTGTCGCCGTCATGGAAGGCGGCCAGGCGAAGGTCATCGAGAACGCAGAAGGCGCACGCACGACCCCGTCCGTGGTTGCCTTCACCGAAGGCGGCGAACGCCTCATCGGCATGCCGGCACGCCGTCAGGCCGTGACCAACCCGGATTTCACCTTCTACGCCATCAAGCGCCTGATCGGCCGTCAGTTCGACGACCCGACCGCGCAGAAGGACAAGGCCATCTCGCCGTTCGAGATCGTCAAGGGCCCGAATGGCGACGCATGGGTCAAAGGCCGCGACAAGGACTACGCCCCGCAGGAAGTGTCCGCCTTCATCCTCACCAAGATGAAGGAAACCGCAGAAGCCTATCTCGGCAGTGAAGTGACCCAGGCCGTCATCACGGTGCCTGCCTACTTCAACGACGCCCAGCGTCAGGCCACCAAAGACGCTGGCAAGATCGCCGGCCTCGAAGTGCTGCGCATCATCAACGAGCCGACGGCAGCCGCCCTCGCCTACGGCCTCGACAAGGGCGAGAACAAGACGATCGCCGTCTACGACCTTGGCGGTGGTACGTTCGACGTCTCGCTGCTGGAAATCGGCGACGGCGTGTTCGAAGTGCTGTCGACGAATGGTGACACCTTCCTCGGCGGTGAAGACTTCGACCTTCGCATCGTCGACTTCCTCGCCGAAGAGTTCAAAAAGGACCAGGGCATCGACCTGAAGACGGACAAGCTGGCCCTCCAGCGCCTGAAGGAAGAAGCCGAGAAGGCCAAGAAGGAGCTCTCGTCCGCTTCGCAATACGAAGTGAACCTGCCCTTCATCACGGCGGACGCATCCGGCCCGAAACACCTCAACATCAAGCTGACGCGCGCCAAGTTCGAAAGCCTCGTCGAAGATCTCGTGAAGCGCACCATCGCGCCGTGCGACAAGGCCCTCAAGGATGCCGGCAAGTCGGCTTCCGAAATCGACGAAGTGGTTCTGGTCGGCGGCATGACCCGCATGCCGGCCGTGCAGGAAGCGGTGAAGAAATTCTTCGGCCGCGAACCGCACAAAGGTGTGAACCCGGATGAAGTGGTTGCCATCGGCGCCGCAATCCAGGGCGGCGTCCTGCAGGGCGACGTGAAGGATGTTGTCCTTCTCGACGTGACCCCGCTGTCGCTGGGCATTGAAACGCTCGGCGGTGTGTTCACCCGCCTGATCGACCGCAACACGACGATCCCGACCAAGAAGTCCCAGGTCTTCTCGACGGCTGACGACAACCAGCCGGCCGTGACGATCAAGGTCTTCCAGGGCGAGCGCGAAATGGCCGCCGACAACAAGATGCTCGGCCAGTTCAATCTCGAAGGCATCCCGCCGGCGCCGCGCGGCGTACCGCAGATCGAAGTGACCTTCGACATCGACGCCAACGGCATCGTGTCCGTGTCCGCCAAGGACAAGGCCACCGGCAAGGAGCAGGTCATCACCATCCAGGCCGATGGCGGTCTCTCCGAAGACGACATCAAGGGCATGATGGCAGACGCCGAAGCCAATGCCGGTGCCGACAAGGCGCGCCGCGAACTGGTCGAAGCGAAGAACCACGCCGAAGCCCTGGTGCACCAGACCGAGAAGCAGCTTGAAGAGCATGGCGACAAGGTCTCCGAGGACATCAAGGGCGAGATCGAGAAAGCCGTCGGCGAACTGAAAGAAGCCCGCGAAACGGACAATCTCGCAGACATCCAGGCCAAGCATCAGGCCCTGATGTCGGCCGCGATGAAACTCGGCGAGGCCATCTATGCCAGCCAGCAGGAAGCTACGGCCCATGCTGACGCGGCAGCCGATGCCGCCGCTGACGGTGACAATGACGATGTGGTCGATGCCGACTTCGAGGAAGTCGACGACGACAAGAAATAATCCGTCAGACAACGGAAAAGACAAAGCCCGCCGGAGCGATCCGGCGGGCTTTTCGTTTGTCGCTCAGAGGGCTGGGTCAGGCCTTGCCGGCATATTTGTCGGTTGCGCGGATCAGCTGGTCCAGGATGCCGGGTTCCGAATAGGCATGGCCCGCGCCTTCGATGGGATGGAAATCCGCTTTCGGCCAGGCCTTGTGGAGTTCCCAGGCCTGTCGCATCGGGCATGGCATGTCGTAGCGGCCATGCACGATCGTGCCGGGAATGTCCTTCAGCTTATACGCATCGCGCAGCAATTGTCCGTCTTCGAACCAGCCGGCATGGATGAAGTAGTGGTTTTCAATCCGCGCGAAGGCGAGCGCGAACTCCGCTTCGTGGAACTGGTCTGAGGTGGACGGCTCCGGCAGCAGGGTAATGGTCTCCCCTTCCCACACGCTCCAAGCCTTGGCGCAGCGCAGCTGCTCCTCCCGGTCGTCGCCGGTCAGGCGCTTGCGGTAAGCCGTGACGAGATCGCCGCGCTCCGCTTCCGGGATCGGCGCGATGAACGCGTCATATTTTTCGGGGAACATCTCCGAGACGCCGAACTGGTAATACCAGTCCATCTCTGCCTTGGTCAGCAGGTAGATGCCGCGTAGCACCAGTTCGCTGACGCGTTCGGGATGCGTCTCTGCATAGGCGAGCGCCAGTGTGGACCCCCAGGAGCCGCCGAAGACCTGCCATTTCTCCACACCGATCATTTCCCGCAGGCGCTCGATGTCCGCCACAAGGTGCCAGGTCGTGTTGTTGTCGAGGCTGGCAAAGGGCGTGGACCGGCCGCAGCCGCGCTGGTCGAACAGGATGACGTCATAAAGTTCCGGATCGAACAGGCGCCGGTGGCTGGAAGAACACCCGCCGCCCGGCCCGCCATGCAGGAAGACAGCCGGCTTGGCACCCTTCGTGCCGACGCGTTCCCAATAGACGCGGTGACCATCCCCGGTGTCGAGGAAGCCGGTCTCGAAGGGCTCGATTTCAGGATAAAGCGTGCGCAGGTCAGTCATGGCGTTTCTCCGGTACCAGCCCCTTCTCTAGATCAGGGGACCGGTACCGGGAAAGCCATGGACTGCGGCTTAGTCGATGACGATGACGACCTTGCCCTGGGCGCGGCGTTCCGTCAGTTCAAGGATGGCATCTGCCGACTTCTCCAGCGGATAGGTGTTGGAGACGTGCGGGCGGATCTTTCCGGCTGTGTAGAGCTCGAACAGTTCCTTGACGTTCTGCGCGTGCGCCTTCGGATCGCGGGCCACCGCTGCGCCCCAGAACACGCCGCGGATGTCGCAGCTTTTCAGCAGGGTCAGGTTCAGCGGGATCTTCGGAATACCGGCCGGGAAGCCGATCACCAGGAAGCGGCCTTCCCAGTTCATCGCGCGCAGGGACGGTTCGGCATAATTGCCGCCGACGCCATCATAGATGATGTCCACGCCGCCGCCGGAGATTTCCTTGATGTCGTTCGAGAAGGCCTTCATGCCATCCTTGTCGAGCTCGCGCGCATAGACAAGGCCCTTGTCGGCGCCTTTGGAGAGACAGAAATCCACCTTCTCCTGGCTGGAACAGGCCGCGATGACTTCGAGGCCCATCGCCTTGCCGAGCTCAACCGCCGCAATGCCGACACCGCCGGCGGCGCCGAGAACGAGCAGCTTCTCGCCTTTCTTGGGGTCCGCCCGGTCCTTCAGCGCGTAATAGGACGTGCCATAGGTCATCATGAACGCCGCGGCTTCCGCGAACGGCATGTCATCCGGGATGGGCATCACGGAATGGGCCGCCGCGACGGCGAGCTCCGCCATGCCGCCATTGCCGATGGAGGCCAGGACGCGGTCGCCCGGCTTCACATGGGTGACGCCTTCCCCGACTGATTCGACATAACCGGCCACTTCGCCGCCCGGGCTGAACGGGCGCGGCGGTTTGAACTGGTACATGTCCTTGATCATCAGCGAGTCCGGGAAGTTCACCCCGCACGCCTTTACCCGGACCAGAACCTGGTTCTTGCCGAATTCCGGCGAGGCCACCTCTTCGAGGACCAGAGTTTCCGGTCCGCCGACTTCTTTCGACAGCACAGCTTTCATGAGCGCGCTTCCCTTCCTGTCTTGTTGTTTGCTGCGCCAGACGGTAGCGGTGTGGCCTTCATAATCCAAGCCTGACGTAAGGGAGTTTTACCAGCTATGGCGAGGAAATGGGCCATCGCCCTGCATGGCGGCGCCGGACCGGTTTTCGGGCGCGACTATTCACGCGAAGAAGCGCATATGGCCGAGCTGCTGCGCGAAGGCGGCAAACGGCTGGCCGCGGGCGTCGCGGCGCTGGACGTCGTGGAGGCCATGGTTGCGGCGCTCGAAGAGTCCGGCCTGCACCTGGCCGGAAAAGGCGCAGCGCCCAATACGGACGGGCGATATGAGCTGGACGCGGCCATCATGGACGGGCGCACCCGCAATGCCGGGGCTGTCGCGGCCCTGTCCGGCATTATCAGCCCCATCGCGGCCGCGCGGATCGTCATGGAGCGCACGCCGCACGTGCTGATCGCGGGCGAAGGCGCCTGGGCGCTGGCCACAGAATACGGCCTGCCGGAAGTGCGCGACCCCGACACTTATTACCAGCCCGTGGAAGAGCGCTGCCTGTTGCCGGCGCGGGCCATGGGCACGGTCGGCGCCGTCGTGCTGGACCAGTATGGCGACCTTGCTGCCGCGACCTCGACAGGCGGCGTCAAGTCAAAGACCCCCGGCCGGGTGGGCGACACGCCCCTGATCGGCGCCGGGACCTGGGCGGACGAGCGCTGCGCCATCTCCTGCACGGGGCTGGGCGAATATTTCATCCGCGCCGCCGCCGCTGCGGACGTTTCCGCCCGTATCCGCTATGGCGGGGCGTCACTGGAAGACGCGGTCCAGGGCGCGCTGGACGATGTGAAACACCTTGGCGGCGAAGGCGGCATGATCGCGGTCGGTGCCGACGGGACGCTGATTGCAGGGTCCAATTCCGGCGGCCTGAAGCGGGGCCTGATGGATGCCGATGGCCGGTTCGAAGTGGCCACCTTCGCATGATGATCGCCGGATGGATCGTGCTGGGCGTGACCAGCTTTGCGCTCGTGCTGGCGGCGCAAATGCGGATGCTGATCTCGGTCCTCTTGCGCCGGGCGCTGGCGGAGACGTTCGGCGGAGACTTTCGCGATCCCGCCTATCGCGCCGCCGTCGCAGCGTCTGGCAAGACGGACACGCCGGGCGAGCACCTGGCCTGGCTGATGGAGACCTACCCTGCCCAGCTCGCACAATTGCGCCTTGCCCGCCGGGTGACCTATACAGCGCCCATGGCCATTCTCCTGTCCCTTGCCTATTTGCGCTTCGTCGCAAACGCGTTCTGAGCCGATGCGCGGGTATTTTGCCATCGGGTCGGAGCGGATCTCCAAGGCCATGAACCTCGGCGCGCTGATGCGGACGGCGAATGCCTTCG
Source organism: uncultured Hyphomonas sp. (assembly GCF_963678875.1). Classification (NCBI taxonomy): domain Bacteria; kingdom Pseudomonadati; phylum Pseudomonadota; class Alphaproteobacteria; order Hyphomonadales; family Hyphomonadaceae; genus Hyphomonas; species uncultured Hyphomonas sp. Next base: position 239,443 of record NZ_OY787457.1, on the reverse strand, counting down.
GGGCGAGCTTCTTCTTCTCCATCAACGCCGAGCACCGGCTACGGGCGGCCTATGCCGCCGACACGTCGAAGACGGCGGGGCATATTCCCTACTACCAGTACGACACGGTCGATGAGATGCAGCTGCCGCGCGGCTGCCAGCTGGTCGGCGTGGAGCTGACCGACGACGCGGTGATGCTGCCGACCTTCCGGCATCCTGTACAGGCGGCCTACATTCTCGGGCCGGAGCGCGGGAGCCTCTCGCCGGAGACGATTGCCCGCTGCGACCATGTCGTGAAGATCCCGACCAAGTTCTGCATCAATCTCAGCCTGGCGGGCGCACTGGTCATGTATGACCGCCACCTCGCCCTGGGCGCCTATGCCCCGCGCCCCATCATGCCGGGCGGCGTGCCGGGTGACGGCAAGCTACCGGGCTGACGCCTTCCCTGAACCGCACACAACGCGAGGGTTCATCCGGCGCTCACACCTTCTGTGGCAGGGTGCCGGCATTGAAATCCGCCGCAAAAGTCCACGTCATTCGGTTTGCCGAAGTTTGGCCTTAACTCTATGACACCTAAAGTGGCGGCAGAAACCGAACCGGACGAGACGCTGTATAGAAGATGCATAAATTTATGACCCCTTCCCATCGCTTTTCAGGCCTTCGCCATTCCGGCCTGCTGGCCGCCGCCCTCCTCCTCGCTGCTCCGCTCGCTTCGGCCGAACCGGCCGCTGTGGGCCGCTACAAGGACTGGTCGGTGTTCACCGACACGACCGGCGGCGAGACAATCTGCTATGCGGCAACCCCGGCCACCGACAAGGCGCCCAAGAATGCCGATCATGGCGATGTCTGGTTCTATGTGACGAGTTGGAAATCCGGCCGGGGCCGCAACCAGCCGAGCCTGAAGGTCGGCTACAATCTCCGCGAAGACATGGCCCCGAAGGCACAGGTCGGCCGGTCCAACTGGACGCTGTTCTCGGTGGGCCGGGAAGCCTTTGCCGACGATTCCGACGATCCCCGCATCGTCACGGCACTGAAGAAGGGATCGGAACTGCGCGTTCAGGCCGTTTCGGCGCGGAACACGCAGGTTGCCTATCACTTCTCGCTGAGCGGATCGGCCGCCGCCATCGACAAGGCCGCCGCCACCTGCCGCTGATGTCTCAGTCCGGCAGGACGAACTTTTCCGGGTGTTTTCCTTCGGCATCGCGATAGTGCCAGACGATTTGGGCCATATCGGCCTCGATATCGTCGCCGGGCATCATCGGTCCTTCGAAGCGCATTTCCCGTGTGCCGAAGTCCAGCACGGCAATCAGCATCGGCACATCTGCTGATTTCGCGATATGCCAGAAGCCGGTTTTCCATTTGGCGTTGGCATCGCGCGTACCTTCCGGAGAAATGGCGAGGTGCAGGGACTCTGCCTGATCGAACGCCTCCCGCATCAGGGTGACCACATCGCTGGATTTCGACCGGTCGACCGGGACGCAGCCTGCGCGGCGCACCAGACCGCCCAGCGGACCTGACACAAGCGAAGCCTTACCCATCCAGCTGAGCTTTTGCCGGTACCAGCCCGCAATGGCGAGCATCAGAAGACCGTCGAAATTGGATGTATGCGGCGCTGCAATCACGACCGATTTCTGCACGCCCGGCCAGTCGGTTGCGACATGCCAGCCAGCGGCTTTCAGGAATAACCAGGACAGGCCCCGGATCCCTTCGGAAAGCGTGCCCCGATAAGGCCCGGACTGGCCGAATGTTCCACGTGACCGCTGCACTGGCGCGTCATCTTCCATAGCGAGTCCCCTGTCCCCCGCCGGGGTATAGACTCTCCGGACACAGATGTCGTGCAAATACCGGCCAGGACCGGCACTTCAATTGAAAAAGGCCAGCCGGATGTTTCCGGCTGGCCCTTGTTGTTCATGGTCCATGTGGACCGGGCAGGCTGGCTGCCTTATTGCGTGACCGGCGTCAGGATGATTTCCACGCGGCGGTTGGCAGCGCGGCCTTCAACGGTCGAGTTGTCGGCGATCGGCTGGGTTTCCCCCATGCCGACGGCACGCAGGCGCACAGAGGCAACGCCCTGGTTGATCAGATAGTTCTGCACGGAAGCAGCACGGCGTTGCGACAGCTGCATGTTGTAGTCATCCGGGCCATCCGCCGAGGCGTGGCCGATGACGTCCACAGCGGTCGAAGGATAGTTGACCAGCGTCGTGGTGACGTCGTTCAGCGTGGCATAGAAGGCCGGCTTGATTGTGGCGCTATCGACATCGAACGTGATGTTGGACGGCATGGTCAGGGCAATCTGGTCGCCCTGGCGCTGGACACCGATGCCGGTGCCGGCGGTCTGCTCGCGCAGGGCACGTTCCTGCTTGTCCATATAGTCGCCGACGGCAGCACCGGCGATGGCGCCCACTGCTGCACCAATTGCAGCATTGCGGCCGTCATCCCCGCCCGCGAGCGTACCGGCTCCGGCTCCGAGGATCGCACCGGCGGCAGCACCGGTCCAAACGTTGCGGGTTGGCCCTTCCGCACAGGCGGCGAGCATTGAGACAGCACAGACGGCGATGGCGAGACGTTTCATAATTATCAGCTCCATATCTGGATCAGCCCACTTATCGGGACGCGTAACAACGCGCGGCGGAGACTTATGTTCCGCTCATGGCTTTTTGAGGGCGGGCAAATGAACCCCTTGTGAACCACAAGTGTGCTGGTGGTTTCCGCCTGTCACCCAACCGTGATATAGGCCCCGCGAAATGAAGATCGAACTGGACCTGTCCCGCCGCCCCGACGCGGCCCCTGCCGCCCCGCCCTCGCTGGCCGGCCTGAGCCTGCCTGCGCTCAAAGCGGAGATGGAGGCGATGGGCGTCGATCCGAAGAAGTCCGGCATGCGCGCCAAGCAGCTGCGCCGCTGGATCCATCATTTCGGCACGCAGGACTTCACCGACATGACCGATGTCGCGAAGGAGCTGCGCGCGCAGCTGGCCGAGCGCTACATCCTCACCCGCCCCGAGATCGCCGATCACCAGGTGAGCCGCGACGGCACGCAGAAATGGCTGACCCGGTTCGGCCCCGGCATCGAGGGCGAAAGCGTCTTCATTCCGGATGTCGGCAAGGCCGGTGCGCTGTGCGTCTCCAGCCAGGTAGGCTGCACGCTGAACTGCACTTTCTGCCATACCGGCACGCAGAAACTCGTCCGCAACCTGACGGCGCAGGAAATTGTCGCACAGGTCCTGATCGCACGGGATGGGCTGGGTGAATGGCCGACCTCGACGGAAAATCGCCGCCTGACGAATATCGTCTTCATGGGCATGGGCGAGCCGCTCTACAATCTCGACAATGTGGCCGAGGCCATCGACACGATTTCCGACGGAGACGGCATCGCCATCGGCCGCCGACGCATCACGGTCTCAACCGCGGGCGTGGCGCCGAAGATCCCGGAACTTGGCCACCGCACCAATGCGGCGCTGGCCATTTCGCTGCACGCGACGAATGATGATTTGCGCAACGAGATCGTGCCGATCAACCGCAAATACGATTTGCAGACCCTGTTCGACGCGATCCGCGCCTATCCGGATCTCAGCAACTCGAAGCGCGTGACGTTCGAATATGTGATGCTGAAAGGTGTCAACGACACGCTGGCCGAAGCGCGTGACCTTGTCCGCCTGCTGAAGGGTGTGCCGGCAAAGATCAACCTGATCCCGTTCAATCCGTGGCCGGGCAGCCCTTATGAGTGCTCCGACTGGGAGACGATTGAGGAGTTTGCCGAAGTGCTGAACCGGGCCGGCTATGCCAGCCCGATCCGCACGCCGCGCGGCCGCGACATTCTCGCCGCCTGCGGCCAGCTACGCTCCGAGAGCGTCAAGAAATCCGCCGCCGAGAAACGCCGCGAAGCGCTTGCGGCGGAAGCCGGCGAGCCGGACAAAGCTTAACGTAAGCCTGCGGCGGATAAAGCAATTTGTCCGAACTGCTGACACCGGATTAATCCCGATCCGTCATTCTGTTTCCGGAAATCCGGTCAACAGAATTCGGTGGGTCACATCATGCAAGCAGTAGAAGTGACGGGCACAAGGCTCGCCCGGCGCGCAGGCGCGGCGCCGTTCGTTGCGACAGTCTTCCTGTCAGCCGGCCTTGTGTTCCTGGTCCAGCCCATGTTCGCGAAAATGGCGACGCCGCTGCTTGGCGGGGCGCCGTCTGTCTGGAACGTGTCGCTTGTCTGCTTCCAGGCGGCCCTTCTGGCAGGTTACGCCTACGCCCACTTGCTGGCGCGGCTCCCAAACGTAAAGGTTCAGGTCGGCCTTCACGCCCTGCTTCTCCTGCTGGCGAGCTTCTGCCTGCCCCTGTCGATCAACGGACTGTTCGGTGCACCGGACACAACGCGCCCGGCCCTGTGGCTGATCGGTACCTTTGCCATCTCGATTGCACCGCCTTTCGCTGCCATCTCGGCTACGGCCCCGCTGGTGCAGAGCTGGTACGCCCGCTCCGGCCGTCCGGATGCGGCAGACCCCTACCACCTCTATGCCGCCTCCAATGCCGGATCGCTGATCGGCCTCGCCGCGTATCCGCTGCTGATGGAACCCTTCACCCGGCTCGGCACGCAGTCCGGCATCTGGTCGCTTGGCTATCTCACGCTGGCTGTCCTGCTGGTTGCCTGTGGATTGCTGACGGCGGGCCATAATGCACCGGCTGCAGGCGGACATGCAGATGCGGCAATCTCTCAGCCTCCGGTTTCATCCGTGGACGTCTGGAAAGAACGCATGACCTGGCTCGCCCTGTCCGCTGTTCCGTCCGCCCTGCTGGTTGGCGTGACGGCCCATATTTCCACCGACGTTGCCTCGGCGCCTTTCCTGTGGGCTCCGCCATTGATGGCCTATATCGGCACGTTCATCATCGTCTTCTCCGTCCGGCCGCTCATTTCTCACCAGACCGCGCTGATCTACACACCCTACGCCATCGCCATGGCGACCCTGCTGATCATTGGAAGCGGCGTCGTCCAGCTCGGCCTGATCGCCCGGCTTGCGACGCATATCCTGACCCTGTTCCTCGTAGCCCTCGCGCTGCACGGAGAACTTGCAGCCCGCCGGCCAGATGCCAGCCGCCTCACCGAATTCTACCTGCTCATGTCACTGGGCGGCGTGATCGGCGCGGCCTTCGCCAGCCTGTTGGCGCCGGTGATTTTCAATGGGGTCTATGAATACCCTGTCCTGCTGTGCGCCGCGCTGTTGCTGCTTCCCTCTCCGGAGTCCTGGTGCAACGCCTGGCAACGCAGCCGCATCCTGCTTGGCGTCATCGCGGGTGTTGCAATCCTGGCCCTGGCCCTTCCGGCGATGGGCGCCGCCCTTCCGCGGGGCGCAATATTCTTCGGCGCGACGCTCTGCATCGCCGCGGCCACCTTCTTCCATGCACGGCGGTTGGTCCCGGCAGGCGCAACGGCCGCCGCCTTCCTGCTCGGCGGCAGCGGGCAGGCCGACCAAGTCGTCGCCAGCGAGCGCGGCTTCTTCGGTCTTGTCCGCGCGATCGAAACCGATGACGGGCGTGTCCGCATCATGGCACACGGCACGACCAATCATGGCAGCCAGCGCCTGAACGCAACCGGCCGCCCGGAACCCCAGACCTATTATCATGCCAAGGCGCCGATCGGCCAGGTGTTCTCCGAAGTGGCGCCGGACTTCGGCCATGTCGGTGTCGTCGGCCTCGGTGTGGGATCTGTGGCCTGCTATCGCCAGCCCAGCCAGACCTACACCTTCTTCGAGATCGACCCCGTGGTCGTCCACATGGCGCAGGATCCGTCCCTCTTCACCTTCCTGACCGATTGCGCACCGGACGAGCGGATTGTTCTGGGCGATGCGCGCATTACGCTTGGCAATGAGCCGGCCGGCGGGTTCGACCTGCTACTGCTGGATGCCTTCTCTTCCGATGCGATCCCGGCGCACCTTCTGACCCGGGAGGCGATGGCGCTTTACCTCTCCCGCCTGTCGGACGAGGGCATAATCCTGTTCCACATCTCAAACCGGCACATGAACCTCGCGCCGGTCGTGGCCCGCACGGGCGCAGCCGAAGGCGCATCGATGCTGCAGCAAATCTTTGTCCACAATCCGGATGATCCGGCCGAGGCCGGAGCAAACTCCAGCTTCGTCGTCATGCTGGCCCGTACGCCCAAAGCGTTGGACCGGTTCCGTGCCGATCCGCGCTGGGCGGCACTGGAAACGGATGGCCAAAGGCCGTGGACGGACGATTATTCCAACATCGTCGGTACGCTCTACGAAACGCATTTCGGGCGCCATCCCTTGCCGCGCGCCGCGGCGGACCGCGGCAGACAGGGCAGCCACTAAGGGACCGACTGAGCGGTCCCCCGACTCCCCTGCCGGTATTGCCTTCAGTCTTCCAGTTTCGAAATGCGCTCCTGCGCTTCGGTCAGGATGTCGGCGACGGCCTTGCGGCGGTCGATATCATCGGGATGCGCCTGAACGGCTTCGCGCACGGCGTGGCGCAGGCGCCACATCGCCCCGCGGACGTCAAACGGGTCTTCCGGCCGGTCGCTGTCCAGCAAGTCCGCCAGCCGCTGCTCGATCCGCTCCAGCGTTTCGGCCTCGGCCTCAAGCTCTGCCCTGCCTTCGCCGCTCAGCTTGAAGGAGCGGCGTGAACCGTCGGCTTCCGCCTCGACCCAGCCAAGATCCAGCAGCGCTTCGAGCGCGGGATAGATCACGCCAGGGCTCGGCACATAGGCACCGCCCGTGCGGGCTTCGATCTCGCGGATGATGTCATAGCCGTGGCGCGGTGCTTCCGAGATCAGTTTGAGGATCAGAAGGCGAAGATCGCCATGGTCCAGCGGGCGGCGCCGGCCGCGTCCACCCTGGCCTCTTCCCTGCCCGCGCCCGAATCCACGTCCGCGTCCACCTCGTCCCTGGCGCATGCCCCATCCCTTCCGCTCATTGCAGCCACCGGCGCAGTCTTCGCCCTGGTCGACAAAGATGTGCACGCCGGCACCACGGTTTGAATGTCTGTTTCGATATCTCATTTTGTGTCCTTTCGATATATCTGAATGTCATATAATTCCGATATATCGAAAAAGCAATGTATAGATATATCTAATCTGAGCGCATGGTGACAGCAGCCTCTGGAAGGCTGCCGGGAGGATGGATAGGTTGCGGCCATGCGCACCTGGCCGATCCTTCTCCTGCTGCTCCTGCTTCCCGCCTGCCGGGAGGAGACGGTGCAGGCCTGCGAGGCCATCCGGTTCGAGGACCAGCCCTTCACGGTCTGCCATTTCGCGGCGGACGATCCGGGCCTTGCCCTGTTCCACACTCATGCCGACGGCGCGCCGTTTGCGGATTTCGACCGGCTTGCCGAAACCATCGCCGCAGAGGGTGGCGACCTCATCTTCGCGATGAATGCCGGCATGTATCATGAGGACCGCCGCCCGGTTGGCCTCTATGTCGAGAACAGCGAACAGACAGCCCGCCTCGTCACCAATGCCGGGCCCGGCAATTTCGGCATGCTGCCGAACGGCGTGTTCTGGTTGGACGGTGAAGGCACTGCGCATGTGACCGAGACGCTCGCCTATGAAGCGCTCGCCCCCGAGGCGCGCTTTGCCACCCAGTCCGGCCCGATGCTGGTCATCGACGGCGCGCTGCACCCGGCATTCAATCCCGATGGCACCAGCCGCAAGCGCCGCAATGGTGTCGGCCTCAGCGCCGATGGCGACACACTCTGGTTCGCGATCAGCGACGCGCCGGTGAACTTCGACACCTTTGCCCGCCTCTTCCGCGACCAGCTCCGATCACCCGATGCGCTCTATCTCGATGGCGTCGTGTCCCGCCTCCATGCGCCTTCGATCGGGCGTGACGATGGCGGCACCGATATGGGCCCGATCGTCGCGATTGTGCGCAGCCCTGCCCGCAACGCGCGCTGATCCGGGAAAAGGCGACGGGTGCTGCGCCGCAGCGTGTTTGCCCGGTTGTATCCACTCGCCTTTGAGGATAGGGACTCGCCTCCTTCTAACCGGAGACAGAACATGCCCGGACCGGCGGTCGTCCTCTACGGACTCAAGAATTGCGACACATGCCGCAAAGCGAAACGCGAACTTGAAGCCGCTGGCAGCAAGGTGAAATTTGTCGACATCCGCGACGAAGCGGACCTGACGGCGAAGCTGCCGGTCTGGTTGAAGGCTGCACCCGACAAGCTGGTCAACAAGAGCTCGGCCACCTGGCGGAGCCTGACCAATGCGGAAAAGGCAAAGGCTGGCACCAATGGCGAAAAGGCCCTGCTGTCCAAGCATCCGACGCTGATCAAGCGCCCCGTCATCGAGAATGGCAGCGCGGTGCATGTCGGCTGGGGCAAGGACGTGCAGGCCACCCTGCTCGGCTGACCCGCATGAGCATCACGATCCGGCAGGCAGACTACAGCGATCCCGCAGATGCCCGCGCAATGGTCGACATGCTGGACCAGTATGCGCAGGACCCGATGGGCGGCGGCAAACCATTGCATGCTCATACGCGCGAGCACCTTGCTGCAGAACTCGCGACGCGGCCCTATGCGGTGACGTTCCTCGCCTTCGATGATGGCGCACCGGCGGGTGTGCTGAACGCGTTCGAAGGCTTCTCCACCTTCGCCTGCAAGCCGCTGCTGAACGTGCATGACATTGCCGTGCACGCTGCGCATCGCGGCAAGGGCATCGGGCGCCGCCTGCTGGATGCGGCAGAGGCGGAGGCGCGCAAGCGCGGCTGTTGCAAACTGACCCTGGAAGTTCTCTCCGGCAACATGCGCGCCCGCAGCGTGTATGAAGCCGCAGGCTACCACGCCTATGAACTCGACCCGGAAAAAGGGCACGCCCTCTTCCTGGAGAAAGCGCTCTAGCGCTTCGTCGCGCCCAATTCTTCCGTACGCGTATCAAATGCGGCCCGCGCCGCTTCGATCTCGTCAATGTGCCGTTCGGCCCAGATCCAGACGCCGCAAAAGGCCTGGCCCAGGCTGCGGCCCAAATCCGTCAACGCATACTCGACGCGTGGCGGCACGACCGGGAACACCGTGCGAGTAACAAGCCCCTCCCGCTCCATCTGGCGCAGGGTCTGGGTCAGCATTTTCTGGCTGATGCCTTCCACTGCCCGGCCGATGGCGGAGAAGCGCATGACGCCCTGCACATGCAGTTCCTCCAGGATCAGCATGGTCCATTTGTCAGCCACCCGGCCGATGATCTCATTGACCAACGGCTCGATCCGCGGATCGATTTCGCTGGGCGGCTCGCGGTCGAGATAGGCTTCCGCTTCGTCCCGCACGGCCTGGCTGAATGAGGATTTGCCCGTCACGCTTACACTCTCTTTTCGGTAAGTATCATTCTTTCTGGTGCCTTCTTTCGAAAAGAGAGCACATTCCCATCTCTGTCGCAACGGTGCCCTGAGGGTTCAGGGCGCACCGGCAAGATGAGGAGACAGACGATGAAAACGACAGGCAACACGATACTGATGACAGGCGGCGGATCAGGCATCGGCCGGGAACTCGCCCGGGAATTCCACGCCCTGGGCAATACAGTGATCGTGGCAGGGCGTACTGCCGGGAACCTCGAAGAGACGATTGCCGGACGCGAAGGGATGCACGCCCGCACACTCGACGTTCAGGACGGCAGCGATATCGTGCGGTTCGCGAAAGAGCTGGTCCGCGATTTCCCGGCGCTCAATGTGCTGTTCAACAATGCCGGCATCATGGCGAAGGAAGACTGGCTGGCCGATCCGGTCGATCTCTCCGTCGCGGAGGCAACTGTTACAACGAACATTCTCGGTCCGATCCGGCTGACCGCTGCCTTGCTCCCGCATCTCAGGGCTCAGGCGGCGGCGCGGGTCGTGAACGTGACATCGGGCCTGGCCTTCGTACCGCTCGCTCACACGCCCGCTTACAGCGCCTCCAAAGCCGCCATGCATGCCTGGACGCAATCGCTGCGTTACCAGCTGCGCGACACGGCGATTGAGGTGATCGAGCTTGCACCGCCGGGTGTCCAGACCGGTCTCACGCCTGGCCAGTCCACGCGTGACGGCTATATGCCGCTGAAGGATTTCATCGCCGAAACGATGGAAAGTTTCGGCATCGAAGACACGCCGGAAGAAGTTTGCGTCCAGCGCGCCAAACTCCTGCGCGGCGCCGAAGCCGGAGGCAATTTCGATCAGGTCTTCAAGATGCTGAATGATTCCTACGAAGGCTGACTTTTCTGCGTCCCCTTCCCCGGTTAGACTTCCTGCGAAGGGGACGCACCTTGAAACTCAAAGCCTACAACACATTCTGCAGCACGCTTCCTCACACGACCAGTGTCATTCAATGGGGTGAGGCCACCGTGTGGAAGATCGGCGGCAAGGTGTTTGTCATCGGCCGGGAGGAGGATGGCGACATGGTCTGCTCCTTCAAGGTCTCGGACATGAGCTTCGATATCCTGAAAGAGCAACCAGGGTGCCGGGGCGCACCGCACCTTGCTTCACGCGGGATGAAGTGGATCCAGCGCTATAGCGCAGACACACTGTCGGACGATGATCTGAAAGCCTATATCGAAGGCTCCTACCGGCTGGTCGCGGAAGGCCTCACCAAAAAGCTCCAGCGGGAACTCGGCTTCCTGAAGGACGGCAAATAGGCCTCAGCGCCGGCGGCGGGGGTTCTGGTAAAGATCCGCCTCCTGATGGTCGAGCTCGCGCACGGCCCGGCCGCGGCTGACCATTTCCACCTCGTGCGAGACATGCCGGCGCACGGCGCCGTTGAAACGCAGCATGGTGCAGAACATCTGCAACACCGACTCCAGCGCCGCGTAGGAGTGCGAGGCGTCGAGCTTCACGATCCAGCTGCCGCCGAGATTGACGATCCGGTGATCCAGGGAGCCGATCTTGCGGTTCTTGTCGTCATACAGCGTATAGTCCGCGCCGATGCCGATGACATTGCGGCGCAGGCGGTAGAAGCGCGGGCCCCGTGAGGTTTCGATGAAGAAGGAGAATTTCTCCGGGAAGAGCGGCCATTTCTGCGCCGACCGCTCCAGCTGGATCAGCTGTTTCGACCGAGAGAGGTTCAGCGAGAAAGCCGTCACCGGCACGCCGCGCGCCCCGATGGAGAGCTGCAGCGAGCGGCCCATCATCAGTTCCATCGTGCCGCGCCAGCGCATGTTCTCGGAGAACAGCTTGATCACCAGCCGGCGTTTCAGGTCCTTGCCCTGTTTCCACAATTCCTTGCGATAGGCGACGATGCCGGAGCGTTTCCCGTCTTCGCGGATCTGGCCGATGATCTCCATATCCTTGGTGAACTGGTCGGACTCGGCCTCATGCTGGGTGTGCTTCATGATCCCGATTTCGGTCAGGTTCAGGTCCGTCAGCCACAGGTCGACCTTGAAACGCTGCCATTTGGTCGGCTTCGTCTCGGTCTTTGGGGCGGCGGCAAGCGCAGCGTCGAAGGCCATGGGCGGGTCTCCCGTCCGGGTGTTCAGTGTCTCGGTGTTCCGTATTTGGCACCAGCCTTGGACCAATCGTGTCGACAGAAGGTTAATGGAACTGCGCCGCCTGTTAATCCTGCCAAGAAATGCAGGCCCGCCCCGGAGAGGAACATCAGCTGCCTCCCCTGTTGCGGGGAGGCGAAGCGGATGGAATAGCAGGAGACTTGCAGACAGATTTTAGACGCCCTCCCATAACGCTCAGGAAATTCCAGCACCGCCATGACCATCAAACTGATCCCTGCAGCCATATCGCTCGCAATCGCAGCCATTTCCAGCGCACCCGCCCAGGCTGAAACCGCGTCTGCCTGCCCGGCCGATGCCGAACAAAAGCTGTACGACATGGAAATGGCGATCCGCCAGGGCACACAGACGGACCCGGCGGCGATCCTCGAACTGGCCGAATGGGCCGTCGAGACATGCCCGGACCGGCCGGATGCGCAGGGCATTGCCTCCACCCTTGCTTCTGCCGTCATGGGCACGGCCACCGAGGCTGACACGCTGGAGCGCTACATCACGCTGACTTTCAAGGCGATCACCCAGGGTGACTATGCCTGGACGCCCAAGCACGAGCCGAGCGTGCTGAAACAGCCGGACGGCAGCGAAGCGCCCTATTACGGCTACAATGCCGGGACGACGGCCCTGTTGCAGTATGCCCTTCCCTTCACCATCACACTCGCGAAGGCTGGCCGCCTTCACCCGATCATCTCCGGCGTTCCCTACACTTCCTGCCCCTTCTCTGAGCGCGCAGACTTCCGCGTGCGCGAGGAGGCCAATTTCTGGAACCGGCTGGCCAAGGACAATTACAATCAGGCGGGCTTTGTCTGGGTGGAAAACCGGCTGAATTCCCTCCATGCCGCCTGCCCGTCTCACAGGAAGGAACTCGATTACTACATCGCCCGCCTCTACGGACAGGAAATCGACCGGCTGACACTTTGGCGCTACAGCCATAACGATCAGGGCAGCTGGGCGCTAAGCAAATGGTATTGGCACAACCCGATCGCCGGCATAGTGAACGAAGAAAGTGTCATGGAAGAGAAGAAGGCCGAACTGGATGCCATCGCCCGTCCGATGGCCGAAAAGGTCCGGCCTCACATCGCCTCGCTGATGCAGACGCCGCATGACGATATCCGTGTCTACAACGGAGATCTGGAAAAAGTCGAAGATTGGGACGAGGCCGTCAAAAGGCTCGATTCCACGATCCGCGAGTAGTTACGCGCTGAATCGCGCCCGGTTGAGAAACAATTCATACTGAACGGTCATACTCCCGCCGGTGTAGAGCCGGGGCCGCTTGCGTATGGACCAGTACCAGAATCCGGAGAAGAGCCGCCCGTCCGGCGGCCTGTTCCCGCGTATTCCGGGGCAGAATCCGTGGCTGGACCTGGTGCGGGCGCTGGCCATCCTGCTGGTCTTGCTGAGGCACGGAGTTCACCTTTTTCCCGCGCGCCCGGCCGACGATGCGGACATGCCGTTCACATGGATTTTCGCGACGAACGGTTGGGCGGGCGTTGACCTGTTCCTCGTCCTGTCCGGCTTCCTGATTACCGGCGGCCTGATCCGGCTCGCCGACAAGGGCGGGCAGATCCGGCCCGGCACCTATTTGCGCAACCGCGCCCTGCGGATCATTCCCGCCTATTATGCCGTGCTGTTCCTGACAGCGTTCGGCGCCTTCCCTTTTTACGCCCCGGACGCAGAGGGGATGGGGTGGCGGATCGTCTACCATCTTCTTTTCCTGCAGGACTATCTGCCCGCGGATATCAATGTCGCTTTCTGGTCGCTGGGCGTGGAAGAGAAATTCTACCTGCTCGCCCCATTCCTCGTGCTGCTCCTGCTGCGCCTGAAAAATCCGGCCTGGCAGGTCCTGCTCCTGGCGGGCCTCATGGCCATCTCGCCGCTGGCCAGAACCATGCACTTCCTCTCGCTTGATCCGGCACCGGACTATACGCAATTCTTCCGCGAAATGCGCAGCCCCTTCCATGCCTGTCTCGAACCGCTGCTGACAGGCGTCGCCATCGCCTTCCTGCGCCAGCGCATGAATGTCCGGATCTCGCCTTCGGCGGCGCGGCAGGTCTTCCTCGGGTGCCTGCTCATGCTTGCGGTCTGGCTGTCGTCCCACGACTTCATGGCCCGGATCTCCCTGATCGACGTGACCTTGCAGCCTTTCCTGCTATCCGTGCTGTTCGGCACAATGGTCTTCGCAGCCTCCTGCCTCGACACCGCATCCCCGCCGCCGGGGGAAGTTGCCAGCCGCGCCCTGGCCCGTCTCAGCTACACGCTTTATCTCGTGCATGTCCCGCTGATCCCGCTCGCGCTGGTCATGTCCGCGGGACAGGCCGGGCCCGATCCGGCCCGGTTCTGGGCCTTTTACCTGTGTCTTTCGGTCCTCGGCGCCGTGCTGATTCACATCGCCGTGGAACGGCCCTTCCTGTCGATGAAGCAACGCCTCGAGCGCGGGGCCGCGTTCAGGCCGGGCTTACCCGCAAAAGCCGCTCCCCTCCGGAAAGGGATGTAACCGATGGACTATCTTGAGGTTCTTCGCACCAGCTGCATGGCGTTCATGATCTTCGCGCCGCTGGAACTGCTGTTGCCGCGGCGCCGGGGACAGGGCCTGTTCCGCCCCCTCTGGAAGACCGACACGATCTACCTGCTTGTGAACGTGGTCCTGATTTCGTTCGGCTCCGCCATTTTTGTCGTGGGCGGGCTCACCCTGCTCGAGCCGGTGGTGCCGGAAGGCCTCATGACCGCAATCGCCAGTCTTCCGGTATGGCTGCAGTTCGTTCTGGTCTTCATCATTGCGGACCTCTGGTACTACACGATGCACCGCCTGGCGCATAAGCTGCCCCTGCTCTGGCGCTTCCATGCCATTCATCACAGCATTGAAGACATGGACTGGCTGGCGGCCCACAGGGTTCACGCCGTCGACCAGATCATCACCGGCGCCTCGACGCTGCTTGTGCCGATGGCGCTCGGGTTTTCGGAAACCGCCATCTTCCTCTACTCGTTCCAGTTCGGCTGGCACTCCTTGCTGAAGCATTCCAACGTACGGGTCACCTGGGGCCCGTTGCGCTGGATCCTCGCGACGCCGGTCTTCCATCACTGGCACCACGCCAACCAGCCCGAAGCCTATGACAAGAACTTTGCCGGGCAGCTGCCGCTGCTCGATGTCCTCTTCGGCACAGCCATCATGAAAGAGCGTGAAGCCCCCGAAGTCTATGGCGTCGATGAGCCCATCCCAGCCGGCTATATCGACCAGTTTTTCCATCCGTTCCGCCGCCGCGAGCCTGAAGAAAATACACCGTCTGCCAGCACCAGCGATCAAGCCGCCTTGCAACCGACCCGCAGCACGTTAATGTAACGCTATCCGAGGGGTGTCCTGACCGGAATGAGCCGGCAGGGCTGAGACTTTACCCTTTGAACCTGATCCGGGGAATGCCGCTGAACAAGCGGTGTGGCCGGCGCGAGGGACGGAGCGGAAACCATGCAGCCGGTCGGCGACATCACCATTGCCTCAAACTTCAACGGACCGCCCACGTCCGGAAATGGCGGCTATGCGGCCGGCATCCTGTCGCACCTGTTCGACGCCCCGCACATTGTGCGCATCTCCGCGCCGATCCCGCTGGACACACCGCTTTCCATCACCCGGCAGGACCACAAGCTGGTCGTGGCATCCGGCCCCACACCGATCCTGACCGCCCGGCCCGGCGGCGTCACGCTGACCCCGCCTGCTGCACCGTCCATGGAAGCAGCACAAGAAGCCGGGGAGAATCCGACCTATTTCGGTGCGGGCGGCGTCTCCACCTGTTTCGTCTGTGGACGGAACCGCAAACAAGGCGAAGGCCTGCACATCCATTGCGGACGGCTGAATGACAAGCTGGAAGCGGCGGCCGTCTGGACACCGCATGCCAAAGTCGATGACGGCCATGGCCATGTCCGCCAGGAATATGTCTGGGCCGCGCTCGACTGTCCCGGCGGCTTTGCGCTGCCGGAGATCGAGACGACTTATCTGCTGGGCGAGATGACGGCCGCGGTCCACCGGCCCATCCCGATTGGTGAGCCTGTCATCGTCCATGCCTGGCATGAATGGAGCGACGGACGGAAGCATTTCGCCGGCACCGCCCTGCATGCCGGAGACGGCACATTGCTGGCGCAGGCCGACACGCTGTGGATAGAACTGACGCCGGAACAGGCCGGGAGGCTGGCCTGATGAGAACCCTGCATATTCCAGATCCGCCAGCGCCCGTCTTCGATGTGTACGAGACCTACCCGCGCAAGGCGCGGGGCCAGCTTCTACTGGTCCGCACCATCCTTTACGAAACGGCTCACAGTCTGCCCGGCGCAGGCCGCATCACCGAGACCCTGAAATGGGGCGAGCCCGCCTACCTCACCGAACGCCCGAAGAGCGGCACGACGATCCGCCTTGCCTGGTCGCCCAGGCGGCCGGACAGCGCGGGTATTTTCGTCAATTGCCAGACGACGCTGCTGGACGAATGGCGCGCGCTGTATGGCGAGACGCTTGACCTGGTCGGCAATCGCGAAATCCGCCTGCCCCTCGGCCAGACACTTCCCGCAGAACCCGTCCGCCATTGCCTCGCCATGGCGTTGACCTATCACCAGAGAAAGCCTGCACAATGAACAAGCCTTCCAGCCAGTCCGAATTCGCCACCCCGCAGGTCACCACCGGGCCGCTGCCCGCGAGCCGCAAGGTCTACACTCACCCCACGCCCGACCTCGCCGTGCCGCACCGCGAGATTGACCTGCACCCCTCCGCCAATGAGCCGCCGGTGCCGGTCTATGACACGTCCGGTCCGTACACGGACCCGTCGGTCACCATCGACGTGGAAAAAGGCCTGGCCCGCACGCGGCGTGACTGGGTGCTGGAGCGCGGCCATGTCGAGGAATATGACGGCCGGGACGTGAAGCCGGAAGACAATGGCGGCGCCACCGGCAAGCACCTCGCCCGCGAATTCCCGGTCAAGCACCGGCCCCTGCGCGGTACAGGCACGGGGCCTGTCACCCAGTATGAATACGCGAAGGCCGGTATCGTCACCAAAGAGATGATCTATGTCGCCACCCGCGAAAACCTTGGCCGCCGCGAAGCTGTCGAGGGCGCCGCCGCGCAGATCGCGCAAGGCGAAAGCTTTGGCGCGCACATCCCGGAATATATCACGCCGGAATTCGTGCGCGACGAGATCGCCGCCGGGCGCGCCATCATCCCCTCCAACATCAACCATGCAGAGCTTGAGCCGCAGATCATCGGGCGCAACTTCCTTGTGAAGATCAATGCCAATATCGGCAATTCGGCCGTCGCCTCCTCTGTCGAGGAGGAAGTCGACAAGATGGTGTGGGCAATCCGCTGGGGCGCCGACAATGTGATGGACCTCTCTACCGGCCGCAACATTCACAACACGCGCGAATGGATCATCCGCAATTCGCCGGTGCCAATCGGTACGGTGCCGATCTATCAGGCGCTGGAGAAAGTGAACGGCATTGCCGAAGACCTCACCTGGGAAGTCTTCCGCGACACGCTGATCGAACAGGCCGAACAGGGCGTCGACTATTTCACCATCCATGCGGGTGTGCGCCTCGCCTATATCCACCTGACGGCAGACCGCGTTTGCGGCATCGTCAGCCGTGGCGGCTCGATCATGGCGAAATGGATGCTGGCCCACCACACGGAGAGCTTCCTCTACACGCACTTCGAAGAGATCTGCGACATCATGCGGGCCTATGACGTCTCGTTCAGCCTTGGCGACGGCCTGCGCCCCGGCGCGATTGCCGACGCCAATGATGCGGCCCAGTTCGCGGAGCTGGAAACACTTGGCGAACTGACGAAGATCGCCTGGGCCAAAGGCTGCCAGGTGATGATCGAAGGGCCTGGCCATGTGCCGATGCACAAGATCAAGGTGAACATGGAGAAGCAGCTGCGCGAATGCGGCGAGGCCCCCTTCTACACACTCGGGCCGCTCACCACGGATATTGCGCCGGGATACGACCACATCACCTCCGGCATCGGCGCGGCGATGATCGGCTGGTATGGCACCGCCATGCTCTGCTATGTGACGCCCAAGGAGCATCTTGGCCTGCCGGACCGCGACGATGTGAAAGTCGGCGTCGTCACCTACCGCCTCGCCGCCCACGCGGCAGACCTCGCCAAGGGCCACCCCGCCGCGCAGGTCCGCGACGATGCCCTCTCACGCGCGCGCTTCGAATTCCGCTGGGAAGACCAGTTCAACCTGTCGCTCGACCCCGAAACCGCCCGCGACTTCCACGACCAGACTTTGCCGAAGGAAGCCCACAAGGTCGCCCACTTCTGCTCCATGTGCGGCCCCAAATTCTGCAGCATGAAGATCACCGCCGAAGTGCGGGAATATGCGGCAGGGATGTCGGAGAACGAACGGCTGGATCTGGAGAAGCAGGCCGCCGAAGCGCGCCAGGGGATGGAAGAGAAGAGCCGCGAATTTATCGTGAAGGGCGGAGAAATTTACCTCTCGGAGAGCGGCGAAAAGCGCGAACCGATAGATTGAAATCGCACACCACTGACCACACGTAGTCCGGATGCGTATCTATGCTTTCACTGAATGAAGTGGTCCCGACCCACGACGAAAAATATGAAGAAGAACTGCGCCAAAAGCATAAGGACGAAGGCTGGTTGTTCGAAGCATCCAGACGAGACATCATTAGGCGGACCTTTCTGGCCACGGCGGATGCCACGTACGTTACAGCACGCTGGCAATTCTTCAATAAACTCGATTTTGAGTTCCTATGGAACGCCACTCATGCGCTTGAAAAATACTTCAAGGCCGCACTTCTTCTGAATAACATCAAAGCAAATGATCTAAGCCACGACATTACAAAGGCATTTTATAGAACTCAGGATAGTCTCGGCGCGGATTTGCTTCCCAATAAATTTCCCACTGTTCTAACCGAGCGAATAGCACATATCACATCGGGCGACCGCGCTAGACAGCTAAGATACGACGGCCCCGAAGCTTATGTAAAAAGCCTCAACTGGCAAGGTGGTGCGGAAGCAAGGTATGCGATGAGCAGCCATACAGTAGCGACCACCGACTTGTATTGCTTTGATTTAACGGCATTTTTAGTCCGCAGACTTGTGGAAAACCTCCAGCGTTGCGATAAGATTGACGAGTTGAGGACGAACCCTGAAGCGTGCCCGTCAAGATATGGCCTTCTGGAAGAAATCTACACAACGGACGACCATCCGCTTCGCCCCACACTTGGAAGGGTGAACTACTTTCTCAACCCTGCTCCAGATACTTCCAAAGCCCTACCGGTCGGCGTGTTGGGCTTTAGGAGCGCAAACTCTGCTATGTATAATCACATCGTGGAGAAAGCCGAATCCAACCGCTCACTGAACAGAGCAGTATCCAAACGGCTAACCCAATGGGCTATAGATAGCCTTCCCGGAATAAAGACATACAAATCTGAGTTGCAAAAATACCTCTAACCGCCCGACGCTTTGTGGAGAACAAGCGTAGGGGTGGGATGAACGAAGCGATACCCACCGGGCGATGCTGCGGCGCGTCCGGATGGTGGGTATCGGCGTTGCCCGGGCACACCCTACCCCCGCCACGCTTCAATGCTCGCCCGCGCATTGCCACGCCCCGCAAGCACCGCTAATCCCTCCATCATGACTGACAGTATTTCACCGGACTCCGCCCGCCTCGACGAGCTTGAAATGCGTGTGGTCCATCAGGACCAGACGATTGACGAGTTGAACGAGGCCATCACGGCGCAATGGAAGCTGATCGACCGGCTGGAGCGGCAGGTCCAGCACCTTGCCGAGCGCGTGGCCGACGCCGAACAGTCCGCCGGCCAGGCCGCCCCCGTCGACCGGCCTCCCCCGCACTATTAGAGCCGCACTGCCAGACCTTCCTGCCGGCGCCCGAAGGGACTGTCCCGCCGCGCACGGTCTGCCCTTGCCTCCCCGGCCCCAGGCTCTAGGGTCATCCGCACAAAAGGGAGGACACGCGATGGCACGGAAATCTGTCAGCACAGCAGCGCCCACCGGCGGCGATCCGCAACCTTATCTGGCCCTGAAGCAGTGTGTCGTCACGCAAGGCATTTATCCGTCGAGGAACTAAATCATGAAACGCATCCTTCAATCCGCCGCACTGTCCACAGCCTTTGCTTTTTGCGCCGTGTCCCTGCCCGCCTTTGCGAGCGAGCAGGACTGGTCCGCCGACCAGCAGGCCATCGTGGACCTTCTCTCCAACGGGCCGGTCGGGATCGAAACGGATTTCGAGGCCTGGGCGTCTGAATATCATGAAGACTGGACGGTCTGGTTCGCCGGACAGGCCGAGGCGCGCGCCAAGGCCCCGCACATGCAGCTCGTGCGGGACTACATCGAGGGCGGCGCACGGGTCGTCAGCTATGAGGCGGACTTCGCCGATATCACCGTGCTCGGCGACACGGCGCTCGCCCGTTTCAACGCCACCGAATCCCTGATGGAAGCAGACGGCTCCCCCCGGACGGTCCGCTATGCCGGGACGGATTACCTGGTGCGTGTAGATGGCGCATGGAAGGTCCGCGCGACGACGGTGGCCTTCCTGCCGGCAGACGATGCGGAAGAGTAGACAGCCCACGCAAGACCCTTCGCTTCCGGCGCCTCCCCTGTTCAGGGGAGGGACGAAACGTCTCCCCCAGATCGGCCCAAAAACCATTTGCACGCGGCGCGATCCCTTGTAGTCCAAGGGGCATGGGACGCTTCAGAAAACTCGCCGCCTGCGCGGCCATCGCCGCGGGCAGCCTTGCCCTGTCTGCCACCGCAGAGACCTGCCTTTCCGGCGATGCGCTCTATGCCGCGTTCGAGAAGGACTATTCCTCCTCCAACGACACGCGCGCCCGTGCCATTCTCTACTGGCAGGACACCGGCGCCAGCGCGGTCGATCATCTCGGCAAGATCTACACCTCGCTGAGTGAATGCCGCAAAGGCCTCTGCGCCACAGGCGATGACGACTATCCCGAAATGGCCGCTTACAAGCAGTATTACACAGACAGCTTCAAACTGGAGAAGGGTTATTCCGACAAGCAGCCGGTCTATGCCGGGTTCGACGCCCCGCCGCCCGTGATGCTGAAATGGGCGGAAAATCGCCTCAGCTGCACCGCCGGGCCAACGCTGGCCGAGCGCGAGGCCGCCGCGGCGGCGAAGCCCGCCCCGGCACCTGTCCCGGCGCCGCAAATCATGACGGCCGCACCGCCTGCCCCGCAACCTGCTGCACAGCAATCCATAGCGCCCCCTGCCCCCGTCTCTGCCTGCAGCCTGTCGCCCGAAGAGCTGGAAGACCGGCACGCCTTCGTCCGCATTGACGAGAAGTACGCCGTCATCGCCTGGTGGGCGCTGCATGGCCGCGACGCGATCCCCGAGATGGTTGAGCAGGTTGGCGAGACCGAAGCCCGCGAGGTGTGGACGAACTGGACGGTCAAAGGGAAAATAAAAAGCGGCCAGCCAAACCGCTATGGCGTAAAATCTGACGCCAAGGTCTACAAGGCGCTCAAGAAATACAAGAAAGTCCCGTGGGAACGTGTCGACATGTATCCATCGCGCGACGCCGTCATCATGATCACCAAGGCGTTCGGCGACTGTTTCGGCGAACGCAGCGCCGATCTCGACTTTGAAGACCTGGGCCTTGTCCGCGGTGAATTTGCGGCTGATTTCTGCAACGCCGCCGCTGTGATGCCGGGGATAGACCACTGGAACGCGCCGGACGAACACAAGCCCTTCAGATACTGGGCTGAAAACCAGCTCAAGCACCACAACACGGAAGGCTGCGGATTCGTCCCCGAAATCGCCTATAACTGGGCGCAGGAAAACGAAGTTACCGGTGCCGAAGCCGCAAAAGAGGTGAGACGCGCGGCGCAGGAAGAAATCTGGCGCCGCAAAGCCGACGCAGTAGCCAAGAGAGGCTGGGAAAAGGATTACCAGGCCGCCAAAGCAAGGCAGCAGGTCTATATCGATCAGGAGCGCGCCCAACAGGCCGCAAAGGAACAGGCCCGCAAGGACGCCGCCGATGCCGCCTACAACCAGATGATCACCGACTCGCAGAACCGGGTGCCCCCGCCGCCGAAATCCAATCGCCGCGACTGCTACGACCAGGGCGACGGCACAGAATTGTGCTTCACCGACTAAAAGGCCCTACGCGCCCGGAACAACAGGCTCCTGATGTTTCAATGCGCGCCCAGCCACCCTATCAGGCGGGCGCGTGGGCTTGGGCCTGGACATGCGCCCCCATGATCCCGTTGGCCCGTCTCGCCTTTACGCATTCGAAGCTGCCGGCCCGGAAGGCGCGGCAGGCTTCCGGACGGTTTTCATAGACCTGGCAGGCCGCTTTCCCGTTCGACCTGTCAAGGTGCACGCAGTGGCCGCAGGAGAAGTCCACATAGACATCGCTGCCTTCGGTGAAGAGGCTTTCGGGCGGCAGGCTGCGGGAGGCATCCCAGGGGAGCAGCTGGAGGTAGCGCGGGTTTCGGCTGAAACAACAGGCGCCGCAGGACACACAGTCGAACGACGGATCGGACATGAATTGTGCACATGGCTCCGGCCACCCGTTTGTGCCTGTCGCAGCGGTCGGCGGCGGCGCGCGATGTACGCCCGATCCGCGTGTCCGGCAAGCCCCTCTTTCGCCGCCGCAGCGATACCCACCATCCGAGCCCGCCGCACGTTCTGTCTGGTGGGTTACGCCTTTGGCTAACCCACCCTACGGGTGTCAGGCGCTTTCCTGGTTCGGTGATGAGAGGGACTCATGCTGAGCAAAGTCGAAGCATGCGGTGCTGGCGGAAAGATCAGCCCTGATCCCACACCCTCCCCCTGTCATCCCGGAATTTGCGGAGCAAATATCCGGGGCCCAGATGCGGCGTGGCGGCAGCGGGGCTGGGGCCCGGATAGACGCTTCCGCGTTTTCCGGGATGACACGGGGAGGGGATGATCTATCCACCGGGTCAGTGCCCCGCCCCATCCTCACCGGCATGCATCCTGACCTTCGCCGTCTCTTCCAGCTTGTCTGGCCGGTCTTCTGGCCGTGGCTGGTATGGAACCTCGTGCGCGTTGCCCGCTGGCACCTGCGCACCGGGCGGGAGGCGCTGTTCGCGGTCGATTGCTTTGGCAATGTCCGGCTCACTTATGTGGCCGATGCCCCGCCGCCGGATGATCTCTACACATATGAAGCGCCGCGTGTGGCAGCGTGGGAACATCCTGCGCTCGGCAGCGATGTGCCGGTCGGTGTGCGCATGTCCGAACCGGAAGTCCGCTATGGTCCGGCTAAGTCCGTTATAGTCATGCCTAGTCATGACATAGTCCGGCATAGTCCGGTTCAGCACGTGCGCGGTCCGCCTTAGCCGGGCCATCGTGCGCCGTCAGTCATCCTTCGACTTCGCTCAGGATGAGCATCTCTCTCAGGCGCACCTTAGAACCGGACTCATCCTGAGCGAAGTCGAAGGATGACTGGAACAGAACCAAACTCCCCCACCGGATGGCCACAGCCATTCCGGCCGCACGTGCTGGCAGTTGCCCGCATGAACTTCCTGTCATGCTTAAATATCCGTCATCTGAGGAGATACAGCTTGACCGGAAGCCCGGCACAGCGCGTCATTCTCCCATGGCGGGCGGCATCGTGATCGAGGAAGAAAAGCGTATCCTGGGCAGCATAGAGGCCCATGGCTGGTATGCCGTGCACCGCTACGACCCTGAACTTGTTGAACCGAACTACACGTATACGGTCGGCTTTTCACAGACGCTCAATGCGCCGGAATTCATCGTCTTCGGCCTGCACCGCGATGTGATGTACGACATGCTGGCCAGCGTGCACGACCAGATCAAGGCGGGCCGGAAGCTGGAAGACAATCAGGTCTGGAAAGGCCTGCACGAGGATTTCGACTGCGTCGCGCGCAAGGCCTCGCATGCGGATGTATTCGGGAAATACGCCGTGCTCGCCGACTGGCTGTGGGCGCGCAATGGGCATGGCGGGCATCCGGCACTTGTACAGCTTGTCTGGCCGGGCCTGCTGGACGGGCTTTATCCATGGGACAAGGGCTGCCGCGATACCGTCGCCGAAGCCCAGCCGAAACTCTGGCGCTGACCGGGCCGGGAGTTCAGGCGTTCAGGCGTGCGAACAGGGTGGCACGGAGGGCATCGCGCTGGCGGCGCAGCTGGGCCATGTACGCCTGACAGGCAGGCTCGATCCCGCACTCGATTTCCTGGAGTTCGCCGGTGATGGCCTTATAGGCTTCCGCGAGCTGGATGAAATCGCCCTCTTCCGTCCCAAGCTCCAGCATACGGCTGACCGCTTGGGGGAAATCATCGGCGAGGCCGTGGGGCAACTGGGTCATCGGGGCTCCTCCCGCGTCAGCGGCATCGGTTGCCCCGTCTGGCAGAAAGCCCCCGACCGGCCCATTCGGGATTCTACCTAAACCCGCGCGCCACGGCCTTCGCCGGAAAGGCCTCAGGCCCGGAAGCCGGAAAGCCCTCAGGCCTTGAGCATGGTGTAGATTTCGTCCTTCAGGGCCATGCGCTGCTTGCGCAGCTCGGTCTGGTGCTCGTCGCTCGCCGGTTCCACGTCCGTCTCGATGCGGTGAATCTGGCGGTTCAGCTCGTGATACGCGTCTGCAAGCTTGGCAAAATGCGCATCGCTGGTTTTCAGCGCATGGATCTTGTCGGCGAGATCCGGGAATTCCTCAGCGAGTTCATGGGGCGTGTGCGACATGGATGTCCTCCGTTGAAATGCAGCGTCTTTCTGACATGTCAGACCGGCTGGCGGATTTGCCAATTGCGGATTCTACGTAACCGCTGCGCACTACGGCCCGGCAGTGAGATCTTCCGGCAGGCAGGCACCAGCCAGGCGGCCCCTGATCGTCACCCGCTGGGACGCGACCGGCCCGGGACCATGCAGGGTAAAGCGCTGGAGAAATTCGGTTGGCCGGGTGGGATCAACAGCCAGCGTCCCCTCCCCGCTGAGCAGGCCTTCCGGAAAGGCGCAGACCAGGTCGAATGCCTCTCCATAGGGGTCGGCCCGCACATTTGAGACATGGCAGCGCGGATCGATGAACGTATCGGAGCGGATCCGGCGGGCTTCCTCGCCCTCAATACACGCTGCCCCGCCGAAGGGCTCTGTCCACGTGTCCAGCAGCGTCCCCGTCCCCGGATCCTGCAGGCTGGTCTCGATTTCGGTGCTCACGGCATACAGGCCGGGATCGAGCGCAGAGACACCTTCTGCAGCCGCTGCCAGAGGCAGCGCAGAGGCACAAAGTAGGCTCAGGAGCAGTCCGGATTGCGTCATCGGGGTATCATATTGCAGGAATCGCACCGCTTAAGGCCAGAAATCACTGTTTTTTGCGCGCCAAATTGACACTTACGTCAACGTCAAACTTGCGAAACTTTTTCAGTACCTGTAGGCAACGCCCATCTATAAGTCCAATCCCTCGAAACGTGTGGAGCGCTGCTCATGAAGGTCCTCGTGCCCGTCAAACGCGTGATCGATTACAACGTGAAAGTCCGCGTCAAGCCGGACAAGACCGGGGTCGATCTCGCCAATGTGAAGATGTCGATGAACCCGTTCGACGAAATTTCCGTCGAAGAGGCTGTCCGCCTGAAAGAAGCCGGCACCGCCACGGAAGTCGTCATTGTTTCCATCGGTCCGCAACAGGCACAGGAAACCATCCGGACGGCCCTCGCCATGGGCGGTGACCGCGGTATCCTGATCAAGACTGACGAAACGGTCGAGCCGCTGGGCGTTGCCAAGCTGCTGGCCAAAGTGGTCGAAGAAGAAAAGCCGGACCTCGTGATCGTCGGCAAGCAGGCCATCGATGACGATTCCAACCAGACCGGCCAGATGCTGGCGGCTCTGCTCGACTGGCCGCAAGGCACCTTCGCCTACAAGCTGGAAAAGGACGGCGACGCGCTGTCCGTGACCCGCGAAGTCGATGGCGGCCTGCAGACCGTGAAGCTGGCCCTGCCGGCCGTTGTCACGGTTGACCTGCGTCTCAACGAGCCGCGCTATGCGTCCCTGCCGAACATCATGAAGGCGAAGAAAAAGCCGATCGACGAGAAGGCCCCGGCCGACTACGGCGTCGACATCGCGCCGCGCCTCACAGTCGTTCAGGTCACCGAACCGCCGGTGCGCCAGGCTGGTGAAAAGGTCGAGGATGTTGCCACCCTCGTGTCGAAACTGAAATCCGCAGGAGTTGTCTGATATGGCTGTGCTCGTAATTGCTGAACACGACAATGCGGCCCTTTCGGACGCCACCAACAAGGTCGTGACCGCTGCTGCCAAGTTTGGCGGCGATGTGGATGTGCTGGTTGCCGGAGAAGGCGCTGGCGATGTGGCCGCTGCGGCTGCGAAAGTGGCCGGTGTGCGCAAGGTGCTGCACGCTGACGGCGCAAGCGTTGCCAAACAGCTCGCTGAGCCGATGGAAGCGCTGATCGTCCCGCTGATGAGCGGCTATGACGCCGTCTTCTTCGCCGCCACGACGGCCGGCAAGAACATGGCACCGCGCGTCGCGGCAAAGCTCGACGTGATGCAGATCTCCGAGATCACCGGTGTCGTGGATGCCGAGACCTTCGAGCGTCCGATCTATGCCGGTAACGCCATCATGACTGTGAAGTCGGCTGATGCGAAGAAAGTCATCACCGTGCGCGGTACGGCCTTCGACGCTGCCGGCAATGACGGCTCGGCTTCGGTCGAAACGGTCGATGCCCCGGCAGGCCCGTTCAAGTCGGAATTCGTTTCGGAAGAAATGGTGAAGTCGGATCGTCCGGAACTCGCAGGCGCCAAGCGCGTCGTCTCCGGTGGCCGTGCCCTCGGCTCTGCCGAGAAGTTCCAGGAAGTCATCTTCCCGCTGGCCGACAAGCTCGGCGCCGCTGTCGGCGCTTCGCGTGCGGCTGTGGACGCTGGCTACGCCCCGAACGACTACCAGGTCGGCCAGACCGGCAAGATCGTCGCGCCTGAACTGTATGTTGCCATCGGCATCTCCGGCGCCATCCAGCACCTTGCCGGCATGAAGGACTCCAAAGTCATCGTCGCCATCAACAAGGATGAGGAAGCCCCGATCTTCCAGGTTTCCGATTACGGCCTGGTCGCTGACCTGTTCGTCGCCGTTCCGGAACTGACCGGCGCGCTGTAAGCGAACCGAAATCACCCCTTAAGCGAAAAGCCCGGCCAGTGCCGGGCTTTTTGTTGTCCGGAAGCAACATGTCGCGTGCACTGGCCGTCAATTCCGCCCCGGCCTGATGTGCTGACTTGATCTTTGACGCACTGCACAAACAGGATATGTCACAAGGCTTGTAAAAAGACTCAGGGCGAAACCGGATGAACAACCTTCAAACGATCGGCGTGATTGGCGCAGGCCAGATGGGCAACGGAATTGCGCATGTCAGCGCCCTTGCCGGCTATGACGTGGTGATGACCGACATCTCGGAAGACGCCCTGAAGCACGGCATGGACGCCATCGAGAAGAACATGGCCCGCCAGGTCTCCCGCGAACAGTTCAGCGTGGACGAGATGAAAACCGCCCTCGCCCGGATCAAGACGTCCACTTCGATCAAGGCGCACGAAAACGATGACCTGATCATCGAAGCGGCCACCGAAAAGCGCGAAGTGAAGGAACAGATCTTCCGCTCCATCTGCGAGATCGTTCCTGCGCGCACTTACCTTGCGACGAACACGTCTTCCATTTCCATCACACGCCTGGCTTCGACCACCGACCGGCCGGAAATGTTCATCGGCATGCACTTCATGAACCCGGTGCCGCTGATGAAGCTGATGGAAGTGATCCGGGGCCTCGCCACCAGCCAGGAAACCTATGAGACGGCCATCGGCTTCGCGAACCGGCTGGAGAAGACGACCACGAATGCCGAAGACTATCCGGCGTTCATCGTGAACCGCATTCTGGTGCCGATGATCAACGAAGCGATCTACGCCCTGTATGAAGGCGTCGGCACGGTAGAGAGCATCGATACCGCCATGCGCCTCGGCGCAAACCATCCGATGGGTCCGCTGACCCTGGCGGACTTCATCGGCCTCGACACCTGCCTGTCGATCATGCAGGTGCTGCATGACGGGCTCGCCGATACGAAATACCGCCCCTGCCCGCTTCTCGTGAAATATGTCGAAGCCGGCTGGGTCGGCCGCAAGGTCGGCAAGGGCTTCTATGACTATTCGGGCGACGCACCGGTTCCGACCCGGTAATATTCTGTAAACGGACCTTTCCCGAACCTTACCGGGCATCACGCGCTGACGTCTTCCTTTGGTTGCACCGGCCGTGGTGCGGTATGTATAATTCAGGTTCTGCCGTAAAGCAGTAAGGCGACGTTGGGGCAGTCTGGCGCTTCGCCCCGCAATCCGGAGCCGGCACCCCGCCGCGATCTCCAGAACTATATATGTTATTGCAGATACGAACTGTGCGCATTTGACACCTGCGACACCGGAATTCCGTTCAGACTCTGGTTACCCGTTAAATTAGACGTCCTTTCGCGTAACGTTCCGCTCGCCAAAATGGATAATCCGTAACCTGTCATTCACCATGCAGGCGTACTCATCCCACTTAAAGGTATGATGGAAAACACAACAAATACCGCCCTTAAAAGTTGAGTCTTCCCGGAGTTAATTCATGAAACAATACACTCGTAGTGCGCCCAGCTTCGGCGGGCGCAACCGGATGCTTGCGCGCTCTTTCGCGGCAGCATCCCTCACCGCTATCACCGCAGCGATACTCTGCTCAGGTACGGCCGCAGCCGAACCTGCCGTTTACTTCAATGATGATGTGGACGCTGGTATCGAGACGTTCGAGGATACGGTCGCAGCGGCCGACGCGGCTTATAATGCCGACAATCCCGGCGCAAACCGCACCTCGCATATCTATGCATTTGACATCCTGAACACCACCGGAAGCAGCTTCCTGGTGCTCGGCACAAACGGTGCGCCAGGCGTCACCGTAAAGACGTTCCGTGGCGGTAGTCCGGCCACGAACAATGAGAATGGTGATGCTGGCAGAGACGGCTTCACCAATTGGGGCAACAGCCACAACGGTACTTTCGCAGATGCTGAGTCCAAGGGCTACACGTATGAATTCTACGAGGCCGACGGCACGACGCCATTCACCATGAACGCGCTCGGCACCCTGGTGAATGACTGGGGCACATGCTGTGCTTCCGGCAACCCCACGCCGGACGGCAATTCAACCAATGCGTCCGAAGTGTACCTGCGTTTCGGCACTTCCGATCCGTTGTTGCTGGGCGGCATCTCCAACACCATCGGCGGGACCGAGCATTTCATCGGGGCGATCAACGATACGAACTTCTTCGACAAGGTTTCCGTGATTGCCACCGGGAATGGCGAATATTTCGGCGTTGGCGGCTATCTGACATTTTCGTCGGTCGCACTGAACAGTGTGCCTGCCGGCTCTTCCGTCGTGGATGGTAGCGGCCTCGAAAATCCGTCTGCGCAGCCCTCCATTCCGGACATCGACACCGGCAGCACTTATTATACCGCTGCCCAGCTTGGCGCGTCGCAGGTGAACCCGAACTTTGTCGGCGGGACGCTTCAGTTCGCCATGGACACCTTTGCCCTCACGGACTTCACCGTGCAGTCTCAGGGCGGCACCATCGATACCGAAGGCAATGTGATCGAGCTCCTCGGCCAATTCACCGGCGCCGGCACCATCAGCAAAACCGGCGCGGGGATGTTGTACCTCGCCGGGAACAACACCAACCAGGGCGGATTCACGATCCTGGAAGGCACGCTGGTCGCATACAATGACGCGAATCTCGGCGGAGGCCCGCTCACGATCGGGAACGGAACCTTCCTGCAGGATAGAAGCTCGTTCAGTTCCTATCATGACATGATCGTGCAGGACGCCAACTCCACTGTGGATGTGCAAAACGGTCAAATGAACTGGTACGGGAATGTGTCCGGAAACGGCGCTTTGAACCTGGCAGGCACCGGATCCCTCTGGCTGAGCGGCACCAACACATACACCGGCGGGACCACCATCCAGCAAGGCACATTGATCGGCAACACGAGATCGCTTCAGGGTGACATCCTGAACAACGGCACGATCGAGTTCAGTCAGTATTTTGATGGGACCTTTAACGGGAGCCTGAGCGGCACGGGCGGTCTGCGCAAATACGGCGACGGCATCCTGCGCATTGCCGGGACGTCCCAAATTGGCGGCAACAGCTTCGTTGAGGCAGGCTCTTTGGACGTGAACGGCGTGTTGGGCTCCAACCTGCTGACCGTTGCGGATGGCGCTTCCCTGCTTGGCTCGGGCACCGTGGACGGCAACGTCCTCGTCCTTTCGGGCGGCATGCTGAAGCCGGGCAACTCACCCGGTACGCTTTTCGTCGCTGGCGATGTCACGCTCAATGACGGATCGACCTTCTTCACCGAGATTGACGGGCGCACCTATTCGGTCGCGGGCGGCGCCGGATCATATGACCGGCTGGTCCTGACCGGTACAGGCGCAACCTTCACGGCGAACGGCACGATCAATCCGATCATGCGGAGCATCTCCGGTGACGCGAACAATGATTTCGACGCGGAAATCGGCGACGTGTTCACAGTGGTGACAGCCGACAATATAGCCGGCACGTTCGATGCGATCGACCAACCGGCTGATGGCATTCCGGCGAACACCCGGTTCAACCTGATCTACAATCCGGACTCCATCCAGCTGGCACTTGTCCCGGAAAGCCTGCGCGTTCTTGCTCAAAGTGGCGGGATGCGGACCAATTCGGTTGCAGCGGCCACGGCACTCGACCGGGCAACGGCGAACGGTCAGACCACGACCGGTGTGCTTACGGACATGTTCGAGAACTTCAACGGCATGACCGCCTCGCAGATCAACGCAGCCCTTGCGTCCCTGTCCGGCGATATTCACGCCCACGTCCTGGAAAGCACCGAATCCATCATTGCCGGTTCAGACAGCATGATCCTGTCAGCCGCGCAGGGAGATACTGGCCTGGGCGGGGTCGATACCGAGCTGAAGAACGGCGTTCATCTCTGGTCGCGTGCAGATGCGCGCGGTGCCAGCTATGATCCGGACGCAGCCGGCATGGGCTTCGACGAAGACGTCTATGGCGTCACGATCGGGGCGACCTTCATCAACCGCCATGATCTGCGCGTCGGTGTCGCCGGCAGCTACAAGACGGCCGAGATCTACACCGACACCGCAAACGGTGCGACCAATCAGATGCTGTCTGCCTATCTCTATGGCAGCCGCGCTGTGACGACGCGCCTGACCCTGTCCGGTCTCGTCGGCCACACCAAGGCAGCTGTGAAAACCAACCGCACGACCGTGTTCCCAGGCACCGTTGCCTACACCAAGTCGGACAAGCCGGTTTCCATGACGCATGCCCAGATCGAGGCCCGCTACAAGGCGGCAACCATCGGTGAGACAAGCGTCTATGCCATCGGCGGCCTGCGCACGGCCTTCCTCAATGTCCACAAATACGCAGAAGTGGGCAATCTGAATGAGGCCCGCCTCACACTCGAAGCGGAAAGCCGCAATACGCTGCAATCCAAACTGGGTGCGGAAATCGCCCGCAAGGTCGCCGGGACGGATGTCGCCGTGTTCGCTGACTGGACACGGGATATCGGCGCAGACCCGACGGTGGAGCGTGCCGTCTGGCTCGGCGATGCCGTCTGGCAGACCCAGTCGACCAGCCGCGGTCTCGACACCTACAATTACGGGTTCAACGCCCGTCGCAAGGTGAGCGACCGCGTTGGCATCGAGCTGGAATATACGGGCCGCTACAACTCGCCGAACTATGATGCTCAGCAGTTGATGGTCGGTGTGAATCTGGTCTGGTAAGACCTGATCCCCGGGAATGGCGGCCGGCTGCGGGCAATCGCAGCCGGCCCTTTCCCCTACCGGCTGAACGTATCCCGGCTGAGCATATCTGAGGCAGGCCCGCGCCTTCGGCTGTCTTCCGTCAATAGACCGCTAGGCACATCCGGCGACGTGGGTCATAAGGCTGGCTGATTTGGACATTTGGAGGTGTCATGCCGCTTCGACCTTTTCATCTGGCCTTTCCTGTCCACGACCTGGACGCTGCCCGGAACTTCTATGGCGGCCTGATAGGCTGCCCGGAAGGACGCAGCGCGCCGGAATGGATCGACTTCGATTTCTACGGCCACCAGATCGTCACCCATCTTGTTCCAGACTCTGCCAAGACCGGAGATCCAGGCAACAGCGTCGATGGTCATGATGTGCCCGTGCCGCATTTCGGCGTGGTGCTGGAAATGTCGGACTGGCAGGAATTGGCCGACAAGCTGACCGCAGCCGGCACGGACTTCATCATCGAACCCTATATCCGGTTCAAGGGGCAGGCCGGGGAACAGGCCACCATGTTCTTCCGCGACCCTTCAGGGAACGCGATTGAAATGAAGGCATTTCAGGACCTGTCACAACTGTTTGCGCGCTAACGCAGAAAGCGTGCAATCCACACACGACGGACATTCTGCATGCGCCCCCTGACGGAACGGGTGCCGCATAAAATGGCGCTGCCGTCCGGCAGCCGACAACAATCGGGCATTCCGGAACCGAGTTCGCAAGGAATGCCGCTTGTGCTTGAGGTTCAAAGCGGGGCGCATTGAGGTCAGGGTCTTCCCCTCACCCTCCCCTGTTGAAGACCTCATCATGAAACGCAGACAATTCCTTCTCACCGGGCCAGCTACGGCCGCCCTGGCGCTCTCCGCCTGTGCTACCCCGCCGACATCCGCGGCGGAACTACCGGCGGCCCAGCCTGCGCCGCCGCCGGAACCCCCGCCCTCGCCGCTCAGCGACACGATCTATTCGGGTGATCGCCTGGCAGGCTCGCCATTTGCCTCCCGCTCCGTCGTCTGGGGCATGAACGGGGTGGCAGCCACATCGCATCCGCGCGCGACGCTGGTGGCCATCGACATACTCCGCAAGGGCGGATCGGCGGTTGATGCCGCGATCGCCGCCAACGCCACCCTCGGCGTAGTCGAGCCGACGGCGAACGGAATCGGCGGCGACGCCTTCTGCCTCATGTGGGATCCGGCGCTCGGCAAGGTCGTCGGCCTCAATGGGTCCGGACATTCACCCGCCGGCTTGTCGCTGGAGACGCTGCGGGAGAAATCACCGCGCGGCCGCGTTCCCTTCCACGGCGCCGCAGCCGTGACCGTGCCCGGTGCCGTCGATGCCTGGTGGACGATGCACCAGCGCTACGGAAAGCTGCCCTGGAAGGATCTGATGCAGCCTGCTGCGGATGTCGCCGAGGAAGGCATGCCCATCGGCCTGATGATCGCGGACCGTATGAAAAGCGACATGGCCTACTTCCTCCGCCCGGATTCCGGCATTGAGGAAGTCGAGAACATCAAAGCCATCTACTACACACGCGGACGCACGCCTGTGGAAGGCGAGATCGTCCGTAATCCCGACCTCGCGCGCACCCTGCGGATGATCGGCGAGGGCGGCCGGGACGCCTATTATGACGGTCCGATCGCCGACACGATCGAAGCTTATTTCAAGCGCATCGGCGGCTGGATGACGCGCGCGGACCTCGCAGCGCAGCATGCCAAATGGGTCGAGCCGAACCATGTCGACTATCGCGCCGGTGTCACGGTCTACGGCATGCCGCCGAACAGCCAGGGGCCAACCACGCTCCAGATGCTCTCTATCCTGAAGAATTTCGACATGCGCGCTGCGGGCCTCATGTCGGCTCAGTCGATCCACCTCCAGGCCGAAGCCAAGCGCCTCGCCTTCGAAGACCGCGCGCGCTGGTTCGCCGACCCGGACTTTGCTGAAATTCCCATGGACATGCTGCTTTCCGATTCCTACGGCATGCAGCGCGCATCGCTGATCCGGCTGGACCGCCCGATGGACCGCGCCTTCCCGGGCGATGCCCCGAACCAGGGCGGCACGACCTATCTGACCGTCAGCGATTCCAGCGGCATGATGGTCAGCCTGATCCAGTCCAACTTTGCGGGCATGGGCTCCGGCCTGATGCCGGACGGGCTGGGCTTCAGCTTTCAGAACCGCGGCGCGGGTTTCAGCCTGCAGGACGGCTCGCCGAACCTCTATGCTCCGCACAAGCGCCCCTTCCACACAATCATTCCCGGCTTTGCCACGAAGAATGGCCAGCCATGGCTTGCCTTCGGCGTCATGGGCGGCGGCATGCAGCCGCAGGGCCAGACACAGATCATCCTCAATATGGTCGATTATGACCTGGACCTGCAGGCCGCAGGTGACTGTCCGCGCTGGCGCCATGACGGCTCGTCACAGCCAACGGGCGTCTACACGCCGGGGCTCGGCACACTGAAGCTGGAGACCGGCGTGCCGGAAACCACAAAGGCACTGCTGGCCAAGATGGGCTGGACCGTGGGCGGCACCGATGGCGGCTTCGGCGGCTATCAGGCGACCATGTTCACAGGCGAAAGCTACGGCGCGGCCAGCGAAATGCGCAAGGACGGCCTCGCCCTCGGCTATTGATGCCACAAACCCTTCGCGCCGGGATTGTAAAATGGCGATCCCGGCGAGATTCGAACTCACGACCTACAGATTAGGAATCTGTTGCTCTATCCTGCTGAGCTACGGGACCGTCGGGAGCGACCTATAAGGCAATTGGTCAATGGGTTGAACCCGGTTTGATGGCTGGCGGCAGTCGCCCGGCATGCTAGGACATTCCGGGTATGCAACGGTTTCTCCTCCTTCTCTGCCTCGTCCTGCTGGGGGCCTGCGCAAAGCCGCATCCGCTGGATGCGCTGCAGCCGGGCGAGCATGGCCGCGTGGTGCGGATCATCGATGGCGATGCGCTGGTGCTGGATACCGGCCAGAGCGTGCGCCTTGCCAGCATCGAGGCCCCTGCCCGTCCCTGGAAGGAGCGCGCGGGCGAACCCTTTCAGGAAGAAGCCCGCCGCATGCTGGAGGACATGGCACTTGGCCGGGAGGTCCAGCTCTTCTATGGCGGCCTGACGCGGGACCGGTATGACCGCGCGCTCGCCCAGGTCCGCACCACCGACGCGCTGGGGCCGGACCTGTGGCTGAATGCCGAAATGCTCCGCCGGGGCGGCGCGCGGATGCGCGTCTATCCGGACACCGCCGGCGGAAGCGAGACCTTCCCGGCGCTGGAGGCAGAAGCGCGGGAGGGCCGGCGCGGCCTGTGGGCGAAGCAGGCTTACCGCGTGGCCGAAGCCTCCGCCCTGCCGGAAAGCTTCGAACGCTTCCAGCTGGTGCACGGCACGATCACCACCATGGAAGGCGCCGAGGACTATGGCACAAGCTGCGCACTCAGCCTGCGTGCCAGTCCGCTGACGCTGGAAATCGCCAACACCGCCGCAGCCTATTGCCAGCTGGCGGAGGGGACTGCGGTGCTGGCGCGGGGCTATGTGCGCGAGGGGCGGATGGAAGTGACCCACCGGCTGGACCTCCAGGCGCTGCCGCCTTCGCCCCCGCCGCCTCCGGCCTGAACGCCGCCCGCTTGACCCTGCCGCCGGGGCGGGACTAGGGTGGCCGGAACAATACCGGAACACGACTCGCATGCCCGATGGCGCCGACACGACCGAAGACCTTGCCCGCGCCGCCGCGATCGCGCGCGGATCGCTGCGCCTGCTGGCAGATCTCGGTCTTTGCGGCATCCAGGAAATGACCCTCGCCAACAATCGCCGGGCGGATATTGCCGCCATCGGACCCGGCGGCGAGGTCTGGATCGTGGAGATCAAGTCCGGCGTGCCGGATTTCCAGTCGGACGCCAAATGGCCGGAATACATGCCCTTCTGCGACCGGTTCTGGTTCGCCGTCGACCATGACTTCCCGCAGGCGCTGATCCCCGAAGAAGCCGGCCTGATCGTGGCCGATGCATTCGGCGCGGCGGTCATCCGGGAGGCCCCGACCGACAAGCTCCCCCCTGCCCGGCGCAAGGCCGTGACCCTGCGCCTTGCCCGTCTCGCTGCGATGCGGCTTTCTGCAGCGGCGGATGCAGGCTGGACGGCGAGCGAAGCAGCGCTTACTTCCAGCGGCCTATGAGCCACGCTTATCCCCTCGGTAAAACCCTCGACGCTGCCTTGTCCAAGGTGGCCCCGGCTGCGCGCACGCTGGCCGAAGCCGAAGCGCTGGCTGCGACGCTGGATGGCAACCTCAAAGTCGCCGAGCTGGCGACCGACTGGCTGACCGTTTCGGCCGAAGCGGCCGACGCGATGTTCGCCCCGTCTGACGCACTCGCCCATGGCCACCTCCAGCGCTATGAGGACGAGAAGGGCAACCCGGTTGTCGCCGTCATCTGGTGGAAACTGGCCGTGCCGGGCGCGGTGAAGGAAAAGCCCGCCAGACCGGCGCCGAAGGCCGACGCGAAAGCCGCCGAACCGGCAGATCATACCGACGATCTCTATTTCCGCCGCGGACGTACAAAGCCATCGCGCCGGCGCTATGTCGACCCGCGCCAGCTGGACCTGTTCCGGCAGGCGAAGACGGACAGCGAGACCTAGACTTCGGCGAGGCCCCAGCGTCCCTTGCCGCTGATGGCCCGCAGGACCAGGTAAAGCAGCAGGCCGACCGGCCCGAACATCAGCGTGAAGAACAGGCTGGGCACAACCATCCAGTGCGGCACGCCCCGGCGCCGTGCATCGCGCGCCTCCCACGCCCCGACGAACAGGTCGAAGACGAGATAGTGCGACCAGCCGACCAGGATGCCGAGCGGGTGGGAAAACAGCTGCGAGACGCCCGCCGCTGTGTTGAAGCTGCCGCCCTCGGCGCCCATGCCCAGGAACATGTTCATCGTCAGGGTGACGATATAGAAGACGCCGAGCGCCAGCGGATACAGGCCGGAATGTACGACAAGGCGCGTAAATCTGGCGCCCGGTGCCAGGGCGAGCAGCAGCCAGGCCGGCATGACGCTCAGATTGATGATCGAATAAACTGTTTCATAGGTCATGTTGTCCTCCCTTTTTGCCGGAAGTCTGCGCCGGGTTGAACCTGGGAGCAAGGCTTGCCCCAGCACCTTTGCCCGGCATGGCGGCTGCCATCCGGTGAGAAACGCTGGATTTGGAAAGAGGCCCGGCCAGGGCGGACCGCGCACGTGCAGGCCATGATCATGCCGGACTATGTCATGACGACAGATGACCAAGCCGGACTTATCCGGATCATGGCGGACCATGTCATGACCAAGCATGACGATAGCGGACTTGCTGCGCACGCAGCTACAAACAGAGACCGGCACATCGCTGCCAAGCGCAGGGTGTTCCCAGGCCGCCACGCGCGGCGCTTCATATGTGTAAAGAGACTCGGGCGCCGGGCCATCGGCCACATAGGCGAACCGGACATTGCCAAAGCAATCGACCGTGATCAGCGCATCCTGCCCGGTGCGTTCGTGCCAGCGGGCGACGCGCAGCAGGTTCCACACCAGCCATGGCCAGAAGAGCGGCCAGACATGGTTGAAGAAGCGTTGGAGATCAGGATGCATGCCCTCAAGGATGCAGGCCAGGCATTATAAGTTGGATAGATCCCGCCTCCCACGTGCCATCCCGGAAAACCCAAAGGGCTTATCAGGGATGACACGGCGAGAGGGTGTAGGACACGAGCCAAATTCTCCACCCGGTATCATTAGGCCATTTCAGGCACGGGCCCGGTGTAGACTGAACGGGGGCGCACGAGGCGGCCTTCCGCGATCTGTTCACGGGCATGCGCGGTCCAGCCGAGGATACGGCCACAGGCGAAGGTGGCGGTGAAGGCCTCGCGCGGAATCTGCAGGGCTTCGAGCAGGAGCGCGGTGGAGAATTCCACATTCGTTTCCAGCGTCCGGTTCGGATACTTCTTCGCCAGCCGTCCGAGCACGGTCTTCTCAATATGGTCGGCAAAGGCGATCCGGCCCGACGTGCCCGGCAGGCGCGCGACCGCCGCCTTCAGCGCATCGGCGCGCGGATCGCGCACACGGTAGACCCGGTGGCCGAAGCCCATGAGGCGATCACCCCGGGAGAGCGCCGCATCGATCCAGCTTTCTGCATTTTCCGGAATGCCGATCTCGTCCAGCATGTCGAGCACGGGGCCCGGCGCGCCGCCATGCAGCGGGCCTTTCAGGGCAGAGATGCCGCCCATGGCCGCCGAAACGAGCCCAGCCCGTGTCGAGGCGACGACCCGCGCCGCGAAGGTGGATGCGTTCAGGCCATGATCGCAAACGGTGACGAGATAAGCATCGAGCGCCCGCGCCTCTGCCTCCCCCGGCACTTTGCCGGTAATCATCTTCAGGAAGTCTGCCGACTGGGATAGATCCGCATCCGGCGCAATCGGAGCCTGCCCGCGTTCCCGGCGGACGGCAGCGGCGGTGAAGACCGGCCCGGCTGCGGCAAGACGGATCGCAGAGTCCAGGCTCTCATCATCCTCCAGCAGTGACCAGCCGGTGCGCAGGAAGCGGATGATGTCGAGCCCGTCCGGGATCTTTGCGACAAGTCCGAACGCTTCCACCCGGGCAGCGCCGAGACGGGTGCCGAGTTCTGCCACATCCGGCAAATCCTCGAAGAAGCCCTGCCACAGAAGGTGGGCGGCATCTTCATACGCCATCGAGGCGGCCAGCAGCTGTACCGGCCAGCCGCGAATGACGAGGCGGCCATTCTGGCCGTCCACATCCGACAGCACGGTTTCAGCGGCGACAACGTTTTCCAATCCGGAATCCATCAGAGATCTCCTTCTACAAATCTGACACTCATGTCGCGCCGGGGCTGGTAATCGTCAATCTTGATCAATATAATCAACATATGAGCTGGATTGGACGCGACGACGCACTCGAAGCCCTGGGCGTGAAACCCCAGACGCTTTACGCCTATGTGAGCCGGGGGCTGATTGCCTCCCGGCCGGACGAAAGCGACCCGCGTGCGAGCGTCTATTCCGCCGCAGATATTGCAGGTCTGGTGAAGCGCCGCCGCAGCGGACGAGGCCGTCAGGCGATCGCCAGCGCCGCCATCTCCTGGGGCGACCCGGTGATGGAAACGGCGATCACCACGGTGCGGGACGGCAAGCTGATCTATCGCGGGAAAGATGCCGTGCGGCTCGCCGCAGACGCCACGCTGGAAGAAGCCGCAGCCCTTTTATGGCAGGCGAGCGCCCCCTCCCCCAGCCGCGCCGCCGCCGGAAATGTCGCGCCGGGCGAAACCGGCAAGGCGCGCCTGCTGGCCTATCTGGCGGATCGCGCAGCCCATGATCCGCCGAGCTTCGGGCGCGGCGGTGCGGCACTGTCAGAAGATGGCGCGCAATTGCTGGCGGGCGTCTGCTCAGCCGTGACAGGCACGAGCGGGCGCGGCTTCTATCATCAGCGGCTTGGGCGGCATTGGGGGCTGACCCCCGGCGGGACGGATTTGTTGCGCCGGGCGCTGGTGCTGGTGGCGGACCATGAACTGAACCCGTCGACCTTTGCCGCGCGGGTGGCGGCGTCGACCGGGGCGCCGCTGGCCGCCTGCGCGCTGGCAGGGTGCGCCACGCTGACGGGCCCTTTGCATGGCGAGGCGTCCGCGCGGGCGCTCGCCTATCTGAAACGGGCGATGGAAGACGGGCCGCAGGCCGCGCTCGCCAGCCTTGCTGCACGGGGTGAGCGTATTCCCGCTGTCGGGCACACGCTGTATCCGGCTGGAGACCCACGGGCCGCCGCGCTGATCCGATGGATGAAACCTGCCCCCGGCCTGAAGCGGGCCATCAAGGCGGCGGAACAGGCAAGCGGCCATGCAGCGAATGTCGACATGGCGCTGGCGGCGCTATCGGTGCAGCTCTCCCTGCCGGAAGATGCGCCCTTCCTGATCTTTGCCAGCGGGCGCATGGCCGGCTGGATCGCGCATGCGATCGAGCAGCAGGCAAGCGGCCGGTTAATCCGTCCGAGGGCGAATTATACCGGCCGGTAGTCTGGCTCAGGAGATCCGTTTCTTCACTTCGGAGACGACGGCCTGCGCCGTGATGCCAAAATGCTTGTAGAGATCGCCATAAGGGGCCGAGGCACCGAAGCTGCTCATGCCGACAAAGCCGCCATCTTCGCCGATCCAGCGATCCCAGCCGAAACGGACGCCAGCCTCGACCGCCACACGCGGCGCGGTGCCGAGGACAGACCGCTTGTAGTTGCCGTGCTGCTGCTCGAACAGTTCGAAGCATGGGCAGGACACGACGCGCGTTGCGATACCTTCTTCGGCCAGCTGCGCCTGTGCGGCCAGCGCGATCTCGACTTCCGAACCCGTCGCCAGGATCGTTGCCTGCGCCTTGCCCTTGCAGTCGGACAGGACATAGGCGCCCTTGGCGGAGAGGTTATCGTCCGTGTGCGTGGTACGGGCCGGGGCAACGCCCTGACGCGTCAGCGCCATGGTGGACGGGCCGGTCTCGTTGGCGATGGCCAGCTCCCAGCACTCGGCCGTTTCCACGCCGTCTGCCGGACGGAAGACCAGCATGTTCGGCATCGCGCGCAGTGAGGCGATATGCTCGACCGGCTGGTGCGTCGGGCCGTCTTCGCCGAGGCCGATGGAATCGTGCGTCATGACATGCACGACGCGCGTGCCCATCAGGGCGCCGAGGCGGATGGCGCCGCGCGAATAGTCCGCAAACACCAGGAAGGTGCCGGAATAAGGCAGGATGCCGCCATGCAGCGCCATGCCGTTCATCGCCGCGGCCATGCCATGCTCGCGCACGCCGTAATGGACGTAGCGGCCAGCCCAGTTCTTCGGCGTCATCGGCTCGGTTGAGCCTGTCTTGGTGTTGTTGGAGCCGGTGAGGTCAGCGGAGCCGCCGACCATTTCCGGCACAAGGTGCGTCAGCACTTCCAGCGCCGCGCCGCTCCACTGGCGGGTGGCTTTCTTCTCGCCGCCTTCGGCGACGGCCTTCTTGTGCTTGTTGATCGCCTTGGCGATGTTCTTCGGCAGGCGGCCGGTGATCGCAGCGTTGAACTCGCCCTTGTGATCGGACGCAGCGAGGCGCTTCTTCCACGCCTCGTGTTCCTTCTTCGAGCGCTCGCCAGCTTTCGCCCAGGCTTTCTCGATCGAGGCCGGCACTTCGAAGGGCGGGTATTTCCAGCCGATGTTTTCGCGGATGCCTGCGATTTCCTCAGCGCCGTAAGGGCCGCCATGGGCCTTGCCGGTGCCGGCGATTTTCGGGGCGCCGTAGCCGATGATCGTCTTCACGGCGAGCATGACCGGCTTTTTCTGCTTCTTCGCCCAGGTCAGCGCGGCCTCGACGGCCTTCTCGTCATGGCCGTCCACCTTCTTCGTGATCCAGCCGGAAGCTTCGAAACGGGCGCACTGGTCGGTATTGTCGGAGAGATCCGTGCCGCCATCGATGGTGACGGAGTTGTCGTCGAAGAGAACGATCAGCTTGTTGAGCTTCAGGTGCCCGGCCAGCGTGATCGCTTCCTGGCTGATGCCTTCCATGAGGCAGCCATCGCCTGCGATCACCCAGGTGTGGTGATCGACAAGGTCGTCGCCGAAACGGGCGTTCAGGTGGCGCTCTGCCATGGCCATGCCGACGGCAGTGGCGATGCCCTGCCCGAGCGGGCCGGTGGTCGTCTCAACGCCCGGCGTGACAAAGTTTTCCGGGTGGCCAGGTGTCATCGCGCCGAGCTGGCGGAAATTGCGGATATCGTCGCGCGAAACAGACTTGTAGCCCGTCAGGTGCAGCAGCGAATAGATCAGCATCGAGCCGTGGCCCGCCGACAGGATGAACCGGTCGCGGTCTGCCCAGGCCGGGTCTGCCGGGTCGAATTTCAGGAATTTGCGGAACAGCACAGTGGCTGCATCCGCCATGCCCAGCGGCAGGCCGACATGGCCCGATTTCGCGGCTTCCACCGCATCCATGGATAGGGCACGAACGGCATTTGCCATGTCCCGGTTGGTTACAGCCATTCTGCTGATCTCCCTCAGTCGCTCCGGAAGTGTGCTAGGCCAGACTCCCGAAGCTACGTCAAGCCGCTTGGCGCGGCTGCGTATTGAGTTTAAGCCTTGGTTTCATGAGCGACATCGACCGCGAATCACGCCGCCTCGATGCGGCCATCCGGCGCCTGGAGGGGGCCGTGGACGGGCTGCTGGCGCGCGCCGGCGATCCGGACGTGGTCGCCGCAGAGATCGCCGCCCTGGTTTCCGACCGCGAAAGACTGGCCGAGGAACTGGACGCCTCCCTTGCCCGCGAGACCGAATTGCAGGCGCTGGCCGATGAGGCGAGCTCCGCCCTCGGCGCGGCCATCGAGGAAGTTCGCGCCGCGCTCGGCAAGGAGGCCTGAGGCATGGCCAAGGCCGATATCACCCTGCGCGGCCGGAACTAT
The DNA here is from genome assembly GCF_963678875.1 of uncultured Hyphomonas sp. Classification (NCBI taxonomy): domain Bacteria; kingdom Pseudomonadati; phylum Pseudomonadota; class Alphaproteobacteria; order Hyphomonadales; family Hyphomonadaceae; genus Hyphomonas; species uncultured Hyphomonas sp. The sequence continues at coordinate 197,783 of NZ_OY787457.1, read as the reverse complement.
TCCATCGCCTGTGCGCCCGGCCAGGAAGCGCGAATTGTCGCGCTTTCCCAGCAGCTGGACGCCCGTGTGAAACATATTGCCAGCGCCGTGGGCGATATCGGCGAAGACCGGCTGCTGCTGATTACGGCACTCGCCCTGCTGGACGAACTGGACACTGCCCGCCGGGCGGACGGGTCCTCCCCGGCTGCGGAACAGAAGGCCGCCGAGGCGATGGCCGCCGTGTCTGACCGGATCGAAGCGCTGGCGGCCCGGCTGGAATCGGGCGGCTGACGCCACTCAAGCAGGGCGCGACGCTTTCGCGCCTGTCGCCGCCGCCTCGCCAGCCTATGTTAGAAGCGATACAAGGCCGGAAAGGCGACACGACATGCAAATGCTGATTACCATTCTCTTCTACGGCGCGATGGCAGCCCTTCTGGTGGTGCTCGGCCTCGGCATCGCAAACCTTGCCCGCACGGACGAGAACCAGCCGAGCCGCTCGAACAAGCTGATGCGGATGCGTATCTTCATCCAGGCCGTGGTCATCGCCCTTCTGGTCGCCATCGGCTTCATGGCTGGCGCCATTCACTTCTGACACCTCTGAGGAGACCCCATGGTCAAACTCGACAAGATCTACACCCGCACCGGCGACAAGGGGCAAACGAGCCTCTCCACCGGCGAGCAGGTGGCCAAATGGCATCCGCGCGTCGCCTCCTATGGCAGCGTCGATGAAGTGAACGCCGCGCTCGGCGTCGCGGCCCTGCATGCAGACGATGAAATGCTGACCGCAATCCGCCGTATACAGAATGATCTGTTCGATCTCGGCGCAGACCTTGCCACGCCGGACCGTGGCCGCGTTCTGGAATGGACGCCGCTGCGCATCGTGGAATCGCAGGTGACGCGGCTGGAGGAAGAAATCGACGCAATGAATGCCCGCATTCCGCCGCTCGACAGTTTCATCCTGCCGGGCGGCTCCCCGCTCGCCGCGCAGCTGCATGTCGCCCGCACGCTTTGCCGCACAGCGGAGCGGAAGATCGCGGAACTCGCCGCCATGGATGAGGAGCCCGTCAGCCCGGAAGCCCTCGCTTTCATCAACCGGCTTTCCGACTGGCTGTTCGTCGCTGGCCGCGCCGCGAACTCAAATGGCGCGGACGACATCAAATGGGTACCGGGGGCGAACCGCTAACAGGCCTTGCACGCAATCGCTGAAAGATCGTTGGGTATACGAATGAATGGCTACACCCACCCGTCGAACAAACAGCGGTTGCGGCGCGCAGCTTCTGTTGCGGAGAAAATGATCAAGGTCGATCATGCCGGCGAGAATGGCGCAGTGAACATATACCGCGCCCAAAGACTTGCCGCATCTCTGCGTGCGCCAAGCCTCCGACCGCAATTGCTCGATTTCCAGAGGCATGAAGAAGAACACCGCCGCATCTTTCAGACCCACCTCTCCGGAATCGGGGTCAGGCGCTGCATCAGCTTTCATGCTTGCAGGCTCGGAGGTTTCACCCTCGGCCTTGTAACCGGCATGATAGGACCGTCCGCCATCGCAGCAACGACATACGCGGTCGAGCATGTTGTTCTTACGCATCTGCAAGAACAGATGGAATTCCTGAAATCGGACGATCAGCGCGCTTACGACTGCGTTGCACAAATTTATGAAGATGAAAAATCTCATCACGATACAGCTGCATCACAAATCACAACCCATGGCCCGTTGACGCGAATCCTTATCGCCATCGTCCAGGCATCGACGGAAATGGTCATCCGCTTCGGGATGAGATAAAAATTTGTTCGCTGAACCTACCGCCGCATCGCATCCCGCGCTTCGGCCATCAGGGCGAAGAGTTCGATCACCGGCGTCACCACTCCGTCGCCGCGATATTCGCGGTAGAGGCTGTCGACATTGACCGCGATGCGTTCTGCGTCGCCCCAATTGGCATAGTCGCCGAGCGCGATGTCCAGCGCCGCCTCGCGCACGCTGAGCCCTGCCTCATAACGCTTGCGTGCCTCGGCATCGATATAGGCGAGATAATCGGCGACGCGCTGCACGCCCGCCTTGTCCGTAATCGGACCATGGCCCGGCACGATGACATCGGCGTCCATGCCAATGATCTTCTCGCAGGCAGTGATCCAGTTCTTCACCGGCCCCGCCCACATCAGCGGCGTGCCGTCGATGAACAGGATATCGCCCGTAAAAACCGTTTTGTCCTGCGGCACATGGACGATCACGTCGCCGCCTGTGTGCGCCGGGCCGACCTCGATCAGCTCCACCACCTTGTCGCCGACGGTCAGACCCATCTGGCCTGAAAAAGTCTGCGTCGGCAGGCGCTCCTCGACGGCGTCGAAATCGAATGGTCCGAAAATGTCGGCGAAATAGGTGCCTGCCGGGCCAAGTTGGCCACCCATCTTCTTGAACTGGGCGAGCATGGCGGGCGGCACTTCAGACATTTCCTTCGCGCTCGCCTCGGAGGCTATGATCTCCGCATGCGGACAGCAGCCATTGCCATGGCAATGGTCGCCATTGGCATGGGTGTTGACGATTGTACCGATCTCATCCGCGCTGACACCGGAGGCATCGGCCATGGCGCTCAGCATGTCGCGCGTCAGATGCATGTCGAACAGTGTGTCGACCAGCAGCGACTGGTCCCCGTCCACGATCAGGCCTGCGTTCGACCAGCCCCAGCCGCCATCCGGCTGCAGCCAGGCATAGAGCCCGTTGCCGATATCCTTCAGCCCTTTGGTGTATTCCCAGCGTGGCATGAATTCCTCCCTGTTTTGCGCGCATCAAGTCAGAGGCCGGGCGTGGGCGCAAGGGTGCCGGCTTGTGGAATTGTGACAATCAGAAGCGATCGAGCAGGCGGCGGAGGTATTCGCGTTCTTCTTCATCGTCGCTTTCATTGTAGCGGCGGCGAAGCTCTTCAAGGATGTCCTTGGCGCGCTGGCGTTCGGCTTCCTCCGGCACGCGAACATCGTCGCCATTGTTTCCCATGCCGCCGGCTTCGCGCCCGAACGGGTCGTTGCGGGCCTGCCCCTGATTGGTGCGTTCGCGCTGCATTTCATCCAGCAGGGCCGCGAGGTTTCGGTTCAGCTCAGACAGGCCTTGTGTGGCGCGCTCCTGCGCATCGGACGCAGCGCCGTCATTGCCGCGGCCGAGATTGCGCTCCGCATCGCGCTGGGCCTCGCGGATGGCGGCCAGCGCATCCGGATCGATCGCGCCGGACAATGCATCTTCCTGGCCCGCGCCCTCACCCAGTCCGCGTTCGCGTGCGAATTGCTCGACCAGTTCGCCCAGCCGGGCCTGGCGCTCTGCCAGCGTACCGCCGCCCTGTGGCGGGGCGCCTTCATCCGTGCCGGCAAAACTGTTCGTTCCCGGACGCTCACCATCCGGGCGGCTTCCGCCCTGGGTGCCGTTGCCTTCGGATGGATTGCCGCCCTGGCCCTGCCCTTCCTGTCCGGGCTGCTGGCCTTGTTGCTGCCCCTGCTGGCCGCCCTGTTGCTGGCCCGACTGCTGACCGGATTCTTCACCGGACTGGCCCTGCTCGCCTGCTGGCATCTCACCGCGCTGCTGGGCCATCGTGTCATCGTTCAACTGACGCTGCTCGCGCAGGATTTCCGACAGGCGGCGCATGGCGTCCGTCATTTCCTGTTCTTCGGGCGGCAGGTCTTCCTGCTCCTCCCCATCCGACTGAGCGCCCGGCATGCCGGCCATGCCGCTGCCGCTCTGCCCGCGCTGGAACTCAAGGTTCTGCAGCATGTTGGTGATGTCGGACAGCAATTGCCGCGCCTGTTCGGTGGCGCCGGTGTCGGTCAGGTCCTGCAGGGCGTTCAGCATGTCTTCGAAATCCTGCCCGCCAAGACTCTGGCCGCTGCCCATGGCCATGCCGTCCTGGTTCGTGTCGGGCATCTCACCGCCATTCGCGACGGCTTCGGCCATCTTGGCGGCAAGGTATTCGTTCGCTGCATCGCGGAAGGCTTCCATGCGGCGACGGATTTCTTCCTCGGATGCGCCGTCCCGCAGCGCCTGTTCCAGTGCCCGGCGCGCTGCTTCCAGCCGGCGCAGGGCATCCGCCGCGCTGCCATACTCCGCCTTCAGCGCCAGCGACCAGAGCAGCGGGTCCACGGCACCGGCCTCTTCCTTGGTCCCGGCGGATTCCAGCATGCCTTCAGCGATCTTGAAGGTGAGGTAGTAGGCCTGGTTCGGAATGTAGCGCTCCCCCATCAGCGTGACAGAGTCGAGCATCAGGGCTGCCTTCTGGATGTCCGGCGGGGCGGTATCCAGTCGGTTCGCCGCTTCGGTGTTGAGGGCATCCTGTTTCAGGGCGAACGGGTTTTTCGCCAGCGGCTTGTAGTCCCTCGGTTCACGCAGGACGGTCACGCGGACTTCCTGTGCGACGCGGGCATACGGGTCGAGAAACAGCTTCTCTGGCAGGGTGAAGGATTCGGTCTCGCTCACCCCTTCCTGTCCGGACGCATCGGTCACGACGAGGTGGACCTCCACCGGCAGGCCGGCCCAGCGATGGCGGGTAAGGTCGATCAGGGTCGTATCCTTGATCTCCTGCATGGAGGGCGCTGCAAGCGGGATTGCCACACGGTCTTCCGCGTCCGGGGCCGCCGGGTGTGGATCCTGCAGGCGGATCGCGAGTTCAGCCTTCACGACGCCGTAATCATCGTTCGCGATCCAGGCAAATTCCGTCCGGTCGAGGCGGCCATAGGTGGGAATCGAGACAAACTCCACCGTGGGCGGATCGTCGGGAGACGCCAGCAGGCGCCACGCGGCCCGCTCGCCCCACCAGCGCACGGACACGCGGGCATCTTCCTTCAACGTCGCCTTGGCTTCCCAGGCGCCATCCGGTGTGGCGGCGAAATTCTTCGAGATGCGATGACGCCCCTTCAGCACGAGGCGGGGGGCAGTCGGCGCTTCGGTGCGCAGCGTGATTTCCGATCCGCTGGGCACGCGCACATCGTTCAGGCCTGGCTTCAGGAAGACCGGCGCGCGGCCCGTATGATCCGGCGGGATGACCCAGGCCTCCACGATCATGTCGTCTGCCCCGACGAGCGCGCCATAATCCGGGTTCAGCGCCCTCAGGAGACGTCCCGGCCCCTCCTCCGCTGCCAGCACGGCAATACCGATCAGCGCAGCCGGAAGAATGAAGCGCAGGCGGAACGGATCGAGCTGGCGCCATTCGGTGGACAGGTTCGGCAGTTTCAGCTCACGCGCGGCCTTCAGCACCCTGGCGCGATGGCGCATCCAGAGCGCCTGCGCGCCGCGGGTCGGGGCCGCTGGCCGGTCGGAGAGAGACGAGACAGGCCGCAGCGGGGATTGCCGGTCCAGCAACTGGACGGCTTCGTCTTCGCCCGGCGGCGAATAGCGGCGCACACCGCGCAGCAGGAAAATGGTCCCGCCCGCAAGGAACAGGAGTGCCAGCACCGCGCCAAGGGAGGCTGGCAGCTGGTCGAACGCCCCGGCCAGCGCCATGGACAGGAACAGGACAACAAAAACAAACAGCGGCCAGAAGGCCCGGCCGAACGCGAGCAGGCCCAGCCGGCGGCGCGTGGCCGCGACTTTTGCCCCGATCGTCTTCAGTCCGTCCTTTTCAGCCAATCCGGCACCTGTTCCAGCTGCAGCATTTCCTCGAGATCCGGCCTGCGGCGGACAATGTCGAACCTGTCGCCATTGACCAGAACTTCCGGCACGAGCGGCCGTGTATTGTAGGCCGAAGACAGCACAGCGCCATAGGCCCCTGCTGACATGAAGGCCAGCCGGTCACCCGGCGCCACGGCAGGCATGTCTCGGCCCGCCGCGAACTTGTCGGTCGACTCGCAGATCGGGCCGACCACGTCGTAAGTTTTTTCCGGCGCGTCCGGCGCAGCCTGTTTCAGCGGCCGGATATCGTGGTGCGCGCCGTAGAGCGCGGGGCGCATCAGATCGTTCATGCCGGCGTCGACGATCAGGAATGACCGGTCAGGCGCGGCTTTTTCATAGAGCGCCGTAGTCAGCATGACGCCGGCATTGCCTGCGATGACCCGGCCCGGCTCCAGGATAACCTGCACGCCAAGCCCCTCGCTGACGTCCGCGATCATGGCGGCGTAAGCTGACGGCGGAGGCGGTTCGTCGCCCTGCTTGTAGGGAATGCCGAGGCCGCCGCCGACATCGATGCGTGCGATGTCATGCCCGGCAGCACGCAGGCGCTGGGCGAGGCCCACGACCTTCTCGAATGCCGCCCGCATGGGGACGAGATCACCGATCTGGCTGCCGATATGGACGTCGACGCCAACAACCTTGATGCCCGGCAGCGTGGCCGCTTCAGCATAGAGGTCTTCGGCCTCGTTCCATGGCACACCGAACTTGTCGCCCTTCTTGCCGGTGGAAATGTTCGGATGGCCGCCTGCGGCGACGTCCGGGTTCACGCGGATGGCGATGGGCGCCTCATGGCCGATGCCATTGGCAACAAAGGACAACAGGCGAAGCTCTGCCGCGCTCTCCACATTGAACTGGTGGATGCCTTCGCGCAGGCCGAGTTCCATCTCGCGCGCCGTCTTGCCGACGCCGGAAAACACGATCTTGGAGGCTGGAATGCCTGCCCGCAGGGCGCGCTGGAGTTCCCCGCCGCTGACCACATCTGCGCCGCAGCCTTCCGCCGCCAGCGTGGCCAGCACGGCCAGGTTCGAATTGGCCTTCACCGAAAAGGCGACCAGGCAGTCCTGCCCTTCGAACGCCGAAGCGATCACGCGGGCATGCCGCTGGAGCGTCGCCGTCGAGTATACATAGCAAGGCGTGCCGACTTCATCGGCGAGCTTTGCCAGATCGACCTCCTCGCAGTGGAGCCGTCCGTCCCGGTAGTCGAAATGGTGCATCCCGGCCGCCTAGCTGCCAATTTCGGCGAGTGCGCCGTTGTCGACGGGCGTCACGGGTTTGGCATCCGGCACGATGCCACCCCACTGGTTCACCCTTGGGCCGTCTTCCGGTTCCACGACAGCGACCACAGCAAGCGGCTCATACGCGCCGGGGGCATTGACGGCGCGTATGCCATCTCCCGCAGCGCAGGCCGTCAGCGCACCAAGAAGGGTCAGACCGGCGAGCAGACGCCCGGCCGGCCGGATAAGGCGTGTGTTCATGGGATCAATCCTCCGGGCCGCCCAGAAGCTCGTCTTCGCCGCTCGTATCGGCGTCTTCAGCCTCTTCACGGGGCGGCAGCTTCGGCAGTGTGGACGTGTTCCCCTCGGGGAGATCGGCTTCGACATCGTTCGGATCGCCCCAGAGCGGGTCCGGACGCGTCAGGTCACCTGTCAGGCCGCAGGCCGGAAGGGTCAGGGTGCCTAGAATAATGGCGGCAATGGCCAGGGGGCGTTTCATGCGACGGTTACTCCAGTCCAAGTCTCTGCTTCCACTGTGCCACCTGTTCGGCGACGCGAACAGGGCTTGTGCCACCATAAGATGTCCGAGATGAGGCAGATGCTTCAACCGTCAGCACATCGAAAACGCCTTCGGTAATGTCCTTGTGAACGGCCTGCATGTCGGCGAGCGTCAGGTCGGCAAGGTCAACGCCCTTCCCTTCCGCGACAGCAACCAGCGATCCGGTGACGTGATGGGCCTCGCGGAATGGCAGGCCGAGCTCGCGCACCAGCCAGTCGGCAAGGTCCGTCGCGGTGGAAAAGCCCTTCGCCGCGGCGGCGCGCATGTTCTCCGGCTTGAACCGGATCGTCTCGATCATGCCGGTCATCGCGCGCACGCAGAGGTCAAACGTGTCGAAGGCCTCGAAAGTCAGGCGCTTGTCGTCCTGCAGGTCCTTCGCATAGGCCAGCGGCAATGCCTTCACGGCGCCCTGCAGGCCAGCATAGAAGCCGGTGATCAGCGACGCCTTGGCCCGCACCAGTTCGGCGGCGTCCGGATTGCGCTTCTGCGGCATGATGGAAGACCCGGTCGACCATTCATCGGTCAGCTGGGCGAAAGCGAACTGCGCGCTGGTCCACAGTACGATCTCTTCAGCAAGGCGCGACAGGTGCGTCGCCGCGATGGAGAGCGCCGCCAACGCCTCCAGCGCGAAGTCGCGGGCCGACACGGCATCGAGCGAATTCGCCATCGGGCGGGCAAAACCGAGCGCCTCGGCCGTCATGTCCCGGTCGATGGGGAAGCCCGTTCCGGCGAGCGCGGCTGCGCCCAGCGGAGACTCGTTCAGGCGGTTGGCGCAGTCCGACAGGCGGGTCCAGTCGCGCGATGTCATCTCGACATAAGCCATCAGGTGGTGGCCGAGCGTCACCGGCTGGGCTGTCTGGAGATGGGTAAAGCCCGGCATCACCGTGGCGGCGTGCTCCTCAGCCCGCAGGATGAGCGCGCCCTGCAAGCCGCCGATCAGGCGGGCCGAATGGTCCAGCGCCCGGCGCGTCCAGAGGCGGAAATCGGTGACCACCTGGTCGTTCCGGGAACGGGCCGTGTGCAGGCGGCCTGCCGGCTCGCCGACGATTTCCTTCAGCCGCGCCTCGACATTCATGTGGATGTCTTCCAGCGCGCGCCGGAACGGGAAGGTGCCGTCGCGCAGCTCGTCCAGCACCTTGTCGAGCCCGGCCTGAATGGCTTCATTGTCATCGAACGAGATGATGCCCATCTCCGAAAGCATGTCGGCATGGGCCCGGCTGCCGGCGATGTCTTCCTCAGCCATGCGCCGGTCAATATCGAGGGAGGCGTTGATTTCTTCCATGATGTCGGACGGGGTCGCGGCAAACCGTCCTCCCCACATCGTCTGGCCTTTGCCGTTGGTCATTGGCATACCCCTTCAACTAACTTACGGAAGGCGCAAACATGCGGCGCTACGCCATTCCCGGCCTCTTCTTGGTCGGTGTGATCGCAATTGTCTACGTGCTGATCAGCGCAGGCATCGGAAAACCTGATGAAAATCCGCTGGCAAAGTTCGCAACAGGCGAACTGGCCAAGCTGGATTTCGCCAGTTCGGGCGAACCGGCCGGCACCGCCCCCTTCTATCTGGCTGACGGATCGTCCAGCACGCTGGACGAATTCAAGGGCAAGACCATCCTCGTGAACTTCTGGGCGACCTGGTGCGCTCCCTGCGAAAAGGAGATGCCGTCGCTGGGCGCCCTGCAGAAAGCCCGCGGCGGAGACAGTTTCGAAGTCGTCGCCATCAGCGTCGATGCTGCCGAAGACAAGGACTATGCCGAGAAACGCCTCGGCCAGCTGGGTGCGCCTAACATTCCGTTCCGCATCGTGACGCCTGAACAGTATGAACTCGTCTATGCCAGCGGTGTGCAGGGCTTCCCGACCAGCATCCTTTACGGGCCGGACGGCACGGAAATCGCGCGCCTCGCCGGTGAAGCTGATTGGGCATCCTTCGAAGCGGTCGGCTTTATCGACGCCCTACTCGAACGTTGAGAGCTCCAGCCCGATCCGGCTGACCTGTGACAGGAAGGTGGATGGCGGGGCCGGAACGTCACCCGCAATCGGCCCGATCGACGGCCACATCAGGACCAGCATCCTGAGTTCCAGCTGCAGGCCGCTGGCATCGCCGGACTCGATCCGGTCAGCTGCCTCCTGCGCCGTCACGGCATAGCCATAGGCTTTCTGGTAGAGGATCGGGTCATCGATCTCGTTCGAGAACGACACGCCCGCCCGGTAGGCATTCTCGCAGCGCTTGACCAGGAAGATGACCAGCGCCACCGGGTCGCCTCCGGCATTGGCCTGGAATTCCGCGACATTGGCCTCTGCGGCAGCAATGCGCGCCTCGATCTCATCCGGCGCGGCGCCGTCCGAAAGCGCGGCTTCGGCACTTTCGATCAGGTCCGGATCGAACCCCTTCTCGACAAGGCGGGACAGGCCGCCCGGCCTGATATCATCGATGGCAATGCGGAGATGTTCGGCCGCATCGTCCAGCTGCCCGCTCCGGGCCAGCGCCGCAGCTACGGTGACCTCGCTGGCAATCATCGCAGCCCGCTGGTCGACCGGCAGCAGCATGGCCGGATCGACCGCTGCGACGCCTTCACCGCCTTCGCCTTCCCCCATCTCGCCGCCTTCACCATAAGCGCCGGCAACGCCGGGGGCGGTCATGGCGGATTCGCCGGCCTCTCCCCCTTCCCCGCCACAGGCGGCGAGCCCCGCCGTACCAATCAGGGCCGCGCCAAGGCCGAGCCGGATCCATCGCTTTGGCGTGTGATTCATCGGGAACGCTCCGTTATGTCTGTTCTGGAGGCCAGCCTAGGGGCCCCGGCGCCTTCCCGGCAAGCCATTTGGCGGCGCTCATGACGTCTGATCAGGATCCGGTAACCGGCCCTTGTGTACGGCCCGTACACCAATTCGGTTTGGAATCGCCGCCGTCATAGTCCCAGGTCCTGTGCGTGCCGCCAGCGACCAGCAGCGCAGCAAGATCCTGTCCTTCCAGCGACAGGTCGACCACCAGGCGGCCATACCGGTCTGGTCCGTAATTGAATGAAACTGTGAGCGCCCCTGCCCGGGTCAATTCTCGAACCCGCGCCTTCGCCGCATAGCCGAGTTCGCGTTCCCGCTCGCATTTTGCGCCGGAAACCCAGTCCAGCGGGCCGGTCTCAGGGGCATCCACACCATGAAGCCGGAACTCCACACCATCGGCGAGGCGGCCGGAATCTCCGTCGGACCAGTAGACTGACGAGGTATCGAAGCTCGCACTGGCGCCCTTGCTGGCGGGCTCCCTCGCCGCCACAGCAATACCGAACGCGATGCCAGCCAGCACCACGAACGTGATCAACCATTCCTTGATCCGGCCACTGCGTCCCATGGGCCTCTCCCTGCCAATTCGGGAGGAGGCTCGGTCCGAGCGTTTAACGGAGCGTTAAGTCCGGCGGGCAGCGCCCAAAACAAAACCCCGGCCTTGCGGGCCGGGGCTGTTCGGGTCGCATCCGTGGAACGGAGCGTCAGGCCTAGACGAAGCCTTTGAACTTGTCCTTGAAGCGGGACACGCGGCCACCGCGGTCCATCAGCTTGCCGTCGCCGCCGGTCCAGGCCGGGTGCGATTTGGAGTCGATGTCCAGCACGAGACGGTCGCCTTCAGCGCCATAGGTCGAGCGCGTCTGGTACTCGGTGCCGTCCGTCATCACCACGGTGATGAAGTGATAGTCGGGATGACCTTCTTTTTTCATGGCTCGCGCCCTTCTGTGATCTGTTGCCTGCGGGCCTTGTAGCCGCCGCGCTTCACCATTAGGGGTGCGCGGGCGCTGCTGTTGCCCGTTTTCAGAAGTGGCGCGTGTAACTGAAGATAGCCCCTTTCGCAAGAGGGCCTAGCACCCGTTTTCCACAGTGCTGCAAAGGTATTTCCTATGGCCGACACGGAATCCCAGGAAACCATAGACCGGCGGGCCACCGAACCGGGCGGTGGACAGGCCATGAACCGCCCCAAGGCCCGCACCCTGAAGCCCCTGGCCCTGCTGTTACCCTATGCCGGACGGCACTGGCGCACCGTGGCTGTTGCACTCGTTTTCCTCGTTGGCGCAGCAGCCCTCAGCCTGACCCTGCCGATCCTGCTGGGCCGGGCGGCCGACAGCGGCCAGCAGGCAGGCGGCGACGCGCAGAAACTTCTGGAACTGGTCGACCGATCCTTCTTCTGGGTGGCCGCCGCCGCGATCGCTTCCGGCGTCTTGGGCGCGGTGCGCTTCTATTTCGTCTCCCGCTTCGGGGAGCGGATCGCGGCAGACCTGCGCCGGGACCTCTACGCCCACCTGCTGACCCTCGGACCTCGCTATCATGCGAAGATGCGCTCCGGTGAAGCCGTGTCCCGCCTGACAGCTGACATCACGCTCATCGAGCAGTTCCTCGGCACCTCCGCCTCGATGGCGACGCGGACGCTGATCACGACCTTTGGCGCGCTGACCATGATGCTGGTGGTCAACTGGCAGCTGGGCCTGACACTGCTGGCCATGCTGCCGGTCGCCATGCTGCCCGTCGTCGGCGTCGGCCGCATCATCCGCACCATGTCGAACCGGGCCCAGTCGCGCCTGGCCGATGCAGGCGCGGAAGCCGCCGAAGCTCTCGACGCCATCGAACTCGTGCAGGCCTATAGCCGCGAAGAAAGCCGCCTCGCCAATTTCACGGAGGCCGTGGAAGCGACTTTTGCCGCGGCCATGCGCCGGATCACGGCACGCGCCTTCATGATCGTCATGGTCTCCGTCCTGCTGTTCGGCGGATTTGTCTGTGTGCTCTGGATGGGTGCCCGGGCCGTCGCGACCGGCGAGATGAGTTTTGGCGACCTCTCCGCCATGGTGCTCTATGCCCTCTATGCCGGGTCGGGCTTCGGCATGCTGGCGGAAGTCTATGGTGAGGTGATGCGCGCCGCAGGCGCTGCCGACCGCGCCGCCGAAGTGCTGAACGCCGAACCTGAGATCGCCCCGCCCGCCCGGCCCCGGCAGATGCCGGAAAAAGTGACTGGCGCGCTCAGCTTCGACCATGTCACCTTCGCTTATGACGAGGCGACGAATGACGGAAAGCCCGTCTCTGCGCTGACGGATTTCTCCCTGACAGTCAAACCCGGCGAGTTCGTCGCCCTTGTCGGCCCCAGCGGCGCGGGCAAGACGACCGTGTTCCGACTGGCCCTGCGCCTCTTCGATCCGCAGTCTGGCAAAGTGACGCTGGACGGCGTCGCTTCGGCTGAGGCCCTGCCCGCTGACTGGCGGCGCAACTTCTCCTATGCCCCGCAGGAATCGGCCCTGTTCACCGGCACCGCCGCCGAGAATATCGGTTTTGGTACGGACAATCCGGACGAAAAGCTGTTCGAACATGCCGCCCGCATGGCAGAAGCGATGGAGTTCCTGTCAGAGAAGGAAGGCCTTGCGACGCCGCTTGGGCAGAAAGGGCGCAACCTCTCCGGCGGCCAGCGCCAGCGGATTGCGCTCGCCCGCGCGCTGGTGCGGGACGCACCGGTCCTCCTGCTGGATGAGGCAACCTCCGCGCTCGATTCAGAGAGCGAAGCCGCCGTGCGCCGCGCCATCGAGAACGCTTCCGAAGGGCGCACCACGCTCGTCATCGCGCACCGCCTGTCCACCGTCCGCCGCGCAGACCGGATCGTCGTCATGGAGCACGGCCAGATCGCGGAGGAAGGCAGCCATGAGGAACTGGTGGCGAAAGGCGGGCTCTATGCCCGCCTTGCCGAATTACAGTTTGCGGAAGGCTGAATTCAGCCGCGCTTCCATTTCTTGACCCTGCTGTCCACCGTGGAGGCGAAAGCGAGGGACAAAATCAACGGCACCCAGATCGGCAACTCACCGAGACCCGGCGAACCGACCGCTTCGGCGATGTGATCATCGACACACCACCAGAATAGCCACAACCACATACAGACACTCCTTTTTCTGTACGCCCCATACGAAGATACAGATAGGAAGCCTGCAGGCCCTTTTTTAGGGGCGGCTTATTCCGCCGCCTGGAGGGCCGGTTTTTCGGCAGCCGCGTCAGCCGGCGATGTGAACTGCAGCACGCCATCCTCGATCGGCAGCTCGCGCAGATTCTTCCGGTCGGTGAAATAACTCATGTGCAGCTTCCACGGCGCCTCGGTGTGCTGGCGCGGGAACTGGTCCATCACCCGCTGGAAATAGCCGGACGAGAAGTCCACGAAGGGTTCGGTCTCGTTCGGGAACGCCGACAGGTATGGCATCGCCGAGGTGGCACCCTTTTCATCCATCCGCTTGATCAGGCGGCAGACAAATTCGCTGGTCAGGTCCGCCTTCAGCGTCCAGGACGCGTTGGTGTAGCCGAACGTCACCGCAAGGTTTGGCACGTTCGACAACATGACACCCTTGTAGTTCAGCAGCTTGCCGGGATCGACCTTCGCCCCGTCGAGCGAGACGTCGACACCGTTCATGAAGATCAGGTTCAGGCCCGTCGCCGTCACCACGATATCGGCCTCCAGCTCCTTGCCGGACTTCAGCCTGATCCCCTTCTCCGTGAAGGTCTCGATATGATCGGTCTCGACGCTGGCCTTGCCGGATTTCAGGACTTTGAACAGGTCGGAGTCCGGCACCAGGCAGAGGCGCTGTTCCCACGGATTGTAGCGCGGCGTGAAATGCTTCTCGACATCATAGTCGGGGCCCAGCTCCTCGCGGACCATTTTGAGCAGGCGCTCTTTCGCCTGCCCCGGATTATCGCGCGTCTTGCGGAAGAAGAATTGCTGGAACGCCACATTCCGCCAGCGGATCAGTGCATAGGCCCAGCTGTCCGGCAGGATGGCGCGCAGGAAATTCGCGAACTTGTCTACGGCGGGGCGGGAGACGACATAGGTCGGCGAGCGCTGCAGCATGGTGACATGCCCGGCCTTGTCCGTCATGGCAGGCACCAGCGTCATGGCCGTCGCGCCGGAACCGATGATGACGACCTTCTTGCCGGCATAGTCGAGGTCTTCCGGCCAGTGCTGCGGATGGACGAACTGGCCCTTGTAGGCCTCCTCACCGGGGAAGTCCGGCCGGTAGCCTTCGTCATAATTGTAGTAGCCGCCGCACATGAACAGGAAACGCGCGGTCAGCTCGGTGCGCTTGCCGGTTTTCGTGTCTTCGGCCGTGATGTGCCAGACCTGGTCCGGGCTCGACCAGTCCGCCGCCACGATCTTCGTATCGAACTGGATATGCCGGGTTATGTCATGCTCATCCGCCGTCTCGCGGATATAGTTCCGGATCGACGGCCCATCGGCGATGGCTTTCGCCTCCGTCCAGGGTTTGAAGTTGAAGCCCAGCGTGTGCATGTCCGAATCCGACCGGATGCCGGGATAGCGGAACAGGTCCCACGTCCCGCCAATGGCGCTGCGCTGTTCGAAGATCCGATAGGTCTTGCCGGGGCATTGCTTGCCGAGATGAACGGCAGCGCCGATGCCTGAAAGGCCCGCACCGATGATGAGAACGTCTGTGTCTGGCTGTGTCATGCGACGCAGACTACGTATTTTCACGGATAAGGGAATAGGTGACGCGAGCGTCATCTATTAATTCTGGAGTTACCCTCCGGCAGAAGCGCTCAGACGGATGCGGCCTTGCCGAAGGACGCCGCGTGACGGATCTGCTTTTCCAGCTTCGGATGCAGGTCGCTGTTGGCCGCCAGGATCGAACCTGTCTGCAGCACGTCGCCGCCATCAATCTCGCTGATCACGCCGCCCGCTTCGCGGACCAGCACGATGCCGGCTGCGATGTCCCAGGGTTGGAGGTTGCGCTCCCAGAAGCCATCGAAGCGGCCAGCGGCGGTCCAGGCGAGGTCCAGCGCGGCAGAGCCGTTGCGGCGGATCCCGGCCGTGGCCGGCGTCATCGCTGCCACTTCGCGCGCGAAGGTGACGTGGCTGTCTTCGGACTTGCCGTGCCACGGCGTGCCGGTGGCGATGACGGATTCATGCAGGTCGCGGCGGGCAGCCACGCGCAGCTTGCGATTGTCGAGCCAGGCGCCGCGACCGGTTTCGGCCCAGAAGATCTCGTTCTTGGCGACATCGAAAATGACGCCCGTCAGCAGCTCGCCGTCGCGTTCCAGCGCGATGGACACGGCGAAATGCGGCTGTCCGTGCAAGAAGTTCAGCGTGCCGTCCAGCGGGTCGACAATAAAACGGTTGGACTTGTCCGTACCTTCGACAATGCCGCGCTCCTCCATCACGAAACCATAGCCGGGGCGGGCTTTGGAGAGGTGGGTGAAGATGATCTCTTCAGCGCGATGGTCCGCGTTGGAAACGAAGTCTGCCGGGCCTTTCTTGGAGACCTGCAGGTTTTCGACTTCACCAAAATCACGCGCCAGCGAACGCCCGGCAGCGCGGGCGGCAGCGATCATTACGGATCCAACGGGAGAAGGCTTTGACATGTGAAACAGCGTCCGGTCGCAATTCTTGCGGAAGAGCGGGCGGCGTAAGCCTTTGTCGGCAAGGGGTCAAGGCGCCGGAGTGTTAATCCGCTGCCAAGGAAGCCAGCAGCGCATTGAAGGCGGCGACCGCCGCGGGTGCCCCCTCCGGATGATCCCAGACACCTGCCGAGACGGCGATGAAATCGGCGCCAGCCGTCACCAGCGGCGCAGCATTCTCCACCGTAATGCCGCCGATGGCGACGCACGGGATTTCCATGCTTTCCTGCCAGATCTCCAGCAGTTCAGGGCTCGCCGGCACCGTGCCCGCCTTGGTGGCGGTGGGATAGAAAGCGCCGAAGGCGACATAGTCGGCCCCCGCCTCCCCTGCCTGCATCGCAACATGGCGGGAATTCTTGGCGGTCGCCCCGATGATCATGTCCTTGCCGACAATCGCGCGGGCCTCTTTCACCGGCATGTCATCCCAGCCGACATGGACGCCATCTGCGCCTAGCTCGACAGCCAGCTGGGGGCTGTCATTGATCAGGACGGCCGCGCCATAGGCCTGCGCCATTTCGGTGACTGCGGCACTCACTTCCCGCGTCGCCTGCATATCTGTCATGCCATCAGCGCCCTTGAGACGCAGCTGCAGGCACGCCACATCACCTGCCGACAGCGCGGTTTCGAGAATCGCAGCGAAGCCTTCCACATCCGCAATCTGCGGAGGTGTGATCAGGTAGAGCCGTGTGCGGGGCCGGGGCGGAATATTGTCAGTCATTGCCGCGGCATCTGCGGCGCAGCGGGCGCGAAGTCAATCACGGCGCGCCGTAACGGGAATCAGATACCATGTCGCGCAAACTGCCTGCCCGCGCCTATCAGACCGTATTCAGCGCGCTCATGGCCCTGTTCATGAGCTTCCTGATGTCCGGGGCCATCACGGCGATCAATATCGGCCTGCCGCCGGATTTCATCGCACTCTGGATGCACGCTTGGGCTTACGCCTTTTCCATCGCCTTGCCGGTGATCATGATTGTCGCCCCGGCCGTGCGTGCGTTGACCGGACGCCTCGTCGAGACGCCCGTCCAGAAACAGGCCGCACAACCGGCGCCGCGCTGATCGACCGGCGAAACAAGCGATTACGGGAAACACGAACAAAAAATGCCCGCCAGGGACCTGGCGGGCATTCTGGTTATTGTGTTGATCAGGACGTTCCGCCCGGCAATCAGCCAGCTTTGGAGGCCTGGTAGATGCTGTCGATGGACGCGGCGAGCGCGGCATCGAAGTCTGCATCGCTCTGCTTGGCCGAAAGGCCTTCGGTCAGGGCGCGCGAGAAGGACGCGATCATGCCGGTGTTCGACGCGAGGCGATTGTTGGCCTCGTCACGCGAATAGCCGCCCGACAGGGCCACGACGCGCATCACGCGCGGATGGTCGACCAGCGGCTTGTAGAGGTTTGCCGTCTCCGGCAGCGTCAGCTTCAGCATGACCTGCTTGTCATGGCCGAGGGCGTCCAGCTGCTTCAGGATTTCTGCGAGCAGGATGTCCTCTGCAGCAGCCTTGTCGGAAATGGAGATCGTGACTTCCGGCTCGATGATCGGAACCAGGCCGTGGCCGAGGATCTGGCGGCCGACGTCGAACTGCTGGGCGACGACGGCAGCGATGCCTTCCTCGTTCGCAGCATTGATGACTGAACGCATCTTGGTGCCGAAGATGCCTTTGGCGACCGCGCGCTCCAGCAGGGCATCGAGATCCGGCATCGGCTTCATGACCTGAACGCCGCTTTCTTCGTCGGCAAGGCCCTTGTCGACTTTCAGGAACGGAACGACGCTGCGCTCTTTCCAGAGATATTCAGCTGTCGGCACGCCGTCGATTTCACCGTCCATGGTGCGCTCGAAGAGGATCGCGCCCATCACCTTGTCACCATTGAAGGCTGGTGACTTGATGATGCGGGCCCGCATGTCGTGGATGAGGCCGAACATTTCCTCATCGTTCGAGTACGCGTCTTCTTCAATGCCGTAGAGGCGCAGCGCCTTCGGGGTGGAACCGCCAGACTGGTCAAGCGCGGCAATGAAGCCCGCCTTCTCTGCTGCCTGCTTCGTCATGGTCTCGTTTGCCATTTCAACTACCGTCATTCTGAATGGATCCTGTGAACAGTGCTTGTTTGCAAAGTTTGCGTTCAAGTACCGTGCCGGTTGCGTGCGTCAACCGTCGGCGATTCCGGTCGATTTACCCCGGATTCGCACTGAATTCCCACCGAATGCCGGTTCACCCCGGGAAATGGGGTGCCGACTGGTGACGGGGCTGACCCAAAACTGGATTCCCGTTCCACGCAAAAAATTGCAAAAAACGCCCCGCCAACCGGAAACCTGCGCGATTTGCCGCAGGTGGCCTGCGACGGCGCAAGCCCCTGGGCAGGGCGTTTAACCGGAGCGCGTCAGGCTTTCAGCGCTTCCACACCCGGCAGCGGCTTGCCTTCCATCCATTCGAGGAAGGCGCCGCCTGCCGTCGAAACAAAGGTGAGGTCTGCTGTAACGCCAGCATGGTTCATCGCAGCAACCGTGTCGCCGCCACCGGCTACGGCGATCAGCTTGCCGGCCTTGGTGCGCTCTGCCGCAGCGCGGGCAGCGGCCACCGTGGCGGTGTCGAACGGTTCCAGCTCGAACGCGCCAAGCGGGCCGTTCCAGACCAGCGTTTTGGCCTTGTCCATGGCTTCGGACAGAACCGTCACCGTGTGCGGACCGGCATCGAGGATCATCTCGCTCGCGGCCACTTCGTCGGCTTTGCAGACCCGGTGGTCCGGGGCATGGGCCTTGAACTCGGTGGCGACGGCAACGTCCAGCGGCAGCAGGATTTCGCAACCGGACTCCTCGGCGTTCTTCATGATCGTCAGCGCCGTCTCGGCAAGGTCATGCTCGCAAAGCGACTTGCCGACATCCACGCCCTTGGCGGCCAGGAACGTGTTCGCCATGCCGCCGCCGATGGCCAGCATGTCCACTTTGGAAACGAGGTTCTTCAGGAGGTCGATCTTGGTCGAGACTTTCGCCCCGCCGACCACGGCCACGACCGGACGCTGCGGCGTGCCGAGCGCCTTTTCCAGCGCGTCGAGTTCGGTCTCCATCGCCTTGCCGGCATAGGCCGGAATAAAATGGGTCACGCCTTCGGTCGATGCATGGGCACGGTGGGCGGCAGAGAATGCATCGTTCACGAACAGGTCGCCGAGCGCGGCAATGGATTCTGCCAGCGCCGGGTCGTTCGTCTCTTCGCCGGCTTCAAAGCGGGTGTTCTCCATCAGGATCACATCGCGCGGCGCGCGGCTGGTAACGAACGCCTTCGCCTTCGGGCCGAAGCCGCAATTTTCCGCGAAGTGCACCGGCGCATCCAGCACGTCTGCGAAGGCTGCCGCGATCGGCTTCAGGCTCATCTCCGGCACGATTTGGCCTTTCGGGCGGCCGAAGTGTGCGAGCAGGACGACTTTCGCCCCATTCCCGCGCAAGGCCTCAACGGTCGGCAGCGCGGAGCGCAGACGCGTGTCGTCGGTGACCTTGCCGTCCGCCATCGGAACGTTGAAATCGACGCGGACAAGGGCGGTCTTGCCGGTCAGGTCTCCGGCATCTTCGATACGGCGGAAAGAGGACATGTCGGGTCTCCGGTTTGCTTGCCTGTTCTGGGCCTTATTATGATCGGACCGGGCACGCAGCACGCGCCCGGTCCGCAGGAAATCAGTCTGCCGCGGCAGGCTTAGATGAGTTTCGCCATGGCGAGCGCGGTGTCCGCCATACGGGTCGAGAAGCCCCACTCATTATCGTACCAGGTCAGGATCGAGCAGAAATTGCCGTCCATCACCTTGGTCTGGTCGAGGTGGAAGATCGAGGAGTGCGGATCGTGCACGAAGTCGATGGAGACGTTCGGCTGGTCAGTGTAGCCGAGGACGCCCTTCATCGGGCCATCGGCGGCCGCCTTGATGGCCGCATTGATCTCTTCCGGGGTCGTCTTCTTCTTGGAAACGAATTTCAGGTCGACGACAGAGACGTTCGGCGTCGGCACGCGGACCGAGATGCCGTCCAGCTTGCCGTTCAGTTCCGGCAGGACCAGGCCGACAGCCTTGGCGGCGCCGGTGGAGGTCGGGATCATCGACACGGCAGCTGCGCGGCCGCGATAGAGGTCCTTGTGCATCTGGTCGAGCGACGGCTGGTCGTTCGTGTAGGAGTGGATCGTGGTCATCATGCCCTTCTCGATGCCGACCAGGTCATGCAGGACCTTGGCGACCGGCGAGAGGCAGTTCGTGGTGCACGATGCGTTGGAGACGACGAGGTCTTCCTTGGTCAGCAGGTCGTGGTTCACACCGAACACGATGGTCTTGTCGGCATTGGTGGCCGGAGCGGAGACCAGCACGCGCTTAGCACCCGCTGCGAGGTGGGCGGAAGCCTTTTCCTTGTCAGCGAAGATGCCGGTACATTCCATCGCGATATCGATGTCCAGCTCGCGGTGCGGCAGGTCTTTCGGGTCGCGGATGGCGGTGCAGAGGATCGGCTTGCCATTGATGACGATCTTGTCGCCGTCGACCTGCACGTCGGCCGGGAAACGGCCATGCACGGAGTCGAAGCGTAGAAGGTGTGCGTTGGTGGCGACCGGGCCAAGGTCGTTGATCGCGGCAACTTCGATGTCCTTGCGGTCGTTTTCGATGATGGAGCGCAGGACCAGGCGGCCGATGCGGCCAAAACCATTGATTGCAACGCGAACGGTCATAGAGATTCTCCTCTTGGGGGATGAAAACCGGAAACTTTGGGCGCCCTTTACGACGCCGTGGGCCAATCGTCCACCCGAAGACGATGCGGCAGGGCGCCGCCAACGCTTCTGTGATCGCGGCTCACGGTGAACGAGAGCGATTGCCCGGCTCGTGTGCAAGTTTCGTGCAACAATTACATGGACTTCACCGCCCTGCCCGCCTATCCGGGCCAGCCGGGGCGCCTTCCCGGTTGGAGGACAGGCGGAAAATGCAGAATCAGGCGGTTCAGAGCGGCAAACGCACCCCCAGCGACTGGGCCCTGTTCACCCTGCTCAGCCTGATGTGGGCCGGCGCCTACCAGCTGACCCGCATCGCCGTGGACAAAGGAAACCCGGATGCCGGCCTGCCTGCCGCGTGGGTGCTTGCCGGGCGGCTCACCATCGGCGCCGCAGTGCTGTGGGTCATCATGATCGCCATGGGCAAGCGCCTACCCCCTCTGCGGGACATCCCGCGCTGGCGTACCATTGTCCTGATGGGCCTGACCAGCTCCACCTTCCCCTTCTTTCTGATCACGACGGCGCAGAAGACCGTCAATTCCAGCCTGGCCGCTCTCTATACCGCCGCTGTGCCCCTGTTCGTGGCGATTGGCGCGCACCTCCTGTTCCGGGACGAGAAACTGACCCTCGGCTCCGCGCTCGGCGTGGTGACCGGATTTGCCGGTGTCGCGGTCCTGTTCGGGCCGGACGCCCTCAGAAGTCTCGATTCGGCCAGCACGATCGCGCAACTGATGCTGATCGGGGCGACCGTCTTCTACGCCCTCTCCAGCCTGCTGGCCCGCGGAGCCCCGCCCATGCCGTCGATCAGCTTTGCGACCGGCTTTGTAACGGTCGCGGCGGTGGTGACCTGGCCCTTCGCCTTCATGGTCGACCCGTCCAGCGTGAATGCCGGCTGGACACACTGGGCCGGGGTCGTCGGCCTCGGCGTGGTCCCGTCCGCCATCGCGCAGGCACTCTACATGCTGCTGATTGCGCGGACCTCGGCGACCTTCCTGTCCCTGACGGGCTATTCCATCCCGGTCATGGCCGCCGTGCTCGGCTTCATCCTGTTCGGAGAAACCCAGACCTGGCATGCCATGATCGCTTTCGCGCTCATCCTGTCCGGTGTCTGGCTCGCCCGCCATGGCGGCGGGGACAAGACCGCCTAGAGCCGCCTCCTAAAGCTACCTCTCAAAGCCCGAGGCTCTGCAGCACGGTCTCAGTATCCTCGCCAAGGCGCCGGGGATCTGTGCGCACCGAGGCCGGTGTCTCCGAGAACCGCACCGGATGGCGCATGCTGCGATAGGTGCCCGCGTCCGGATGGGTGCGCTGCGCGAAGAAGTCGACCGCCTTCATGTGCGGATCCTCCAGCACATCCTCCACCGTGTTGTAGCGCATGGCCGGGATATTGGCGGCGTCCAGCAGGTCCAGCCATTCCCCTGTCGTCTTGGTCGCGGCGACCTGTTCGATCAGGGCATAGAGTTCGGTCGTGTGTTCGGTGCGGGCCTGATAGGTCGCAAAGCGCGGATCCTCGAACACGCCGGGCATGCCGCCAATCTCGAAGAACTGCGCCCATTGCGCGTCGGAGTACGGCACAAGTCCGATATAGCCGTCCTTCGTCGGGTAAGGCTTGCGGTTGGGATTGATGGAGCGCGTGTAAGCCATGCCATAGGATGGCGGCACGAACGTCTCGCCATAGAGGTTTTCGACCATGTTGAAGAAGGTGAACGCTTCCAGCATGGGGATCTGCACGAACTGCCCCTGCCTGGTCTTTTCCCGGTGATAGAGCGCCGCCAGCGTCGCATAGGCCGCAAACAGGCCGACTGTCTTGTCAGCCACCAGAGACGGCGCGTACTCCGGTGCCCCGCCGGACCGCATGGCGTTCAGCGCAGCAAAGCCTGACGCGCCCTGGATCAAGTCGTCATAGGCTTGGCGTTTCTCATACGGTCCGCCTTCGCCGAAACCCGCGCAGTGGACATAGACAATGTCAGGCTTGATCGCCTTCACATCTTCATAGCCAAAACCCAGGCGCCCCATGCCGGCCATGCGGACATTGTGGAAGAACACGTCGGCATCCTTCAGCAGCGCCGTCAGGGCCGCCTTGCCTTCCTCCGTCTTGGCATCCAGCTGGACCGAAGCCTTGTTGCGATTGAGCGCCATGAAGAGCGGGCCGAGGTCGCCTGTCGGAGACTTGCCCGCATAGCGCATCATGTCGCCGCCCTTGCCCGCCTGCCCGCTTTCGATCTTCACGACGTCCGCGCCGAGATCCCCGAAGATCAGGGTCGCGAACGGCCCGAGGACGACCGAACTCATGTCCACGACTTTGACGCCAGCCAGCGGGCCGGATGCCTTCTCAATGCTCATGTCTCACCTTTGCTTCAGTCGGATTCTGCTTTTTCTGCAGGATCGGGATGGAAGGTCTCTTCATTACCTGTCAAGCAAACTGAAGTCTTCTTGCAGAGATTGACGGAGGCTTCGCCTTGGACCCGACCTTTACACGGCAGGACCTGAAAAACGCGATTCCGGATCGCTGCTTCCGGCCGGACACGGCCCGGTCCTTTGCCTACCTCTTCTTCGATATTGCGCTGATTGTCCTCTGCTACTGGGCGCTGGCACAGACTTCGGCGTGGTATGTCGAAGTACCGTTGATCTTCCTGCTGGGCACGCTGTTCTGGTCGATCTTCGTGATCGGGCACGACGCCGGGCATGGCGCCTTTTCCCGCTCCCGGCTGGTCAACACGATCGTCGGCCTTGCCACGCACGGGCCAATCCTCGTGCCGTATCGCGGCTGGCAACGCAGCCACGCCATGCATCACATGAAGACCGGCCATCTTCAGGAAGAGGAAGTCTTCCGCGCCTGCCGCGCCGAGCAGGACTGGTTTTCCCGCAAGGTGCTGTTCCGCTCCGGCATCTTCGTCCTGATCGGCTGGCCGATGTACAAGCTCGGCTTCCGTAACCTCACCACATATGACCCGGTCCATGGCAGCCACTACCTGCCCGTCAGCGATCTCTACGCGGCCCACGTCAAATGGTCATGGTATGCGAGCCTCGGCGTGAACCTCGCCTGCCTCGCGCTCTACATTTTCCTGGGAGTCCAGTTCGGCTGGGTCTTCGCGCTGAAATACATCATCGCGCCTTATTTCATCTATGCCGCCTGGCTGACCTTCGTGACCTACATGCAGCATGTGGCGCCGGAAGTGCCCGTCTATGATTCCGGTGACTGGTCAGGCCTCAAAGGCGCGCTGGCAACGGTTGACCGTAACTATGGGCCCTTCAACTGGCTGACCCACAATATCGGCAACCTCCACGTCATCCATCACATCTTCCCGACCATCCCGCATTACCGCCTGCAGGAGGCAACCGATGCGGTTCGCCCGGTCCTTGGCGACTGGTACATGAAGTCGGACCGGTTCGTTCTGGCAGACTTTGTCCGGACCCTGATCGGCTGCCATTTCGTGGAACACGAAGACGGCAAGGAAGTCTGGAAGTCGGCCTATCCGTTCGCGAAGAATTATTCCGGTCCCGGCCAGGCCGGACAAACGGAACTCCCGGCCGAATGACTCAGCCCCATCGCGCGATGCGCAGGGCTTCAATGTCGGCCAGCTTCTGCTCATAGGCAGACCAGTCGTCCGCCTCCGCGATCGGCGCCCAAAGGGCTTCGACTTCGTCGATCAACAGCGAGGGCGGCGCGACGCGCTGGAAGATGCCGTGCGACAGGTGTTCCGGCCGCACCGGGTCCCGCGCAAGGATCTGCGCTTTCACTGGCGCGAATGCGTCCGCCGCATAGAGCGCCGCCTGCGGTGAGGCCGCTGCCCGGGTCTCGCTGGCAGCCCCGCCGAACCAGTCATGAAACACCTGTGGCCAGACCGCTTCGCTCTCCGTCATCCAGGCATAGAGGGCCTGAAGGAAGCCGACATCCTCCTCCGCCTCCCCTGCCGGCGCAATGCCGAGCAGCGCGTGCGTGTGGTCCACGAAGCTGTCGCGGTAGGCCAGCTGATACGGCGCGAGCGCCTTGGCGAGATCGTCGGCATCGGCGCCCGTTGCCAGCAGCGCCGAGGCAAGCTGCTGCAGCGCCCAGCCGCCCTGCACCGGCTGGCGCCCGAACCGGTAAAGCCCCTGCTGGTCGAAATAGGCAGCAACGAAGTTCGGATCGGAAGCCGGCAGAAAGCGCCAAGGCCCAAAGTCAAAGGTTTCGCCGGTGATATTGAAATTGTCCGTGTTCATCACGCCGTGGACAAAGCCGGCGGGCATCCACTGGCCAATCATCCGGCCTGTCGCAACCGCCACGCTCTCAAGTAAATTGCAAGCGCGGCGAGCAAGGTCCGGGTCGGCTGCCTGCGGATGGAATTGGTCGACGCAATAGTCGACCAGCCGCGCGATCTCGGCGTGCTGCTCCAGATAAGCGAGGCGCTGGAAGCTGCCGAACCGGACATGGCTGTGTGACAGGCGCGTCAGGACCGCTGACCGTGTCGGTGAAGGTTCGTCATTTCGTGCCAGCTGTTCGCCCGTCTCGATCAGGGCAAAGGATTTCGACGTGTTGACGCCCAGCGCCTCAAGATAGGACGAAGCGAGCACTTCGCGCACGCCGCCTTTAAGCGTCAGCCGCCCGTCCCCTTGCCGGCTCCACGGTGTCTGGCCGGACCCTTTGGTGCCGAGGTCCAGCAGCCGGCCCGCCGTGTCGCGGACCTGCGCGAACAGGAAGCCGCGGCCGTCTCCCAGTTGCGGATTGTAAGTACCAAACTGGTGGCCATGATATCGGAGGGCCAGAGGCTGGGGCAGGTTTTCCGGCAAGGGATCGAACCGCCCGAAATGCGCGATCTGCCTTTCCGCATCCAGGTCACCAAGGCCCACCTCGCCTGCCCAGCGCGCATTCCAGAACCGGATCTCATGCTTCGGAAAATCGGCTGGCGCGACAGGATCGGCCAGGAAATCGGCAAGGGCGAGAATCGGGGGCATGTCGGTCATGCCTTCACTCAGCATCCGCCTGCCCTGCCCGCAAGAGTGAACACGTCTTGGTGTTCAAAGCCAGAATGAAAAAAGGGCGGACGTTGCCGTCCGCCCCTTCCGGAATTTTAGACCAGGAAGCCTAGTGCTTCATGGTGATTTCGAAGCCGATGCGGCGGCCCGGAATCAGCGGCGAGAACGTACCGACCGCAGGGTAGTAAGCATACGGGGTGTTCACACCGGTTGCGAGGTTGGAGCTACCCGGCACGCCGGCCGACACGTTGCCGCCGAACGGAAGCTGTGTGTCGTTACCGGCAGACACTTCATCGAGAAGGTTCTTGCCGAAGATGGCCACAGACAGACCTTCATACGGAGTGTTCCAGGTCAGGTTCGCATCGAGCATGTCGACAGCGTTGGTCCAGCCCCAGTTGTTGTCCGTGTAGGCGCTACGGTCGCGGTGCTGGAAGTTCGCACGTGCAACCAGGGAGCCTTTTTCACGCAGGTCCAGGTCATAGATGGCGCCGATACCATACGTGGCTTCCGGCACACGCGGCAGGTCGAGGCTGAGGTCCTCACCGTTGACCTGGCCATCGCTGGAGATGTCGAAGTCGACGCTGGTATAGTCCGCATCGATGATGCCGACATTGGCCGTAACAAGCAGGTTGTCGGTCAGCGCATAACGGCCTTCCGCTTCCACACCCAGGATTTCAGCATCTGCCGTGTTCAGGATGACCTGAGACACACCGGCAGATGGCGACGGCAGGTTCAGCTCACGCTGCATGTCCGACATTTCATTGAAGAAGACGGCAGCGTTGAACTGGCCGCGGCCATCCGCAGTCTGGTGCTTGAAGCCAATTTCGTAGCTGTCCACAGTCTCTTCATCGAATGAGGATGCGTTGTTCGGATCCGGGTTGATGGAGAGGAACAGGGCCGCATCGGTGATGCGGAAGTTGTAGCCACCCGAACGCACGCCGTTCGTGTAGTGAGCATACAGCTGCGAAGTGTCGTCCAGCTGGTATTGCAGGCCGACTTTCGGCGACCAGTTGCTCCAGTCGTCCTTGTTCGAGAAACCGTTCGGTTCGCCCGGGACGAATGGATTGGTGCCGGTCTGCAGGCAGGTATTGTCGACCATCGAGCAAGCCGGACGAGGACGAATGTAGGTGATATCCACATCCTTTTCCTCATAGCCATAGCGCATGCCCAGAATACCGGTCAGCTTTTCCGTGAAGGCGTAGTCCACCTGACCGAACAGGCCGTAGACGTTCTGGTCCTGGCGACCACCGCCATAGAATGTCGCAGCCGTGACGGAAGGAAGCGAACGGATCTCGGTGTAGGCGATCTCCTGGTTGAAGTAGAAGCCGCCCACGGTGACGTCGGCCTTGCCGAACGTGCCGGCATAGCGGAGCTCTTCGGAGAACTGTTCCGTCGTCGTTTCCGAACCCGAATGGAACAGCGTCAGCGGTGTCGCGTCGATATCGCCGGACGTCACGCCGCTCGTATCGCGGTAGCCGATGATGTTGGTGATCCGGCCGTTGCCGAAGGAAACATCAATGTCCGTACGCAGCGTTGCGAAGGTCGCTTCGCTGTCCTGCAGGCCCGGATTGTTGATCGAGAAGTCGAAGCTGTCGCGGTCGAACAGGCCACGGTTTTGACCGGCAGGGCCATCACCACGCGTTTCGAAACGCTCAACCTTGCCAAGGAAGGTGATGTCGTCGGTCGCCATCCACTCGAGCGCCCCGCGGACGATCGTCGTCTGGGCTTCACCCTGGTTGTCGCCATTGTAGAGGTTCTTGAAGTAACCGGCGTCGGAATTGTAGTAGACGCCGAGCTTGCCGTTCAGCTTGCCTTCGACCAGCGGACCGGACACGGTCGCCTGAACGGTGGAGTTCGGGCCGCCGCGATCGTCGTCGATCGGGGTCTCGACCGTTGCGCGCGCTTTCCACTGGAAATCGTCGGTCGGGTTGCCGGTGTTGATCAGGACAGCACCGCCGGTCGTGTTACGGCCGAACAGGATGCCCTGCGGGCCGCGCAGGATTTCAACGCTGTCCAGGTCGAACAGGTCGAGCACGACGCCACTGTTGGTGCCGAGATAAACGCCATCCACAAACGTGCCGACGGTCGGGTCAATCGACGGGATGGTCGAGTTGATACCAAGGCCACGGATGGAGAAGTTCGCAACGCCGCGCGAGGTGCCGGCATCGGTCAGCGTGACGTTCGGGGTCGAGTAGCTGAGCGACCCGAGGTCGCGCACGTTCAGTGCATCCAGCGTATCGGAATTGAAGGCCGTAACGGCGACCGGAACGTCCTGGACGTTCTCAACATTGGCTTTCTTGGTTGCCGTGATGGTGACGGTGCCGAGCACCTTGTCGATCGCGTTTTCGCGTTCAGCTGAGTCTTCTTGAGCGTATGCTGCAGACGTCAGAAAAAGGACCGCAGAAGCGGTCGCAAGCAGGCTATGCTTGAGCGCCATAGTTTCCTCGTTTTGAATTCAAGTTGATCTGGGAGAAATATTCACACCCGTTCTCATGCGGGCTATTTCTAACGTAGCAGCGCGACCTGAAGCATTCACAGTAGTCTCGCAGTCGCACCCGAATATTTTGGCCGAGTGTTACAATAGAGCCACAATTCCCGAAAATTGGGCATCCGAATGCCCATTCGTTGCGCATCCAGAACACCATATACACGGATGACAACGTTGTTGTGGGTCATTTTTTCCACGCCTCCCCGCCGTTCTGCTGCGCCGCACAATATTTTTTCCTGTTCGAGAGGTCTCAGGTCTGCCTATCCTGACCCTGCGTGAGAGCAAATCCGGACGGCTAGATCCGGTGCCTCGCACAAACGGAGGAAACAAATGAGACAATCAATTCGGCTGCTGGCGGGTGCGTCAGCGGCATCGCTGCTTCTGGCCCTGCCAGCCATCGCCCAGGAAGACGGTTCGGAACTGCGCCAGTCCAAAGTGACGGTGACAGGTTCGCTCATCCAGGGCACCCCGGAAGATGCGGCCCTGCCTGTGGACGTGCTGACCGCCGGTGACCTGAAGCTGGAAGGCAACCCCTCGATCACCGAGCTGATTCGGAACCTCGGCGTTTCGTCGGGCGTCGACGGCCAGACCAACCAGTTCTCATCGAACGGCCTGGAAGGCACATCGAACATCAACCTGCGTGGTCTTGGACCAGGCCGAACACTGGTCCTGCTCAATGGCCGCCGCCAGGTGTTCCACCCCTACTCCGTCGGTGAACAGGCTCAGCTCTTCGTCGATACGAACATGATCCCGTCCGCCGCAATCGGCCGGATCGAAGTGCTGAAAGACGGCGCCGCAGCTGTGTACGGTTCCGACGCCATCGCTGGCGTCGTCAACTTCATCACTCGTGACGATCTTGAAGGCCTGGAAGTCAGCGGCTCCTACTCGCAATTCGATGGGTCCGATGGCGACTATGAACTGTCTGCCGCCTATGGTTTCCAGGGTAGCGACTGGAACTGGGTGACGTCGGTTGGCTATCAGAAGCGAACCGAAGTGCCTCTGAACGAAAAAGACTGGGCCATCCGAAGCTGGGAAGATAACCCCGTCGGCGGCTGGTCGTCTCTGTCAAATCCGGGCCGCTATGTTGCGCTCGGCGCCACCGGCGTGATCGGCGCGCTGGATACAGAAGCCGGCTGTGACGATGTGGGCGGTTTTGTGAACCCCTATGTGCTGAATCGCTGCTACTTCCAATTCACACAGTACGATAACCTCGTCGAAGAGGAAGAGCGCTATCAGGTCTACTCCGAATATAACCGCACCTTCGGGAACGGTGTGGATCTGCACCTGGAGGGCATGTACGGCTATTCGGATGTTCCGACGTGGAAAACCTCTCCATCCTACCCACCGCAGGAACTTGCCACGCAGGTCGTGCCGGTCTCCAATCCGGGCTTCCAGCAGTACATCGCCGACAATCCGGGTGATTTCCCGGCCGGCACGGGCGCAGCCCTGTTCATTGGCCGCTCTTTCGGCTGGGGCGGTTTCCCCGGTACTGGCAACAGCTCTCAGGAAGGTTTCCGCACCTATGAGACCTACCGCCTTTCGGGCGACCTCTCCGGTCAGTTCAAGAACGGTATCAACTGGGACACTGCACTGACCTGGCACAAGACCGAAGGCGAACGGGTCACCAATGACACCTACATTCTTGGCTTCACCGCCGCTCTGAATGGCTACGGTTCATGTACAGACCCCGCAACCGGCAACGATCCCGCGACCGGAACCCAGCCGTGGCTTTCATCCTACACCGGCTCTCTTTCCGCCGGCGCAGGCGGTTGCGAATGGTATAATCCGTTCTCGAACGGCATTCCGGCAAATGGCGTGACCGGCGCAGCCAACCCGACCTATGTCGCAGGCCTCGAAAACACCGCATCGCTGGCCAACTGGCTGACCGAAGGCGTTGGAACGGTCGTGACATCTGACCTGATGGTCTTCGATGCTACGCTTAGCGGCGAAAGCAACGTTCAGGCCCAGGGCGGTGCAGTGGGTTATGCCCTTGGCGTTCAGGTCCGCCGCGAAGGCTTCAAGGTCGACCCGAATGAGGTCACCGACCTGACAGTCAGCCCCGGCCCCGGCGGCACTGGTCCGTTCTCCTTCCTCGCCGGCACAACGCCTGCGGATGAAGACCAGACCATCTACGCTGTCTTCGGCGAGCTGCAGATCCCGCTCTATGACGACGTGAATGTTCAGGTCGCCATGCGTTACGAGGACTATGGCGGTGATGTCGGCTCGACCTTCGACCCGAAAGTTGCCGTCAAATGGCAGGCCACCGACAACCTCGCCCTGCGCGGTTCCGCTCAGACCTCCTTCAAAGGTCCGACGCTGAACCAGTTGACGGGTGTCGGCACGACCCTGCAGTTCGTTGCACCAGCTTCGGCCTTCAAAGCGATTGACCAGTTTGGCAATCCGGCTCTGAATCCGGAATCTGCCTTCAGCTTCAATCTGGGTGCGATCTACGAACAAGGCGGCTTCACCGGATCAATCGACTACTACAATTTCGACTTCACTGATCCGATCATTGTCGAAGACCAGGCCTCGATCGTGAATGCTGCCATTGCAGCTATTCAGGGCGAGCTGTCTGCTGCAGTCGCAGCAAATCCGAGCATCACCGATGCTGAGATTGCGGCCCTTTCATCGGACGCATCCATTATCAGCCGGGTCACGTTCGAAGGCGGAAACCCCTTCGGCTTCTCTGTGGCTCGCACCACCGGAGGTGATATCAATCTTGCGACGACTCTGTCACGTGCCGGATCCAACATTGCTCGGGTTCGCACAAATGTGACCAACGGACCGGACATCAAGACGTCCGGTATCGACCTCCGGGCACAGAATGTGTGGGATCTGAGCGATGGCATGGAGTTCACGATCGGCGGCGAAGCGACCTACATCATCGAATATGATGTGGCCGACTTCGGCATCGAAGACGTGATCATTCCGGGTGGGGATCGTGTTGGCCAGTTCAACCGGTCGAACTTCTCCCGCTCCCTGCCGCAGTGGAAGGGTAACCTGTTCGCCAACCTGGCCATGGGTGACCACAACTTCCGCGGTGTAATTCGTCATACCGACTCTTATGACGATGAACGCGGGACACCGAACCTGCAGGGTGCCTTCACGGGCAACCCTTCGAAGATCGACAGCATGACGACGTTTGACCTGTTCTATAACTGGGAAGCGCCGCACGGCTTCGACCTCGGCCTCAGCGTCGTGAATGTGACGGACGAAGATCCGCCACTGGCCTATTTCGACGTCAGCTACGACCCGTACACCCACAACCCGTTCGGGCGGACGTTCAAGATCAGCCTGACGAAAAAGTTTGGCCCTGGAGAGTGATTCTCTCTTAGAAGCCGACATACCTGGGCGGTCCTTCAGGACCGCCCTTTTTCTTTGGCTTTGGAAATTGTCAGATGGCGCCGAGTGCCCGGCCCGTCACCTGCCCCGCATCGCGGATGGCAATCCGGATGGCATCCGACAGGGCCGTCAAATTCATGAAACCGTGCACCATGCCGGGATACTCCCGCACGGTTACCGGCACACCGAAGCTTGCCATCTTGTCGGCATAGGCAAGGCCCTCGTCATGCAGCGGGTCCCAGCCGCAGAGCACGAAATGGGCCGGCGGCAGGCCGCGGAAACAATCCTCCGGCGCAAACAGCGGAGACACGCGGATATCCATCCGGTCTTCCTGCGTGGCGAGATAGGCGTCCCGGAAAAACTCGAACAGGTTTGCGGAAATGAAAAAACCGCTTTCGTTGAACGGCATCTTCTTTGTACGGATGTCAGCGAACTGGACCAGCGGATAGAGCAACAGCTGGAAGGCTGGCGCCGCCCCGCCTGTCCGGTTCATCTCCTGCGCGAGGTAGGCCGAGAGATTCCCGCCTGCACTGTCGCCGGAGACAGCCAGCCGCTCCGGGTCCAGCCCCAGCGTGCCGGCATGTTCCTGCACCCAGTGCCAGACATTCAGCGCGTCCTCATGCGCGGCGGGAAACTTGTGTTCCGGCGCCAGGCGATAGTCGATCGAGACGACCCGGCAGCGCGCCCCTTCCGCCAGCCGCTTGCACAGCATGTCATGGCTTTCGAGGTCACCGATGACAAAGCCGCCGCCATGGAAAAACAGGATGCCCGGCCCCGGCGCGATACCGGCCCCCAGCGGCGTATACACCCGCGCCTTCACCTTCCCTTCCCCGGACGGGACGGAGATGTGGGAAATGTCGGCCATTTCCGGCGCATCCTTCTCGATGGCGTGGCTGGCAAGGTAGAACTGGCGGCGAAGCCGCTCGGCCGTGACCTGCCAGTCCAGACCCTTGAGGTCGGGCATGGTGAACCGGTCGAGAAACTGGCGGAGGGTCTGGTCGAGTGTCATGGCGGGCAAGATGGTATCGAAATTGGTTCTTGTGAAGGCGGCATGAAGGCGGCAAACTATTGGCATGAGAACTGTCGATGTATTCTGGTCGTTCCGCTCGCCTTATTCCTATCTGGCGACGAAGCGCCTGCGCGCCCTCCCCTCAAAGTGGGATGTCCGCGTCCGCCCGCGTCCGGTCTATCCGATCGCGATTCGCACCCCGCACTTTTTCCAGGAAGTCCGCCCGCAATGGGTGCCTTACCTGCTGCGTGATTTCGTGCGGAACGCGCAATATCTGGGCCTGCCCATCGGGCCGCTGAACCCCGACCCGGTGGTCATGAACATGATGACGCGGGAGATCTCGCCCGATCAGCCCTATATCGGCCGACTCACGCGGCTTGGCATTCTCGCCTGTGAGAAAAGCGACGAAGACGGCTGGGCCTTCATGGACGAGGTGTCCACCCTGATCTGGTCCGGCGGCGCCTGGACCGAGGGCACCGCCCTGGCGGAAGCTGCCGCCCGCGCCGGTTTTGACCTGGAAGTCCTGGATGCGCGCCAGGAAGCGGAAAAGGACCGGCTGGAAGCCGTCATTGCCGAAAGCCAGGCCGAACAGGACCCGCACCATTGGGGCGTGCCGCTCATGGTGTTCGAGGGCGAAGCCTTTTTCGGCCAAGACCGGATCGACCTGTTGGAATGGCGCCTTGGGGAAGCGGGCGTCGCCCGGAAGGACTGACGCCTCAGAAGCCGACGCCTGTCCGGAAGGCCGAAGCGCCGTTTTCTTCCATCTGACGGGCCGCTTCCGCAAGGAGGCGGCCTTTGGTTTCCTGCGGCAGGGTCTTGGCCGCGGTCACGGCCGTGGCGCCAAGACTGCAGACATCGACGCCCTTCAGCGCTTTCTTCGCGTCTCCGTCAGACTGCAGCGACATCATCAGGGGTAATACGTCCGGGTCGGCCATGATCGACATCATCATGCCCTGCAGGGCGGCCTCGTCGGCGCGGGTCATCTCGCCGCGCTTCACCGGGTTTTCCCACGCATCCTCGATGGCGACCATCAGGCCCGTCATCACGTCATAGGAATAGTCCAGCAGGGGTGTCTTGAGTTCCCCCAGCGATTGTTCGAAGTCGGCAGGCTGCTTGAATTCGATGTCGGCCAGGTCCGCATACCGGCCTGCATCGCACCATTTGCTGCGCTTGCGTGACGCTGTGCGCAGCCGGTCGCGCGTCATGTCCAGAATGTTGTCGAGGTGTTTCGTGTCGGCCAGCGCGAGATCGCCCGCGTGGTCGCGCAGCACGGTCTCTGCATGCGCCATGACGAGCGTGGTGACAGCTTCATCATCAAGCTTGCCAGCTTTTGCGATCTTCCCGGACAGCACGATCTGCGCATCCGGATCGACCTTGCCGAGTGCGATGAAATAGGCCTCTGCCGCCTCGCCGGGCAGGTCGGGCACGTCGATCGTGACGGATGAGACCCGCTGATCAAGCGGCGTGTCACGGCCTGCTGCCTTGTGCGGCAGGCTGAGCACGGCGAAGAACGCGCCGCACACGACAACAAGAGTTACTAATGCGAACAGCGCATTCTGCTGGCCGGACGCAGACGCAGTGTTTGCCTTGCGCGCGTCGAAGGTCATGATCTCTCCCCACGAAAGTCCGAAGGGAGAGATACCTGAAAAAGCCTTCCAACGACTTAAGCGTGCAGACTTTCTACCCTGCTCAGAGCGAAATGACGCCCTGCCCCGGCGGATCGGAGAACAGCGCCGCTACCAGGTCCGCCCGGCGAGCCTGCACGAGGCGCTGGTTCACATAGCCCTTGTCGGTGATCTCGCCGGCATCGACGCTCGGCGGTTCGGTCATGATCATGACCCGGCGGATCCGGCGGGACGAGCCGGGCTCGTTTGCATTGAAGGCAGCCGTCTTCTTCACCAGCTGTTCCGTCAGTGCGCCGAAGGCCGCCATCATGTCGCCGCCCTTCTCCTTGACCAGCTGTTCCATGCCGGCCGGCGACGGCCAGACCAGCGCACCGATCACATCCTTGTCCTGACCGCAGATCACCGCATCGAAGATCAGCGGCGAACAGGCTGCCACATAGTCCGGACGCAGCGTACCGACGCTGACCCAGGTGCCGGAGGACAGCTTGAAATCTTCCCCGACCCGGCCGTCGAAGATCAGGCCCTTGTTCGGGTTTTCCTCATCGACGAACTTCACCGCATCGCCGAGGCAGTAGAAGCCTTCCTCGTCGAACACTTCCGCATTCTTCTCCGGGCTGTTGTGATAGCCCGGCATGACGGACGGGCCTTTGACGCGCACTTCCAGCTTGTCACCGTTCGGGACGAGCTTCAGCTCCGATCCCGGCAACGGCAGGCCGATCAGGCCGACACGCTCGACTTCCCAGTGCACAACGGTGATGCCCTGCGTCTCCGTCGCGCCGTACATGGTGATGATGGGAATGCGCCGTCCGGTCGCCTTGATGGCAAGGTTCTGCAGACGGTCATAAAGATCGTCCGACAGCGTCGCCCCGCCATAGCCGATGGACCGCATGTTCTTGAAGAAAGCCATCAGCAGGTCTTCGTCGGCCTCCATGGCTTCCGCCAGCATGGCCAGCGCAATTGGCGCCGTGCCGAAGGTCGACGGCGAACATTCGCGTACGTTGCGGATCGTTTCCTGGAACAGGGCCGGTGTCGGCTTGCCGCCATCGATCCAGAAAGTCGCGCCGTTCCACATGGCGCCGTTAAAATTCACATTCGAACCGGAAATGTGGTTCCAGGGCAGCCAGTCGAGCACATTGTCGACATTGCCCGGATCATATTCCGGGTCCCGCTCATTTTCGCGGAGGCCTTCCGAGCCGGCGATCATGGAACACATGGCGCCCTGCGTCGTCGGCACCGGCTTCGGCATGCCGGTCGAGCCGGAGGTGAAGAGATACTTGCCGATGCTGGCATCGGTCAGCTGGTCGCGCGCCTCGCGCACGGCCGCCGTCGGTTCGGTCGCCACCAGTTCGTCATAGGACAGGACCGTATTGTCCCCACCGGCATCGGCGGAGAAGACCTTGCAGTCATCGCAGTCCAGCGCCGCAATCGCATTGCTGAAGGGCTCCAGCGTCTCGGCGAAGATCACTTTCGGGTTCACCGCATTGAAGCAGTGCTTCAGCTTCTCGAAATCGGTGGACATGGTGGAGTACGGCACGGAAATCGGCGCTGCCGGCGCACCGATCTTCTGCGCGGCGAGGATCACCATGGCCGACCGGATGGAGTTCCCGGACAGGATCATGACCGGCGCGTCCGGCCCTGCCCCCATATTGAGGAAGGCCTGCGCCAGGCCGTCCGTGATACGGGCGGCCTCGCCATAGGTGACGCTCACCCATTCATCGGTCTTCGGGTCACGTTCCTTCAGGAACGGCCGGTCAGGATGTTCGGTGGCGCGTTCGTCCAGGCAGTGCGGAATGGTCCGCGGGCGCGGGCCCGGTGCCTGACGGGCGGAAATATAGCGGACGCCGCCCGGCGCGGTGCGCATTTCGACGTCCGGTGTCTTTTGCGGCAGCGGGCGGAAAGGCGGCAGTTCGGTCGCATCAGCCATGCGGTTTTTCTCCCAGAACGTGTTATGGTTTTACCCGATGATAGGCGATCAGGCCCGGGAGGCAATTCGTTCCCCGACGAAAGGCCGGTTTGCATCACGAAGGGGTGATCCGGAACGGAGATCCGGGGCAGCAATCAGGCTTCAGCCTCAACTGCCTCCACCACGTCGCCCAGCGCCCGCTTCATCATGGCTTCGTCCAGCGCTTCAGCCATGACACGGATCAGCGGCTCTGTGCCGGACTTGCGCACGACAAGACGTCCCCGCTCCCCCATCTCGGCCTCAGCCCGGGCGATGGCGGATTTCACTCGCTCGGTTTCCAGCGGATTGGTGCCGGCATAGCGGATATTGACCAGTTCCTGCGGCGCCGGCTCGAACACCCGTCCGACGACGGACGCCTTCTTGCCCGTGCGCGCCAGCACTTTCAGCACCTGCAGCGCTGCCAGCAGGCCATCGCCCGTGGTCGAGACATCCGACAGGATGATGTGGCCGGACTGTTCGCCGCCGAGATTGAAGCCATGAGCGCGCATGTGCTCGCCGACATAGCGGTCGCCCACCTTGGTACGCGCCAATGTCAGGCCGAGGCCCTTCAGGTATTCCGCGAGCCCCATGTTCGACATGACAGTGGCTACCATGCCGCCGCCCTTGAGGCGTCCGGTGTGGAAGAGTTCGGTCGCGATCAGCGCCATCACCTGGTCGCCGTCGAGTTCCTGTCCCAGCTCGTCGATGACGATCAGCCGGTCCGCATCTCCATCGAAGGCGATCCCGATATCGGCCTTGCTGTCCAGCACGGCTTTCGTCAGCGCCTTGGTGTCGGTCGAGCCGACCCCGGCATTGATGTTTATCCCGTCCGGCGACACGCCCATGACGGTGACATTGCAGCCGAGCTTGCGCAGCGCGTCAGGCCCCGCCCGGTAAGCGGCGCCATTGGCACAATCGAGCACGACATTCAGTTTCGAAAAACCTGTCTCCGCCTCGACCGCTTCCAGGCAGCGCTCGACATAACGGCGCACGCCCTCTTCCATCTGGCGCGGCTTTGTCACCTCCGTCGGCGCCGCATAGCTGCCTTCAAAGGCGTCGAACATGGCCGTCTCGAGCTGTTCCTCGATCTCGTCGGTGAACTTCACGCCCTCCGGCGAGAACAGTTTCAGGCCATTGTCCTGGAACTTGTTGTGCGAGGCCGTCACCATGACGCCGAAGGCTGCGCCGGTTTCGCGTGTCAGCAGGGCGACCGCCGGGGTCGGCACCACACCGACGCAGACCGGTGTCAGGCCCATGCTGCTAAGACCGGCCACGATGGCCGCCTCGATCATCTCGCCTGAACGGCGGGTGTCGCGACCAACAATCACGTCCCGCCCGCCATCTGGTGCAAAGGTGCGCGCCGCCGCAATGGACAGGCGCAGCGCCGTCTCAACGGTCATGGGTTTCTGGTTGACGCGGCCCCGGATGCCATCCGTGCCAAAGAATTGACGTGCCATGGTGATACTCCCTGACCGGAGAAGTCGCAGGAAAAGCTGGAGAAAACGATACCGGAACGTGGCAGGACTATGTCAGACCGGGGACACGCCGCCATACACAATAAAATACGGATTATCATAGCCGCGCTCGCGCTTGCCATAGAGGAGCGGCGCGCCTTCCTCGGTCAGCACGCGGCCGCCTGCGGCCTCGACAACCGCCTGCCCGGCAGCCGTATCCCACTCCATCGTACGGCCCATGCGCGGATAGAGGTCAGCCTCCCCCGCAGCAATCAGGCAGAACTTGAGGGACGAGCCCGCGCCCTTGATGTCCGCGACCTTGAACTTGTCGAGGAAGGCATCGGTTTCCGGCGTGCGGTGGGATTTCGACGCGACCGCGGTCACGCCCTCTTCCGGTGCCTTGCGGATGCGCAAAGGTGTGCGTTCGGCGGGCACGGCTGCGCCCGGTGCCGCTTCGGCCTGCCAGGCGGAATTGTAGGCATCGGCCACGAACAGGCGTGACAGGGCCGGTGCATAGACAACGCCCATCACCGGGCGGCCATGCTCGATGATCGCAATGTTCACCGTGAACTCGCCATTCTTGTTGATGAATTCCTTCGTGCCATCCAGCGGGTCGACCAGGGCAAACCGGGCCCCGTGTTCCGGCATCTGGCCCGCCGCCATGGCCTCCTCGGCAATGACTTTCAGGTCCGGATCGGCCTCGGCCAGCGCCTCCAGGATCAGCGCCTCGGCCTTTTCGTCGGCGAGGGTGACCGGGGAATCATCGCCTTTCTTCGTGAAATCGAAGTCGCCGTCATAGATCTCCATGATCAGCTTGCCCGCATCCAGCGCAATCCGCGCCAGCGTGTCACCTGTAATCGCCACACCTGTCCTCCTGATGGAAATCCGGCGCCCTTCCTGTCAGGCCGGATTGCTGTAGGCAAGTGCGCAGCGGTGTCATTGACTGGCGCGCGGCTCTACGAGACCATTAACCCTCGTGAGATGGGTGGAGTAACAACATGATTTCACGCAGGCACATGCTGCTGCTTGGCGGCGCCGCTGCCATGCCCTGGCCCGGCCGGGCGCAGGGCGGTCCCAAGCCGCGCCACGCGCTGATCATCGGCAATGCAGCCTATTCCGAAGGCATCGGCACGCTGGCCAATCCGGTCCGGGACGCCCACCTCGTGGCCGAAGGCATTATCGAGTGCGGCTTCTCACTCGTCACCGGGGATATCGTGAAGGATGCAGGCAGGTCGAAGATGATGTCGGCCTTCCGTGCTTACGTCGATGCCATGCAGGCCAGCGGCCCGGAGGCAACCGGCTTTGTCTACTATTCCGGCCACGGCGCCGCGCGTGAGGGGGAAGGCAATTTCCTGATCCCGGTGGAGGATGCCGCCCTGCTGGATGAGGCGCTGTGGGACGATTCCGTCTCGCTCGACTGGGTGATGGACAGAATGCTGGACTGTCCGGGCCCGTCCGTCCTTTCCATCGATGCCTGCCGCAACGTGTTGAAACTGCCGGAAGCTGCGCGCGCGCTTGGCGGCGGGGAATCCTTCCGGGGCCTGCGCCGGTCTGCGGGCAACGCGGACGAGCGCAACATGTTCATCTCCTACGCCACATGGGAGGGCGAGACGGCCAGCGACGGGCGCGCCGACGACAATAACGGCCCCTATGCCAGGGCGCTGGGCACTCGGTTGCTGGAGCCCGCTGTCACCGTGCGCGACATGTTCGAGAATGTGCGCCTCGACGTGCTGGAAATGACCCTGCAGCGGCAGGAGCCGATGAACCTCTCGCGTCTTCAGCGCCGCTCCAGCGACATCAAGATCGGCTCCTGGAGCCGCGGGCCCGGCAGCCCGATGTCCCCTGTCAGCCAGAATCCGCTCCGCGTCGCGCTCGTCTTCTCCAATGACTATGCCGAAAGCGGTGACTATGCCCTTCCCAATACGCATGCAGACGGGATGAAAGTTGCCGGCGCCCTCAGCGAGAGCGGGTACAAGGTGTACCATGTCCGGAATGCAGACCTTGAAGGCTTCCAGAACGGGCTGACCATGATGCAGAACGCGCTGAACGCGGCCGGCCCGGCCAGCGTCGGCGTTGTCTATTTTGCCGGATACGGAGCATCCCTGTTCGGCGAAGACAATTACCTCATCCCGAACGGGCCCCTGCCCCGGAACGAGAACGAAGTGATCGAACGCGGCGCCAAACTGCAGGACGCGGTCGAATTCCTCGAATTTTCCAAGGCGCAGGCCGTCATCCTGATGGTGGATTGCGGCCGCAAATACGACTCGCCGATGGAAACCAAGGGACTGGAGCCTGGCTTTGCCGACTACACCTCAGACGCCAATGTCGTGATCGCCTATGCCGACGAACCCGGCACCACCCGGCCGGACGGGGCAGGCCCCTCCGTTTTTGCAGACGCGTTCGCCAGCCGCATCCAGTCGCCAGACCGGATCGACATCAACAAGGTGATGCTGCAGGTCAGCGGCGATGTCATCGCCTCCACCGGCAACCAGCAGCAGCCCTGGTTCCAGACATCCGTCCGTCTGCCCATCTTCTTCCGGGCAGACGTCGAGGATGCTTGACGGCGCTATTGCAGCACGTCGGCCAGTTCGACCTCGAAGACGAGATCGGCATCCGGCGGGATCGGGCCGCCCGGCGTGCCCTGCTTGCCATAGGCGAGGTCTGACGGAATGTAGAGCAGCCAGCGGTCGCCCGGCTTCATCATCGAAAGCGCCTCGACCCAGCCGCGGATCAGGCGGTTGGACGGGAAGATTTCCGGCGCGCCGCGCTGGAAGGAACTGTCGAACATCTCGCCCGTCTCGGCGAGGCGGCCTTCATAATAGACGACGACCTGCTGCCCGTTGACCGGGCTTGCGCCCGTCTCGTCGCCGCTCGCCAGCACGACATATTCGAGGCCGGAGCCGGTCTTCTTCACGTCCGGCGCTTCATGGTTCCACGGCGTGTATTTTTCCCACGCTGCCGTATCGATGGATTTCGGCTCCATCAGGTCGACAAGGTCGACGAGGAAAACGAGATCGTCACCCGCCTTGATCACGGCGCCGCGGTCGGCATTGCCATAGGCCAGCTTGTTCGGGACGTAGAACAGGTACTGGTCGCCCTCGTGCATCTTCTGCAGGCCGATGGTCCAGCCGGGGATCACCTGGTTCAGGCGGAACATGGCCGGGCTGCCGCGGTCGAAGGAAGAGTCGAACTTGTCGCCGTTCGCCGTGCGGCCTTCATAATTCACGCGGACAAGGTCGCTGACCGCAGGGGTCGCGCCTTCGCCGTCCCCTTCCCGGATCACGATCCATTGCAGGCCGGACTCGTCGGTCTGGATGCCCTTGGCGTCCGGGTTCCATGGCAGGTGCTGTTCGAACACAGCATCGACATCGGTCGGCGCCTTGTTGCCGCCACTGCAGGCAGCAATCAGGGCAAGGGCCGCACTGGCGGCAACAGCGAGGATGCGCTTCATCTGGAGGCTCCGTTCAGGCTTTCTGTTGGGGTCAGGGTCTAGGCCGCTTCCGGGGCGAAGTCACCCGCCCCGGCCAGCCTCAAACATTACAGATGTCACATGCTGCGCGGCGGGTAACCGGCCAGGGTCAGCGCCTCGACCACTTCCTGCGTGTGCTGGCTGTCGCGGGTTTCGATCAGGATGTCGAATTCCGCGCCCTTGGCCGGCACGTCCAGCGCGATGCGGTTGTGCGCAACTTCCATGATGTTCGCCCCGGCATCACCGATGATCTTGGAGACCAGCGCCAGCAGGCCCGGCCGGTCGTCGCCGATGATGCGGATCCGTGCCAGCCGGTTCTCGCGCACCAGCGCCCGGGTCAGCACAGAGGCGAGCAGGCGCGTGTCGATATTGCCGCCGCACAGCACGACACCGACCTTGTGTCCGCTGAAGCGCGCCGGATGGGCCAGCAACGCGGCAAGGCCCGCGGCCCCGGCACCTTCGGCAATCGTCTTTTCCACTTCAGCATAAAGCGTGATCGCCCGTTCGAGGTGTGCCTCTTCAACGAGGACGATATCGTCCACCAGCTGGCGCGCGATCTCCAGCGGCATCCGGCCGACATCCTTCACGGCGATGCCTTCGGCGATGGTCGACCCGCCGACATGGACCGGCTCGCCTGCCAGTTCCTGCTTCATGGCCGGATACATCGCCGTCTCGACGCCGATGACGCTGATTTCCGGATTGATCCCGCGGGCCGCCACGGCGGACCCGGCGACCAGGCCGCCGCCGCCAATCGGAATGACCAGCATGTCGAGATCCGGCTTGTCTTCCAGCATTTCCAGCGCAACCGTCCCCTGCCCCGCGATGATGTGCGGGTCGTCGAACGGGTGGATGAAGGTCAGCCCTTCGCGCTGCTGCACATTATAGGCTTCGGCCTTCGCCTCATCGAAGTTCAGGCCCTTCAGCAGGACGCGGCAGCCGTGCGAGCGGGTCTGCTCGACCTTCGTGAAGGGCGTCGTTTCCGGCATCACGATGGTCGCCGGGATGCCGAGGCGCTTGGCGTGATAGGCCACGCCCTGGCTGTGATTGCCGGCAGAGGCGGCGATGACGCCGGCCTTCTTCTGCTCTTCGGACAGGGACGACAGCCGGTTCAGCGCGCCGCGCTCCTTGAAGGCGGCGGTGTATTGGTGGTTTTCGAACTTCACCCACACTTCCGCGCCGGTGATATCCGACAGCGTCCGCGACAGCCGGAACGGCGTCCGTTCCACCTGACCTGCAATAATCATTGCAGCGGCTTTCACATCATCCAGTGTGACGGGAAGGCTTGGGCGCTGCGTATCGGCCATCGTTTTGGTCCTCGGGGTTAAAGCGCGCGCACCCTATGCCTGAGGGTGTGGAAGAGCAAGCGGGAGTGGGAGTCCGAATACTTGTGCAACTTTCTACAATCAGACCACTATGACGCGAACCAAAACACTATTGGCACCATTCGCATGCTCTCCTTCCAAGTCGGAGACCAAGCCACCCA
This sequence comes from uncultured Hyphomonas sp., assembly GCF_963678875.1. Classification (NCBI taxonomy): domain Bacteria; kingdom Pseudomonadati; phylum Pseudomonadota; class Alphaproteobacteria; order Hyphomonadales; family Hyphomonadaceae; genus Hyphomonas; species uncultured Hyphomonas sp. The sequence continues at coordinate 155,489 of NZ_OY787457.1, read as the reverse complement.
CATTTTTTATCAAGCGCTCCGGGTCGTAGATCACACACCACAGATACTTGCAGCCTGGGTGGACGGCGTAGTGAGCGATATCGATGATCAATTCGTCCCCAATTTTTCGGGCATGACCAGAGTCCCGGACAGATTTCGTTTCGATCACGGTTTCATGGGCTGGGAGTAAGAAATCCATTCGTGTGCTGGAGCCAGCATAGCTGGGCGTGAACTCCTCAGAACGCACGTCCGCGACCCAAGGTCTCAACATCGCATGCAATAGGTCTTGCACGTCATATTCGTTCGAGAAGGAGAGAGCGTCCGCTCCCCTTCTCCTATGTGATAGAGGGTACATCGCGCGCGGTATGCCCCGCACTATGACTGCCAAAAGGTCTTCTACTGAACTTGGACCAATCTTTCCCTCTGGACCAATCGGCACATCTGTCCGCCCTCCACCACTTTCGGACTTGAGCGGAACACCGTTCGGGATAACACGGCCACCCTGATAATACTCCAACCCATTGTCGGCCAGCGCCTTTTCAACACGCGCCTTGTTCTGCTTCCATTGCTCTAACGAATATTCATCGACCGGTTCCACATCCATGAATTCCTCCAGAATGTTCCCCAATACTTTCAGACTATCCACTTCTGGATCCTGCCCCGCACGGAACAGCCATTCCTTCCACTTTGAGTGATGGGCTAGATCAGGCGGTTCTCCTGGCGCACCGCTAGATTCGAAAAGTGCATCCAGAGTAGCGTGCGACCCCGAAAGGCTTTCGCCAACAACAGCGCACAAACCGCGAGATAATCTGAAGTCTTTCATGCCACTCAGATAACGAACTTTTTCCAAGCCGCCCAGCATCAGAATGCGATGCGATCCAATGGCCTTATCTTTTGTCTCTGATCACCTACGGCTCACTCCGTCTCCATCTCCGCAATCCACTGATTGATCAGGTCGATGCCCACCGGATCTGACAAGGTCCGCCCCAGTTCGGGCATGGCGATGCCGGGTTCGGTGGAGGCCATGCGGAAGGCCAGGATGGAGTCCTCCGGGTGCCCCGGATCGATCACATAGCGCCGGTCGCCGGAGCCGCGGCCCGCCGCCGTCGGATGCTTCTTCAGGCCGAGGCGCGTCAGCGAGGTTTCCTCCAGTGTCAGCCACAGGCCGGAGTTCGAGGCCGAGCCGTCCGGCTTGTGGCAATGGCCGCAATTGATGTCGAGATAGCCGCGCGCCCGTGCATCCAGTGGCAGGCTCATATCCACGGCTGAAGGCGACGCCTTCATGCCCAGCGGCACGCCGTCCAGCATGCCTGCCGCCACCCAGTCCGACAGCTGGTCCACACCGGCCGGGCCCGGATGATCCAGATTGCGCAGCTTGGGCCCGATGGGCCGGATCGCATCGCCCGACTGGTGGCAGGTCTTGCACTGGTTCTTGTTCGGCACTTCGTAGTGGATCTCCAGCGGCTCCCCGCCGGGGCTGATCGTTTCAATCGTGCGCCGCGCGCCGATGGGGGCGTATTCCGCCTCCGTGCCGTCCTCGTTCCAGACATAGGGAAACGCCGCCCAGCCATCGGCCTTGCGGATGATGACCCGCGTTTCGACCTTGTAGGCGCCCTCTTCCGGGGCGCGCATATCCGGCGCAAAAGCGAACGTCTTCAACAGCGCCGTGCCGACCGGGAAGTCCGGCAGGCCCGCGCCATCGGCTTTCACATACTCGCCCGGCGGCACATAGATGAAGCGGTGCTTGGCCGCATGATCGGAGAATAGCGGATTGATCAGGTCATAGGCCTTCACGCGGCGCGCGGGAATATTGGCGCCTGCATCCTCGAAAAATCCATAATCCGACAGCAGCGGCGCTGGCTTGTCCGCCAGCACGGTCTCAAGGCTCGGTTCGGTCGGTGCCGCCGCCTGCCCGGCCCCGCAGGCCGCAAGGATCAGGCAGGCGAACGGCAGGACGCGCTTCATGGCCGGGTCTTGTCCTGCGGCAGGAGGACCGGCTCACGCTCTGCCACCGGGGTGGAGGCAGGGCGGTCCATGCTCGGCTGCATCTTGGCCGGGTCGATCGGGTATTCCCCAAGGCCGATATTGATGAAGCCGACTTCCGGTGCCTCGGCAATGACGAGGTTCACGGCCTGGTCTTCCCCGCCATTCCAGCGCGTGACGCCATCGGTCATGATGGCCGGCAACTGTCCGCCAAGGGCCGCCGCAATCGGCGTCAGCATGCCCTGCGGGTCGTCCAGACCGCCCTCATACGTGTTGCCGGAAATGGTGATATCATTTAGCAGCGGGTTGTAGTTTTCATCCGTGAACGGCTCGGTGTAGGCCGTCAGCATCACGTGGACGCTGCGATTGTCCGCAAATCGGTTGCCGGTGACATAGACATCCGAATTCGCCATCACGATCAGGCCGGTGCCGCTCGGCACGCCCGCAACGATGTTGCCCACGGGGGCAAAGTTCTTCGTGTTGTTTTCCACGATGTCATTGTCATAGACGCGGGTGGAATGCCCGCCCATCACGGGCAGGTCCGGCAAGTCGAAAACGAGGATGCCGCCCGCATTGTGGCGCGCGATATTTCCGTACACATCTGCATAGGACGAGTTCTCGATCTCGATCCCGGCGACATTGTATTCGGCCACCGAGTCGCGGACGATGATGTTCTGCGACTGGCCGACATAGATGCCCGCATCGGAGGCGCCGCGCACGGTGCAGTTCTGCACCAGCACATCGGTCGACTCGACCGGATAGATGCCATAGGCGCCGTTCGTCTCGTCCGGCTCGCCAGACCATTCCACCGTCAGGTACTGATAGGTGATGCGGTCTGAATCCTTCGACTTGATGCCGTCGCCCTTGGTGTCGCGAATGCCGAAATCGGTGAGCACCACATCATCGGCGGTCACCAGCAGGCCCTCGCCTGCGCCGGTCTGGCCGGCAAAGTCGAGGATCGTCTTGCCCTGCCCGGCGCCGGCGAGCGTGACATCGTCCACGTCCAGCGACAGGCCGGTGGTGAATTCGAATGTCCCCTCCGGCATCACGATGGTCTGGCCGGGTTCCGCCTCGATCAGGGCCAGCTGCAGGTTTTCGGCAAAGTCGCCCTCGGCAGACACATGCACGACGCCCTCTTCGGCGGGCGCAGCCGCTTCCGGCGCAGGGGCCTCGTTTTTGGAACAGGCGGCAGGCGCCAGGATTGCGGCAGCGGCCACTGCCAGAATGATGGGTCTCATGCCCGTTATCCTCCCCGGATTATAGTTGACGCCAGTGTCAACTTCCGTGGAGGAAATAGCAAGGGCCGCAATAGAAAGCCCCGCCGGCATCTCTGCGGGCGGGGCGTCCATGATCCATATATGGTCTCTATATGGTGTCCCTTGTTGCCCTCAGTGCACGCTGACCGGGGTCAGGTCGTGCAGCCGGGCAGCGGCGAAAGCCGCGTCACGGCCCTCGACGATAGCCAATTGCTGGCCGTCGGCAGAGGACACGATGAACAGGTCTTCCGGCCGGCCAATCCCTTCAAGGGCATTGGCGGGCACAAGGTCCTGCACTTCGTCTGCACCCAGGTGGCGAATGTAGACGATGGGATCCGCATCGAAGCGGGGTGTGTTTTCGTCGTTCAACATGTCGGCACTCCTTTCCGTCGTACGACAGATACGGCGAACATGAGGTCCCTTGGGCAGGCAGCTTTGGGCACCTTTCGTTCCTTATCAAGGTGGGGTCCAATTGTGGCGCTTCAAGTGCCGGGATGCGGTCTCTTCAAGGCGTGCGATCACGGAAAAGTGCTGTCTCTTCCTCGTTTTATGTGCTGTGTCTGCTGCAGATCGCACAACTCAGCCCTGTGGGAAAATGCCATGCCTGCCGACCTTGTCAGCCTCTACCTGCCGAATTTGTTACTGATCCTGTCCGTTTTCATCGTCGGCGCGGCCAGCCCCGGCCCTGCGACGCTGATGATCATGAACGTCTCCGCCCGTGAGGGGCGCGCGGCGGGCATCATGCTGTCGCTCGGCGTCGTGACGGGGTCGATCTTCTGGGCCTGCGTCGCTGCGCTCGGCTTTGTGGCGGCGCTGAAAACGTCCGTCCTGTTCTTCACGGCGATGAAGATGGCCGGCGGCCTCTACCTGCTTTTCCTGGCGTTCAAGGCATTCCGGTCCGCCAGCCGCAAGACTTCGCCAGGTGCGCCGGAAGCAGCGCCCGAACCCATCTCGCACGGCCGGCAATACCTGCGCGGCCTGCTGCTGCACCTGACAAATCCGAAAGCGCCGCTTGTCTGGATGGCGACCCTGTCGGTCGGCGCCGCGTCCACAGCGCCTCCGGCCTTCCTGTTCACAGCCGTATCCGTATGCGCAGCCGCCGGCACGGCGATCTTTGTGGGATATGCCTGCCTGTTTTCCACACGCTCAGCGGTGCGGGCTTACCGGACAATGCGGCGGCCGTTCGACATTGTGATCGGTGCGCTGTTCGGCGCAGCGGGCATCAGGCTGCTGACGCTGAAAACCGCATAGAAGCGGGCTGTATTGTCCGGAAGGAAAATGGTGGAGCCAAGGGGAGTCGAACCCCTGACCTCTTGCATGCCATGCAAGCGCTCTCCCAACTGAGCTATGGCCCCGGACCGGGAAGAGCGGGGTTTATCCCCCCCTCTTCCGGCTTTCAAGTCTATTTCTCATCTTCCTCGTCATCGTCGAGGGCAAGATCGTCATCATCGTCATCGCCGTCATCGTCGATTTCGAAATCATCGTCATCGTCATCGGTCAGGATGATGTCGTCATCGTCATCATCATCGACGCCGTCTTCATTGAAGCCGCTCGGCACTTTGGTGCCGGACTCATCGTCTTCCTCGTCGTCGCCGCCTTCGAGGATCACTTCGTCGTCGTCGCCGAGTTCCTTGGCTTCTTCGTCGTCGTCGCCTTCATCCTCATCATCGGAATCGTCGTCGGAACGGGCGGCCGTTGCCTTCTCGTCCTCGTCGTCATCATCCTCGTCTTCGTCTTCGGTCTTGACCGCAGCGCGGGCAGCCTTGGCTTTCACCTTGGTGATGGTGGTGCGGATGACCTCGTCTTCGGGGTCGAATTCCTCCCCGCATTTCGGGCAAACGGCCGGGCGTTTGTTGAGGTCGTAGAAACGGGCTTCGCAGGACGGGCAAACCTGCTTGGTTCCAAGCTTGTCTTTCGACACGGGCGACACGCCTCCTCGTTGGATTTCTGGTTTTTGATCTGGGCGGCGCTTGCCATGAACGCCGCGCGCTGTCAAAGCCCCAATTCACGCAAAAATTCAGCTCGGAAAACTACATGGTCTGGACCAGCCGTCCCGTCAAATCCCTCAAAGGCGCCATCCGGGCGCCTGGCGACAAATCCTGCAGCCATCGCGCGCTGATTTTCGGAGGGCTCGCAGAAGGCACCAGCCACTTCACCGGCATGCTGGAAGGCGACGACGTATTGCGCACCGGCGCGGCCATGTCGGCCCTCGGCGCGGACGTGAAACGCCTTGGCGGCGGGACCTGGGAAGTCACCGGTGTCGGCGCCAAAGGCCTCTCGTCTCCGGCGGGCATTCTGGACTTCGGAAATTCCGGCACGGGCTCGCGCCTGATGATGGGCGTCATGGCGGGGCATGACCTCACCGCAGAGCTGACGGGCGACAAAAGCCTCTGCTCCCGCCCGATGAACCGCATCCTGACCCCGCTGCGCCAGATGGGCCTGACCGATACGGCCGGCCCGGACGGGCGCCTGCCCTTCTCCCTGACCGGCTCGAAAAACCTGAACGCCATCACCTACGCCCCGCCGCAGGCCTCCGCGCAGGTGAAATCCGCCGTCATGCTGGCGGGCCTTTCGGCGAACGGCACGACCGTGGTGGAAGAAGCCAAGCCCACCCGCGACCATACCGAACGCATGCTGCGCGGCTTCGGCGTCGAGGTCGGCGTGGAGCGCAAGCCGGGCGAGCCGACGCGCATCTTGATTCGGGGCGGGCAGACGCTGCGCGCGATCGAGGCCGCGATTCCGGGCGACCCCTCCTCCGCCGCCTTCCTCGTGGCAGCGGGCATCCTCTCCCCGGCCAGCGACGTTCAGATCGACGGCGTCATGTCGAACCCGACCCGGTCCGGCTTCTATGATGTCGCAAACCTGATGGGCGCGCATCTCGGTGCCGAAGAAGCGGGCGAAGCCGCAGGCGAGCGCCAGATCAATATCGCGTCCGGCTATGCGCACCTGAAAGGCATCCACGTGCCGGAGCGCTATGTCGCCTCCATGATCGACGAGTTCCCGATCCTTGCCGTCCTCGCCGCCTTTGCCGAGGGCGAGACGGTTGTCACCGGCGCGGAAGAACTGCGCGTCAAGGAATCAGACCGCATCGACGCCACCGTCGCCATGCTCCGCGCCAACGGCGTCGAGGCGGAAGGCACGCCGGACGGCTTCATCGTGAAAGGCTGCGCTGGCAAGGTGCCGGGCGGCGGCCTCGTCGAAACCCATCACGACCACCGCATCGCCATGAGCGCCCTCGTCATGGGTACCGCCACGCAGAACCCCGTCCGCGTCGACGACATCTCCATGATCGATACATCGTATCCGGACTTCCTCGCCCATATGGCGACGCTGGGCGCAGACATTTCGGAGGGGTGAGGGGCTGGAAATCGCCGAAAATGGACCTTGGCAGCGACGAGGTGGCTCCTCAGCTCACGGGACGCCTTGGCCTTTCTGTGTTGCCCGAGCGCTCAAGCGAACAGCTTCTTGCTGAAGAGAATGTCGACCTTTTGCACATGAGCCGGCTTGGAAAGAATTGCATTCATTCGTTCCACATCACGGAAAATGTCACCTCCGGCGCCAGCGACATGAGCATTGCGACCAGCGATATCCGGGAAAGCCTCATAAATCGCAAAACTGGTCGCAGACAGCTGCACCGCATACCAAGGACCCGTCGCTGGCTCAACCTCAACGCATTCGCGAATGTCCCCTAGCATGCGCACTACTTCGTGCTCTTTGCCGGGCCTGGCTTCAATCAGGATCATGAACGCTTTTGGACCGTCGGCGCCGTCCTTGCCCGTCATCTTCACGCCTTCGTGCTGGCCTGTGCCATTGGTGTCCGCCATTCTTCCTCTCCTCATATCTGCATGCTGGATTTCCTCGCCAATCCTATCGATCCACACCGCATCCGGGGGGCCTGAAACTACGGCTTCTTTGCCTGTTTCTCCGGAATTGTTTGCCAATGAGGCCGTTGGCCAATAGATTAATTTCATGAATGCCGCGCTGACTACAGCGATAGATCGCTTCACTCGGGCTCATGCCGACGCAAACGGAATCGCACGGACATGCATCCCCGGCATGACGCTCCTACGCGCGACTGGCACGCAAGATGTAAAATATGCAATCGAACGTCCACTGATCTGTTTGGTTGCTCAAGGCGCCAAGCATGTGACCATGGGCGAAATATCTTTCACAGTCGGTTCCGGCGATTCGATGGTGGTTTCATCGAACCACCCAACGCTGACTCGAATCGTCGAAGCAAAGCAAAGCGAACCCTACCTGTCATTCTCACTCCGGCTTGACCCTGCCCTGATAGCCGATTGCATCACCGAAATGAATACGGCGCTAAGCCTTGCCGATTCTGCAACTTCTCAGAACACCGATCATGAAGTATCGGACGTGGCACTACGCATGATCAGTTTGCATGATCGTCCGGCCTCACTTTCCCCGCTGCGGACATTGCTGGTTCGGGAAATGCATCACTGGTTGCTTGCCGGACGCCACGGCGAGGCGATCGCCCGTCTCGGCTTTCCCAATAGCCACACAGCCCGTATCGCCCGCGCGATTGACATCATTCGCGCAGAGTTCGCAACAGCGATTTCGATTGAACGGCTGGCGGGCGTCGCGGGCATGAGTGCGTCCACGTTCCATCATCATTTTCGTGCTCAGACCTCTCTTTCGCCGATCCAGTTTCAGAAGCAATTGCGCCTGATCGAAGCCCGGCGGCTGATGTTGTCCAAAGGCCAGACGTCCAGCGCTGCCGCCTTCGCAGTCGGCTATGCGAGCGTGCAGCAGTTCACGCGCGACTATCGACGTCTCTTCGGTCTTCCGCCGGTCCGCGAAACTGAGAAGGCGCGTCAAGCTTCCCAGTCAGAAGTCTGAAGGAAAATGCGAAGTCGCAGACACTGGCGGGAAACCGATTGTCCAGAGAACTTTGGGGTACGCGAATCGCAGGCGTCCTGATTGGGCCAATAGTCGCCGTTCGTGAATCCGCTTCGGCAGCACACCCACGCCCTCCCTATGAAGAACAGCCCCGCGCTGATACCTCTCTTCCATTCGCCTGAACCAGGCGGCGAAACGAAGTGACCTCTGATGCCGCGCCTTGTCCTCTATTCCGGTAGCCTGCTCGACATTGAGACGGACGTGATCGTCAATGCCGCGAATTCCTCTCTGATGGGCGGCGGCGGGGTGGACGGTGCAATCCACTATGCCGCCGGGCCTGCGTTGAAAGAGGCCTGCCGTCCGCTCGCCCCCTGCCCGCCGGGCGAGGTGCGCGTGACGGAGGGCTTTGGCCTCGCCCCGCGGCTCATCTTCCACACGGTGGGGCCGGTCTGGCATGGCGGTCAGGATGGCGAGGCGGACATTCTGGCAAACTGCTACCGCAATTGCCTGACGGAACTCAGCCAGCGCGGCCTGCGCCGCATCGTCTTCCCGGCCATCTCGACGGGCGCCTATGGCTACCCACCGGCACAGGCCGCCCACATCGCCGTCACCATCTGCGCCCGCCATCCGTTAGCCCGCGATGCCGACATCGTCTTTGCGGTGATCGACCCGCAAAACCGGGCCGCAATCGCTGCCGCGCTGAACGCGGTCCGGTAATCCCCTGCCCCTGCGGCATAAATTGACCTCTCCGCTGCCCGCGCCAAAGTGTGGGCATGACACGTCTTTTCGAACCGATGACCCTCGCCCATGGCCCCGCCATGAAGAACCGCTTCATGCTGGCGCCGCTGACCAATCTGCAGAGCCATCCCGACGGCACGCTCAGCGATGACGAGTTCCGCTGGCTGACATACCGGGCCGAAGGCGGCTTCGGCCTGACCATGACCTGTGCGGCCCATGTGCAGGCCATCGGCCAGGGCTTCCCCGGCCAGCTCGGCATTTTCGACGACAAGCATTTGCCGGGCCTCTCGCGCCTCGCCGAGGCGCTGAACAAGACCGGCACGCATTCGGTCGTCCAGCTACACCATGCCGGTATGCGCTCGCCCGCAGAGCTGATCGGCGAAGCACCGGTCTGCCCGTCAGATAACGAAGAATTCGGCGCCCGCGCCCTGACCGGCGACGAGGTGAAGGAAGCCTTCGACGCTTTCGTCACCGCAGCCAAACGCGCAGAGAAAGCCGGGTTCCACGGCGTCGAGCTGCACGGCGCGCATGGCTACCTGATCTGCCAGTTCATCAGCGGCGAGGTGAACCTGCGCGACGATGAATGGGGCGGGCCTTACGAGAACCGCGTGAAATTCCTGACCGACATGATCGATGCGGTACGCAGCGAGTGCGGCAAGGACTTCTCCCTCGGCGTGCGCCTCTCGCCCGAACGCTTCGGCATGGACCTTGGCGAGATCCGCCGCCTCGCCGGCGAAATCATGACCGGCGGCAAGGTCGACTATCTCGACATGTCGCTGTGGGACACGTTCAAGGAACCGGGAGACGAAGCTTTCAAGGGCAAGCGCCTGGTCGATTGCTTCACCGACCTGCCGCGCGGCGATTGCCGTCTCGGCGCCGCCGGCAAGCTGACCACGGGCGCGGCCTGCAAGGACGCCATGGACGCCGGTCTGGACTTCGTCGTCGTCGGACGCGGCGCGATCCTGCACCACGACTTCCCGGAAAAGGTTGAGGCCGATCCGGCCTTCACCCCCATCGCCCTGCCCGTGCCCGAAGCGCATCTTCGCGCCGAAGGGCTGGGCGACGCGTTCGTCAGCTACATGAAGTCATGGAAGGGCTTTGTCGAAGACACGGCCTGATCCGGCATAGTCCATCATAGTCCGGCATGATCCATTATAATCAGGAGGAAACACCATGAAGATCACCAATGATACTGCCGCAGTCGTCACCGGCGGCGCCTCGGGCCTCGGCCAGGCTACGGCCCGCGCGCTCGCCGCAGCCGGCGCCAAGGTCGCCATTTTCGACATCAATGAAGAAGCCGGCGAAGCCACCGCCAAGGAAATCGGCGGCATCTTCTGCAATGTGAACATCATGGATGAAGACTCCTGCGTCGCTGGCTTCGAGAAGGCGCGCGCCGCCCATGGACAGGAACGCATCACCGTCCACTGCGCCATGGCTGCCAAGGGCGGCAAGACGCTCTCCTGGGACAAGGAAAACGCCCGCTACAAGCGCCTGCCGACCGAAGACTATGCTTTCGGTGCGCAGGGCGTGCTGGTCGCATCCTACCGTATCGCCTCGCTCTCGGCTGAAGGCATGGCGACCCTGCCGGAACTGGAAGACGGCGAGCGCGGCTGCATCACGCTGACGGCCTCCGTCGCGGCGCAGGACGGCCAGATCGGCCAGGTCGTCTACGGCTCCTGCAAGGCAGGCGTGAACGGCCTCGTCCTGCCGATGGCGCGGGACCTGATGGACATAGGCATTCGCGTGAACTCGATCATGCCGGGCATTTTCGCAACGCCGCTGATGCTGCGCGCGCCGGACAAGGTGCTGAACAGCCTCGCCGCTTCGGTCCCCTTCCCCAAACGCCTCGGCAAGCCGGAGGAATATGCGTCGCTGGCCATGGAACTGGCCCGCAACACCTATTTCAACGGCCAGTGCATCCGCCTCGACGGCGCAATCCGCATGGCGCCGAGATAGGGATTGCTAAGTGCTGTTCGCGGGCTGAAGCCCGCGGCACCTGCGCCTGCGCGTTGCTTGTGGTGGTGAGCCATCGCACGAGCAACGCGAAGGCGCAGCGGCCCCGAGCCGCAGGCGAGGGAACAGCCGCGAGCAGCAAGGCCGGAGGCCGCGCAGCCGAATAACTCCCTCATCGCTTGACTTCACCTGCCCCTTCCCTCACTCCCCGCGCCCATGATCATCGCGATTGACGGCACGACGGCCTCAGGGAAAGGCACCATCTCCAAGCGGCTGGCCGCCTGGTATGGCCTGCCGCACATGGATACCGGCCGCCTCTACCGCGCGACCGCTGTCGCAGCCCTCAAAAAGGGCATCGCCCTCGACGATGAAGACCGCCTTGCCGAGCTTGCTGCCGGGCTGGACCTTGGCAGCTTCAACGAGGCCGAATTGCGCACAGCCGAGGCCGGCAAGGCCGCCTCGAAGGTCAGTGCGCTTCCAAAAGTCCGCAAGGCCCTGTTCGACCTGCAACGCGCCTTCGCCCTGCAGGAAGGCGGCGCGCTGCTCGATGGCCGCGACATCGGCACCGTCATCGCGCCGGATGCCGACGTGAAGCTGTGGGTGGATGCCGATGTGGAACAGCGCGGCTATCGGCGCTGGCGCGAACTCCTCGGCTTCGGCGAGGACGTCTCTCTCGAACAGGTGATCCAGCAGCTGCGCGAACGCGACCAGCGCGACCAGAACCGTAAGGATGCCCCGGCCGCCATGGCGGCAGATGCCGTCTTGATCGATACCACCGACCTGACTATAGAGGCCGCAGTGGAAAAGGCGCTGGCAGCTGTGAAAGCCGCTCTCGCCCGTGGAAACCGCACCTGAAGGGGCTTTCTCCTGTAAATACAGGGGGCCTCAAATCCAAACAGGCTGCACCACTGAAGATTAAAGAGACCACGCTCTCGGGTCGATCCAGCAGGCCGCAATGATGCGCGCCTGCCTTGAACCGTTCGCCCCGCCTCAGGAACCTTACATGACTGACTCAATGAACCCCTCCTCCGACGATTTCGCATCCATGTTCGAATCGTCGGCTGCGGCCGCCGCGATGCAGGAAGGCCAGGTTGTCCCGGCCACCGTGATCCGCATCGAAAACGACGCCGTACTCGTCGACATCGGCCTCAAGACCGAAGGCCGTATCCCGCTCCGCGAATTCTCGATGGAAGACGACCAGCCGAAATCCGGCGACATCGTCGACGTCTATCTCGACCGTATCGAAAACGCCCTTGGCGACGCTGTCCTGTCCCGTGACAAGGCCCGCCGCGAAGAGCGCTGGATCAAGCTCGAAAAGAGCTTCAACGCCAACGAACCGGTCAAAGGCGCCATCTCCGGCCGCGTCAAAGGCGGCTTCACCGTCGACCTCGGCGGCGTCAACGCCTTCCTTCCGGGCTCCCAGGTGGACATCCGCCCGGTGCGCGATGTCGGCCCGCTCATGGGCGAAGTGCAACCGTTCGCCGTTCTCAAGCTGGACCGTTCGCGCGGCAACATCGTTGTCTCGCGCCGCGCCATCCTCGAAGAGAGCCGCGCCGAACAGCGCGCTGAAATCGTTTCCGACATGGCTGAAGGCGACGTCCGCAAGGGTATCGTCAAGAACATCACCGATTACGGTGCGTTCGTTGACCTCGGCGGCATCGACGGCCTGCTGCACGTCACCGACATGTCCTACAAGCGCATCAACCACCCGTCTCAGGTGGTCGAAGTTGGCCAGGAAGTCGAAGTCCAGATCATCAAGATCAACCCGGAAACCCAGCGTATCTCGCTCGGCATGAAGCAACTCGGTTCCGACCCGTGGGACGGTATCGATGTGCGTTACCCGGTTGGCGCGCGCCTCAAGGGCGTTGTCACCAACATCACCGACTACGGCGCCTTCGTGGAGCTGGAAGACGGTGTCGAGGGCCTGATCCACGTCTCCGAAATGAGCTGGACCAAGAAAAACGTGCACCCCGGCAAGATCCTGTCGACCTCTCAGGAAGTCGATGTGGAAGTGCTGGACGTCGATTCCGAGAAGCGCCGCATCTCGCTCGGCCTCAAGCAGACCATGGACAATCCGTGGACTGCCTTCCTGGCAGAGCATCCGATCGGCACCGAGATCGAAGGCGAAGTCCGTGGCATCACCGAGTTCGGCCTGTTCATCGGCCTCGGCCCGGATCTGGACGGCATGGTCCACATCAACGACATCTCGTGGGACCAGTCGGGCGACCAGGCCATCGAAGCCTATAACAAGGGCGACGTGGTCAAGGCGAAAGTGCTCGACGTCGACGTCGACAAGGAACGTATCTCGCTGGGCATCAAGCAGCTGGCAGGCGATCCGATGGAATCGCTCAACACCGGCGGCGTGAAGCGCGGTGCGACCGTGACCTGCACCGTCACCGAGATCACCTCGGGCGGTATCGAAGTCGAATTCGGCGAACCGGCCATGAAGGCGTTCATCCGCCGCTCCGATCTGTCGCGTGACCGCGCCGATCAGCGTCCGGAACGCTTCGCTGTCGGTGACAAGGTCGACGCCAAGGTTGTCCAGGTCGATCGTGGCTCGCGCCGCGTGTCGCTCTCGATCAAGGCACTCGAAATCGCCGAAGAAGCAGAAGCCGTTGCACAGTACGGGTCGGCAGATGCCGGCGCCTCGCTGGGCGACATTCTCGGCGCAGCGCTGGCCTCTTCGGGCGGTGCCAAGGAAGCTGCTCCGGCAGATTCCGGCAAACCCGATGCAAGCGGCCGCCTGTCCGCACCGCAGGGTGACGCAGACGATCTGAAAGAGATCAAAGGCGTTGGCCCGGCTTTCGAGAAGAAGCTGAATGAAGCCGGCATCTTCCACTTCTGGCAGATCGCTTCCATGACGGACGATCAGCTGGCAGCGCTGGAAGAAGAAGTCGGTACGTCCGGCAAGAGCGCTGACTGGAAAGCCGAGGCAGAAGCCCTCCAGGGCTGAGCCGGGTAAGGCCGACCTGAAAGGGCCGGCAAGACCAGCTTTCTAAAATTGATGAAAACTTTGCGGCGGGGGCCTAGCGCTCCCGCCGCAAATGCGTTTTATATCAAAGGGATGCTGAAGTCTGAACTGATCGCAAAACTCGCGACTGAATATTCCCACCTGCGCCAGGAAGATCTGGAAAAGGTCGTGAATGTCATCCTCGACGAGATCGCCGCCGCGCTCGCTCGCGGTGACCGTGTAGAGCTGCGCGGCTTCGGCGCATTTTCAGTCCGCCAACGCGATTCCCGCAAGGGACGCAACCCACGCACGGGCGAACCGGTGGAAGTTCCGGCGAAGTCCGTCCCCTTCTTCAAGGCCGGCAAGGAATTGCGCGCCCGCGTCAATGGCGGCGAAGATCCCGAGGCGAGATAAGCCCGCCCCAGCTCCCGCAATTGACGAGCTATCTTGACCGCTGTGCCGAATAATAGCATCAAATCCGCTGGTATTCTGGCTTGGAACCTCAGGAGGGGACACTGAAATGCTCAAGGAATTCAAGGAATTCGCGCTCAAGGGCAATCTGATCGACATGGCTGTCGGCTTTGTCATGGGCGGCGCATTCGCCACTGTCGTCACGGCCTTCATCCAGGGCGTGTTCCTGCCACTGCTGGCCCCGATCATGGGCGGGATCGACCTGTCCTCCATTTCCTTCACGATCACGCCGGAAGTGCTCGACGATGCCGGTGAAGTGGTCACGCCTGCTGCGGTCGTCGAACTCGGCGCTTTCATCTCGGCGATCATCTCCTTCATCATCGTCGCCTTCGTCATGTTCATGATCATCAAGGGCATGAACAAGCTGAAGAAAAAGGAAGAAGCCGCGCCTCCGCCGGCCCCGCCGCGCCAGGAAGTGCTTCTGGAAGAGATCCGCAACCTGCTGGCCAAACAGTCCAGCTAGGCCCTGCGGTCACCGTGTTCGGGTTCTGTTAAGGTTCAAGAACCATACTCCCGGACAGTAGAGTACGCGTAGAGTGGAAAGGGCGGCCTGATTGGCCGCCCTTTTTCTTTGTCCGCTTCATGAGGTCAGGGCCTCAGACCGGCTCTTCCCCGTTCTTCGACAGGACTTCCCCGGCCAGGTACAGCGAGCCGCAGATCAGGATGCGGTCGGCGCCGGTTTCGGCGGCCGCCTTCAGCCCGGCTTCGAGGCTGTCGCAAGACATCGCATCAAGGCCTGCCGTGTTCGCGGCCTCTGCCAGCTCGGCCGGGTCAGCCGCCCGGTGACCCGGCGCATTCGGCACGGTGAAGACCGGCGGGCGAAGCGAGCGAAACGGCAGGAAGAAGCCCGTCGCATCCTTTGAGGCGAGCATCGCCGAGACGAGCGCCGTCTTGCCATCCTGCTTTTGCAGATGCCGGGCGATGGCGCGGGCCGCGTGGGGGTTGTGCCCGCCGTCCAGCCAGACCTCCCTGCCCGGCACGAGCGCCGTCAGCGGGCCATCCTTCAGGCGTTGCATCCGGGCGGGCCAGGTCGCGGTGCGGGCCCCCTCGAAGATGGCGTCCTGCGAGATACGGGTGGAATTGCCGAACAGCTGCATCGCCATCGCCGCAAGTGCCGCATTGGCCCTCTGATGCTCACCGATAAGTCCGATATGATCCGGCATGGCATCGATATAGTGCGCTTTAAGCTTGTAGAGCGGCGCCTCTTTCAGGGCTGCTTCGGCGGTGATCACGTCATCACAGACCTTGCGCTGGATGGCGCTCAGCACCGGGCGTCCGGGCCGGATAATGCCCGCCTTCTCGCCCGCGATCTTGCGGATGTCGGAGCCGAGGAAGGCCTTGTGATCGAAGTCCACCGGCGTGATGACGCAGAGCGCCGGTTCCTCGATCACATTCGTCGCGTCATAGCGCCCGCCAAGGCCGACTTCGAGGATCAAAAGGTCTGCCGGCACTTCGGAAAAGGCCAGCAGCGCCGTCGCCGTCGTCGCCTCGAAATGCGTGATCTCATGCCCCTTGATGGCCTCATAGGTCCGTTCCAGCCAGTCGATCAGGCGTTTATCGTCAACGATCTCGCCGGCCAGCCGGATGCGCTCATTGAAGCGGACGAGGTGCGGACTGGTGAAGACATGGACTTTCAGGCCTGCCGCTTCGGCCATGGCGCGCATGAAGGCGCTCGTGGAGCCCTTGCCGTTCGTACCGGCGACATGAATGACAGGCGGCAAGCGATCCTGCGGCCGGCCGAGCGCTTCCAGAGCAGCTTCGACCCGTCCCAGCGACAGGTGAATGACGTCAGGATAGAGCCCTTCGAAACGCTTCAGCGCTGCGGCAAGGGCCGCACTGTCTCCGGTCAATCAGTCTTGCCTTTGGAAACGTGCGTTTTGGGCGGGTTCAGCGATGCCGGCATGCTGTCGCTGGACCGGCGCGACTTCGGCATCAGCATGGATAGCACGCGCGAGAGCGTGTCCTTCATCTTGCGGCGGTCGACCACAATATCGACCTGGCCTTTTTCGCGCAGGAACTCGGACCGCTGGAACCCCTTGGGCAGGCTTTCGCGGATCGTCTGCTCAATCACGCGTGGGCCGGAGAAAGCAACCATCGCGCCCGGCTCGGCGAGATGGACATCGCCCAGCATGGCGTAAGAGGCCGAGACGCCGCCTGAGGTCGGGTCAGTCAGCACGACGACATAAGGCAGTTTCGCTTCGGCCAGTTCATTGATGGCGAGCGTGGTGCGCGGCATCTGCATCAGGCTGAGCGTACCTTCCTGCATGCGCGCACCGCCCGAAGCGGTGCAAACGACGAAAGCGGCCTTTCGGGCCAGCGCCATGTGGGCCGCGGTGATGAACCCCTCCCCGGCTGCCATGCCGAGCGAACCGCCCATGAAGGCAAAGTCCTGAACCAGCACGACCGCCGGCACGCCGCCGATCTTGCCATAGGCCGCAACCATGCAATCATCCTGCAGCAGCGGAGCGCCGCCGCCTTCGGTTTCTTTCTTCTCGCGCGCGGCGATCTTGGACTTAGCCGCCTTCAGGCGGGCCGGATAAGGCTTGTCGTCCTTGAATTTCAGCGGATCCATGGCGACGCCCGGCAGCTCGATCGGCTCCCAGCGCTCGTCATCGAACAGGAGGCGGAAGCGCGTACGCGGCGAGATGCGCATATGCGCGCCAGCCGGTGTCACATACCAGTTCTCTTCGAGGTCGGTTTTGTAGACCAGTTCGCCGGACAGCGGGCATTTCACCCAGAGATCATCCGGCGTGTCACGCTTGGTCAGCATGGTCTTCAGGCCCGGCGGGGTGACCTTGTTGATCCAGTTCATCCGACAACCTCCACGGCTGTAACAGCCACTACGGCTTTGCGACCCCTGCGATCGCGTTGCTCAGTTCCTTGGCCAGAGACCCCATTCCCTGGGGTGCGCGGGCCAGATCCCCTGATTCGTGAGCCGCCTCTGCATGCTCCACGAAAGCACTGCCTACGACAACCCCATCGGCTATTTTAGCCATTTCCGCAGCCTGTGCACCGGTTTTTACACCAAATCCAACACAAACTGGCAATCCGGACACCCGGCGGGCCATGTCGATATTCGCAGCAATTGCTGCAGGATCGGCGCTTCCAGCGCCTGTCACGCCGGTCACCGAGACAAAATACAGAAATCCGGAGGCGCCTTCGGCCACCTTCTTCATACGGGCCTCATGCGTCGTCGGCGTCGCCAGCCGGATCACCGAAAGCCCGTATTTGGCATATTCTTCCCGCAGCGGGCCGTCTTCTTCGGGCGGCAGGTCCACGATGATCGTGCCATCGACTCCGGCCTTGTGGGCGGCTTCGGCAAACGCGCCATAGCCCATGGAGTGAACCGGGTTGGCATAGCCCATGATGATGATCGGCGTCGTCTGGTCGCTTTCGCGGAAGCGGGTGATGAGCGCCAGCACGTCGGTCAGCTTTGTCTTGGCCGCCAGCGCGCGCAGGCCCGCCCGCTGGATCGCCGGGCCGTCGGCCATGGGATCAGTGAACGGCGCACCAAGCTCGATAATGTCGGCGCCATTGTCGCGAAGGGCGCAGAGCGCCTCATAGCTCGTCTCGAGATCCGGGTCGCCCGCCATCAGGTAGGAGACCAGGACTGCGCGCTTGTCCGCCTTCGCGCGGTCGAAGGCAGCGGTGATACGTTCCGTCGGCATCAGCTTTCCGTATTTTCGTGGACCCAGGCCGAATAGGGAGCGTGTGCCTCAAGGCAGGGCAACGCCACCATGGCCGGGACATCATAAGGGTGATGGGTGAGGACGAGCGCCTCGATCCGGTCCCAGTTCGCCTTCGGCGCCTTGAGCCAGAGAATGTATTCAAAAGCCTGCTCCACCACGCCCTTCCAGCGATAGGTGGACGAGACAGGGCCTTCCAGATTCGCACAGGCCGCCAGCTTGTGTTCGACAGCAGCATCGCCGATGTCCTCGGCCACGCGCTGCGACGGGCAAGTGATGCGGATGAGAAGAAGGTCGGTCATTCTGAAAGTGTCTCCGGATCGCATTCCCCGATCTGCACAGCGGCCATCGGCACGGCGGACATGGACCGTCCTTCATAGGGAATGCCCACGCCAGCGATCGCGTCCCAGCCAAAGCATTCGCGATACTCGTCGCCAGTCATGCCAGCTTCGTTCCCGCAAATGCCTTCATCGGTCCATACAGCATCCCGCACAAATTCGGTGCGGCCGTCTGCGAAGCAGAGCGCCGTCTCGGCTGCGACCAACGGGATTCGGTCGCCATTCTGCGCAGCTTCGAAGTTCGGCTGCGTCAACGGGACATAGGTATATTTGGTGGTCGGCACACAGCCGCCCAGAACAGCCAGAGGCGCACCGAGGAGGATGACGGGAAGAACCTGCCTCACATGTCCACTCCCAGATACTTGGCAACCGAGAACACGTCCTTGTCGCCGCGGCCGCACATATTGAGCACGATCAGGCCGTCCTTGCCCAGTTCCTGCGCCACTTCGCCGACACGGGCGAGCGCGTGGGATGGCTCAAGCGCCGGGATAATGCCTTCGAGCTTGGTACAGAGCTGGAACGCATCCAGCGCTTCCTTGTCTGTCGTCGAGAGGTATTCGGCCCGGCCGCTGTCACGCAGGAAGGCATGCTCCGGCCCGATGCCGGGATAGTCGAGCCCGGCAGAGATGGAGTGCGCATCGAGGATCTGGCCGTCATCGGTCTGCAGCAGATAGGTGCGGTTACCGTGCAGGATGCCCGGACGTCCGCCATTCAGCGCGGCTGCGTGTTCACCCGTTTCGATGCCGTGGCCAGCCGCCTCGACGCCGATCATGCGGACGCTTTCGTCTTCAAGGAACGGGTGGAACAGGCCGATGGCATTCGAGCCGCCGCCGATGCACGCCATGATGACGTCCGGCAGCCGCCCTTCCCGCTCAAGAATCTGTTCGCGGGCTTCCTTGCCGATGATCGACTGGAAATCGCGGACCAGTTCCGGGTACGGATGAGGCCCGGCCACTGTGCCGATGCAATAGAACGTATTGTCGACGTTCGTGACCCAGTCGCGCAGGGCCTCGTTCATCGCATCCTTCAGCGTGCCTGTCCCGGACGAGACCGGCACGATTTTCGCGCCCAGCAGGCGCATGCGGAACACGTTCGGCTTCTGGCGCTCGACATCGGTCTCGCCCATGAAGACGACGCATTCGAGGCCGAAGCGCGCGCAGATCGTCGCCGTCGCCACGCCGTGCTGGCCGGCCCCGGTCTCCGCGATGATGCGCGTCTTGCCCATACGCCGGGCGAGCAGCACCTGGCCCAGGCAGTTATTGATCTTGTGCGCGCCGGTATGGTTCAGCTCGTCACGTTTGAAATAGATCTTCGCCCCGCCGAAATGCTCGGTCAGGCGCTCTGCGAAATAGAGCGGCGACGGGCGGCCGACATAATGGGCCCAGAGATCGTCCATCTCGGCCTTGAAAGCCGGGTCTTCCTTTGCCCTGCGGTATTCGGCTTCGAGATCCAGGATCAGCGGCATCAGCGTTTCGGCGACATAACGTCCGCCAAACTCGCCAAACCGGCCATTCATATCCGGCCACTGGTCCCAGGTATTTCTTACGTCCATCACTTCAGACCTCTTTGGCGGCGCGGAGGAACGCCCGCACCAGCTCCTTGTCCTTTAGCCCCCGGAGCCGTTCCACGCCAGAGGAGACGTCGACCGCCGGCGCACCTGTCGCAGCAATTGCCTCGACGACGTTCTCAGGAGTAAGCCCACCGGCCAGCATCCATGGCTTCGGCGCGGTCCAGCCCTTCAGGATCGACCAGTCAAAGGCTTGGCCATGCCCGCCCGTACGGTCAGCATCCTTGGGGGGCTTTGCATCGATCAGCAGCCGGTCGGCAGTGGCGAACGCCCCTGCCCCGGCAAGGTCGTCCGCCGTTTCCACGCCGAACGCCTTCCAGACTTCACATCCGGTGCGATTGCGGATCTCGGCCACGCGATCCGGGGTTTCCTGCCCGTGCAGCTGGAGCACCCGGATGCCCGTGGCGGTCACCCGGTCGATCAGGGCGTCATCAGCATCCGCCAGCAGCGCCACCGGCACGGAACGGCCGACGCCCAACAGCAATGTCTCCGCGGCTTCCGGCGTGACATAACGCGGGCTCGCCTCGACGAAGACAAAGCCGACCCAGTCCGCCCCCTCTGCCGCGCAGAGGCGCACGAGGTCCGGATCCTTGAGGCCGCAGATCTTCACACGAGTCATGGCACCGGCGTTACGCCAGGGCGGGCGCAGCGGTCAATGCAGGGCTGCTGAGGGGTGGGTTCAGTTCCGCCCGGTTCAGTTCAGAATGGCATGGAAGGCCAGCATGCCTTCCTCACCAGGGGTCATGCGCGCGAACGTCCAGCGGACATGCGTGATGTCATCGGCGGACGCCATGCGGACCTGCTCGCCATCCTCGATGATGAGTCCGTCGCGCGGGGCGAAAGAATTGCCGCCATCGACGGAGAATTCCACGGCCGCATTGTCGGCGATCACGGAGTCGTCGACATAGACCATGTCTTCCGGAACCGGGATGGTCATCACGACGCTGTCCGCAGGTTCGGCACCGTCATTGCGGAAACTCACCACATAGGCGAGCTCTTCGCCGGGCGCGACCGCTTCGGTCGGCACGTATTCTGTCTCTGTCGATCCGTCCTCGTATTCCATTGAAACCACTTTCTCGACCGAGGCCGAAGACAGCAGCACGTCCGCTTGCGCCGGCAGAAGACCAACAGCGCAGGCCGCGAGGAAACAGAAGGAGGTCGGAAGAACCTTGAACATCATGGTTAATACAGGACACGATTTGGCTAACGATTGTGACCATCCATCACAAGCGTTAAAATTAATTAAAGGACATCCTTCGGTAAGGTGTATATTTACCAATCGCAGCACTTGGGCAAAATGTAGGCCGCACCTGCTCATTTGTCCGGCAACGGAGTGCCTGAACACATTTTTCAGTTAGGAATTTGGTAAGAAGGCGCTTCGCGTCAGCGCTTCTGCTGCATCATGATCGTGAAGCGAAGGTCCGCTTCGACAGCCCCATCCGGCGCCTGCGGAAACGGCACGGCGGAGGTAACCGCCTTCAGGCACCGGCGATCATACAACCGGCTTCCGCTGCTGGTCTGTATCCCGACGAAAATCACTTCGCCTCCGCGGGACAGGCGGAATTCGACCTCACAGTTTCCTGCGCCCCGCACCCCTCGCGGGGCATGCCGGGCGAGCTGCAGGCGGACATCCCGCAGATAGGCGTCGCGCATCGCCTTGCCGTCACCAGCCACCCCGGATGACGCGGCTTGTACAGCGGCGGGGGCGAGTTCTGCCCCGAGCGGCGAAGAGTCAGGTGCGAGCGTCACAAAGGCCGGACCGGATTCCTGCTCGCTCGCTGTCGCTTCCGCCGGCGGGTCGGACGCAGGCGCGACCGGCACATTCTCTGCCGGCATTGCCGCCTCAGGTGCCGGTGCCGGAGCGGCCGGAACTTCCGCCACGGTGGATGGGACAATTTCCTCTTTCTCAGGTGGAGACGGTGGCGGTTCCTGCGCCGGCGGCTCGGGCACCTGGGCAGGTGCCGTCACCGGTTCCTCGACGAGGGTCACCAGAAACACATCATCCTTCGGGCCCAGCCCCGAAGAACTGGCGGGTGCCAACAGGAAAACACCTGCCAGCATGCCGCCATGGGCGAACGCAGCCAAAGCCACGCCCGCCATATGGCTGGAGGTGAGGCCCCTCCGCAGCACGTCAGAAAGCGACGTTGACGCTGAGATTGAATGACCGGCCCGGGCCGGCGACCTGATGGAACGGATCGACCCGCCCGTCATATTTGTAGTCGCCGAAGGCAATCCCGCCGAGCGGCAGGTCATAATCCTGATCGAGCAGGTTTTCGATGGCGGCAGCAAAGCGGACGCGGCCGACCTCCCCCCCTGCCCGCAGATGGATCAGGACATAGCCCGGCGTCCGCAGTTCCTGACGCACCGCGCTGATGTCGTCCTTCTCATCGACCAGTTCCAGATCGAGCGCCTGCGTCCAGACACCGTTCCGGTTCTCCAGGGCAAACACACCCTGAAGCGGCGCGATATTGTAGAGATTGTCACCGGTGTCCTTGTTCTCGCCCTTCGCCCAGCTGACCGTTCCGGAAAGACGGGTATCGCCGAACCCGGTCTGCCAGAGCGGCATCGCGCCGGTGGCTTCGAACCCGTAGAGCTCTGCCTCATGGTTTGCGAACTGGAGCTGCGGCCGGCCGTCCATCAGGCTGCCGATCCGGTCAGCATCGATATAGTCCTCGACGTAACTGGCCCATCCGGAAACCCGCAGTATGCGGCCATTTTCGATGCCGTCGGACCAGTCGAGCGTTGCGGCGAGGCTGCGGGCAACTTCCGGTTCGAGGCCGATGTCGCCGACATAGCCTGCACCATCACCGGTCATGTTGGTCATGGAGCTGGACATGGAGCCCCGGCCCCAGGCGTAGCGCTCGTAGAGGTTCGGAGACCGGGTCTTCTGCGCCGCGCCGAATTCGACCGCCACGGAGTCGCTCGGCCGCCAGGTTGCCTTTGCGGTGACATCGATATTGTCATCCTCGCGGGCGCGCTCTGCGGCATTGAACGCCATGGCCGCCATGGCATCCGCCATGTTCATCATACCCGTCCAGGAATAGGGCTGGACTTCCCCGGCATCCATTTCGACCTTTTCATAGCGCAGCCCGAGCAGCGTCGACCATTCCGGCGCAGGACTGGCTTCCCACTCGCCCCACACGCCCGTCCGGTTCCGTTCGCCGTCATTGATGTTCACATAGTCGAGCGGCGACATCATCATGCTGCCCGGAACAGCCGGCCAGTAGTCGTCCATCGACGCCCGGAACATTTCCGCACCGACCCGGACCTGGCCCACGCCTTCCACCGGCGCGTCGTAGCGGACCTTGAGCGAGGTATCCTCCCCTTCGGTGATCATCGGCATGCCGCCGGTCGCCGCGCCGCCCTTGTCGGACAGGAAGTTCATTTCATGATCCACGCTGCGCCAGGACGCATCCGCCGTCAGGATGCCGACACCGACCGGACCTTCGCCATGCACCTGAACGCTGTTGCTCTTGTTGTCGGTAAGGTCCATGCGCTGGTTGGCGAAGCCCTCATAGGGAACCCCCTGCTGGCTGATCCGGACCCAGAACAGCACATCGTCTGCCGGGCGCGCGGCCAGAAGCAGCGACTGGTCATAGTTCTCGTAAAGCGTGGAGCGGACTTCATCGCCGGAGCCGGACTTGTAATTGTCCGCCTTGTTCCAGCTGGCTTCATAGCGGGCGCTGACTTTCTCGCCCGCCGCATTGGCCTGCAGCGACGCCCCGATCCCGTTCGAGACACTGCGATAGGTTGCCCCGGCTTCGCCGAAGACCTCGACACCGCTCGCGGAGAATTCCGGGGCACGTGTCTCGATCGAGATGATGCCGGCGATGTTGTCACCGCCCATGCTGACAGGAGACAGGGTCGGCGTCACCACGACCCGCTCGACACGCGACGCGTCGATATAGGAGGACACGGGGTTCATGTGGTTCGGGCAGTAGTTCGTCGCCTGCTGGCCATCGATCAGCACGCCGACCCGGTCATCTGCCAGGCCGCGAAGCACCGGCAGCGAGGCAATCCCGCCATTCGACTGGAGCGCGACGCCGGGCGCGCGGGAGATCAGCTGGAGCGCGTCCGAAGATGTTGCAAGGCCAGCTTCCAGGCCTGCACCGGAGACAGTTGTGGAGCCCGCGGCGCTGCCGCCTTCAGCGGCCAGGCTTGCGTCCTGCGCATCGATCGGCGGCAGCTCGACGACGGTTTGTGCGGCAGACAGGGGCGCAAAGGCGATACCGGCCACACCGGTACCGAGAGCGGCCAGCAGGCCGCGATGGGAAATAGTCATTTTGGGTGTCCTCAAGAGAATGCGTGCGCCGGCCCAGTGTCAGGCGGCGCGGGGAGCGATTTTCTAGAGGCTGAGGGGTGGTCCGCGGGCGGGCGGCGGCGGCGCGGCAAGGCCGCGGCCGGGAACGATATAGTCGAAATTCGTCAGGAATTGCGCAGGCGCCTCACGCGGCGCTGCCAGCCTGCCCGACACGTCCGGCGGCGTGAAATGCGCCGACATGGCATAGGGACAGGCCTGGTTTTTGCCGTCGTCGGTCTGGCCCGGAAGCTCGTCCGGCGCGACGATCTTGCCGTTTTTCAGGTCCAGCAGGGCCTGCGTGCCATCCGTGCCGTCGCCATGGCAGATAACGATGCTGACGAAATCGCCCGGCGTGTCTGCAGCGGCCAGCATGTAGCCCGCCGGCACCAGGCCGCGCACGACCATGGCCATCAGCGCGACGGCGCTGAGGAGCGACATGAGTCCGGAGCGGCTGGATCGGTTCCACATACTGGGCCGGAGGAAGCTCACAGACGCGTGAGGATGACAACTGTGTCACGCGGCCACAGATCAGCTGCGATTATACCGGACCAGCCCGGACCAGGTCATGACCTGATCCGGACTATAATGGACTATAGCGGACCATGGCGGACTATGGCGTGCCGAAACGCGACCGGAAATCGTCCAGCACGAGCACATAGTCATCTTCCTCATGGAAGGCCTCGTCGGTCAGCTCCGGCTTCTCGCCCGCCTTGTACCAGTCCGCATACTCGGCGACGTCCCGGCTCTGTTTGCGGTAGTATGTCGAATAGGTCTCGACGGTCAGCTCCGGCACGTCCTTGCCGAGGTCGAAGCTCATCAGGCGCATCCAGCCATCGCCGATGCCGACCGGCCAGGCCGACTGCACGCCGGCATCCTTTGCGGTCTGTCCGCGGTCCTGATAGTCGGCCAGCACCTGCCAGACCGAATTGCCGAATGCATTGTCGTCCACGCGCCAGGCCTGGCCGTGCTGGTGGCCGCAGAGGACGAGGAAGATCTGGTCGTTCTGGCTGATCAGTTTTTCCCAGACCATTTCCGGGCTGTTATGGATCGGGTCCACCGCATGCCCGTCGACGATCGGGTTCGGAATGCGCTCCCCTTCCTTGGACATGTAGTCATGCGTCGAGACGATGGTCGGCAGGCCGGGATATTGCGCGATCACCGAGGCCGCCCATTCCAGCGACGCATTCGGCGGATCGAACTGGAGGCCGATATGGAGGAAGCGGTAACCGCCCGCCTCAAACACCTGCGCACTGTCGGCGCCGCCATCATGCGAGGCGACATACCAGGGCTTGTCCTTGAAGAAGGCCGTGTCGGCGCCGAAGACGGAGCGGAAATTCTCCAGCCCGCCCGGATGTATGACGCCTAGCGACGTGACCAGATCGTTCGGGTCGATATCCGCCGGTCCCTTGGCCTGCGGCGGGAACTTCGCCGAGGTCCACATGGCGTCATAATCGTGATTGCCCGGCACGACCGAGAACGGCGTCTTGCCGGCGATCAGGGAAAAGCCCTCATGCGCCTTCGGCATCTCGACCGTCTTCACCTTGTCGGTCGGCGCGAAATGCGAATCCATGATCGGATTGGGCGCCCGCTCGAATCCGCGCGCCTTGTGTTCTTCATCCATGGCGAGGGTCTGGTGCTGCCAGACATCGCCGAGCGAGGAGACAAACGCAATCTCGCCGCCTTCGGATTCCAGATTGTCGGCGATGTACTGCATCTGCTCGAGGAACATCTCGCTCGCATCGAAGGGAAAGCCCTCTTCTTTCTGGTGCGTGTAGTCGAGATAGTTCTGGGTATCCGGCAGGACGGCAATGGTGAATTCCGTATCCACAGCCGACGTCTCGGCCGAAATCTCTACAGGCGCCGCATGGGTGCATGCGACGGAAAGGCTGGCAAGCGAAAGCAACGCAGCCGCCAATACCTGGCGCGAAGAATGGGCCGGAATTCGCATTCATCTGTCTCCTGAATAGTTCTGCCGCTGCGATAAGATGGACGCCCGCAGCCCCGTGTTCAGCGAGGGCTGTAGTCGTATCCCGTGACAGTTTCTTGTGCGGACCCGGCGAACAACCGTGTTGCAACGGCAACAGGGTGAACAAAAATCAGATTGATCGCGGCCGGTCACTGACAGGAAAATGTAACCCCGCCACACGCCTCAGCGGCGATATTACCGGCATGCGCCCGCCTGGATGGGGCCTGTCATCCCGTTCCACCTTCCGGCTCAGATTTTACCTGTTTTGCGCCGGAAGCGGACGAGTTCTTCAAGAATGCGTCACACCCGCTACGTCTGCCCTACAAACACCCGTGATATTTTCTTTTACGCCGCCGGGAGCAAACTCACTGGATCTGTAGCCCCATCGTAGAAAACCGGGTCAAATACGCCGCATCTGACACCTTCTGCGTGCGGATCAGGTACAGAATCACCTTCGCAAAACTTTGATTTGAAGCCTGCCTTCGAAAAAAAGTAGCCAGCCCGCCAAGCGGTGAATTGTGCACCGCACCAAGGAATGGGCTTCTCATGAAACGTCATCTTCGTTCTGCAACCGCGCTTGCAGCTCTCACCCTCTCCAGCCAGTTCGTCGCCTTTGCCGACCCGGATGCCGCAGAGAGCGATCGCCGCCTCGAAACCGTCACCGTGACAACGCAGAAGCAGGAACAGTCGCTCATCGACGTGCCAATCAACGTGTCCGTCACCGACCAGGACCTGATCGACAAACTGGCCGCAGACGACCTCGAAGACCTCGGCAACTTCATTCCCGGCCTGCAGGTTCAGGCACAGAGCCTCAACGCGCCGAGCTACTCGCTGCGCGGCGTGGTCTCCGACGGCGGCGCCCCGCGTGTCGCCCTGTTCCAGAACGGCGTCGCCATCGGCAATCCGGGCTTTGCGACGAACCTCGCCATCTACGACATGGAACGCGTCGAGGTCGTGAAAGGCCCGCAGGCAACCCTGTTCGGCCAGGGCGCGCTGGTCGGCGGCATCAACTTCATCCAGAACCGCGCTTCGCTGGCTGGCAATTCCGGCGAAGTCCTTGTTGAAGGCGGCGACTACAGCTCGGTCCGCGCCGAAGGCCACTACAACTGGGCGATCAATGACACGCTCGCACTGCGTGTCGCCGGCCAGATCAAGCAGATGGACGGCTACGTCCCGAACACGTCGAACTCCCCGGACCTGATGGGCCAGGACACGACCGCTGTGCGCGCCGCCCTCCACTGGGCCCCCACCGAAAAGCTGACCGCCGACATTTTCGTGAACTATCAGGATGATGACTCGACCGGCACGCAGTTCACCTCCGGCTATTTCCCGGTCAATGGCGTTGTCGACCCGTACGGCGCCACCGCCATGAACATCAATGACGACCAGGTGCGCAGCAAACTCGGCAACGACCGTGAGCTGTTCTACATCACGTCCAACATCGAATATGACATCAACGATGCCTGGTCGGTGACGTCGCTGACCGACTATCGCAACCTGTTCTCCAGCGAAGCCTGGGACTCAGACGGTGCAGACTTCAACCTGCTCCAGTTCTTCCAGGGCCGCAAAGCCAACACGTTCAGCCAGGAACTGCGTTTCAACTATGACGCCGGCGGCAAGCTGACGGCCTTCTTCGGTGGAAACTATTTCACCATCTCCGGCAAGGACCGCCTCGTCTTCTCGACCGACGAAGCCTATGCGCAGTCCCTGTTTGCGCCGACCATCGCAGGCGGCGCGGGTCTCACCGTTGAACAGGCCCAAGGCCTGCTCGCCCTGGCCGGCGTTCCGGGTGGGGCCAATTTCGGCAGCTTCGATACGCCGCTCCAGTTCTCGGCTGTCGGCGCGCTGCTGATGAGCCAGATCATCCCGCTTTACGGCGAACACCTCGAGGAGTCGCTGTCGACGGATGAGCGCGACACGTATGACCTGTTCGGAGACGTCACCTATGCCGTCACCGACCGCCTCAAGCTGACGGGCGGCCTGCGCTACACGAAGGAAGACATTGCCTCCAGCTCGGTCGGCCATGTCCTGAAATCCAACCCGTATCTCGCAGCCCTTGGCGGCCTCAACGGCGTGACACTGTCCCAGACCCTGCTGCTCAGCGCCGACACGCTGAACCAGAAGGCATCGGCCTCCGAAAGCACCGACGGTGCCTTCACCTGGCGTCTCAACGCGGCCTATCGCGTGTCCGACAACATCAACACCTGGGTTGCCTATGGCCGTGGCCGCCGTCCGGAAGTCCTGTCTGCCTCCGGCGCGGACTACAGCCTGATCGACGCGGAAACGCTGGACAATATCGAAGCTGGTATTTTCGGCCGCTTCTTCGACGATCGCCTGCAGATGACCAGCTCGGTCTATTATGGTGAGTACAAGGACTTCCAGACAACGCGCTTCGATCCGATCAATGGCGTGTTCGTCACCGAAAACTCGGGCAACGCAACGCAGTACGGTCTCGAATTCGACGGCCAGGCCCTGGTCAACGACTATGTCCGTCTGCTGGCAACCTATGCCTACACGCACTCCGAATATGACGATAAGGACGACAACGGGAACCCGCTGCAGTTCGCTGGCAACAGCTTCCGCCTGAGCCCGGAACACAGCTTCTCGCTGGCCGCTGACATCACCGTGCCGTTTGGCGAGCATGGCGACGTGTCGATCGTGCCGAGCTATGTCTGGAAAAGCGAACACTTCTTCGAAGATGACAATGGCTTCGACTATGCGGCTGACGGCAATGGCGGCTTCGTCCGTATTCCGGAAATGTATCCGGACGGCACCGTGGTGGAAGAATCCCAGGACGCCTATGGCATCGCAAACCTGCGCGTGGGCTTCGATGCTGCCAGCGACCGCTGGGGCGCCTATGTCCTCGGCGAGAACATCTTCGATGAGGAATACCTGATCGATGTCGGCAATACCGGCGGCTCGTTCGGCCTGCACACAATCATCCGCGGCAAGCCGCAGATGGTGAAAGCCGGCGTCTACGTCAAATTCTGATCCTGGAATGTGCCGGGAGGGCCCGGCCCTCCCGGCACATCCTTCCTCTCCTTCCGGAAAGAGCCCGACATGAAACGACTGATCTCCGCCTCCGTTCTCGTTCTCGCAGCCTGCGCCAGCGCGCCTGCCGCACCCTCGGACTCTGTCCAGACCGCCGCCGCGCCCTCCGCCGAAGCCCCGGCGCAAGCCTGGAACACGCTGACCGGCGAGCGCCCCATCGTGATCGCCCACCGCGGCGCCAGCGGCCTCTACCCAGAACACACACTCATGGCCTACAAGACAGCCATTGCGCAGGGGGCGGACTTTATCGAGCCGGACCTTGTCATGACCTCCGACGGCGTCCTGATCGCCCGGCATGACCTCTACCTCTCCGCCACGACCGACATTGCCGACCGTCCGGAATTCGCAGACCGCAAGGCCGTGCGCCAGACGCCGTTCGGCGAACAGGAAGACTGGTGGGCTGACGACTTCACCTATGCAGAAATCCAGACCCTGAAAGCGCGCCAGCAATTCGAAGGCCGCCCGATGGAGCACAATGACACGCTGGACATCGTGACCTTTGACGAGGTCATGGACCTCGTCCTGGCCGAAGCCGAGAAAGGCAACATCATCGGGCTGCATGTGGAAGCCAAATGGCCGAGCCACTACACCTCCATCGGCAAGGGTCTCGCCGATCCGATCCTCGACGGCATGAAGGCGAAGGGCCTGAAGGAAGCCGGCATCCCGGTCTACATCCAGTGCTTCGAACCGCCTTTCCTGGCCGAAGTCGCGGAGAAGAGCGACCTGCCGCTCATCCAGAACATGGTGGGCCAGCCCTACGCTTCCATGATGGGGCTCGAATACGATCTCGACGACATGACGACCGACGGGGTCGGCGCTGACGTCTCCTATGTGCTCGGCAAGGATGGCCAGCCGACGGATTTCGTGGCCCGCGCCCACGAGGCCGGCCTTCTGGTACATGTCTACACAGTACGGGACGATCGTCCGGATGCCCCGTTCACGGATAGCCGGGACGAGCTGCAGGCCCTCTTCGATGCGGGCGTGGATGGCGTGTGGGCCGACTACCCGGCAACCGCTGTCGACGTCCGCGCCGCCGACTAGGCCGCGATCCGGTCAGCCGGTCTCCATCACCGCCCGGAACGCGGGATAGGTCGGCTGGTCGACCTGCATCTTTTCGATCGTGGTCGCGATCAGGTGGCTCACCAGCGCGTCGGGGTCCAGACCTTCGCCGCCAGACACGATCTGGCGGGACAGCGCCTGATTGAGCGCCTCGGCGGAACCGGCCTCGCCGAGCAGCGTAACCAGCCGCTCGCGTTCGAGACTTTCAGAGCCTGGAGCAAGCCTGCGCTCGCGCCGGGCAAGCTCGACGGCGTTTGATGCCACGCGCTGCTGGAACCCTGCCGGGACTCCCTCACGCAAGGCCCCGGCAACCTGTTCAAGGATCAGGTCCGCAGATGGTTGGTCAAGCATGCCAGGCCTCATGTTCGGGGTGCAGCAATTGCAGGAGATCGAACTCCGTTTCGGACGCCCGCCGCGCAATCATCGCACCCTCTACCGTGCGGACACCTTCCATGAAATTCCGTCCCGCCTCGGCGCACATCAGGCCCCAGTTCAGGGTCTGAAAGACTTCCCAGGCGTGCAGGCTCTCCGGACGGACATCCCCTCCCCCGCCATCGGCATATCCGGCCAGCAATTGCTCGCGCGTACCGAAGCCGCCTGCGGGCAAGGACGGGTTCTGGAACCGCCAGCTTGTCACGCAAAGCCAGGCCAGATCGGATACAGGCGCCCCGACATGTGCCAGTTCCCAGTCCAGCACGGCGCGCACGCCGTCCGGTCCGATCACAAGGTTCCCATTCCGGAAGTCGCCATGCACAAGACATGTCGGTTCATCCTTGGGCAGGTGCCGGTCCAGCCAGCCAAGGGCATAGTCGAAGACCGGCCGGCACTGCCCGATATCGCGATGGCGCTGGCGCAGGCTCTCCAGCGCTGCACCGGGCGGCAGTTCGGAGAGCACCGGATGCCCGGACCGTGGCACGGCATGGATCGCGGCAAGGATCTGGCCGCACTCAAAGGCAAGCTTCGGCCTGACGGACGCAAGCTCTGGCGATTTGAGGATCCGGACACCGACTGTCTCGCCCTCGATCCGCGCCATGGCATAGCCTTCACCTGCTTCGGAGCCTTCCGGAAGTTCGAAGAAAATCTCTGGCACCGGCACACCCTGCTGAGACAGTGCTTTCAATAAGCCTGCCTCCACATTCAGGGATTCAATGCCGGTATGTGTGAACCGCTTTTCAGCGGGCTGGCACCGCAGCACCATTTGCCTGTCCGGCTTGCCGGGCTGGCGCAGCGTGAAGGCCCAGCTTTCCTTGCTGGCGCCGCCTGACAGACGCTTCAGGCCTTCGACGTTTGCACCGGTACAGCCGCCCTGCTCCGCGGCCCCTGCAATGGCGTCAGACAGCCCGCACCGTTCCCGAACCATCTCCATCCGTGGATCAGCCTTCGTTTTCTTGGCTGGACTTCTTCCGGCGGGGCTTTTCCCAGGGGAGTTTCACGGTCACGGTTTCCTGAATCCATCCGCTACCCCGGCCATATTGCGCGTCGAGCCGCATGATCCAGCGATAGCTGTACCAGGCAAACCAGACTGACGACACAATTGTCAGCACAGGAACGAACCAGCCATTCGGCCAGGGCTCATGCGCCAGGAACGTCTTGATGGCCCAATACCCGAAGAAGAGATAGGCGTGGATCCCGATGCTGCCGAAGATGCAGATTTTCAGGTATTTCGCAGGCGTCCCGGAGAACGGCATACTTGCGGAAACCTCTTCGCTCGCGATCGAGCTGGGTTGATCGGTCATGTTACTGTCCTTCCCCTTCAGGTCAGAATGGTTTGGTGATGGCGAGATAGAGAACGATCATCGCGGACACCATGATCGCCGGGCTCGACAGCAGCAGGAACCACCAATGGTGCTGCACTGCGCGCTCATACCCGACCGCATCGCCCGCTTTGCGATAGCGATGCTTCGCCCCGCCGAAATGCGCCAGGTAATAGTCGGTCACTTCGATGGGAATGAAGATGCCTGCAACAATCAGGAGCTTCAGCATCATCCAGCCGACATGCGCATTGAACCCGCCCACCCAAAACAGGAGCGGACCTGTGATCAGGATGACCGGAAAGGAAATATGCTCATAGGAGGCCCCCTCATCAAAGCGCTCCATGGTCCAATTCCGGAAACGGATGATTTCCTGATCCGCCGGGTACCGGCGCCACGCCTTGAACACCGGGACAAGGTAGAAGGCATAGGCAACGGATGTACTCCACACCCAAACCATGACGGCTGTGAGATGGATGAACTTCAGCTGCAGGTAATACTCGCCGAGAAACATCCGGATGGATTCGAGCATTTTCTTTCACCTCCCTGATCATTTTGATGCTGGATAAGGCTGGCCTGCTTTTTTGTCAATAATCTTGACGAATGTGATTTTCGCGCCTAAACCTTTCCCGAAGCGTCGGGGAGGACGCGCAAGAGGTAGTGCCCGCGGAAAAGCGAGCCGATAAAGTGCCGGAGCAAACCGCACGTCCGCTTTCGTTTCACCTGCCCGAAAACCAAAACAGCGAGAGCTTCAGATCAGGCAGGCTGACATGGCATCCGACACCGAATGGACCGGCATCCTCCCGTCCAGCGACCAGGCAACGCTCTCGTCGCAGGTCCGGCATTTTGCCCAGGTAAAGCCGGATACCCCGGCCGTGATGACCTTGCAGGCCAGCCTCTCCTGGCGGGAGCTGGATGCGCAGGCAGACACACTCGCGAACGCACTGCACCGGTTTGGCCTTCGCAAGGGCGACCGGCTCGCATGGCTCGGCCGCAATGGACTGGTCTTTCCGGTCGTGCTGCTCGCCGCGCGCCGGGCGGGTGCCATCCTGACCGGCCTGAACTGGCGCCTGTCTTCCGCCGAACTCATCCGTATCCTGGACCGCACCTGCCCCGCCTTGATCATCGGCGACATCGCGTTCGCCGGGGCCGTGCCCGCCCGGTTCCGGTTCGTCGATACGGAGAGCGGGCTGGGCGCCTTCATGTCCGGCGCGAGCGCAGCGCCGATCGACCGGTCGGAGCCCGGCAACATTTCCACCCTGTTCTTCACATCCGGCACGACGGGCGCGCCCAAGGCGCTCGCCTACACGAATGAAAGCGCGGACCGGATGACGTTCGCACCAAACACGCTGGCCTTCTCGCCGGAGGCCCGCCTGTTGATCGTCGCGCCTGTGTTTCACACCGCAGGCTGGTCGTGGACGCTGTACGGACTTGCTGGCGGGATGACGCAGATCCAGCTGCCTCAGGCGACGCCCGCCTCCATGTTCGACGCGATGGAACAGCTTGGCGCGACCCATGCCCAATGGGTGCCGGCCATCCTCTCCGACCTTCTGAAGGAAAACCAGACGCGCCAGATCCCGAAGGGTCAGCTGAAAATGGTTGGCTATGGCGCCTCCCCCATTGCGCCCTCCCTGCTGAAAGCCTGCCTCGACACGTTCGGCTGCGAATTCACGCAGGTCTACGGCATGACCGAAACGGTCGGGCCGATCACGCACCTGCCGCCGTCAGCGCATCGCAGTCCTGATCCGTTGAAGAACCAGGCGACCGGGACGGCAGGACCGGGCGTGAACCTGCGCATCACGGATGCGGACGGAGCCGATGTCCAACCCGGTGAGACAGGGGAGATCCGCGTGCGCCTGCCCTATCCGGCCGCCGTCACCTGGTCGCCTGACGGCACGGCCTCACCTGTCACGGACGCGGAAGGCTGGTTGAGCACGGGTGATGTCGGACACATCGATGCGGACGGGTTCCTGACAGTCACGGACCGGCTGAAGGACATGATCATCACCGGCGGCGAGAACGTCTATCCGGTCGAGGTGGAGAAGGTCCTGTCGGGCCTGCCGGGTATTGCCGACGCCGCCGTCTTCTCCGTTCCCGATCCCAAATGGGGCGAGCGGGTCGTCGCCGCCGTCGTGCCAGCTGGCGGCGCGCCGTTCGACCCGGCCGCCACGCTCTCCCTCTGCCGCCAGCAACTTGCGCACTACAAATGCCCCACACGGATTTTCGAGGTCAGCGCCCTGCCGCGCAATGCGACCGGCAAGGTCCTGCGGCAGGACCTCCGCAACGCGCTCGTTCCGAGCACCTGACACCGGCCCGGCGGCCCTTGCCCGGTTCTCTCTACGGGTCAGACTATCCCGCTGCCGCGCAGTTTTTCGATCTGCTCCGGCGTCAGGTCCAGCAGCTCCGTCAGCACCTGCTCCGTATGCTCACCAAGCTTCTCCGGCCCGGTCCAGCGCACCGAGCCCGGTGTGGAAGAGAGTTTCGGGAAAACGTTCTGCATCTTGATCGTGCCCCAACGCTCGCTCGCCATATCGACCAGTGCCTCACGGGCGGCGTAGTGCGGATCGTCCAGCATTTCCTGCGCGCGGTAGACCTTGCCGACCGGCACGGCGTGTTCGATCATGACGGCCTCAACCTCGTCGATTGTCCGGACCTTGGTCCAGTCATTGATCAGGGTGTCGAGCTCGACCTGGTTCTCGCCGCGCGCGACGTGGGTCGCATAGCGCGGATCCGTTTTCAGTTCCGGCCGGCCCATGGCATCGCAAAGCCGTGCAAAGACCGTATCCTGATTGGCCGCGATGATCACCATACCGTCCGACCCGTCATAGATGTTCGAAGGCGCAATCGCCGGCAGATAGGATCCCGAGCGTTCGCGGGTATATTTCTCGATCGTGTATTCAGGCACGAGCGATTCCATGATGGCGAGGATGGATTCATAGATCGCCGCGTCGACGACCTGCCCTTCCCCCGTCTGGTTCCGGTGATGGAGCGCGGCAAGTGCCCCCACGGTCGCGAACGTGCCCGCCAGCGTATCGCCGAGGGAAATCCCGGCGCGGGAAGGCTTGCGGTCTGGCTCGCCCATCAGGTAGCGCACACCGCCCATCGCCTCTCCGACGGACGCATAGCCAGGCCGTTTCGCATAAGGCCCTGTCTGCCCGTAGCCGGAGATTCGGATCATGATGATACCGGGGTTTTCCTTCTTGAGGTCCTCATAGCCCAGCCCCCATTTTTCCATCGTCCCCGGACGGAAATTCTCAACGATGAAGTCTGCCTGGCGGACCAGTTGGCGGACAATGTCCTGGCCCTCCTTCTCCCGCAGGTTCGCCGTGATGCAGCGCTTGTTCCGCGCGCATACAGACCACAGAAGCGGGTACCCGGTACGACCCCAGGTCCTCAGCGGGTCGCCCTGCCCCGGTGGCTCCACCTTGATGACATCGGCGCCCATGTCGCCGAAAAGCTGCGCACAGAACGGCCCGGCAATGAGCTGGCCCAATTCCAGAACCCGCAGGCCCGCCAGCGGCCCCTGCGGTGCTTTCTCCGTCGTATTCATTTCTTCCTCTACATTTCCGGATCGCGATCAGGCCTTCAGGCCGATCGTCAGTGATTTTGCGAATACGGCCGCAACTTCCTCGCCTTTGTTGGAGGCGCTCGGCCTGAACCATTTCGGCACCCAGTTCACGGCACCGAGGATCGCATTGCTGACCATGGCAGAATTGTCCGCTTTCAGTTCGCCGGCCTTGATACCTGCATCGATGATTGCGGTAATGCGCCGGGTGTGCTCCCGCGACCGTTTCAGCAACTCATCCTTGTGCACCTTGGACAGAGCCGGAATTTCGGAAAGCATGGCTACCGGACCCTCATCTCCGCAAACAGCCTCGACCTGGTAGCGGATATACAGCTGGAGCTTTTCCAGTTCGCCCTCCCCCTCTTCAATCGCCCGATCGAGCGCCGCGCCGCCGATATCGAGCGCGCGGCTGTAGCAGAGATAGATCAGCTCTTCCTTGTTCTTCACATAGTAATAGACGGCCGCATCGGTGATCCCCAGCTGCCGGGCGACGTCCTTCAGGGACGTGCCGCTGGTGCCTTTTTCGTTGAAACACCGGGCGGCGACCTTCAGCAACATGTCACGCTTCAGCTGGTGGCGAAGCTGCCGGTCAAAATGCCATTTATCCGGTGCGTTCATATTGTTATCCCTGCCGTGTCAGCCTAGCGCCGAAGGCACGCCGCGCACCTCCTGTCCCGACACGAATTACGTCTCAGGGACCTCATAGGTTTATTTAGTACACTCTAGATTTTCTTAGCAACACATAAAAGCCTTTCGGCTGGATCCAGCCGGCATCCCCATCTGTTCCGCCCGTTCCGGGGTGTGGCTGCTGGATCACGGCGGGACAAAAAGTCCAATTACTTTACAAAACCACTTGCAAAATCCTCCCGTCCGGTTTGTATTTTAATGGGCATTAGAAAAAATTGCTCACTACAAGAAAATTCTGGCGCTCAAACCAAAACGGCGCCCCCGGTGCTTCCGGGATGAGGGAGGTAAAATCCATGAAACAGAAGCTGTATGGCTCATCCAGCCGTGCTGTCGTCGGCGCCGTCCTCGGAACGGTCGCGCTCGCGCTCGCATCTCCTGCTCACGCGCAGGAAGAAACCACCAATGAAGATGGCGCACGTCGCCTGCAGGCCGTTATCGTTCAATCCACCAAGCGCGACACGACCCTGCAGGACGCCCCGATCTCGATCGGCGTGGTCACCGGAGAAACGATTGCAGACTACCAGGTCGGCGACCTGACAGACCTGCAGAACTTTGTGCCCAACCTGACCGTCCAGAAGACGTTCGGGTCCTGGGCTGTCCGCATCCGCGGCCTGGGCTCCGGCGTGACGAACATCGCATTCGACTCGTCAGTCAGTATCTTCAATGACGGTGTCTATTGCGGCCGCTCCAGCTGCCTGGAAACAGGCCTGATGGATGTCGGCTCTGTCGAAGTCGCGCGCGGCCCGCAGGGCGCCCTGTTCGGGAAAAGCACCATCGCCGGCGCAATCACGACCTCCAGCGCCCGCCCAACCAGCACGTTCGAAGCCTATGTGAATGCCGGCATCGAACTGGAAGACGGTGGATATCGCACGTCCGGTGCCGTGTCCGGCCCACTGTCCGACACGGTCCGTGGACGTCTGGCCTTCCAGACGAAAGACCTGGATGGCGATGTCAAAAACCTCTTCACCGGCGCAGAAGACAACGCAATCGAAAGCTGGGGCGCACGCGGAAGCCTGGAGTGGGACATCACGCCAGACACGATGCTGTTCGCAAAAGTCGAAAGCGGCTCAACCTCGACTGATGGGCGCCGCACCCAACTGGTCACGGCCGGCGCCCTGCTCTCACCCACCGCGCCCATCAACCCGGACTATATTGAAACCAACGCCGATCAGGTCCGCTATGTCGGCACCGGCGTTCCGGTGCCGGAGTATGATGACCTCGACTCCCTTTCGTTCACGTCCTCGCTTTCATCCATGATTGGCGAGCACAAGCTGGAGCTCATCGGGAACTATTGGCAAACGGAGTCGGAAAGATATCTGGACGTCGATGGCGTTCCGGAACACCTGCTCAACACATCCATCGGCGATGAATATGAGCAGAAATCCTTCGAGGCCCGCCTGCTTTCCCCGACCGGAAACACGTTTGAGTACATCGTCGGCGGACTTTACCACACGTCGGAAGTCGACACGTTCCAATACAGCGCATACTCGCCGGGCTTCTACGCGACGGTCGGTGTTCCGGCTATTGCCTACAACCAGATCGACGGCGCGGTTGCGTCCCTGCGTGAGTTCCACCGCGAAACGGATACGGTCTCCCTTTATGGACAGCTGACCTGGCACCTCACCGACAAGCTGAGCCTGATCGGTGACCTGCGTTACACAAAGGAAGATCAGGATGCCCGGGCGCAGAACCGCCATGCTGACCTGCCGGACCTCGTGAATTTGGTCTTCAATCCGAACGCCCCGCTGCGCAGCAACCCCGAATTCATCTTCAGGGAATCCCGCTCGGACACGAATACCGATCCGTCCATCCGGCTGCTCTACGAGATGACAGATGATGTCAGCATGTATGCTGCCTTCTCGACGGGATCCAAGCCGGGCGGCATGAAGGCAAATGACGATGCCCTCGGCACCATCCTTCTGTCCAAGGATTCCGATTTCCTCTCCAAGTACGCCGGCGTGTCTTCGCTGACGGCTTCGGACCTGAACGATGGTATCACACTGTCCGAAGGAAACGGCGTTTTCGACTTCGAAGGCGAAGAGGCCGACAATTATGAAATCGGTACAAAGATGTTCCTGGCCGATGGACGTGTCAGCCTGAACGCCGCCGCCTTCCTGATGAAGTTCGATAATATGCAGACTTCGTCCTATGACGGCACGCGCTTCATCATCGGCAATGCCGCCTCGGCGGAGGTGAAGGGTATCGAAATCGAAGGCCAATGGCTCGCGACTGACGACCTGACCTTCAATGCGTCGGCCGCCTTCACGGATGCCAAGTTCGACGAGTTCAAGGATGCGCAATGCCCGATCGCATCGGACGGCTCGCTCGAAGATCCTGCCTGTGTTGACGGTCAGGGCGACCTGAGCGGACGCCAGATCGAGCGCGCCCCAGAGGTTGAGGTCAATATCGGCGCGGCATGGTCGAAGAACATCACGCCGAACCTCATCTTCGATGCCAAGGTCGATGGCTACTATTCCAGCGAGTATTATGTCCGTCAGGACTTCGACCCCGCCGGATTTCAGGACGCTTTCACCAAGCTGAACGCCCGGTTTGCCATCGGCTCGGCCGATGATCGCTGGGAGCTCGCACTTGTGGGACGCAACCTGACGGATGAGATCACCATTCAGCACGCGTTCGAAGTGCTGTCCTCATTCCAGTCCCTCGGCGAAGGCCGCAAAGTATTCCTCGAAGGTACCTTGCGCTGGTAGCTCCTCCTAAAGCCCAGCAAATAGGGAAAGGCCGCTCCAACCGGAGCGGCCTTTTTTAGTGGGTAGTCGGTGTCCGGCGTATCTGCCAGCCGGCTAGTCGTATTCTTCGCGCAATAGCCGCTTCAGGATTTTGCCGTTTGGGTTGCGCGGCATGTCTCCGCGGATTTCGACGCGCGCGATCCGTTGGCGTTTGCCGACACGGGTGTTTGTCCAGTCCAGAATACCTGCGATCTGTTCCGGAGAACTCCCCTCCTCCGGCACGACGATGCCGATAGGCGTTTCGCCCCATTTTTCATCCGGCACCCCGATAACGGCAACTTCCGAAACGGCCGGGTGGGAGACCATCACCGCCTCGATATCCACCGGGTAGATATTCTGGCCGCCGGAGACGATCATGTCCTTCTTCCGGTCCGTGATATAGAGATAGCCCGCCTCATCCGTGCGGCCGATGTCGCCGGTGCGAAGCCACAAGGTGCCATCCGGATCGAAATACTTGATCTCGCCGGTTGCTTCGGGCCGGTTATGATATTCGACCATCCAGTGTACGGACCGGACACAGATCTCCCCTGTGCCACCCCACGGAACGACACCGCCGTCATCATCGACGAGAATATAATCGTTCCCGCGCACCGGCTTGCCAACCGACGCCGTGCGCCCTTCCGCCTCTTCCGGCTGCAGGGTCGTCATGAACCCCTCGGTCAGCCCGTAAAGCTCGATCACCGCGCAATTGAACCCGGTGCCGATCCGGCGCTTCAGGTCTTCAAACAAAGGCGCACCGCCGGAGATGACCGCTTCCAGGGATGCAACGCGTTCAGGCCGGAAGCCTGGCGCATCCAGAACCCGCTGGAACTGGATCGGCACCATGAATGTGTGCGTCACACCATGCCGTTCGACACAGTCCAGCCAGTCCTCCACATCGAACTTCGACCGCACGACGCAAGTGCCGCCTACGATCAAGGCGCAGAAGAGCGAAGCCCATGCAATGTTTGAATAGAGCCCGATCGGACATATCGAAATGGACGCAAAGTGATACCGGTGCGCCAGCGACAACTCATACATGGATTGAATGCGCCGCCGGTAAGCGTGTTTGATCCCCTTCGGCAATCCCGTCGTGCCGGAGCTGTAGATGATGTTGCACGGATCATCTTCGCCGATACTGACAGCCGGCTGAGACTCTGCCTGCCCGTCTCTCCATGTCCGGAATTCGCTGGCCGTTCCGCCTGCTTCTCCGAGCACAAACTCTTCCGGCCGCCCGGATGGGAATTCCTGTTCGGCAAACCTCTGGAACTGGTCCGGCGTGTAGAAGATGGCTTTTGCACCGGAATCCTCGATCATCCGGATGAGGCCTTCCTCATTCACCGCAAGGTTCAGCGGCACAATCACCGCGCCGGCCTTGAGGATACCGTACATGACCTCGACATATTCGGCGCAGTTCGACATCAGGATGGCGACGCCCTGCCCCTTGCCGATACCGAGCTGAAGCAGTCCGTTGGCAACCTGGCTGGAGCGCCGGTCCAGGTCGCCCCAGGTCAACGTCCCGCCTTCGTCGATGATGGCGGGTTTGTCCGGATACCACTTGCCATTCAGTCGAACGAAATCGTGGAAGAGCGGGGGCGTGATTTCAAAACTCACAGCACACCTCGTTTCAACTGGCCAGGTCCGCAAAATCGAGCCGCATCTGGCGCTTCAGAACCTTGCCGGTCGCGTTCCGCGGGAAACTCTCCACAAGCGTATACTTCCGCGGAATCTTGTAGCCCGCGAGACGAGGCCGCAGAAATGTTTCCAGTTCAGCCGGATCGGGACGCGCGCCGGCCTTCGGCACGATACAGGCAAGCAGGCTCTCGCCCCATTTCGAGTCCGGAATACCGATGACGGACACGTCCTCGACCTCAGGGTGCTGTATAAGCTCATTCTCGATCTCGACGGGGTAGATATTCTCTCCGCCGCTGATGACCATGTCCTTGATGCGGTCCACAATGTAGAGGAAGCCCTCTTCATCGAAATAGCCGGCATCCCCGCTGTGGTACCAGCCGTCTTTCAAGGCCTCGGCCGTCGCTTCCGGACGGTTCCAGTAAGACTTCATCACCCGGCCTGTCTGGCAGAGGATTTCGCCGATCTGGCCGGGAGGCAGCTCCGCCCCATCTTCGCCGACGACTTTCAGCCGGGACGCGCCGAGAGGCTTTCCGGCCGATTTGAGTTTCGTCCCGGCGTCATAAGTGCAGTCAGCCGGGCCAAGATAGGTCAGGCCGCCACAGCATTCCGTCATCCCGTACGACAAGGCGAAGCCGCATTTGAGGACGCTCTGCGCTTCGCGCAGCAACTCTACAGGTATCCCGGATCCTGCAATCAGGAGCGTATCGAGATGCGTCAGATCGAGGTCGCCCACATCCGGTAGCCGGATAATGTCGTGAATCAGCGCCGCCGGAAGCGGCGTCACCGCGATCTTGTGATCCGCAATCAGGTGGATGACTTCCGAGGCGGTCGCCGCACGAAGGATCACCGCACGCGCCCCGGCATAGAGACCCGCCAGCCCCAGATTGCAGGCGGCGATATGGAACAAGGGCATAGTGCACAGCACCGCCGCATCGGGACGGAACATCGCCGGCCAGACGGACAAGCCTTCAATCGCGGCCTGCACCATGGCGTGATGCGTGATTTCCACGCCTTTTGGGTGTCCGGTCGTGCCGCTGGTGTACATCTGCACAGCGGTATCTTCCGGGCGCGGCGGATCCGGCAGGGCACCTGCCCCCGGCGACGCACTCGCCCATCCGGCAAGCCCCTCCCCGACATCTATTGCCACGACCGTTTCAAGCCCGTTCGCATCGGACCGGGCCTGCGAGACAATGTTCAGGAATTCCTCCCCGGCGAAGATGAGCCGGGCGCCACTATCCCTCAGGATATAGGCGACCTCCTTTGGTGCCAGACGGAAATTTACCGGAACCAACGTTGCCCCGACCTTTGAAGCCCCAAACAGAATCGGGAAGAAAGCATCGGAGTTCTTGTCGAGAAAAGCGACACGATCGCCTTTCCCAACTCCGGCTTTTCCCAGCGCCAAGGCAATCCGGTCACTGAACGCATTCAGTTCACGGTACGTCAGCGACGTATCTTCGTAGACGATGGCTGTCTTGTCCGGTGTCACCAATGCATGGCGTTTGGGAAAGTCTGCCAGTGTCTGAATTTCGGGATCGGCGATCTCCTCAAGAGACCGCGCCTTGCGGTCTTCGGATACCATGACCTACATCCCGTGCTGCTGAAGCCAGTTCGCGCATGTCTCCGCCGCTTCGACAGCCTTCTCCTGCTGGCCGAAGAAGTAGTGGTTGGCGTCCTGGATCCAGACGAGTTCCTTGTCATCATGCGAGACCGCCTCATAGAGGCGTTTGGTATGCTCCGGCGTGATGCCATCATCTGCCGTGTTGCCGACGACGAGGACGGGCACAGAGATTTTCGCCGCGCATTTCACGCCGTCCGCCCGGGCATCATCATAACTCCACTGCGAGAGCCAGCTGCGCAGGGAGCAGAAGCGGGCCAAGCCGACAGGGCTGTCATTGACGACTTCAGGATCCCCCAGGAAACACCAGTTCGGCTTGCGGCCATTCGGATCGATGGTCGGGTCCAGCCATTTCGGATCGGCCATCGTGCGGTGAACCACAAATCCGTATTCCCGGTTCGTCTGACCCGCGGCCTTGTACTCGGCCAGCTTGCCCTTGACCCACTTTGTGATGCGGCGGTTCCGGTCAATCTGCGCCTGGCGGAAGCGCTTGAGATACTCTGCCGAATAAGGCGGCTGGTTCGGATTACGCGGATCGTAGATGTCGAGCTCCACGTCCCGGTTTTCCGGATCGTTTTCATCGATCACGGACGGATCGAGCCATTCAGTGAAGGTGATGTGCCGGGCATGGTGCGCCGCAACGAGCATGACACCATCGGCGGGAATGAAGCCACGTGTGGTCAGGTCCGGCGGGTCACCGGCGGGCGTGGAGGTGACGGAAGGCTGCTCGGCTTCCGACTGGTAGAACAGGGACATGGACCCGCCGCCGCTCCATCCACCGAGAACGACTTTCTCGTAACCAAGGCGTTCCTTGGCATCGCGCACGACAGCGCCAAGATCACAGACCACCTTCTCCATGATCAGCGCAGTATCGACCCCCCGATAGCGTGTATCGCAATAGATCGTGTGCACACCGCTCTTCGCGAGGGCAGCCATCATCGGCAGGTATGAACCGCCGCCAATCGGGTGGGACCAGATCACGACCGTCTTGGAGGGATTGTCCTTGGGCTTCAGCAACT
This sequence comes from uncultured Hyphomonas sp., assembly GCF_963678875.1. Classification (NCBI taxonomy): domain Bacteria; kingdom Pseudomonadati; phylum Pseudomonadota; class Alphaproteobacteria; order Hyphomonadales; family Hyphomonadaceae; genus Hyphomonas; species uncultured Hyphomonas sp. The sequence continues at coordinate 112,334 of NZ_OY787457.1, read as the reverse complement.
GGCAGCTGAGGGCGACCTTGTCGATCTCGCCGGCATAGGTGTCCTTGAATGCAGACTTGTCCTCGTAGACGACGAGGTACGGAATCCGATCATATTTGTGCTTCGTGGCCGTCATGCGGACCTCCCAGTTTATTTTTTCTGGGTCAGAACGTGCGGGTGACGCCCGAAAACGTTACTTTGCCCCTTCAAGAAGTTTTTAATCTACATTAAAAAGATGGCCGGTCAAACATTTCCGTCGGGTCATTCCGGCCTATTCTTCCGGGATTTCCGCGTGCGCAGTCAAAGGACGAACATGTTGCAGACGACGACTGGATTTCGTAGCGGATTCGCGGCCCTCTCCGGCCTCGATCGCCGTCTTGATATCCGCTTCTGCGCGCATGTGAATCTCGGCGTCGTGAACGATCTGTTCGGCATGCTCACGCGGCAGGACGACCACACCATCCGCGTCCCCGAGGATCAGATCACCGGGCCGGATTTCAACGTCCCCCCAAATGCCGGGCAGCGTCACCGGCTGGCCCATCGCGGTGTATTTCCACTTTCGGTGCGCATTGATCGGAGAGGCATACCGGCACCAGACCGGAACAGGCCCGCTCGCCAGCGCCTCCCGGTCGCGGATACCACCATCCAGCAGGAAACCCCGGGCGCCGGCCTGCACCATGCTGGTCACCATATTGTCGCCGATGATGGCGCCCTTGCCGCACTCTGCTGTCGCAATCACCACGATCGCCCCCGGGCTGACGAGCGCATCGAGGTCGAAAGTCGGCAAGCCCGGCTCGTCGGTGCCTTCCCTGCCTTCGGCGCACAATGCGAACCCGGCCATCCTGGCTCCGCCGAGCGGCTGCAAGGACGGGGCGAGGACCTGCGCCTCCAGCCCCATCGCCACCATGACATCTGCCGCCGCCGCCGTCTCAAGGTTCGACAACCGCTCCAGCAATGGCCTGTCCGACATCATGACTCCTCCCATCAGCAATGCGGGAAGCTGGACACTTCCTCGCTTGTGATATATCACTCGTACATCACTAAAGCGGCTTTGCCAATGCCAATAGAAGCAAATCGGCAACCGGGTTTCGATGGGGAGCACACAATTCCAGAGGCACCGGACACCATCTGTGACGCGCTCCGGGAATTGGGGCTGGCGAGCACGTCTGACGCGATATCAGGCGAGCCACTCAGCGGCGGCGTATCGTCTGATATCTGGCGCATTGACCTGCCCGGCGGCCCCGTTTGCGCCAAACGCGCCCTTGCCAAACTCAAGGTCGCCGAAGACTGGTTTGCCCCTACCAACCGCATTGATTTTGAAGCGGCCTACTACCGGTTCGCCAGCGCGATCGAAGCCGAGGTGACACCTGCCGTCTTGGGCCACCATCCTGAACTTGGTGTTCTGATAACTGAATATTTGTCACCCTCCACCCACACGGTCTGGAAGGAAGAGCTTCGGGATGGCGTGATCCGGCCCGGGCATATTCACGGGCTCGGACAAACCCTTCGCCGGCTGCATGATGCCAGCGAGGCTGACCCCAGGGTCGCGGAAAAGTTCAATCAGCCGGACCTGATCCACGCGCTTCGCCTGTCCCCCTACTTCCTGGCGAGCATTCCGGCGAACCATGACCTCGACGCCCAGCTCTCAGAGCTCGTGACGCTGTTTGAAGAAAACAGCCGCTGGCTGATCCATGGCGATTTCAGCCCGAAGAACATCCTGTTTGGCCCGCACCATCCGGTCATTCTCGATGCTGAGTGCGCCAATCTCGGCGATGCCGCATTCGACCTCGCCTTCTGCTGCGCGCACCTCTTCCTCAAAGCCGCCTGGAAACCGCAATCTGCGGCAAAATTCGAAGAGGCGTTTGAAGCATTCCGGAACAGCTATTTCGCAGCCGGTGACGATCCAGAACTGGAAGCTCGGGCGGCACGATACCTCGCCGGCTTTCTCCTTGCCCGCATGGATGGCAAGTCTCCGGTCGAGTACATCACTGCCCCTGCTGACAAGGCCCGCATCCGGGCATTTGCCCGCAAATACCTGACCCGGCCGGCCGCCAGCCTGAGTGAGCCGGCTGACACCTGGTTCCCTGTCTGGGCCGATCCCTCCAACAGTAAAGAGACACAAAATTGAGCCAGCTCGACATCACGAACGTACATGGCCGCCAGGTCTGGGACAGCAGGGGGCGGCCGACCATTGAAGTCGAGATACACCTCTCGAATGGCGCCATCGGCCGCGCCATCGCACCTGCTGGCGCATCCACCGGCGCGGGCGAAGCACTGGACCTCCGGGATGGCGGACCCGCTTTTGGCGGATACGGCGTTGCCAGGGCCCTCGCCGGATTGCAAGAGGAAATCGTCCCGGCACTGATCGGACTGCCGGCAGACCAGCAGGCACTCGTGGACAATACGCTCGAGACACTTGACGGAACCGAACAGCTCAGCCGCCTCGGCGGCAATGCCCTGATCGCAACATCCCTCGCTGTCGCGCACGCTGCTGCAGCCGGGCGGGAGGAGCCTTTGTGGCACTATGTCTCCGGCGGTACCCCGCCCCTGATCCCGGTTCCGGAGATCCAGATCTATGGCGGGGGCGCGCATGCGGCAGGCGCCATGGACCTGCAGGATTTCATGGTCGTTCCCTTTGGCGCGTCCAGTTTCCGCGAAGCACTGGAGTGGGTCGCCGAGATTTATCTCGCCGCAGGAAAAATCGTGTCCGGGCGCGGGGCCAGCGTGGGCGTTGCGGATGAAGGCGGCTACTGGCCTGTCTTCGAAAGCAATGAAAAGGCGCTCGACGCCTTGCTGGCCAGTATCGAGACGGCCGGGTTCAACCCCGAGACACAGGTCGGCATGTCGATTGATGTCGCCGCCAACCAGTTTTACCGGAACGGTTCATACGTCCTGAAAGCCGAAGGGCGGCATCTCTCTCCGGAGGAATGGTACGACCAAGTTGCCGGATGGGTCAGAACCTATCCGATCGCGATGATCGAAGATCCGTTCACCGAGTACGATCACCTCTCCCATCAACGCTTCACCGCCGAATTCAGGAACAAGGCCCAGATCGTGGGCGACGACCTGCTCGTCACCAACCAGGCAAACGTTGAGGCAGCTGCCGCCAGCAACACCTGTACCGCCCTGCTCTGCAAGCCGAACCAGGCCGGGACGCTGACGCGGACAAAAAAAGCCTTTGATGCCGCGAAAGCCGCCGGGCTTGGCACGATCGTCTCCGCCCGCTCCGGGGAAAGCGAAGACACCACCATCGCCCATCTGAGCGTCGGCTGGGCATCGGGCCAGTTCAAGGTCGGTTCGTTCACACGGTCTGAGCGCATGGCGAAATGGAATGAGATGCTGCGCATCGAAGAATCGCTTGGCGCAAAAGCCAGATACGCAGGAGGAACCGTCCTTGGGCGCATCTGAATCTTCCCCCAGCCCGCACGCTCGCCCCCTCTCCGAGGATGCCTATGAGCAGTTGGAGGAGCTGATCGTGACAATGGAACTCGCCCCGGGAACCATTGTCACGGAGCAGGAACTGGCACACCGTACCGGATTGGGCCGGACACCCGTGCGCGAAGCCATACTGCGCCTTTCCACGGAGTACCTGATCGAGATCATGCCCCGCCGGGGCCTCCGGATCGCGCCAATCGACATCCGCCAGCAATTGCGTCTTGTTGAAACCCGGCGCGCGCTTGAGACCCTCGTTGCGAGCCAGGCAGCAGAACGGGCCAACCGGCAGGAGCGCGCAGCATTCCGGTCACTGGCGGCCGCTTTCCGGAAGGATGGCCGCAAAACCTACCGGAAGTTCCTGAAGATCGACCAGAAATTCAACCTCGCCGTCGCAGCCGCGTGTGACAACGAATTCGCTGTAAACGCCCTTCAATCCCTCCACGGACTTTCCCGCCGTTTCTGGCATTACTATGCCGGACATGAGGAGGACCTCGCCCTCGTCGCAGACATGCATGCCGACATCGCCGACGCAATCGCGGCAGGTGATACGCTCCGCGTCGAAGAGGGGGTAACGGCTCACATGGATTACATTCAGGCGTTTACGCTCGCGATGCTCGGGAACCAGGGGAACACCCAATGATCAAAGTCCTGTTCCACTACGAAGCGGGCCCAAACCTCCTCGCAAAACTGGACGCTCTGAAATCGGAGGGTCTCGATGTGATCTGCTGCGACCAAGCCGACGATGAGACATTCGAAAAACTGTTGCCGGAGGTCGACGCACTCTGGCATGTCCTTCGCCCGGTCACATCCGATCATATCGCCATGGCCTCTACACTGAAGCTGATCCAGAAAATCGGCGTCGGCGTGAACACAATAGATCTTGAATCCGCAAAAGGCCGGGACATTCCGGTTTGCAACATGCCCGGCACCAATACGCGCGCCGTTGCAGAAATGACGCTGCTCCTCATCCTGTCCGCCCTGCGCATCCAGCCACGTCTCGACGCACTGTGCCGCAGCGGGCAATGGATACCGGACGAGAAGACACGGGAATCCCTCCAGGAACTCCATGGGAAGACTGTCGGCCTCATCGGGTTCGGTGACATTCCGGGCCTGCTCGCCCCTATTCTCGAATTCATGGGCGCAAAAGTGATCTATACGTCACGCTCCAGAAAGGACGTTCCATTTGAACACGTCCCGCTGGACCAGCTGATTTCGCGATCCGACATCGTTTCGCTCCATATTCCGCTGAATCATGAAACGGCGCACACGATCGGCGCTGACCAGCTTGCCCGAATGAAACCTGGCGCGGTTCTGATCAATACGGCACGCGGCGGACTGGTCGATGAAACCGCGCTCTACGCCGCGCTCCGGTCCGGGCATCTGAAAAGCGCCGGCCTGGACGTGTTCGACCCCGAACCCGCCGCCGCCTCAAACCCGTTGCTCCAGCTCGATAATGTCATTCCTGCCCCCCACGTCGCCTGGCTCACTAATGAAACCTTTGACCGCAGCCTCGAAGTCGCGGTCGCCAACACACTTGCCGCTGTGAACGGACAAACGCTCCGGCATCGCGTGACCTAGAAAAACAACACAAGGGAAACACCACTCATGGCGCCTGCCGACCAAACTACCGTCCCGCGATCAGGTTTCTATGCCTGGTATGCCGTCATCATCCTGATGCTGGCCCAGACCGTTTCCTTCATTGACCGGATGATCATGGGCCTCCTGGTGGGCCCCATCCGGCAATCCTTTGACATTTCCGATACGCAGTACAGCCTGCTCGCAGGTTTCGCCTTTGCCATCTTCTATTCGATCATGGGCATTCCGCTGGCGAGGATCGCAGACCGCAGCAGCCGGAAGCACCTGATTGCCATCGCCATCACCTTCTGGAGCATCATGACGACGCTGTGCGGTATGGCGAAGGGTTTCACCTCCCTGTTCCTCGCGCGTATCGGCGTTGGTGTCGGCGAAGCCGTCCTGTCGCCGGCCGCCTATTCCATTATCACGGACTATTTCGAGAAGAAGACGCTGGCCCGGGCGCTCAGTGTCTACACGTTGGGCGTCACAATCGGCTCCGGCCTTGCCTATGTCATCGGCGGGTGGGTCGTCACGATTGCCATGAGTGCCGGTACGGTTGTTCTGCCAATCATCGGTGAACGGGAAGGCTGGCAGCTGACTTTCTTCCTCGTTGGCCTGCCCGGCTTGCTGGTGACGTTCCTGGTTCTCATGATCAAGGAACCTGCCCGCCGCGGCCTGATCCAGGGTGAGGTCTCTTCTTCCGGCGTCTCGCTGAGAGATGCGATCAAGTTTGTCATCAGCCGTAAACGCGCCCTGTTCACACACATCCTTGGCGTTTCACTATTCGTCATGGTGGTGTTCAGCCTGAATATCTGGGGCCCGGAATACCTGATGCGCACCTTCGAGTTCTCGCGCGGTGATGCGGGCCGGACATTTGGCGTCCTGATGATGGCTGCAGGCACGACGGGTCTTCTTACGGGCGGCGCCCTGGGCGATCGCTGGTTCGCCAAAGGCATTCCGGACGCCTACAGCCGGGTCATCCTGCTTTCCATGGCGGGCATGTGGCCCTTTGTCGTCGCCATCGGCTTTGTGACCACACCGGCGCTCGGCCTCATCTGCCTTTCAGTTGCTGTGTTCTTCTCCGCCTTCCAGGGCGGAATTGCCGGCGGCCTGATCCAGCTGATGGCTCCCAACCAGCTCCGTGGGCAGACTGTCGCGCTCTACTTCCTCGTCGCGAACCTGATTGGCATGGGGCTCGGGCCGACCGTCGTAGCCAGCGCCACAGACTTCGTGTTCCACAATGATGCGGCGCTCAACAAATCGCTCGCACTCTGCGGTGGCGTGGTGATCCCTCTGGCCGGGCTGATCATGCTCTGGGGCCTTCCGGCGATCCGGAAAGCCGTGGAAGAAGCCAAGACCTGGGAGTAACCGTCGGGATCTATCGCGTGGGCAGGTGCCAGATCGGTGATGCCCACGCGTGCTCCTGGATCATCACGTCCGCATCCGGGAATTCCTCACACCGGCCAGCCTCCTGACAGATATATGACGACCATCTCGGCGTCGGCACTTCGGTAATCCGCGCATACCAGTATGCCGGCGCAGACGGGTCGAAATCCGTGTCGGACCAGACCACGCAGGCATTCGCCTCGCCCTCTTCACTCTGCCACACAGGCAGGACTGACTCCTCATAGGCAGCACCGTTCAGAGCACCCCGGATGATTTCGATCTTTTGCAGGGGCGCCTTGTCGCCGGTCACCGCAATCCGGAAAGTCGCTGACTGGCTTGTCTCCGGCAGGACACTGCCCATCGGCGTACCACCGGTAATTGGCGCCAGGGCGCCGCCAGCGGTGCACGCAGGCACTTCCCCGCCTTTCGCGGCATCGAACCGCAAGGCAATCCGCGGGCCGCTCGTTGCGTAGGTTTCCCGGTTCTTCAGGCCAGAGAAGATTCCCTCCCGGGTATTCTGTTCAGCCCAGACCGCGACAAGCCCGCCCGGATTGAAGCCCATCCGGCTCATGTTCCGCTCGAAATTGCCGATGCCAAAGACAGTCCCCTGCCATTGATCCTCTTCCACATATCCGCCGAGCCCGGTGTGACTATCCGTCGAACCGATAAAGCCGACCTGCAGGGGATTTCCCTTCGCGTCGATCCGGTTCGCATAGGTCAGGAGGCCGCGCCGCAGCAGGCCGCGGGCATAAGTCGACCGCATGCGCTCCCATTCTTCTTCTTCGAAGTCCGCAAGGGGCTTTGGCCGGGAATGCGAGGTGATGTAGGGCTCGTATCCACATTCGCCAAGCGTTTCGCGATCGGCATATTCCGGAAGGCATTCGCTGGCGCCCTTTTCCTGCGTGATTTCCACGAGCCGCTCATAGCGTGTGCGCAAAGCCAGCGTGCGTTCGCTTTCGGTTTCGACATCGAAGCTTTTGCCGTCGCCCATGTTCATGTTGTGGGCGATGGTGATGGCGTCACACCCGTCTTCTGCCCGGCACCCGGCCTCAAGCTTGGCGTAAAGCTGGTCAATTTCTGGAAAGCGGAGATAATCGACCGGCGTGGGCGTCACCTTGTCGCTCGCAAAGATGATGTTGCGGTGCGTATGCGAATAGTTCGGCGTGGCCGACCATTCAAACCCGTTCAGCGCCGTAAAGGTACACGGATCATTCGCTGCATTTGTCTGCTGCTGCATCCGCTCCCATTGGCTGAGCAATGCATCGTCACATGCAGCCGGGTCTTCTGTGCAGATGTCAGCCTTTGCCGGCGTCGCCTGTGTAAGCGTCGGGTTCACGAAATCCCGGAAAACCGTCCCTCCGGTTTCCTGCGTGCTCTGGTCCCGCAATTTTACGCAATAGGGGTGGGCCGACATGCGCGGGTCTGTGCAGGTGTACATGAGGTCCAGCCACTCGGCATGATCTGTCACCGCCATGAAATCGAGCGGCCGCTCGAGTTGCACATCACCGGCCGGTGAACTCGCCACGTCACCCTTTGCGAACCTGTAGGCTTCCGCAGGCGTTCGCAGCGTCCCGAAGCCATAGGCGTCCAGGGAATATGCGGTGTGAACGTGAAGGTCACCCCAGAACACCTGCTTGTGTCCGGCGCTGTATCCGGGACAGTCTACATTCCCAGCATCCGCCGAAGAGACCGCCGGTCCGGCAGGTTTCTCGTCCACAGGCTTCTCCGGCTGACTGCATCCGGCAAGCACAAAAGCAATACAAGAGAGCGCAACCGGGTGCAGCGCACGAGCGGCATTTGACGGTGCCTTCCGCATTCCTCCCGCCAGCATCGGATCAGGCGTGGTAGAATTCGGAAACTTCCCGCTTGTCGAGGGCGTCGGCCCCAAACAACTCTTCCTTGCGCTTGCGCGTCTTCGCCGTCCAGTCGCTGGTGATTTTCCGCGCTTCGGATTCCTCCTCATCGAGGATCTTCGCATAATCGGGCGTACGGCATGTGATTTCGCACTGATAGCCGTTCGGATCGTAGAAATAGATCGATTTCACAAACCCATGATCAACCGGGCCAGCGCACTTGATGCGAGCGTCCTTGATCTTGCGCTTCCAGACTTCGAGATCTTCCAGACTGTCGATCTCAAAGGCGACATGAACGTCGAAGCTGTCCTTCTGTTCGAACTGGTCTGGTTTGACTGTGTACGGCTCATCAAAGAAAGCCACCATGGACCCGTCTTCCATCTCAAAGAAGAGGTGCATGTACTCGCGCTTGATGTCCGTTCCGGAGACTTCCTCGAAGGTCAGGGCTGCCCGGTAACGAAGACCCAGCACGTCTTCGTAGAACCAACGCGTCTGCTCGGCATCCCGGCAACGGTAGGCGGCATGATGGATGTTCGTGAGCTTTGAAAGTGACATGACGTTGTCCTCCGATTGCGCGCTCGACTCGTTCGCGCGCCAAGTTGGTTTCTTTTGCCTCGCACACTACCCCATTGCGTATTGTGCGGCGAATTTCTGTTCGACAGGAGTTCACCCCCAAAAGCCATTATTGTCAATAACATTGACATTTGAGCCCAACTCGACACTCTGCACCGCACAGGGAGAACAAAGGAACCGAGATGGCTGACACGAACGCCCCGATCAGAGACACAGCCCAGCTGACCCAGGAGCTGGTCGACAAGGCCCGTGCAATCGCCCCCGCCATTGCGGACCGCGCAGAGGCAGCAGAGCAGAACCGGCGGGTGGCCGATGAAACCATTTCCGACGTGGCAAATGCAGGACTGTTCGAAATCCTGGTCCCGCAACGCTATGGCGGGCATGAACTCGGCATCTCGTCGATGGTGAAAGTGATCAAGGCGCTCTCACCGCTTGATGTATCGACTGGATGGACGCTCGCTTTCTACATGGTTCACAACTGGATGTGGTGCCTCCTGCCGGAAGAGGCGCAGCAGGAAATATTCGCGGATGGCCCCTCTTGTCTTGGACCAGTGATGGTCGCCCCCACCGTGAGAGCCAGCCGGGAAGAAGGCGGATTCCGCATCAACGGGCGTGCAAAATGGGGAACGGGTTCTTCTCATGCGCAGTGGTGCATGGTGTCCGGTATCGTGGAGGATGACCTGGTTCCGCCCGGCGAAGGCCAGCCCCCTCGTCCCCCCGTCGTGCGCATGTTCGCGATGCCTTGGAGCGAAACAAAACTGGTGGATACATGGCGCACGTCCGGAATGGCCGCGACGGCCAGCCATGACGTGGTGTTCGACAATATCTTCATTCCTGCCCACAGGGTGATGGACGCCACCCCCGCGCGCTCGGGCGAAGCCGAAGGCGCGCAGATCCATGACAGCAGCGTTTACACCGCCGCCTTCACACCCATGCTCTGCGTTGCGGCGCTGTCGGCAATCGTCAGCGGCACGCTCGGCGCAGCGGGCCACGCAGTTGATCGGGCCAAGACTTTTCTCAGCACATTTTCCGGCCAAACCAGCATCGACAATCCGGCGCTCCAGATCCGGCTCGCCAAGGCCGACCTGGCAGCACAAACCGCATCCCGGATGATCGACGTCCTGGCCGAAGAAATTGAAGCAGACGCAATGGCACCACCAATACCGCTGGAGAACCGTGCCCGCCAGCGTGCAATGTCATCCTACATCGCGTCTCTGTGCCGGGATGCCGTTACTTTGCTGGCACAGGGCTCCGGCGCCAGCGGACACATGTCTGACTCCCCCATCCAGCGTGCCTTCCGCGATATCAACATGGCCTCCTGCCATGTCGTCTTCGACCAGGACCCGACGATGGAGCTTCATGGGAAAATGCTCGTGGGCCGTCCGCCTGCGATCATTCTGGCTTAAGCTTCAGGCGCGGTTTCGCGCTGCAGCGTCAGGGCTTGTCGAAAATTGGCGGCGCGTCCCAGTTCCAATCTTCCATCGCGTAGAGCATGTCGAGCGTCCGCCGTCCGCCACGGCGGGCGAGTTCGCCCTCCAGGCTCCGCAAGATGCTGACCCCATCTCGCCGCATCGCGTTTCCCTCACGTGCGAAACGAACGATCTTGCATCGCTTGTCGCAGGGGTCGTCGTCCAGTTTGACAAGCTTCTTGTCCACGAGCTGCGATAGCGTCTGATTGATGGCCTGCCGCGTCAGCCCCAGATTTCGGGCGACCTCAATCGGCCGGACAATGCCAACCGAGACCAGCAGCATCACCTGGGATTCCGTACGCGACAGCGGCGGCCAGCCCCGTGCCTCCATGTTTTGCTGAAGGCCCTTGTCCAGCCAGATAAAGGCGCGCAGGAGTTCCCACATCAGCAGGGGGTCCTGTAACTCAGCCTCGTTTGATTTCGATGGCGCCGGTTTGGCGACCGCATCCTTGCGCGAGAGAGTTCCAGCCATGGTTCTTACCCACCTTTCCGGGATGTGATCGTCTGCCGCCACGTCGTTGGCAATAAGCCGATTCAGCCCTCACTGTGCACCGAAATGAAATATCTAGCAAAAACAGCGCGCAGCTGTTTCCGATCTCGGCAAACTTCACCCGTAGAGCCCGCAGCTTGAGCACTTTCGCACCCGAAGGTGACGACACCTGCACCTGGCCGGCGGCGGATCAGACGGTGCAATCCGAAACTTCCTTGCTGAGCAATTCGCGAATCCAACGTGCCGTATGGGTGAGCTGCGCCCGGTCCAGTTCGATGGGCGCCCCTGCCCGCTCGAACAGATAGGCCACGTCCTCGCTGCTGACATTTCCGGCCGCTCCAGGGGCATAGGGACATCCTCCAAGCCCCCCGACAGACGCATCCACGGTCTTCGCGCCAGCCTTCACCCCAGACCAGACATTGGCGATGCCTGTTCCCCGCGTGTCGTGAAAATGAAGACGCACAGGAATGGGGGCGACCGCCGTGACCACGCGGCCGACGAGTTGCTCCACCTCCAGGGGCGCAGCCACACCGATCGTATCGGCCAGCGCGATCTCCCTCGGATTGGCCGCGGCGAGCGAGCGGGCAATCTCAACGACCCGGTCATGGCTGACCGCATTTTCAAACGGGCAACCGAAAGAGACAGCAATCGTCGCCTGGCCGGAAACGCCATTGGCCTGCGCCAGGCGGATGATCTCGATCGCCGTGTTGACCGTTCCGCCGGAATCCTGCCCCTGATTGCGCTGCCCGAACGTATCCGAGGCGCAGCAGACGGCGCCCAATTCCTGCAGCCCGGCTTCAAGTGCGCGCAAAGCCCCGCGCTTGTTCAGCACGAGCCCGATATAAGTCACGTCGGCATGCCGCCTGAGGCCTGCTACAACCGCTTCGGCGTCTGCCATTTGCGGAACACGCGCCGGATTGACGAAGCTCGCCACTTCAATTCTGCGGGCACCCGCCTGCACCATGCGGTTCACAAGCGCAATTTTCTGCTCAGTAGGCAGAATTGTCTTCTCGTTCTGAAGGCCATCGCGTGGGGAGACCTCGACAAATTCCGGGGCGGCGATGCTGGACATGGTTCCCCTTCCTTCGACAAATTGCGTCAGGCCGTCGCCAGGGCGCCAGCCACCTCGACGACACGTTTGCCCTGAAAGCGGGCCGAGGCGAGATCGTCTTCGGTAGGCGGAGACTTGCTGCCGCCATAGGAAACCGACGACGCGCCATAAGGCGTACCCGCCTTGAACATGGCCGGATCGGCATAGCCCGGAGGCACAATGATCATCCCGAAATGCGCCATGGGCACAAACATGGTGAGATTGTTGATTTCGTTACCGCCATGAAGACTGGACGACGACGTGAATGCCGACCCGACCTTCCCCGCCAGTTTCCCCTGGAACCAGAGACCGCCCAGACTGTCGAGGAACGCCTTAAGCTCCGAAGCAAGAAGACCGAAGCGGGTCGGTGAACCAAGGATGATCGCGTCAGCCCATTCGGCATCGGCCACGCTTGGCGCCTCATACGCAGCGTTCATCCGGTCAGCAGACTCTTTCCATCCCGGAACAAAGCCCATCGTCGCATCGTCGACCAGTTCCCTGACCCGGCGTAGCCTGACCTCGCCCCCTGCCGCCGTTGCACCTTCGGAAATGGCCCTCGCCAAAGCCTCTGTCGATCCATCTCGTGAGTAGAAGGCGATCAGAACTTTAGCCATGGCATATCCTCGTATTTGCAAGCAGGTTGTTTATGAGGCCTGTTCTAGGGTCAAAATCCTATTTGTAAATATTTCTGACATTCTGTAGGCAACTCAAATCCGGCCCGCCTGCAGCCCAGTGCGCAGGAAAAGACCAAGGAGACAAAGCTGATGGACGCCCTTCTGATCGAGCAAAGAGGTGAAGTTGAACACGTCACCCTCAATCGCCCGGACAGCCTCAATTCGCTGGACGACGATCTGACCATGCGGCTGCTATCCTATTTTGAGGGCCTTCCCGCCCGGCCTGATGTACGAATTGTCGTCCTGCGCGGCGCCGGGCGCGGCTTCTGCTCCGGCCTCGACCTGGCGAGCGCTCAGGCCGACGGGTTCATCGACGGCACGCTCCCGGAAAAGTTCGCAATCCAGCACCGGCTGGGGAAGATCACGCTCGCAATGCGCAAATGCCCGCAGCCGATCATTGCCGCCATGCACGGCGTCGCCTCCGGAGGAGGATTTTGCCTCGCCATGGCGTCAGACATCCGGCTCGCCACGCCTAACACCCGGATGAATGCCGCTTTCATCCGCATCGGCCTCGGCGGGGGTGACATTGGCGCCAGCTACCTTCTTCCCCGCCTGATCGGCGCAGGCCCGGCAAACGCCCTTCTACTGACAGGCCGCATGCTGGGCGCGGAACGGGCATGGCAGCTCGGCTTGCTGGCGGAACTCGTTGAACCGCCGGAGCTGGATGCGACGGTCGACAGCTATGTTGCCGACATGCTGGCGACCGGCCCGCTGGCACTGCGCATGACGAAAGAAATCCTGAATGTGAATATCGACGCGCCGGGTCTTGAAGCCGCCCTTGCGCTGGAAGATCGGAACCAGGTGATCCTGTCCCACACCCAGAACTTCTCGAACGCAGTCGATGCATTCAAGACCAAGCAGCCGGTGCAATTCACACAGGATGGAGACCAGCCCCGAAAATCGGGCTGATCACGCATCCGGCTCGATCAGGAGCAGCCTGTGTTCGTCGTGACAGGCTTGTCCCCGAGGATTTTCAGGATCACATCCTTAATCACTTCCAGCAGCGCAGCCCGTTCCTGCTCCGGATGGCGGAGCGCCCGCGCGGAGAGCCCTGAGAAAATCGTGAAGATCAGCTCCGTCCGGTTCTCAGGATCATCGATCCCTGCCCGGCGAAGAATGGACGCAAAGCGGCGGCGCATTTGCGTGTCATAATGCTGAAGGATCGCAGCGACATCCGGGTTCCGCTGCGCTTCAGCCAGGATTTCAAAGTTCAGAACCGTCCGGAAGGGCTCCTTGTCGGTGGAGAAAATATCCGTCGCGAGCTCGGCCATCTCGATCCGCAAGTTTTCCGGGGAAAGGTCCTCGAAGTCTGCGATACTCTCCTCCTGGCGCCCCATTTCCTGCTTCACGACAGCCTGGATCAACTCATCCTTGCTACCGAAATAGTGGTAGAGGTGCCCCACGCTGATACCGCAGTCCGCGGCAATGCCTGAAATACCGGCCCCGTGGAAGCCCTTGATTGAAAAGTGTTTTTCGGCGCATTCCAGAATCTCGCAGATCCGCGCTTCCCGCTTTGCAGCCGTCTTGGACACGGGCATTTCACCCATCTGTCTTTTCTCCCCCCTCGTTAAACTTCTGCACCTTGACTTTGTGCAGCGCATCATTAGATAGAGCGTTCATTCTATTTTGATAGCTCTCCTCCCAACCTGCCGTCAAGGATCCTTTTATGCAGACCGCCAAGAAGAGCCTGCCAGCACTGCTGATTGCCACGACACTAGTGCTTGCCGCTTGTGGCGGCGAGACGGCAAACCCGCAAGCCGCTGCCCCGCCTGCCCCCGTCGTCCAGACCATGACGGTCCGGCTGACCGATGTGCCGAATGTGATTGAACTGTCCGGACGGGCCCGCGCCTTTGCCGAGGCCGAGATCCGCCCGCAGGTGACGGGCATCATCAGCGAGCGCCTGTTCAAGGAAGGCGACACCGTCAAGAAGGGCCAGGCCCTCTACCAGATCGATGCCGCGGAATATTCGGCCGCCGTCCGCAGCGCCGAAGCCGCGCTGGCCCGCGCCGAAGCGACCGCAGCCGTCGCCCGCGAAACCGCGGCCCGTTTCGAACGGCTGGCAGGCATCAACGCGGTCAGCCAGCAGGAATATGATCAGGCCGTTGCCTCCGCTCGCCAGGCAGAAGCGGACATCGGTATCCAGAAAGCAGCGCTGGACCGGGCTCGTATCGACCTCGCCCGCACCAAGATTGCTTCACCGATCGAAGGCCGCATCGGCCGCTCGTCCGTCACGCAGGGCGCTCTGGTTACCCAGAACCAGACCGAACCGCTTGCCCGTGTGCTGCAAACCGATCCGATCTATGTGGACCTGACCGTCTCCAGCGCGCGCCTCCTGAACTGGCGCCAGCAGATCGCTGACGGAGACATCGCGACCACGGAACAGAACACCATCCCGGTCGACATCATCCTCGCCGATGGCACCCCCTACCCGCTCTCAGGTGACCTGGAATTCAGTGAAGTGAATGTGGAAGAAAGCGCCGGCACCGTGGCCGTGCGGGTCGTTGTTCCCAATCCGGAAAACCTCATCCTGCCGGGCATGTTCGTCCGCGCGGAATTCATCGCCGGATATTACGAGAATGTCGCGACCCTTCCCCAGTCCGTTGTCTCCCGGACACCGACAGGTGACGCGACAGTCATGGTCGTCGGAGCGGACGGAACGGTGCAGCAGCGGCGGATCACCGTGGAGCAGAATACCGATAACACCTGGACAGTGCTCACCGGCCTGAATGCCGGCGAACAGGTTGCATCCGCAAACCTCCAGGCGATCCGCGACGGCATGAAGGTTCAGCCACAGCCGACCAGCGAGCAAACCTCCGCAGCGCAGGAAACGCGCGGCGGATCGAAATAAAACACACAGGTTAGTCTGATGGCAAAGTTCTTCATCGACCGCCCGGTCTTCGCCTGGGTGATAGCGATCCTTATCATGCTTGCAGGCGTCCTCGCTCTGCGCACACTGCCAATTGCACAGTATCCTGACGTCGCACCGACGACGATCAGTGTCACAGGAAACTATCCCGGCGCTTCCGCGCAGGCCGTAGAAAACTCGGTGACCCAGATCATCGAGCAGCAGATGACCGGCCTGGATGGGCTCGATTATGTCAACTCGACCTCGAGTTCAGATGGAACCGCGACCATCACGCTTGCATTCCGTCCCGGGACCGATCCGGACATCGCCCAAGTGCAAGTTCAGAACAAACTGTCTCTTGCGACCCCCTTCCTGCCGGAACAGGTCCAGCGTCAGGGCGTTACGGTCAGCAAGGCCAGCACGGGCTTCCTTCTGATCACCTCGCTTTACTCTCCCGGCGGGACATTCGACCAAACAGATCTTGGCGATTATGTTCGCTCCAACATGTATGACACCGTCAGCCGCCTGGATGGTGTCGGCAGCGTCATGGCATTCGGATCTCCCTACGCGATCCGCGTCTGGCTGAAGCCGGAAAAACTCGTCGAGTACAATCTGATGCCAGGCGATGTCGTTCAGGCGATCCGCGACCAAAACGCACAAATCGCGTCTGGCGCCCTCGGTGGCGCCCCGTCTGTCAAGGGCCAGGAAATCAACGTCACGATCACGCTGCAGTCACTTCTCTCGACACCGGAGCAATTCAGGAACCTCCTCCTGCTGACGACGCCTGAAGGCGGCTCCGTCCGGCTTGGCGATGTGGCCGACGTTGAGATGGGCGCGGAAAACTATGCGTTCATCTCCCGTTTCAACGGCTACCCAGCGACCGGCTTCGCCGTATCGCTGGCGACAGGCGCAAACGCACTGGACACCGCCGAACGGGTCAAGGAAACCGTCGAGGAAATGTCCCACAACTTTCCCGAGGACATGACCTACGCCTTCCCGGTCGATTCCACACCCTTCATCGAAACCTCGATTCATGAAGTGCAGAAAACATTGTTCGAAGCCATCGCCCTGGTCTTCATCGTCATTTTCGTCTTCCTGCAAAGCATCCGGGCGTCCTTCATCCCGCTCATCGCTGTTCCGGTCGTGCTGCTCGGAACGTTCGCGGTGCTGCTGGTCATGGGCATGTCCATCAACACACTGACGATGTTCGCCATGGTCCTGGCCATTGGACTTCTTGTGGACGATGCCATCGTCGTCGTTGAAAACGTCGAACGGGTGATGTCGCAGGACAAGCTGCCGCCCCGGCAGGCCACGATCCGTTCAATGGAGCAGATCACCGGCGCCCTCGTTGGTATCGCCGTTGTTCTCTCGGCGGTCTTCATCCCGATGGCCTTCTTCCCGGGATCGGCAGGTGTGATCTACCGGCAGTTCTCGGTCACCATCGTGTCCGCGATGACCCTGTCGGTCCTCGTTGCCATCATTCTTTCCCCTGCCCTCTGCGCGACCCTTCTCAAACCCAGCCATGGTGAAGGTCATTCGCTGTTCTCTGCACCGGCCCGCATCTTCAACAACGGGTTCGACAAGCTCTCCCAGGCTTATGAAGCTGCAGTGGCACGCGCCTTGCGCCGGAAGTCGGTCATGCTGGTCGGTTTCGCCGCGATCGTTGCGCTCACGGGCTTTGCCTTCGCCCGCATGCCATCCTCCTTCCTGCCGGACGAAGACCAGGGCAGCTACTTCACCCTCGCCCAGCTGCCGGCGAATGCCACACTGGAGCGGACAGCTGACGTAATGGACGAGGTGGTCAATTATTATCAGACCAATGAAGAAGAGAATGTGCAAGACATCTTCTCGCTCGCCGGCTTCAGCTTTGCAGGACAGGGCCAGAACAACGGCATCGCATTCGCCTCGCTGAAAGACTGGTCTGAACGGCCCGGAAAAGAGAACTCGGTGCAGGCGATCGTCGGGCGCGCAATGGGCGCCCTTTCCCAGATTGACGAAGCCCAGGTCTTCGCAATCTCGCCGCCTGCGATCCAGGAACTCGGCAATTCGAGCGGGTTCGACCTGTTCCTGCAGAATGACGGCAACTACACGCACGAAGAATTTGTGAATATCCGCAACCAGCTTCTGGGTATGGCCAGCCAGGACCCGCGCCTGTTCGGCGTTCGTCCCAACAGCCTCGAGGACGGGCCGCAGTTCAACATCAACCTCGACTACCAGAAAGCCCAGGCGCTTGGCGTGTCGATTTCCGACGCGACCAACCTGCTGTCTGTTGCCTTCGGCGGCACTTATGTGAACGACTTCATCGACCGTGGCAGGATCAAACGTGTCTACGTGCAAGGCACAGCCATCGACCGGATGCAGCCGGATGATGTCGGCGACTGGTTCGTCCGGACCAATAGCGGCCAGATGGCCCCGCTGGACGAAATCGCCAGCACGAACTGGAGCTATGGCCCGCCACAGCTGCAGCGCTTTGACGGCGTTCCCGCGTTCAACATCCAGGGCTCCGCAGCACCGGGACAGAGCTCCGGCGTCGCCATGGCCGCCATGGAAGAGCTGATTTCCCAGCTTCCTGACGGTGTCGGCTATGCCTGGAGCGGCCTCAGCCGACAGGAAAGCGAATCCGGCAACCAGGCCATGGCGCTCTATGGTATTTCGGTCCTGTTCGTATTCCTGTGTCTCGCCGCTCTCTACGAAAGCTGGACGGTTCCAATCTCCGTGCTTCTTGTCGCGCCTCTGGGTGTGGCAGGCGCCGTGGCTGGGGCACAACTCGCCGGCCTTTCGAACGATGTGTTCTTCCAGGTTGGTCTGCTGACCACCGTTGGCCTCGCCTCGAAGAACGCGATCCTGATCATCGAATTTGCCCGATCGCTGGAAAACGAAGGCAGGGAGCTGGTCCAGGCTTCGATCGAAGCGGTCCGCATGCGGATCCGGCCCGTCCTGATGACATCCTTTGCCTTCGGCTTCGGTGTGCTGCCACTCGCGCTCAGCACGGGCGCCGGTGCGGCGGGACGGAATGCCATCGGCATCATCGTCCTGGGCGGCGTCATTGCAGCGATGACGTTCAGCCTGCTGTTCGCCCCGGTTTTCTATGTGATCGTCCGCAAGATCACGAATCGTCTTTCTGGCCCCGACAAACAAGCGGAGACCCCCGCATGAGATCCAAGACACTCCTCGCGACCACCCTCAGCACGGTGATGCTGGCAGGCTGCGTGAATCTCGCTCCGGCGTACACTGCCGGTGACCTGCCGGTCCCCGCGGAACTTCCGGGGGCATCCTCAGACGCAGACTCCGTCACGCCCCTTCTCTGGGATGACGTCGTCACCTCTGCCGCGCTGAAACAGGTGATCGGCATCGCACTGGAGGAAAACCGCGACCTCCGGGTAACAGCGGCAAACGTTCGCGCGGCACGGGCGAACCTGCTTGTTTCCGGTTCGGCGCTCTGGCCTGCCATCGGTGCGAGCGCTTCTGTCCAGACCGGCGACACATTCGATGAGGGCGCCTCAGGCGCCGCACGGTTCACGGACAGCACCTACGGCCAGATCGGGGTCTCAGCATGGGAACTCGATTTCTTCGGCCGTATCCGGAACCTGAACGACGCCGCCCTGCAGGCCTATCTTGCCAGCGAAGAAGGCGAGCGGTCTGCCAAAATTGCTCTCGCCGGAACGGTTGCCGAAACCTGGATGCAGCTGGCGGCCGATCATGAACTCCTGAAACTCGCGAACCGGACGGCAGAGAGCCAGACAGAAAGTCTCGACCTCACGCGCGAACTGTTCGCAGCCGGCACCGCCAGCGAACTGGACGTGCGCCGCGCCTCCGCTTCCGTTGCTCAGGCACAGGCCCAGGCCGCCCAGTACGAAGCGTCTGTCCGCCGGGACATGAATGCACTCCAGTTGCTGGTCGGCAGTCCGCTGCCGGCGGGCCTGCTGGCGGAAGCAAGCCTCTTCCCTGCCCCGGTCGCCCTCAACCTGCCCGTCGGCCAGTCCTCGCAGGTCCTGCTGGACCGGCCGGACGTTCGCGCCGCCGAAGCCCGCCTGCGGGCGTCCAACGCCAATATTGGCGCGGCCCGCGCCGCCTACTTCCCCAGCGTGTCTCTGACGGGCGGTGTCGGCGTCGCCAGCGGCTCACTCGACGACCTTTTCAATGGCGACGGCTCCAGCGGCTGGACCTTTACCCCGGCCATCGACCTGCCGATTTTTGACTTCGACCGCCGGCGCGGTAACCTCGATGCCGCACGCGCGGAAGCCGACGCAGCACTGGCGACCTACCAAGGCACCATCCAGCAAGCCTTCCGCGAAGTGGCGGACGCCGCAGCTGTCGCGGACACGATCGACCGGCGCCTGCTGGCGCTCGAACAGCTGGCCGAAGACACGCAGGTCACGTTTGAACTGTCAGGAGAACGCTTCAAATCCGGCCTCGACGGTTACCTGACGGTCCTCGACGCCCAGCGCGAATACTATAACGCCCAGCAGCAGCTGATCCTGGCAACGCTCGACAACAATCTGAACAGCATCGCCCTTTACAAGGCCCTCGGCACGTGGAGCGAGGAGTAATCCCACAACCTAGTCCAAGACACATTCAGCCGGGAAATTGTCGGGCTCCCGCCCCAGCATGATCTCGTAGGCGGCGATATGATGCCAGCAGGTCGTCTGGACATCATATTTCTCTACATGATTATTGAGCTGTGCGGGGTAGTCGAAAGACGACAGCGCCAGCAGTGTGCCGAAGTGAACATAATCCGCCCCCGAACTTGTCGCCGGGGTTGTCGGCACCATATCCACAACATTACAGACCCGCACGGCACTGCCGAGCGTCGCGCCAAGCCGTGTCGCGGCGACATCGCCGACGCGGGGCGCTCCGAACGTCACCAGATTCAGCTGGCCGGCATGCTTCGGGTGGGCATCAGCCGCATCCAGACCGGCCAGCGTTGCCAGAGCGCCACCGAGGCTGTGCCCGATCAGGTGTAGTGTGTCTTCACCCGCAGCATCCATACGCACCGTGTCTGCGAAGTCCCAGGTTTCGCCGCTGGTCTCAATTTCCAGACCTTTGTAGATTTCATAGAAGCCGCTATGCACCTTGAACGGCTGCTCGCCAGATGTGGTTACAAAGTCAGCTTGATAGGCTTGCGCGTTGCGCGTCCATTCAGCCGACCGCATGGTTCCCCGCAAGACATAATAGTGTTGCGTCGGATCGGTCTGCGAAACCGCCACGAAACCGAACACCGTACGGGCCGCCTTGGCATCCCCATCACGCCCGTAGATCACGCCGGCGAGTTTCAATCCCGGCGCATCGAATGCGGAATCCGGCGCCTTCCCAGCCAATTCCGCGTCATACATGTCATATGCAATCGCCGAAAAGCGCGAAGCCGCCGAAATTGCTTCATGGTCGAGGGTCGCAGGGGGTGTCTTCGCCGACGGTGAGATTTCCCGAATATTCTTCAACATCATGCCCGGTGGCGGCGGAATGATTGGAACGAACAGGCCGCGCCCCTTCCCGCCCGAAAGGGAATTGATATCCATGGACAGCGTGGACTCATCAGCGCAGGTCATGACCTTTCTGAGTTGCGTCTTGAGTGTGCGGGAGAAGAAATCATCTTGCGCTTCAGCCTGTCCACCCGCTGATACGAACAGGAGAGCGAGGCCGGCAGCAAAGTAGGCAGTACAGTTCATCACCACACGTATCATTTTCCGAGCCAGGCCGTGAGCAGGTCATCCAGCGCGTCATCATCTTGCTGGTCGACCGCGGCAAGCACCTGATTGACGCGGGCGATCATCGCCTCCTCCAGCCTGTTTTCAGGCGGGCGGGCGGCAGTGCTTTTCAGGACACCAATGGCTTCCTCGGAATAGAGACCCGGGTTCATGTCCAGAAGGACGAAAGCACCATGTGCGGCGAGCACAATATCGTCCGGCTGTCCTGCCAATGCCTCACGCCAGAGCGACAGACCCAAAGTTTCGTCGGCCGAAAGGCGCTTGGCTCCGTCTTCTCCGCCGCGGCGGATGACGTCGAGGTTCCAGATACCCAGCTGCCCCTTGGCTCGCGGATTGTCCGGGGCAATGTCCACAGCATGCTCCAGCAAACGGCGGGATTCCTGCGGCAGACCCTTGAGGTACCCTGAGAGCTTGCCGGTCTCACGGGCATCGAGCCAGATCGCCGTCGCCAGCATGATGCTGGTCTCGACATCATCCGGATTGGCCTCCTGTGCGCGCCTGGATACCGTTTTCAAACGCTTCAGGTCCTTTCGGGCTGACTTGTCGGACTTCCTTTCCAGATGGGTCATCAGCTTCTCGATGAGCACGCGCGCCTCGAGTGCATCATCGCCATTTTCCTGGGCAAGCGCGATGGCCGCATCGAACTCACCCTGTGCGGCCAACGCCAGCCCATCAGACCGATACCCATTGTCAGCCTGCGCTACCCCCAACAGCCCGGCGAGCAGGATGCCAGCGAAAAAGAGCAGAAACTGACGAACAAACAAGACTTTCATCAATGAGATCCCTTTGCGAAATCAGATCCTGCCCACCAGCAGGCTCAATGTATCAGACTACGGTCAAAAACATGAAGCTGACCAGCGCGCGGCCACTTTCCGGAATCAGACAAAAGACCTTGTCGCCGGGTTTCGGTTCGCCGCTCCTGAGAAAGTCATGCAACAGGACAAACGTGCTGGCAGCGCCCATATTGCCCCGATAGCTGAGATCAGACCACCACTTGTGCATGGCAATATCGGCCCCGGCTTCCCGCATGTATCCGGCGACCTCATCACGAAGCGACTCCGCCGAATAGTGGCACAGCATCCAGTCCAGCGTCTCGGGATCGTAGAAGCCCTCTTTCGCAACGACGGCCACCTCGTTCGCCCAGACCCGCAATATCTCCTTCAGCAGTGGCATGTCCTGCAGCAGCATGACAGCACCGTCAGCAACGGCTCCGGGCACACCCTCGGCATGCGCGCTCCAGTTCTTCTTCAGGTCATGCACCTGTCCCGGCGCCGCTCCTGCATACATGCAGGTATCGAATACGTGAGCGAAGGAACGAGTCACAATGTGGTCGACACGGTAGGACATCGGCCCGCGCGGTTCCGCTTCAAACACGGCGGCCCCTGCACCGTCGGACAGAGTCCAGCGCAGGAATTCGGCTGACATCCGGGCTTTGCGATCTTGCAGGCATTCGAGCGCAGGCTGGTAGACGGCCGGGCGAAACCGGATGGAAGGCAGTTCAGAACCGACGGCGACAGCATTGTCCATCAGGCCGGAGCCAACGTTCACCCAGGCGCTTTTCACCGCCATCATGGCGCTGGCGCAAACGCTCTGGAAACTGGCAATATCCATCGGGCCGCCGCCAAGTTCGCCATGCACGGCGCTGGCATGACCGGGAACAATGAGGTCGCCCATTGTCGTCGCCGTGTTCAGCATCTGCAGGTCATCGACATCCAGATTGGCTTCCGCCAGCGCATTGCGAACGGCGTTGGCGGCCATTTCGGCATTGGAGTGCAGCAGGTTCTGGGACTTGTCGATGGCATAGTGCCGGGTCTTGATCCCATTGAGCCGCAAGACAAAATCACCAAGTCGCGGGGATTTTTTGTCGATGGAGCCAATATAGTCGACCATCTCGTCGCTGGGGACCGGATCACCAGGCAGGAAAATTCCTGTACTCGAAATGTATACATCTCTCATTCTGGGTATCCTTCCTGCAAGCCGTGCAGCGCGCCGTTCGTCATTCTACGAACCTGAATCTTGTACCATCACTGTCGTTTGTTGAACCGGTTCAGGGCCAGCAAGATTGCTGCACTCAAGCATCCGCCCAGGTGGACGAACAGCATGATGACGGCAAGCGCGGCGCTCTCCGCCTCGAGCGGCTCGGGCTGTCCGGTGCTGACATTTATCTGCGTGGGCGCCGGGTCTGTGTACTGGATATAGACGTCCGTCATACCCTCGGTCATCCAGAAGGCACTGATCGTCGCTTTGGAGAACCAGACGCCCAGCTCTGGCAAGGCTGGCACCAGCACACCCGCCAGGATCAGCTGCGGAATCAGTGCCAGCGGCACGATCGTATTGGCCTGTTCCTGCGTATTGGAGAATGCAGAAATTGCGAGTCCCATCGTCACGCCGATCAGCGCGCCGAGCGCCATGAAGCCCCACTGGACGACCGGGTCCCCAGGCATTTCCTCGGCCAAAGCACTCGCCAATACGAACACCAAACTCACCTGAAGAACGGTGAATATCCCGGATACCACGAACTTCGAGAGCACGAAGGCGATCGTCGAAACATTCACGTCCCGCTCCCGCTGGAAGATCAGCGCCTCTCCAACAATATTGCTGGACGCAGTCGTTGTGCCCAGCCAGAGCGCTGAGGTGCCGAGCGCCATCAGCAATGCGATACGCGAAGAAATTTCTTCACCCGGATCACCAAAGTCCGAATAGGCATAGCCCAGCATCGCGCCAATCATCAGGCTCTGAATCAGTGCCATGACGAGGTTCTTGGTATCGGCCAAAGTCAGCCGGACATTTCGTTCCGTCAGAATCGCCCATTGCCGCAACAGGCCCGAGCGCCGCTTTGTGACGGGTAGTTTATCAACAGCTTGCGAAGTCGCGCTGCGTTTTTCGTCCGGCCGCATTGCGGGCAATTGCTGATAGGCGCGCTCCCGCCACTTCGCCGGACCACCCTCGGCACCGATCTGATCGAAAATTTCGCCGAGAACTTCGACACCGAAAAAGTCCAGCGCACCTCTGGGCGGTCCGATATATGTCGGTATACCGCCCTTCCCCATGACGATCAGAGTATCGCAAAAGTTCAGGACATTCGCCAATGTGTGTGTCACGCAGATCACGGTCATTCCGGCATCCGCGCGCTTTCGCATCAACGCCATGATTTCCCGGTCCGTCGATTCGTCCAGGCCGGATGTCACCTCATCGAGGAACAAGACTGCGGGTGAAGACAGGATTTCGCTGGCCAGACTTGCCCGCTTTTTCTGACCGCCAGACAGATCCTTGATCTTGATATCGAGGCGTTCACGCATATCGACCGCATCGGCCGCGTCTTCCACGATACCGTTACGCGTACCGGAATTCATGTCAGGTGGAAGGCGAAGCCTGGCTACGTAAGTCAGCGCTTGGCGCAATGTGAGAGACTCGTGCAGCACGTTGTTCTGCGGCACATAGGCAATATCATGCTTCAGGGCTGCAAAATTGGCTGCAAGATTGGTCCCCTTCATGTCGACTTCACCGCTCGTCGGGAGCGTGCGCGCGGCCAGAAGGTTCATAAGGGTTGATTTTCCGGACCCGGATGATCCGACAATACAAACGAACTGCCCCTCAGGGATCGACAGGCTGACATTGTCGAGAATGCGCAGCATGCCTCCACCAGCCCGGTTCTTGACATCAACAGACAGGTTGCGGGCTTCGAGTATTGGGGCGCCGGCATCGAATTCGACCGGCGCCAGCACAGCCCCACGCAACCGGAACGCAAATGGGCCGATACTGACATTGTCCCCTTCTGCCAGCGCTACGGCACCGTGAATTCGGCGGCCATTCACATAGGTTCCGTTGGTGCTGCCCTTGTCCCGGACATAAGGCTCATTTCCACGCAGTCCGATCTCCGCATGAAGTCTCGAAACCGAAGGATGGGACAACGTCGCCCCATTGGGACCAGGATTGCGGCCAATAACAAGCGGGGATGCAGTCATCTCGAGAGCGCCACCCGCCTGCGGCACACTGGATTTCTGCTGACCAGACGTGGCTGGATTTGGCTGGACGAATGTTGCCTCTGACGAGGGTTGCGGCGGCGCAGCCTTCTTTGGCGCCTGAAACCCCCATATGGTCAGAACCTGTTCGCCAAACTGAAGGACACTTCCGTCCTTAAGGCTCGTGCGCCGCGTAATGGACACGCCATCGACACGAAAGACGGACGCGTCCGGTACCGGCTCCACATACACGCCGGTCTCGTCAACAATCAGGTAAGCGGCCTGGCGGGAGCAAAAGGGGTCGTCAGGAAAGGACAGGTCGGCTTCTGGCAGACGTCCGATCAGCCAACGGCCATATCCTTCGACACTGATGTTCCCCCTGTTCCGAATCTCTATGTGAAACGTCAAACCCGATTGTCCCCTTACGCCCCCGCACCCAATTCCACGATGCGGCACCATTCAGGAGCCGCTATCTCGGATTACGAGTTTAATACAGCATTGTGATACTTGTTTGTGGTTCGAGGCCCCTCACCTCGACATATTCCGCACTCAGATCCCCCAGCCTTGTTGGCAGCCCGTAGGTTGTGGAGTCGATGAGATAGGTATTGCCGTCAACCCGAATACGGAACGGTTTGTCAGCTTCGAAACCGATTTGCTCGTAGCTGCCGTCTTGCGGGAGATCGAGCTTTTGCCAGGCAGTGCTCACGACGGTCGTATTCCGGGTCACGTCGGCGGTTGAGACGTCCGCATCACCATCCGAGTCATTATTCAACACCACAAAGGCGCCGCCCCCCAGCAACAACGCCGCCAGGGCGACCCCCGCGAAAACGGCAGGCCCCCGCACTCCGGCCTTCGCGCCGGCGGCTTGACGGGTTGCAGGATCAGGCGACGCTGGGCTGTTCGGCCGGTTTACAACCATCGTTGCGTCATCATTCGACCCGGTGCTTCGTCCCGATGACCGGCCGACCACGAGCGTTTGGTCACCATCGCCGCTTCTGGCGCCGCTCAGGCCCTGTGACGCGCCCGAGACACCATGCTGAATTCCGTCACGCCATTCTGCCAGCGTCTGCGGCCGCTTCCGGTCATCAAGCTGCAGACCCCAATCGATTGCGGCGAACAGATTCTGCTCCATCGCATTGGATGCACGCGGCACAAGCGGCTCGTAGGGATCTCGCCCGCTCCGAAAAGCGCACTTTGGCGGTGGCGATCCGACGAGACAATTATAGGCAACACCGGCAAGCCCGAAAATGTCTGCGGGGGCTGACAGTTTTGCGGAAGGATCATGCTGCTCCGGCGCGGCAAAGCTTTCCGTGAGAATGACACTGAGATCCTTCTGCGCATCTTCGCCCATGGCGTGACGCGCCGCGCCGAAATCGATCAGGATCGGTTCAGCCGTGTTGTCGGCAATCAGGATATTGGCCGGCTTGATATCCCGATGGAGATATCCAACCGCATGCACTTTCTCCAGCCCGCCGATCAGTTTGATCAGCATGTTCCGGACATAGTCGGCCGACAATGTCCCTTCGGAGGCGATCACTGCCTTCAATTCGCGGGACTGGATGAACGGCATCACAAAATAGCCCGTGCCGTTTTCCTTGAAGAAACGAAGGATTTTCACGATGTTCGGTTCGTTGGGGAACAAGGCCAGCGTCTTTGCCTCCCGAAGGAACCCCTCGAGACCATTGTCGAACGAGGCTGGCGAGGCGTCGTCGCGCGGAACAATGTGCATGTCCGAATACCGGCGGACCGCGCCATTGATGGGAAAATATTCCTTGATCGCGACAAGCGAGTCGAGCGAGACGTCACGCGCGAGGTAAGTGACACCGAAAGTGCCTTCCCCGAGCTTCTTCACGATCTCATAGCCTTGCAGCACATACCCCGTGGGCAGGAAATTGCTTTCAGTGCCGCTCATGTCCCCTCCGAATACTGGCCGCGTGGTCTCCGGGTCAATTTCTTGTATTCACTTTTCCCGATTACGGCAAAGGGTTTCAAGATAGAAACGCCCGAACATACTTGCTTTTTTTTGAATAAATGTCGCTACGGTTTGCGTGGGCAAGTTGACGCCCAAACTTCGATGAAGCAGATTGAACTGACGATTTTTGCTGGCAGGCGGACGTTCAAACAGAGGTTGTGTCGAGCAGCATGGCACCTTGCCGGGACCCATGCACGAGCACGCATGATCACTTTGAAGCTTTCGCAGGCCGGGGGTGTGGGGAGAATTTGATGCAAGCGGCCAAAACGTTCAGGTCGGGCTTCCGCCGGACCGGTGCGATTGTATTGGGAGGGCTTATGTGGCTTGGTGCGCCGCTGGCCCAAGCGCAAACGCCCACACCTGATGATCCCGTCAACGTCCCTGCCCCCCAACAGGAAGAACGT
Organism: uncultured Hyphomonas sp.; assembly: GCF_963678875.1. Taxonomy (NCBI): domain Bacteria; kingdom Pseudomonadati; phylum Pseudomonadota; class Alphaproteobacteria; order Hyphomonadales; family Hyphomonadaceae; genus Hyphomonas; species uncultured Hyphomonas sp. Next base: position 84,922 of record NZ_OY787457.1, on the reverse strand, counting down.
GCTGACGTGATGGCCCTCGTCGAGGACAGCATTGTCGGCATCGAAGTGACCGACGGCGGAAAAGTCGCCTATCTGCAAACTGGCGTCGTGACGGGAGCTGACACGGTCGCAACGGTTGCCCTGTCCCTGCGCGGCGCCGACAAGATCGAAGTCGTGCTCAAGGATGGTGCACGGCTCGAAGGGACCCTCGCCAAATCGATTTCCCGCGGCGACCGGCTCGCCGTTTTGCATGTCGTGGGTTTGGGGGGCACGCCTGTAATGGCCGCTGCAGATCCCGTCAGCAAGGACGACATCGTCAGCCTGGTTTTCGTTGGTGCCTCTGGCATGCAGCGCGTTACGGGCGCGACAGGCGCCTATCCGTCAGCGATCGACTCAGCTGCATTTGATCACCTCGCGCTGGCCTCCTCACGCAGTTTCGGCGGCGGCCTGTTCAATGCGTGCGGACAGCTCGTCGGTCTGTCCCATCCGGACCCCGACTACTCACGCAGGTCCTTCCGCAAGGAGGTTGCGCCGGAAACCATCGGCCTTGCGGCGCCGGTGGGCGCCCTCACCGCCCTGCTCGCCGGAACGGGACCGAATATTTCTCGCGCCACCGAAAGCTGCCTTTCGGAGGCAGAGATTGCCAAACGCCGCGCAGAAGAGCTTGAAGCGGAGCAAGCGGAAACTGAAGAAGCGGCAAAGGAGGCCCAGGACCGGCTGGACGCCCTCAAGAAAGACAAGACTGCAACGGAAGCCCAGCTGAAAAAGGCGGAAGACGATGCTCGCCGGCTGAAGGAGAAATCGGAAAAAGCCCGCCTGGAAGCGGAAGAAGCCCGGACGGAATCCGATGCGCTGCGACAGGAAAACGATGACCTGCGCAAGGATCTCGGCGATGCCGAGGACGAACTTTCCGACACAAAGGACCAACTTTCGGACACCAAGAAAGCGGTGGACGATCTTCAGCAGGAAAATGCTGAAAAGGACGACCAGATCGATGACCTGTGGACCTATGTTTGGCGGACAGCCATTGCTGGCGGCGTTCTGACCGCCCTTGTCCTGATCATCGGCTTTCTTGTCAGCCACAATCGGGGCAAGCGCCAGAAGGCCGCCGAGCTTGAGGCAAGGAACGCTGCGGCGGTGGCCGAGAAATCGGCAGCCGAAGCAGAGTATCTGCGGAGTCTTCCGAAGGCAGTTCAGCCTTACTCAAACTGCCTCCTTGAAGGAGACAATCGCAACCTGAGCCTGCCGGGAGAGCTGCTACCGGAAGAGGCTGGCGGCGCGACCATCGGGCGCCATCCGGCAAGGGCTAAAGTTGTATTGGAGAGCGACCGCATCTCCCGTGAACATGCCCGCTTCTTTGTCCGTGACAACACCGTCTTCGTTGAAGATCTCGATTCGAGTAACGGCACCTATGTGAACGACAAACGCCTGACGCCTCATACGCCGCAGAAGGTTTCGCACGGAGACGAAATTCGCCTCGATCGTTTCCGTTTCATCTTCAGAAAATTGTAGAAAATGGGAATGGGGACGCTCTTCAGGTTTGGTTTGCTTGTATTGCTTCTGGTGATTGCCCGTGCACCAGAGGCCGCAGCCGAATTCAATGTTGAGAAAGTCGAAAACTCAACTGTTCGTATCTACAACATAAGCTCCGCAGGCAAGCTCACAGGATGGGGCACAGGCTTCATCGTGAACAGCGAGGGCTACGTGGTGACCAATTATCACGTCATTGAAGGCGGCAGCGGAGACACGCTTGTCTTCATACCCGGCATGAAGGGGGCCGATAAAAGTGGCGGGTTCATGGGTACGGTGCGGTCGGCCAGCTCAGAGAAAGACATTGCAATTGTACAGATCAAACGCGATGCGCTCGATCCGCCTGAGCTTGCTTTTCCCCCGGTTCAGATCAGCACCGACGTGCCACGCAAGGGTCAGGAGGTCTACGCGCTTGGCTTCCCAGGCATCGCCGATCGTCTGCCTGCTGAAGACCAGCTCTGGGACGCCACCCTCACCTCAGGCATTGTCTCCAGAGTTTCTGAGGCGGCATGGAAGAAGGGCGACCCCGTTCTGAAGATCATCCAGCACAATGCGGATGTGAACAAAGGGAATTCCGGTGGTCCGCTGTTCGACAAATGCGAGCGTGTGATTGCGATCAATACCCAGATCTCCCTGGGCCAGGTGCATGGAGATGTGGTTGTCGGCGCCGCCGGCGTGAACTGGTCTTCTTCCGTGAATGAAGCCACCCCGATGCTGCAAAGCCTTGGTGTGGCGCTCGACCTGTCGCCGCAAACCTGCAACGCTGACGGCGAACTCGTCGATCCTGACACTGGCGCGGCCGACGACAGCGAAGGCGACGATACAGACAGCGCCAACGCTTTCAAACTTTCAGAGCTGCCGACAACGACCGCCCTTTTGATCGGCGGCGGCGTATTCGCGCTTGTCGCCAGTCTTGCAGCACTTCTGATCCTGCGCGCCAACAGACCGCAGGCCTCACCTCCCCCACCCGAAACCCATCGGCCGAAACCAGTACCCAAAGCAACCCCTTCAAACGAACGGCCAGCGGTCGCGCCTCCCCAAGCTGCGGCGGCGGGCCATGATCTGAAGTTATCAGGCTTTGACGGGAGTGGCCGCCCGTTCCAGCTTTCCGCCGACCGGCATGGTCTGGCAGACCCCTACGGCATGGTACTCGGACGCTCTGGCGCCTTCTCCGAACTTGCGCTCGACCATCCGGAATTGTCCCGTCGGCACGTGCGCTTCTTCTGGGTTGCCGGAAAATATTTTGTCGAGGACCTGAACTCGACGAATGGCACACGCGTGAATGGCCATGCACTGAAACCATTCGATCCGAAGGAAATCAGGCCCGGTCAGGAAATTCGTCTCGGCAAACTTGATATCTCGATCAGCAAGGGGTGACGGAGATGGCAACTTCAACCAGCGGGATTCGGACCTACACGGTGGGACGCGGCGCAAGCAGCGAGCTCCGGATTGCCGACAAGTCCGTCTCCCGGCGTCACGCTGAAATCACGGTAAGCCCGCAGGGCCAATTTTATGTCGTAGATTGCAATAGCACGGGCGGCACCTGGCGCCGGGAAAATTCCGGCTGGTCCCGGATCCGCCAGGCCATCATCTCTTCAAGCGACACGGTACGCTTCGGTCGTCATGAAACCAAAATGTCGAACATCGCAACCAGGATCGAAGGACTTGAAAAGCAAGTCCCGCCCAGCCCCACGTCCAGTGGCGGGAATGACAGCTCTGAAGGCCCCGCTCTGGTCCGTCCGCATGCTGTGCGGCGAAACCCGATAACCGGCGATATCGAAAGCCTCTGATGCGAAGCAACCGCCGCGAGATCTCTATCTTCTCCATGTCCGCGCTTGACCTGTTCGCGTCGGCCCTCGGCGCGTTCATTCTGCTCACAGTGATCATGATCCCCTATTTCCCGAATACGGGCGACAGCGCGGAACGAGTGGCAGACATCAAAAAGGAACTTGAATCCGAGCAGGCGGCACGGGCCGCGGCGGAAGAGGAACTCGAACAGACCCAGTCGGCGCTGGAAGATGCACAGAAAAAAATTCAGGAGCTGACCCAGAACCGGAAGATACCTCCCGTTGACGTCATGATCGCCGTCGACACGACCGGCTCGATGGAAAATCAGGTCTCTTCCCTGAAAGCCGATATTTATGTGCTATCCGAGATCCTCGACTCCATCACGGATTCAGCTGCCATTGGCGTGATCGACTTCAAGGACAGATGCGAAGGCAGCCGGGTCATGCGCTCCCGGGGACTCAAGCGTATCAACACCGCGAACACAAACGAACTGGCATCCTTCGTCCGGCAAATGCAGGCGCGAAACTACACAAGTTGCAATACCGACAGCCAGGAGGCCATCGACATTGCGCTGAACTCTGCCGTCGGAGAGCCGTGGCGGACCGAGTCGCAGAAGAAGGTCATCATCATCGTCTCGGACAATGCTGCCTACCGAAGTAAATGGAACACGACGTTCAGCCAGGCTCGCGCCTTTCGCGGCAGAGGCGGACAGGTCTCATCTGTTTTTGTCCGGACACAAAGCACGGAATCGGATGCAGCTGGCTACCTGAAAAAGCTGACTGAGGAGGGAGGAGGAGAATACGTTCTGGATTCCAACTCCTTTCTTGGATCAGTGCTTCTGGCTGTGCTGAAGGATTAGGACGGAGAATGACATGAGCACTCTGATCGCAAACCGCGCAGACGATCGGGCAAAAAACAACCGCTATCTTGCGTGGGCTGTCGGGCTCTTCATTGGCATCGCCGTGGTCGCGCTCCTGACGGTCATACTTCCGGAAGATTCCGTCGCCGCGCAGGTTCTTCTGGACCGGGGCGGACGGTTCCCCTATCCGTTCACTGTACAAAACTTTATGTGGCTCATCTTCTTCAGCGCGTTTGCCGAGCTTGTTGTACGCATACATAGTGCAGGCAATGATGGCCGCCAGACGCGGGCTCACTTGTTGCCCGAAGATGACGAAACGATGCTGCGCTCTGAAGATCTTGCGCCGTTTGCCTCCCGCGCGCGGGAGCATCTCAATTCCCGCAACTCTTTCCTCCAGCGCCTTATTGTGCGCGTCATCTGGCAGTTCCAATCGTCCCTGAGCGTCAGTCAGGCAAATGAAATCCTGACGTCCTCGACCGACCTCATCCAACATGAAATCGACATGCGATATAACATGATCCGTTATTTCGCCTGGTTCATCCCCACGCTCGGATTCATTGGGACCGTGATCGGAATCGCATTGGCGCTTTCGACCGCCGGCAACCCTCCGGATGTTGGCGACTCCGAAGCCTTGCGGGAATGGATGCAAGCGCTGACACGCGATCTGGGCGTCGCTTTTAACACGACTCTTGTGGCACTTATGCTATCTTCCGTATTGGTCCTACTGATGCATGTTGCCCAGGAAATGGAAGAACTCGCCCTGAACAAGTCAGCGCAATACTGCCTCGACAATCTCATCAATAGACTATGGGCGAAATAGGAGACGTAAAATGGTGGTTCGACGCGGCCCTGACGGAAAAATGATCGACGATTCAACCGGCGACGACGCAACCCAGCAGACAGGCAGCGGCACGAGCGGTAGCCTGCGTGGCGTCCAGCCTGGGAACCCGGATGACTCCACAAGCGGCTCAAGAAGCCTGGGAGCGGATTATGATACACCTACCGTCCAGTCGACCGGCTCCCTGACAGGTGGCGCTGCCTCCTCCGGCGGGCGCAGCGCACCTGCCGACGACGATGACCGCACGCGAATTGTCGGCCGGCTCGGCGATACACCTGCCGAATCGGCAAATGCACCCAAGCGATCGACGGCTGCGGACGACCCGCCCGTCGGCTGGCTCGTTGTTGTGGAAGGTCCCGGACGCGGCGAAGTTCTCCAACTCGGTCATGGCCGCAATACGCTGGGCCGCGGCGCAGACGCCCGCTTGCGCGCCGATTTTGGAGATGAGGAGATCTCCCGGTCCGTACACTGCACCATCACATACGACCCGAAGTCCAAGCGCTTCTTTATCAATCACGGCGAAGGGACGAATCTGACCTATATCGGCGATGACCCCATTCTCCAGCCGACCCAGCTGAATGGCGAAGAGCACATCGTCATTGGAGCAACAACATTCCGGTTCATCCCCTTGTGCGGCAGCTCCTTTGAATGGTCATAAGCCAGAAAACACCAGTGTGAGGACCTTTTCTTGGCGAGCACGGCAAGCGATCTCTCGGATAATCAGGGCCCGGTCTTTGCACACCGGCAACATCAGGGCAAAAGGCCTTACCAGGAAGACCAGATTGGCTTCCAGGACAATGGCGATGTATCCACTCGCCTGCCCGCTGCCATCGTTTTGGCCGACGGGATGGGGGGGCATGTCGGCGGACGTCAGGCCGCCACCATCGCCGTGTCGACTTATCTTGATCATGTGTCCGCGAAAGGCGTTGAATCCATTCGCGCACGCGAGAAAGACGCGCTGTTCGCAGCGAATGAAGCGATCAAGGCAAAAGTCGCGAAAGCGCCTGAAATGGAAGGCATGGGATGCACCCTGGTCGGGCTCTCCATCGTTGGTTCGCAGATACGCTGGATCAGCGTCGGGGATTCCCCCCTCTGGCTGATCGACGGTGACAGGATCACGCGTCTCAACCAGGACCACTCCATGGCCGGCGCCTATGCCGACATGGTCGCCGACGGTCAGATGACGGAAGAAGAAGCCAGGAACGCCCCGCGCCGAAATGCCTTGCGCAGTGCCGTTTCGGGTGGCGCAATCGACATGATCGACCATCCGGAAGACTGGATTACCGCGCCGCCGGGGGCCGTTGTGGTGCTGGCGAGTGATGGACTGGATACTCTGTCACCATCTGAAATTGTATCTGTGGTAAAAAGCGCGCCAACCAATGCCGAAGCGATTTCGCAGAAGCTCATCGATAACGTGCTACACCACGACCGCAAAAACCAGGACAATGTGACGGTCGCGGTTATCCTGATGCCCGGCGGCTCCGACCGCGACCCTCGACACGCAGAAACTCTGGTGAAGCCGGACGCTCGCAAACCATCTTCCGTTCCGCCAGTCCCGGAAAGCGCGGGATCAAGTGTGCTTCCCGGCTGGGTGTGGACGGTTCTGGCGATTGTTGCCGCCGTTACGATTGCCGTACTGGCATGGGTCGCGTGGCCCCGCTCAACTCCTCCGCCGTCACCAGACCAGGATTTGCAGCCGGAAACCAGCTTGCCGGTTGCGCCTCAACCTTCCACCGAGCTGGATGCTGGAGACGCCAGCCCGGATGACTTGGCAACCGAAACGGACGATCAGGACAGCACCGCGGATCCCTTGAATCTGGATGACGAAGCGGCACCCGCCTCCCCTGTCGACACTGCGCCACAACTTCAGCCGGAAGACATTCCGGGACTGGACGACGCGCTGCCTGAGCCTCAGCCTGTCGAAGAGGAAACTGCGGAAAACTCCCGGACCTCCATCCAGCCGGAAGCTCCGTCAGATTAGACTCCGGTACAGGACGACTGACGCGACAAAGCCGCCAGCCACCTGTTCCGGCGCTGAAGCGTAAGACCTATTCCGCCGGTCCGAAGCACACGGCAGTTGCCTCATCCGTCAGGCTGCACGCTTCATACTTCTGGCTTTGGCGCCTGCGATCGGCGGCATCGATGATGTCGCGGATTGACTGGTCCGGGCGCTCTGCCCCCTGGCGCGCCAAATCCTCATCCCCGGTCTCGTCAAGCAGGAACTCATACATCGCTTGCTTGAGGTCGTCGCTGTATTCCCCGTCCACTTTACCATCGAAGTAGCGCAACGCGGACAGGACATTCTTGAACACCAGTACATCCTTCGCAGGCGGAACATAAGCCGCGGGTGGAGGAGGAGGTGGTGGTGGAGGCGGTGACGGCGGTGGAGGCGGTGACGGCGGTGGAGGCGGTGACGGCGGTGGAGGCGGTGACGGCGGTGGAGGAGGCGAAGCTGCAGGAGGTGGCGGCGGAGGAGACGACGGCCGAGTTACAGGTGCGGGCCTGGTCGTCACTTTCCAGACTTCAGATTCCGGCAGCGGCACGCTGCCTTTGAGTGTTTCTTCAGCAACCAGGTCGAACCAGTTATTGCTCCCATTATGACAGCGAACCCCCCGGTATTCCGACGCAACACGCGGATTGTTTTTCCAGGTATACGTAAACTCATACCGGGCGCAGATCTGGGAACATTCGCTGCCCACACATCCCGGAATCCACTCTCCACGAATCCGGCTTGCGCCAAGCTTGATCTCACCATGCGCGCCGCTCGTCGCATTCCGCCAATTCCGAACCGCGGGTTGACCGTTGGAGTATCTCAGAAGGCTCTTCAAACTTCCGTTCATTGCCTCATAGTCGGCAGACGGAAAATTATTGAGCCCGGCAACCTGAGCCGCCACAGGCAGGGCAAGGGCCACGATAAATGCGTTGGTCGCCAGGATTCGCGGCCGCAATTTCATCGGCATTCCACCCTGGTCACAGCGCCAGACATGTTTTCAAGCACCTGACGGTTCATCAGCAGGCGCGGGCTGCCCGGAAGCCACTTCTGGTCCATATCGGTTCCGATTGGCTGGAACCGCTGAATGGGAACAATACCAGAATTGTCCACCAGGCCAGCATAAGCGGCAAACCGGGCGAGCGCGTCACTGGATGTCGCGACCGTCAGATTCCGATTATCCCCCATTCGACCGACCACCATCGCCGAGACATATCCATCTGGTCCGATGATCGGGCTACCGGACTGTCCGGGATCGAGGTCGGCGGAGACGACCAGCATCGACCGCCGGCCAGGTGGACCTTCTTCCAGTTTGCCCCCCTGGATGAGCGCACGCTCATCGTAAGCGCGATCCGACGGGAACCCGATGACAGACACGGTGCCACCATAGTCCGGCAGGCCGGACCGGAGGCTCAAATATGGGACCGGCCCGACACCCTTCACCCGGAGAATGGCGGCATCTATGCGGGTATCCACCGCCAGCAGGGTTGCCGGGACCGGATCCCGGTCAGGCCCGACGACATAAAGCTCTCTACAGGCAACGACGGCATGCGCATTGGTCAGCAGATCGCCACGCGTATTGATAAAATACCCACTGGCAATGATGGACTGCGGACGCGGTCCGCCGGCCAGCATGGTTGCCCGGACGACGTCCTCAAGCGGAGGAGGCGCAACAAGCACGCGCGTCTCCCCCGAACTGTTTGCACAAGCTGAAACCGCTGCAGTGAACAGAACCGCTAATCTGTGGACAAACTTCATCAGTCGGCTGCCCTGCTTCCCCGCAGCGGTGTTAAAGTGCCTGCCCTAGTCAATGATGATCTGACCGGAGGCGTCCTTGCAGACAGAATAGGTGCTGGCTTCTGATGCACCGCTGTAGGTTTCCTTGTAACTCTGACAGGTCCCCTCTCCACTTGCATTCGGTGTCGGACCGCTCAGCACCTCAATCGTGCCGGACGTAGAGGATTCCGGATCCGTCCAGGTGGTGGACTCGCCAGACTCAACAGCTTGCGCAAGCGCAACATCGCGCTTTTCTTTGGCACTCTTGCTGAGCTGGTTGCCAATCGCTGCGCCGATGGCCGCTCCGCCGATAATGCAGGCCGCCATTTCTGTGTCGTTCGCGCTTGCCAAGCGGCAGCCTGCATACCCGGTGGCTGCACCGATCAGACCGCCAATGACCGTGCTACCATTGCCATCCGTTCCCGTCGTCGTGCATGCGCTGGTCGTGAACAGAGCGCTTGCAGCGAGCAGCGCTACCATCGATTTCGTGCTGAGCGCGCGCGCGCGTAGGGCGGAAACAGTCATGACAACCTCCTGTCAAAAAACAAATCTAGATTGAAGGGTGCCTTGTCCCCCCCTCCCTGCCATTCATGCCAGTAACACTTTCAACTTTCAACCTTCAAATTGGCTCTTCCGGATTCGGAAACTCCCCATCTTCAATGGCAAGTTGAGAGGAGAAAATCCCGCTTCCGGCTTGCCTGCAGCCGCCAAACACTCAAACATCGGGAACGACTTGGCGCTGTATTGCCATTCTTTTTTTAGGAGAGGGGCCGGCGAAAGGTCTCGGGGAAGACAATGAGCGGAACGCACAGGATTCTCGCCCTCAACTACTCACAAACCGGACAGCTCCAGCGGATTCTGGACAGCATCTGCGCCCCGCTGTGCACAAACAGTTCGATCGAGATTGTCCGGGTCAACATACGCCCTGCGCGCCCCTACCCTTTCCCCTGGCCAATCCTGCCATTCTTCGATGTTTTTCCCGAAACCGTGGGCGAAGTCGCTGTACCGTTCACTCTGGACTGGCCGGACGGCGCGCCCGAATGCGAGGCCGATTTCGATCTCGTCCTCCTCGCCTATCAGCCATGGTTCCTGTCCGTGGCACAGCCGATGATGTCATTCCTGAAAAGCAGGGACGCCCAGCGCCTCCTGGCAGGCCGACGAGTGATCACGATCATCGGATGCCGCAATATGTGGCTGATGGCCCAGGAGCGGATGAAGGTTCATCTCTCCCGGCTGGATGCCCACTTGATCGACAACATCGTGCTGACAGACTCTGCGCACAGCATGCTGACATTTTTCTCGACACCGCTCTGGATGCTCACCGGCCGGAAAGGCCCCTGGCTGGGCGGACAGATCCCTGAGGCGGGCATTTCCGATACCGACATCAAGGATGCCTCACGCTTCGGTCATGCAATAGAGTCCGGACTGGAAAAGCGAACACCTGACGATCTCCACCCCATGCTGGACGGGACGGGGGCCATCACCATCAACGAACGCCTCATCGATTCCGAGAAATTCGGGAAGCGTAGCTTCATCCTCTGGGGCGCCCTGTTGCGGTTTCTCGGGCGACCCGGATCTTTTTTCCGCCGGAGCGTCCTGCTTTTCTATATTCTGTTCCTGATCACCATCATCGTCACTCTCGTGCCACTCTTCGCTTTGCTCAAGCTGGCGACGCGGCCTTTTTTCCGGAAACGCGCAGCATCCCAACGGGCGTACTATGCCGCGCCGACCGGAGAAGGGCGCGAGCGCATCGACGCATTCGGCCTCGTCTCCGAAACGGACGGTCAGGCACTGGCGCCCGCCGCCTCGGGGCAGGATCATCCGTGCGCCCAGCCGGACCGCGACCAGCAAGGGAACACAATCTAAATACTAATGCCGGACAAGCTGCTGGGTTTGTAGAGTAAACGGTGTTTAGAATGCGTTCAGGGACGATTTCCCTTCCCGCACCATGGCGAGACGCGACAGGATGGCTGGCAGGCGCAGCCAATCGGGCGAGTAATGAAGTCCTGCGCATTTATGCGGCGTTCGCCACCTACTCTATAAGTTGGTCCGCCTACATCACAGCATTCCTGCTCCTGCTTGCCGTGACCCTGTCGCAATCGCCCGTTCGGGAAATGAATGATGTTGTCATGCCACTGGGGCTCATTGCGACCTGGCGATATGGCTGGCAGCTGACGCACTTTTTGCGGGCAGAGCACTACAGGAACACAGTCTTTCCCCGCTTGCGCCGGCAGGCCCGGAGGGTCGCCGAAGATCCTTCGACGCCGCCGGAACACATCGGTGTTGTTGTCACCTCCTATCAGATGTCGGCATCGGAAAACTTCGACGTCTACTCTTCCCTGTTTCAGGAGCTCGCGGCTTATGGTGTACCGGCCACGGTGGTGGCATCGGTGACCGATGATGGCGACGCCCGCCTCATCCACCAGATTTTCGACGACGCGCAGCTTCCGGGACATATCGATCTCATCACCCAGCTCCAGCTCGGAACCGGAAAGCGCGATGCGATGGCGGCCGCGCTGCGGGCCCTGCAGCGCAGCAATGAAACCGGCGAAGGGATCGTGATCCTCATGGACGGCGATACCGTCGTCACGCCCGGCCTGATGGAGAAAACCTGCCCCTTCTTCACCCTGATGCCGGACCTGGCTGCGCTGACGGTCAACAACACGGCGGAAGTGCGTGGCGGCAGCCTGGCACAGGCCTGGTACGCCATGCGGTTTGGGCTGAGAAACCTGTATATGAGCTCGTTGAGTCTCTCCCGCCGGGTTCTTTGCCTGACCGGGCGATTTTCAGTTTTCCGGGCAAATGTCGCGCTGGACACGGCCTTTGTCGACCGCCTGCAGCTGGACATTCTGAACCATTGGCGGCTTGGGAAGCTCCCGATGCTGACGGGTGATGACAAGTCGACCTGGTATCACTGCCTGAAAGATGGATGGGCAATGATCTACCTGCCCGACACCTATGTCAGCTGTATGGAAGAATTGCCGAAAGGCGGATTCCTGAACGCCTCCGCGCGGCTGATGCAGCGATGGTTCGGCAACATGCTGCGCAATTCCGACCGGGCGATCCTGCTGGGCCCCAGGCGCATGGGTCTGTTTACCTGGTGGTGTCTTGTGGACCAGCGCCTCAGCATGTGGACAAGCCTGACCGGTCCAGTCTTCCTCACTTTCTTCCTGCTGCAGGGCCAATGGATTGCGCTTCCGGCCTACCTGTCCATCGTCCTCGCGACGCGGTTCATCCAGACGGTCAATGTCGTCCATCAGGGCGGACAGGCCTCGCCGTTTGTGCCTTTGCTCCTGCTACATCAGCAATTCGTGGGCTCGTTCATCAAGATACAGGTCCTGTTCCATCTCGATCGACAAAAATGGACCCGTCAGAATATCGACACCGGCGCGGCAGCCGTCCAGCAATTGCGGACGTCGATGTTCGGAGACTGGCTCAAGGGACTGGTTATCATGATCTTCATCTGTTCGATGATAACTCTGGCGGCAATCACAGCCAGAACCTGAGCCGACCATCATGAGCGCAGAAAGACGCCCCGGAGACACACAGACGAACCAACCGTCCGAGACGGAAGCGGTTTCAGACTTCGTGTCGCTGGGAGATGCGATGGAGGCGGCCGGACGCGACAAGCGCAAGTATCCGCGCTATTCCGCGCCCCTGACCATCGAGATCAACGGCCACGCCTACCCGGCGCTGGACTGGTCCCTTAGCGGCTTCAGGATCGGTGAAGTGCGTGAACTCGCGCTGGCAGGAGAAAAGGTCCGCACGACAGTCTCTGTCCAGATTTCCGATTTCGAATTCAGGTTCGAGACGCTGTCGGAGCTTCTGCGGATCTATCCGGAGAAGCGCGAAGCCGCATTCACTTTCACAGGCCTCTCCCCTGAAGAGGTGCGTGCACTGGGTTTTATTTCCAGTGCACATATTTCCGGCAAGCTGAAAAGCGTCGACGGCATTCTCCGCAATGTCAGCACAGGAACTTCTTCTGCGAGCAGCGAGGAAGAGATCGACCACGCACTTCAGATCGGGCGGCGCAAAGTGTTTGTCCGCCGGGGCGTCTTTGCGCTCCTGGCCGTACTGGCCCTGTTGAGCGCCAGAGCCTCCATCCTGGCCATGACCAGCATCAGCAGCGTTGCAGCCTGGGTAGACACGCAGCTGATCGAGATCAGCGCGCCGGAGCCCTCAGTGGTGAGGAACATCCTTGCCGGGGAAGGCACTATGGTAAAACCGGGTGATGCGATCGCAACCCTCTCAAACGGGCCGCTCGAAGCAGAGCTTGCAGACGCCGAGGCTGAAAAGCGCGTCATGGAAGTTCGGCTGGAGGGGCTGCAGGCGATCCTCGCTGGCCGCAGCGGCATGTTGCAGACGGAATCGGCGCAGGCGGTTCGGGCGCTCCAGCAGGCGCAAGCGCGCCGGGACGAGTTGCGGGATTCGCTCGCGGCCGCCAAGGCCGAAGTGGAAAAGCTGAGATCGGTTTCCACGCCCGGCCTTGTCCCCCTCAGTGTCCGCACCAATGCCGAACAAGCCGTTGCGGAGATCACCGAGCGTATCGCCCAGGCGGAACGCGATGTCGAAGATGCAAGGTCGCGGCTCAGCGGCGCCCGGTCCGGCTTCTTCGTCGGCAATGCGCGGGCAACGGGATATGAACCGGCAACCCTGCAGGTGGCCATTCCTGAAGTCGAACAGGAGATCGCGGCAGCCGAGGTCAGAATAGACGGCCTCAGAAGCCGCCTCAATGAATTGTCGGTGGTCAGCCCCTGCAATTGCCGTGTGTCAGAAGTCATTCGGCTGCCGGGTGAACGTGTGACGGCGCAGGAACCGCTCATGCGCCTTGAGGCGATGGGCGAAACGCGCATGGTCTCGGCATTTGTGAAGCATTCTGACGCAAGGCGCCTGAAGGTCGGCCAGCGCGTCAGTGTCAGGCTGGCCGACGGCCGGCGGGACCGGAACGCAACGATCACCGATATCAGTGCGACCATCCAGCTATCGAGCGAAAACAAGCTTTTCAACCGGGATCTCAACCCCGAACGCTATGCCCAGCTCGGTATCCGGCTGTCGGAAGAGTTTGCAGATGCGCCCGGCGCGGCCGTTGAAACGACGATCCACCGGCCCCTGCTTCGCTGGCTGGCAGATATTTTTCGTTTCTAGCTGGCGGTGAGACAGGGATTCGAACCCTGGAGACTATTGCTAGCCTACACACTTTCCAGGCGTGCGCCTTCGACCACTCGGCCACCTCACCGTTTCCAGCAGCGGTCCCTCTAACTTATGGGGACGCGCCTCGCAAGACTGTGATTGCCGTTGCAGCAGCAAGGTCCCATATGAAAGAACAGCTGAAGGAGGCCGCCATGCTGTTCACACGCAAACCCGCTACGATGCCGACACCGGAAACTGCGCTGAAAGGCCGGGATCAGGCGATTCCGACGGCCGATACGCATTTCGTGAATGGCCGGGACTTGCTGGCCGATGTTCCAGCAGGTTTTGAGCGCGCTGTGTTCGCGCTCGGCTGTTTCTGGGGCGCAGAACGCAAGTTCTGGCAACAGGATGGCGTCTGGCTCACCCGTGTCGGATATGCCGGCGGATACACGCCGAACCCGACCTATGAGGAAGTCTGCAGCGGGCATACCGGCCACACCGAAGTCGTCGATGTGATCTTCGATCCGGCCATCGTGACGTTCGAGGGCCTGATGAAAGTCTTCCTGGAAAACCATGACCCGACCCAGGGCATGCGCCAGGGCAATGACATCGGCACGCAATACCGCTCAGCCGTCTACACGACCAGCGACACGCAGGCCGAGACGGCCCGGAAAATGATCGCGGCCTATGAAGTGTCCCTCGTCAAGGCTGGCCATGCCGGAAAGATCACGACCGAGCTGGTCCCTCTGGACAAGATCTATTTCGCAGAGGACTACCACCAGCAATACCTCGCCAAGAACCCGGCGGGTTATTGCGGCATCGGCGGAACGGGCGTGTCCTGCCCGGTCGGCCTCTCTGTCTGATTTTTGGGGGCCTAGGTTCCGAAATTCACGGCGAAGCGCTTGCGCGTTTCCATCAGGCTCTGCGCCTTGAACATGGCGTCGGAGGCCGCCTGCGCGCGCATGATGGACGGATCGGTGCGTAGCGCTTCGACGACCTGCGAGAGATAGCCGATCGCCTCGCGCACCAGTTCGGCTTCGTACTTCTTCGCCGCGCGCGCCAACAGGGCCCGCCCGATATTCATCCGGGCCTGAATCGCGCGTTCGGGATTCTCCTGAACCGCCCCTTCGGTGAGATGCTCCCTGCTCAAGGCGATCACGCGGTCCAGCCCGGCAAGATCCCCGGCTTCTTCCGCCACATGGACGGCGGAGGCGCAGAAATCGCCTTCGATCTCGTTGCGAAGCGCCACTGGCATAGGACCGTCATGATCCAGCATCCCCGACAGCGCTTCAGCCAGCAGGCTGATTTTCTCGGGGCGGAAGGATTGAGGGTTCCCAAGCCCCGGCTGCAGTTTCTTGGCCAGCAGGAAGGCGGCGATTTTCGGCATCTGGCCTTCCAGGGCGTCCTTGTGGGCCGGCAGGCGCAGGGTGAACACCCGGGCGTTTGCCGGACTCAGCCCGCCGCCCCGTGTGAGGCCGTGCAGGACGAGGCCCTCCGCTTTGCGCCTGCGGCGCTCGCCCCAGACCAGCAGGTCCGCATCTGCAGCCGCCATACGCCGGCGTGCCCGCGCGATGGTTTCCGGGGCGAGCCCGCCTTTCAGCACGCTCATCCGGCCAAGCTTGAACGGCGCCCCGAAATTGAACGCGGTGAGGTGATCCGAGAGCGCCGATTGCAGCCATTTGAGCGTCGTGCCGCGCCGCCCTCCGGCCGGACGGGCCAGAACGATGCGATAGCCGGGCGTCTTGTCGGAACGTAGCGCGCGCGCCGCAGCCACATCGCCGAGGCGCCGGACCAGGCGCACGATCAGCCGAACTGTCAGGATCAGGAGAAAGGCGGCGAAAAGCCCTCCCAAAACAAGGCCCAGCGCTGCGAGATATTGAGTCTCCCGCATATGGGCGTTTGCCCAGGCTTCTGCCGTTGTCAGCCAGTCCGTCACAGGCATGAAATTAGGACCTCTCAAGCCCTTTGGCGATACGGGTCCTGCGCCGTCCATGCAACAGGGAAACGCTGTTGACGCGGGCAAGGTGCATCGGACAGCATGCCGCTTCGGTCAGGGTCGGCAAGCAGGAGGCACACGGGCGTCATGACGGATTTCGTCACCCGTTTCGCGCCATCGCCGACGGGTTACCTGCATCTCGGCCATGCCTGCTCGGCGTTCCATGTCTGGGACGCCGCCCGGGCCGCGGGTGGCCGGGTCCTGCTGCGGATCGAGGATATCGACCAGACCCGCTGCCGGCCGGAATATGAAACGGCGATCCTCGAAGACCTGAAATGGCTGGGGCTGGACTGGGACGGACCTGTCCGGCGCCAATCGGATCATTTCGATGACTATGAAGCGACCATATCGGACTTGCGGACGCGCGGACTGGTCTATCGTTGCTTCCGGACCCGCCGGGAAATCGCTGCCGCCATGCCGGCCGGCGCGGATCCGGAGGAATGGGGCTTTATCGGCACCCCCCTGCCCGCTGCGGATGAGGCAGCCCGCCTCGCCCGGGGCGATGCTTTTGCCTGGCGGCTCTCGCTGGCCGCCGCAGAAGCCGCGCTGGGCCCGCGATATGGCCGGCTGAGCTATGTCGACGAGAGTGACGGCACGGCGCGTACGGTGCGCGCAGATCCGCGCCCCTTTGGCGACGTGGTTCTCGGCCGGAAGGAAACGCCCGCCTCTTACCATCTTGCCTGCTGCCATGATGATGCCCTTCAGGGCGTCACGCATGTCATTCGCGGGGAGGACATCAGGGAGATGACCGCCGTACATGCGCTGCTTCAGGCGCTGATGGACTGGCCCCAGCCCGTCTATCGCTTTCATCCGCTGGTCCTCGGACCGGACGGCCGGAAACTGTCCAAGCGTGCTGGTGACCGGGGATTGCGTGCATGGCGCGATGAGGGCAAGACCCCGGACGACCTTCGCCGGATGACAGGCCTCCCATGACAGCCATACCCGCTTCCCCGCCGACACCTCGTTCCTGGACGGGGCCGCTGATGGTCCTGGCAGGCGGTGTCGGGATCGGCTTTGCCCCCATCGGCCTGCGCTTCGGCCTCGACGACCTTGGCCCGCAAGCCATCGCGTTCTGGCGTTATGTCTTCGCCCTGCCCCTGCTGCTGGCGCTGGTGTTCGTGATCGAACGCCGCGTCCCGCGCCTGCCCAACCGGTTCATCCTGATGGCGGGCACCTTCTTCACGCTGGACATCGCGCTCTGGCATCACGCGCTGACCATTACGACCGTTTCGAATGCGACCTTCATCGTGAACCTTGGAAATGTGCTGGTCGGGTTCGGGGCATGGTTCTTCCTGAAGCAGCGCCCGCATGCCTTCTGGTTCGTCGCCGCCGCGCTTGCCATTCTGGGCGCCGCAGCGCTGTCCCTCGGCGGAGGCGCAGAAGGCAAGGGCAATATTCGCGGAGACCTGTTTGCCGTCGCCGCCGCCTTCCTCGTCAGCGGATACATGCTTTGCTCCACCATCGCCCGGCGCACGATTGGCGGCATCGAGGCGATTTTCTGGCTGACATTCGTGGAAGTCATCGTAGCCGGTCTGATCGTGCTGGCGACAGGCGAAACCTTCCTGCCCCAATCGCTGGACGGGTTCCGGGTTCCGATCTTCCTCGCGCTGGTTTCGCAGATCGCCGGGCAGGCCCTGATCGTGACGGGCCTCGGCAGAACCTCCGCCGCCGTTGCAGGCCTGCTTGTTCTTGTCCAGCCGGTCGTCGCTGCTGCGGTTTCCTGGCACCTGTTCGGCGAGTCTCTGACCGGCCTGCAGGCAATGGGCGGTGTCGTGATCCTGTTTGCGGTCTGGCTGGCCCAGCGCGGCCGCAAACCGCGTGTTGCAGTCGACTGACGAGAAAAAACGTCACACAAACACCTTACGACGCAGCAAAGTCGAATCTATCGGAGGCTATCCATGCGCAAGACTCTCACCGCCCTGCCCCTCATCGCTCTTGTTGTTGCAGGTTGCGCAGCGACGCCTGCCGACAACGGCGCAAATGCAGACGCGGCAGAGCCGATTGCCTCCCCGGTCGCCACGCTGGCGCGCGAAGCCGCCGTGCCGCAGCAGGCCGGCGACGCCTACTACCTGGATGCCCAGGCCGCCATCGATGCGAAAATCACGGCACGCGGCCTGCGCCCGGCAAAGAACGTCATCCTCTTTGTCGGTGACGGCATGAGCATCCCAACGATCACCGCCGCCCGTATCTATGCCGGACAGAAGCGCGGCGTGGACGGCGAGTCCTACAAGCTGACCATGGACCAGCTGCCGTATTCCGCCCTGTCCAAGACCTATAGCCACGACGCCCAGATCGCCGACTCCGCCTCCACCGCGACGGCCATGATCAGCGGCGTGAAAACGAACTCCCGCACGCTCGGCATCACGGGCGACGCCTCCTATGACAATTGTGCCAGCGTCGAAGGCAACACGACCGACTCCATCTTCGAGATGGCAGAAGCAGCTGGCCTGTCCACGGGCCTGATCACCACCGCGCGCCTGACGCACGCGACGCCGGGCGCCGCCTATTCGAAAGTACCGAACCGCGACTGGGAAGCCTTTGTCGGGACCGGCGGCGCAGCAGCGGACTCGTGCCCGGACATAGCCACCCAGTTCATCGACTGGACTGCCGGGGACGGATTTGAAATCGCCATGGGCGGGGGCCGTTCGGCCTTCCTGACGGGCGGCACGGAAGATCCGGAATATCCGGGCAAGACCAGCGACCGGAAAGACCAGCGCGACCTGATCGCCGACTGGACGTCCCGTCCGGACCATAAATACATCGTCGATCGCGCAGGCTTTGCCGCGCAGGACTTTTCCAGCGAAGACAAGGTGCTCGGCCTCTTCGAACCGTCTCACATGGATTATGAGCTCGACCGCGCCGACGATCCGGCCGGCGAACCGTCCATCGTTGAAATGACGCGCGCCGCCATCACCCGCCTGTCGCAGGACCCGGATGGCTTTGTCCTGCTGGTCGAAGGCGGCCGCATCGACCACGCCCACCATGCCGGGAACGCGGCCCGCGCGCTGGAGGAAGCCGACCAGTTCGATCAGGCGATCCAGACCGCCTTGGACATGACCAATTCGGACGATACGCTGATCATCGTCACCGCAGACCATTCCCACACGCTGACCATTTCGGGCTACGCGCGCCGCGGCAACCCGATCCTTGGCCTGTCCTCGACCTCGCTCGACGGATCGCCGAACAAGGCGCTTGACGGCATGCCGTACACGACGCTCGGCTATGCGAACGGCCCCGGCGCCTGCACCGTCACCGAGAACGGCTTCGACTGCAGCCGCAAGGACCTCACCGGCGTCGACACGACCGACAAGGATTTCCTCCAGCCATCGCTCTATCCGATGTGGTCGGAGACCCATGGCGGCGACGATGTGGCAATCTTCGCGTCCGGCCCCGGATCGGAACTCGTCTCCGGCGTCATGGAGCAGAACGAGATCTTCCAGGTCATGGGCCGCGCCAGCGGTCTCGTCGCCGGGCCGGAGGGCGAATAACCCTCCCGTCGCGGCAGGTCTCGCCAAGCGCGGCTTTCACGGTCATCCTCCCGGGAAAATAAAAAGCCCAGGAGGAAATGCCATGAAAGCTGCCGTGATGCGGGAGCCCAACAAGCCGCTGTCGATTGAAGAGGTCACGATCGACAAACCCGGTCCGCGCGAAGTCCTCGTCCGGCTGAAAGCTGTCGGCGTCTGCCATTCCGACGTCCACTTCTGGGATGGGAACTTCCCGACCGAAGTGCCGGTCATCCTCGGTCACGAGAGTGCCGGCGTCGTGGAAGCCGTCGGCTCGATGGTCTCGGCCGTGAAGCCGGGCGACCATGTCATCTCCATTCTCTCGCCCTTCTGCGGCACATGCGAATACTGCCTCTCCGGGCACATGTCGGTCTGCCACACGATCAACAAGGATCAGTTCCAGCGCCAGATGACCGAGGCCCCGCGCCTCTCCATCAAGGGCGAAAAGGTCGGCCAGTTCCTGAACCTCTCTTCCTTCGCCGAACAGATCCTTGTCCACGAGAATACGCTCTGCGCCATCGACAAGGACATGCCGCTGGACCGCGCCTGCCTGATCGGCTGCGGCGTGATCACGGGCGTCGGCTCGGTCTTCCATACCGCGCAGGTAGAGCCGGGCTCGACCGTCGCCGTGGTCGGCTGCGGCGGCGTCGGCCTCTCGGCCATCAATGGCGCAGCGATTGCCGGGGCCAGCCGGATCATCGCGGTCGACCTGTCGGACGAGAAGCTGCAGATGGCAGTCCGCTTCGGCGCAACCGATGTCGTCAATCCGTCCAAGGTGGATGCGATCGAGACGATCAAGGAACTGACCAAGGGCGGCGTGCACTATTCCTTCGAATGCGTGGGCCTCAAGCAGACGGCCGAGCAGGCCTATCACATGCTGCGCCCGCGCGGCGTCGCCACCGTGATCGGCATGATCACGCCGGGCGTGAACATCGAAGTGCCGGGCATCGAACTTCTGGTCACGGAGAAACGCCTTCAGGGCGCCGTGATGGGCTCCAACCGGTTCCGCATCGACTTCCCCCGCTTCGTGGATCTCTACCGGCAGGGCAAGCTGCACCTCGACGACCTCGTCTCGGACCGCATCGGCCTCGACGGCATCACCGGCGCCCTGCAGAACCTGAAAAACAACAAGGGCACCGTCGCGCGGCAAGTTGTGGTGTTCGACTAGGCCTGTGAAAGGCTAGCGGCGGCACCTCGCACCAGTCAGGCATTCTCCGGTCGTCTCATCGACGATCGAAGAATGTCCGGGCGACCCTGCGGGCATCTTTACCCCTTGCTTCAGGATGAACCGGACACCGTGGGCGCCAGCCAATCCGGCCGGGAACCGCGGGATGTTCCGGGTGATGATATATTCGCCCTTCGGACCCGTTTGCAGGCCACCGGACCGGAGCAGCTGGAGCAGGCCCGCCTCCTGCGGCAGGACATCATATGCCTGTACCGGTCCGCTTGAGACAACGTCTTCGGGCTTCAGGTCGATTACCCCATCCGGATTGAAGCGAATGAGTTCGCGCTCTGTCCGGCTGGTGTCTGTATTGGAAACAAATTCGGGGGCACCGTCCGGCTGCAGATAGTACCGGCCTGTGCCGACATCCACAGCGGGCCCGCGCCGCGGCGGACGGCTTTCAGTCCTTGTGCCGGACGGGATGGACACACCCCGCAATTCATAGTGCACGATGAGACGATCAATCGTCTTGCCGGTCTGGGCGGAAACCCCCGCTTTCAGCTTCACCACGCCGCGGTCGTCCGGCTTCGTCAGGTATCTGCCGCAGGCACTGGCCCCGGTAAAAGTGACCTTGCTGGCCGGCAGGCCGACGACACCCGCGCCCGGCCCCGTATTCGCCTGGCGCGGCTGGACGACAAAACGCTCCACCCTGTCGGTCTCGCCGCTGAGTTTCCAGACGATGGAATCGTACGCCGTTGCAAAAATGTAGAGCGGCGTTTCCCCGGCCTCGATTCTCAGGGTCGCAACGGATGTCGCCTCATCGAGTCCGCTGACGGCCACCGTCGAAAGCGCAGAGCCCTGATAGCCGGACAGGATGACCATCTCCGCCGGCGCACTCGCCCGCGGCAGGGAGCAGAGCGGCCGGCCACGCGAATCAAGTGGCGGCTTTGCGACCTGCGCCTCCGCGCTGCCCTCCGGCGGTTCCGCAAGGGTGTCTACCGCTTGCGACAGTTCGCTGACATCGACCAAGCCATCCGCATTGAGATCAAACATCATCGGGCTGTTGTCGAAGGCTGGGCGGCGGCGCCGGGCGATTGCGAGTTCTGCGTCTGCAAGCGCCGACAGTTCCGTGAAGTCGAGCTGGCCGTTTCCATTTGTGTCCGACTGAGTGAAAGCGAGGTCGATCCGGGCCCGATTCCGGGCATTCGCCGAGACCGGCTGGTTGTGGAACTCTTCCCGGGTGATGATACCGTCTCCATCCAGATCGAAGGCAAGGTAAGTGGTCAGCTTTCCGGCACGGTCGCGGGCCTGTTCCGCCAGGCGGCTGCGTTCGACATCTTCGCGCGAGACGATGCCTGTCGGGTTGAATGCATAGAGCTCGTTGACGCGGTCGGTCAGAAATTTGTCCGCGTCTTTCAGAACCTGCTGGCGATAAGTGTCCGGCACAGGCACCGGTTCGATAACGGCCACCGCCTCCTGCGCCGCGGTCACGGAGACAACCGGCACTTCCTGCGCCAGTGATTGAGCACATCCGGTGAGCAGGCCGAGCGAGCTTGCCGACAGGGCGGCGGTCAGGAAACGGGTCATGTCAGGTCCTCAGGTCTTGCTTCTTGTTAGCAATCCTAAGTTTCCGATTTGTGACCCCAATAAGTTGAATTCCGGATTATTCCGCCCGGTTTCGCCCTGCCCGGGAAACGGGCTATCCGCTCACCGCCTGACAGGAGTTTAAACCTGTCTATCCGATCGTTCAGTGTCAGGCTCTCAGGGTCAGGAAAGCCCGAACCGGCCGGGATTGTCGCGGATCAGGGCTTCAAGCTTTGGCATGCCTTCGGCGATGCCCTTGGCGAGTTGTTTCGAGACGACGCCGCCCAGGAAGAGCGGCGCGCTCGCCTTGCCGGCCCAGCGCAGCTCGCACCCGCCGGGTGTTTCGACGACGTGATAGTCTTCCACCCCGGCAGAGATCGGCAGGGTCGATTTGTCGAAATAGAACGCCATCCGCTTGCCCTCTTCCCAGATGAAGAAGACTTCGTCGATGACCATGTCGCCAATCTCGACCGTGCGCGTCGTGCCGACACTGAAAGGCTCCGGGCTCGTCCAGTCGACCTTGGTAATCGCCAGCCACTCGGTCCACGCCTTGGCATCCAACAGCGCCGCCCAGACAGCAGACGCCGGAAACGGAAAGGCGTGCGTGACTTTGAGTTTGTCGCCGACAGTGGCGAGATAGTCCTCACCCACCGCTTTATGCTGCTTCAGCTTCTTCGCCATGCCTGTTCCTCCGTTGCCCGGAAGATCAGAACGCGTTTCATCGCAGAGTGGAACCCGTGACGCTGCGGAACAACGCCGGGCCGCCTAATCCCGCAGCAGCTCGTTGACGCCGGTCTTGGAGCGGGTCTGGGCGTCGACCGTTTTCACGATGACGGCGCAGGCGAGGCTCGGGCCGCCATTCTTGTCCGGCAGCGTGCCCGGCACGACAACCGAGTAAGGCGGGATCTTGCCATAGCTGATCTCGCCGGTCGCGCGGTTCACGATCTTGGTAGACTGGGTGATGAACACGCCCATGGCGATGACGGACCCCTCCCCCACGATCACGCCTTCGACGACTTCGGAGCGCGCGCCGATGAAACAATTGTCCTCGATGATGGTCGGGTTCGCCTGCAGCGGCTCAAGCACGCCGCCAATGCCGGTGCCGGCAGAGATGTGGCAGTTCGCGCCGACCTGCGCGCACGAGCCCACAGAGGCCCAGGTGTCGATCATCGTACCTTCGCCGACATAGGCGCCGATGTTCACATAAGACGGCATCAGCACGGCATTCGGTGCCACGAAGGCGCCCCGGCGCACGGCGCACGGCGGCACGGCGCGGAAGCCGGCTTCCCTGAATTCGGTCTCGCCCCAGCCTTCGAACTTGGAGGGCACCTTGTCCCACCAGTTGCCGCCGCCCGGCACGCCGCCGATCATGCCGTTTGCGTTGAGGCGGAAAGACAGGAGCACGGCTTTCTTCAGCCACTGGTGCACGACCCATTCACCGTTCGCGCCTTTTTCGGCCACGCGCGCCTCGCCCTTGTCGATCAGGTCGATGGCGGCATCCACGACGTCGCGCACTTCACCTTTCGTTTCGGTGGAGAGCGTGTCGCGCGCCTCCCAGGCAGAATCGATTACGCGGGCAAGAGCTTCGGTCATGGGTTGTCCCCCAGTCATTGTTTTTCAGTTCTGGTTTTTATTTCAGCGTATCTCGCGCCGCTTCGAGGAAGGCCGCAAGGTCGCCGGTGACATAGTCGATGTGATCCGGCCCGTCATCCTTCAAAATGTCCTCAAGCGTCGCAGGGCGGGCTTCGACGGGCTCGTGGCTCCAGTCCTTTTCGGAGTGCACCAGCACGGTCGTGAAGCCCATGTCCTTGGCCGGCAGGAGGTTGCGGGCAAGGTCTTCGAAAAAGATGGACTGGTTCGGATCGACGCCGTGCAGGCCGCAAAACCGGTCATAGGACTCCTGTTTCGGCTTTGGCGTATAGACCGCATCCTCGATGCCGAAACTGTCGTGGAAGAGGTGCGAGAGCCCCATCTTCTCCGTCACACGTTCGGCATGGCGGCGAGATCCATTCGTGTAGACGAATTTCCGGCCGGGCAGCGCCTCGATCGCCGTGCGCAGGCCCGGCAGGTCCGGCAATGGCGACAGGTCGATATCGTGGACATAGTGCAGGAAGTCGGCCGGCTCGATCTGGTTCACATGCATCAGGCCCGACAGGGTCGTGCCATAGGTCTTGTAATAATCCTTCTGCACCTTGCGCGCCTCCTCCGGCGGCAGAGCCAGCACGCGCGAGACAAAGGCCGTCATGCGCGTGTCGATCTCGGCGAACAGGTCGCACTCGGCCGGGTACAGCGTGTTGTCCAGGTCAAAGACCCAGTCGGTCACGTGATCGAATTTCCCGAAGGGAGCGAGATGGACGCCGGCAGCCTTAGCGGTCATTGCCGCCCGCCTTGGCAAAGTCACGTTCAAAGAATTCGAAGACCAGCTTGCGTTCGGTCGGCGGGGGCGTCGCCGCGAACAGGGCCGTGCGATAGGCGGAGGCTTCACACTGGTCGCGCCCGGCGATGGCGAACTTCGCATGCCCCACGCAGAACGCATCGGACGCCTTGGAGAGTGTGCGGATTTTCGAGCCGTCTTCCATCTCGCCATAGACGTAATATTCGGCGCCTCGCAGCGGGCGGTCGATCACGCGGGCACAGCCCCCTGCTTCCAGCAGCCACCAGCCGCGGCTTTCCCAACCTTCGGCCCCTCGGCGGGCGATCGAACTCCAGATCCGCTTCTTGGTGCGATTGCACAGCGTAAAGCCGACATTGCGGCCCCGCTCCTTGGCCACCTGTTCCAGGAAGTCGATCAGGTCGTCGTCGGACGTGTCGGCGGGAAGCTTGTTCTGCTTCAGGAATTCGCCGATGGCGATCCGGGTGCGCCGGCCGATATTGCCATCGATGGCACCGCTGGCGATGCCGGCCTCTTCCAGCAGGCGCTGCAGCCCGGCGGCCCGGGCCTTGTCCAGGCTGTAATTCTCGATCTCTGTCAGGTCGGTCGTCCAGCGGACCTTGCTGGACACTTCCACCGCGCGGAACCCGCGGGCTTCCAGCCCCATGGGGGCGCATTCCGGCGGGTTTTCCAGCGTGAAGCTGCCTGTCGGGTCGACGCACAATTCGGTGCGCCCGCCCCATTCGCGCGGCCCGCCCCGGTGGGCAAGCGAGGTGCGCGCATAGAGGAAATGGTATTTCGGCTCCAGCGGCGTCTCGACGGCAACCTTGCATTCGCCGGGGCGCAGCTTCAGCCAGCCTTCGACCGTCACATCCTTCTCTTCAGGCACGCCGAAGGCGGCATCGATGATGTAGGATGTCTTGTTGCACAGCTTCCAGCCATCCCTGGCGCCGGAATCCTGCGCAGCAGCGGCAAGGCCAGGGAAACAGACAGCCGCCGCGAGGGCCGCCAGGACGTTACGAAATGAGCGTTCCAGCGCCATGTTCGGTAAACAGCTCCATGAGGAGGGCGTGCGGCGCACGACCATCCAGAATAACCGCCGCCCCAACACCATGATTTACGGAATGGGCCGCGGTTTCAAGCTTCGGAATCATGCCGCCAACAGCTGTGCCGTCTTCGATCAGGCCCGGAATGCTCGCCACCTTGATGTCGCGCATCAAATTCTTGTCCTTGTCCAGCACGCCGGCGACATCTGTCAGCAGCAGAAGACGGCTCGCCCCCAGCGCGGCGGCAAGCGCGCCGGCGGCCGTGTCTGCATTGACATTGAAGCGGTGCCCGTCCGGACCCATGGCAACCGGGGCCACGACGGGGATGAGCTGGGAATCGGCTTTTAGCAGCGCTTCGATGACGCTGGTGTCGACGCCGGTCGGCTCACCCACGAAGCCGAGGTCCAGCACCTGCTCGATATGGCTGTCCGGATCGCGTTCGGTCTTGGTGGCCTTGGTCGCCTGCAGCAGCTGGCCGTCGGAGCCCGACAGACCGACAGCGAGGCCGCCTGCCTGATTGATCGCCCGGACGATGGATTTGTTGATCGGGCCGGACAGGACCATTTCGACCACTTCCATGGTCGCCTCGTCCGTCACGCGCAGGCCGCCCTTGAATTCCGAGACGATGCCCAGCCGGTCCAGCAGCTTGCCGATCTGCGGGCCGCCGCCATGCACGATCACAGGGTGAATACCCAGCGTCTTCAGCAGGACAACGTCGCGGGCGAACATGGCGGACAGTTTCTCGTCCACCATGGCGTGGCCGCCATACTTCACGACAACCGTCTGCCCCACATAGCGCTGGATATAGGGCAGCGCCTCTGACAGGGTTTTCGCGGTGAACTGGGCGGCAGAGAACTCATCGGTCATGGCCGCCCCTTTAACGCGCTTTGTGCAATCACGAAACGGGTATTCTCCGCGGCATTCCTGCCGGCCTCAGAGCAGCCCGGCGATCTCTGCCCTCAGTTCCGGAATGCCCCAGCCCTTTTCCGATGAGGTCATGCGCACGACAGGGTGCGCCGCCCCGCGCTTCTTGAGCTTTTCGGCAATCTTTTCGGCCAGAGTATCGACTTCGCCCTTCGGCAGCTTGTCGACCTTGGTCAGGACGATCTGATAGGTCACAGCGGACTTGTCCATCATGTCCATGACCTCCTCGTCCGTGTCCATCAGGCCGCGGCGGGCATCGACCAGCAGGAACACCCGGCGCAGCGACGGGCGCCCGCGCAGGTAGGACTTGGTGAGGCGCGTCCATGCCTCGGTCTGCGACCGGGACACTTTGGCATATCCGAAGCCCGGCAGGTCCACGAGGTAGAGCTGGCCTTCGCCGATGTCGAAATAATTGAGCTCGCGCGTCCGTCCCGGCTCGGCGGAAGAACGAGCCAGCTTTGCCCGGTTCGTCAGCGCATTGATCAGGCTGGACTTGCCGACATTGGAGCGCCCGGCAAAGCAGACTTCCGTCCTGTCGGCGGGCGGCAGCTGCTTCAGGTTCACGACGCCCATGACGAAGGTCGCCTCTCCTGCGAACAGGAGGCGGCCTGCTTCCAGGGCGTCTTCGCTGGGGCCCGGACCTGCGGGGGGTGTCTCTTCCGTCATCGGATCAGCTGGCAGTCTTCTTGCCGCCGGTGAACAGCTTCTTCACGAACTTGCCGATTTCGGTGTCCACGCCGTTCCGGCGCATGATGAAGTATTGCTGGATGAAGGACAGCGTGTTCGACCAGACATAGTACATGACCAGGCCGGCGGGGAACCCTCCGAACACGAACAGGAAGATCAGCGGCATGAACTGGATCATGCGGCGCTGCATCGGGTCCGGCGGCGGCGGCGACAGCGTCTGCAGGGCCGCCATGGTCGCACCGTAGAGGATCGGCAGGATGCCAACGCCGATCACCATGCCGAGGAACGGAATGGCTTTCAGGTCAGCCGCAGACCACCACGGAATGAGGCCGAACAAATTTCCGATCGCCGTCGGGTCCGGCGCCGAGAGGTCCTTCAGGAACATGAAGGAGGCATGGCGCATCTCGATCGTGGCGTAGAGCGTCTTGAACAGGGCGAAGAAGATCGGGATCGTCACAAGGATGGGCAGGCAGCCGCCGAGCGGGTTTGCGCCCTCTTCCTTGTAGAGCTTCATGATCTCCTGCTGCTGGCGCTGAGGGTCGGCCTTGAAGCGTTCGCGGATTTCCTGCGTCGGCTCCTGCAGCTTCTTCATCTTCGCCATAGACTTGTAGCTCTGGTTGTAGAGCGGCACGAGCGGCAGCTTGATCAGCACCGTAAAGGCCAGGATGGCCCAGCCGAACGAACCGACAATGCCGGACAGCCATTCCAGCGCGTAGAAGAAGGGCTTGGTCAGGAAGAACAGCATGCCCCAGTCGATGGCGTCTTCGAACTTCGGAATACCGAGGGTCTCTTCGTAGTCCTTCAGCACTTCGTAGCGCTTGGCCCCGGCGAAGATGCGGTTCTCCATCGTGGCGCTGGCGCCCGGCGCAAGATCGAGCGACGCAGATTCCGTGCGAAGCTCCAGATCCTTGCCGGTCGCAAGTTTGCGCTTGTCGATCATGCCGGCGAAGGACATGTCCTGCTGCGGGATCAGCGCGCCCAGCCAGTATTTGTCCGACAGGCCCCACCAGCCGCCATTGGGGGCTGGGAATGTCCCGTCGGCCGACTCGCCCTTGATACTTTTCATCTTGTAGAGGCCGTTGAATTTCTTCAGGCGCAGCGAGCCGTCAGTGTGGCCCATCAGGCCCATATGCGCGGCCGTCGAGACGGAAGAACCCGGGTCGGTTGCCTCAAGGAAGCCCTTGAACTCGCCGAAGCGCTCAAGCGACCCGATCGCGCGGAAGCTGCGCGGCGTATCGGACGTGTTGGTCACCTTGTCGGTGAAGGTGAACATGTAGTTTTCGTCGAGCGAGATGGTCCGCTCGATCATCACGCCATTGCCGTCCAGCTGCAGCACAACCGGCGTCGTCGGGGTCAGCTTGTCGCCGGAGACCACGGTCCAGGGCGAATTGCGCCCGGCCACGAGCGTCCCGCCGGAGGCCCAGTAATATGTGGCGAAGTAGCCGAACTCGCTGTTCTCCGGGCGGAACAGGCGGACTTCCTGCTGCTTCTCTACCGTAAGGTAGTAATCGTGCAGGCTGACATCGTCGATCCGTGCGCCGGCAAGGCGGATGGAGCCGTCCACGCCCTTGCCCTCGAAACCGATACGCGGATTGTCGGCCAGCGCTTCCTTGACCGGTTTCAGCTGGTCGATGGCGGTAACGCCGGTTTCTGTCGTCTTCGTTTGGGATTCCGCTTCGATTGCGGCCTGCTGCGCTTCGTATTTCTTCTGCGCAGGCTCAACGAAAAACTTCTGGTAGCCCAGCACGAGCGCGATCATCAGCACCATTGCGAGCAGAAAATTGCGCTGGTCTTCTTTTTCCATCTCGGGGTCCCGGAATCTTGCAGCAGGAGCGCCCGGACGGGCGGCGGGTTCAATCAGCGGCGAGGCTTATCAGTGCGCTTTCCATATCGTCAAGCAAACGCGGCCAGCCAATATCAGCGGTATCCTGACGCGCAATGAACACATAGTCCCAGCCCGGCTGGCCAAGGCGCGGCAACAGCTGGCGTGCTGCCTCGCGCAGGCGCCGCTTGGCCCGGTTCCGGATCACCGCATTGCCGATCTTCTTTGTCGCCGTGAAACCGGCCCCCGCATGGCCGCCCGGCGCATCCCCTGCCCGCTTGCGCGCTTGTACCACAAGGGATTTGCGCCGCTCGGCCCGGCCACCGCGCACGAAAATGAATTGAGGCCGCACGCGCAGGCGAACGACCTCAATCAAAACTTTGTCGGTATCTGCCGTCACGGCCGTCCCCTTCGGAGAGGCGGACTGGCGCCGTTCTTAAGCGGAAAGGGACTTGCGGCCCTTCGCGCGGCGGCGTGCCAGCACCTTGCGGCCATTCTTGGTGGCCATGCGCTCGCGGAAGCCGTGCGTACGCTTGCGGCGGAGGTTGCTCGGCTGGAAAGTGCGTTTCATCGGTCTGCTCTGGAAGCTAAGTGTCTCGGAAAGAGGCGCCAATACAGGCCCGGCGGCGCCGGGTCAAGTCATGCAATCAGCATGAAAAGCGGTCATGCCAGCCTGCATCCTGCCGGCAGCCCATAGCGTTTACACCCCGGTAACATCCAGCGATCTTTACATGGCTCAAGAGTCTTGATGTGGTCCGGAACCGGGCGGGCCGCAAAACTTGGGATGAGATCATGCGTTTCCTGCGCACGCTGGCTGTCTGTCTTGCTGCAACACTTCCAATGCCCGCCGCACTGGCCCAGGCGATCGACTACAAGCGCCTCGACGAACGGATCAGCCGGCTGGCGGCCAATGAAGACATGGTCGGCCTTGCCGTCGCCGTCATCGACAAGGGCGAGATCAGCTTCGCCAATGGATACGGTGTTACCGAAAAAGGCGGCGCCCCGGTTACCAATGAAACCGTGTTCCGTTGGGCCTCGCTGTCCAAGGGGGTTGCGGCAACCGAAATCGCAATCCTTGCGGATCGCCACCAGCTCAATCTGAGCGATACGGTTTCGCGGTTCAAAACCTCGCTCCGGCTGCCCGGCGGGGCGGAAACCCGCGCCACGCTGGAAGACATTCTCTCCCACCGGCTG
The DNA here is from genome assembly GCF_963678875.1 of uncultured Hyphomonas sp. NCBI lineage: Bacteria > Pseudomonadati > Pseudomonadota > Alphaproteobacteria > Hyphomonadales > Hyphomonadaceae > Hyphomonas > uncultured Hyphomonas sp. Next base: position 54,743 of record NZ_OY787457.1, on the reverse strand, counting down.
GGCATCGTGCCGAACGCCTATGACACACGTCTGGAAGATGGCTGGGAGCCGGCAAGGATCCGGGCCAGCCTGGCAAAGCTGAAGCCGCTCTGCCCGGTCGGCGATTGCCACACCTATCAGAATGTCGCCTATGACGCCGTTGCGGAGGTCGTCGAGGACGTGACCCGCGCGCCTTATGCCGACGCTGTCCAGCATTCGATCTTCGAACCGCTCGGCATGGTCACGGCCAGTGTCGGCCGCGCAGGCCTGCAGGCCTCGCCGTCCTGGGCCCGCCCCCATTCCAAACGCTCCCGCCTCCCCGGCCCGCCGCAGGAAAAGATCGTCAATGACGATTATTACAACGTCCCGGCCGCCGGCGGCGTGAACGGGTCCATCCTGGACCTTGCCCGCTATGCCCGTGCGCAGATGGGGCTCGCCCCGGATGTCATCAGCGATGCCGCACTCGACATGCTACAGACCCCGCGCGTCTACACGAGCGGCGAGCAACGGCGCATGTCCAGCCGCTACCGGGGCACCGTGCGCGATGCCCGCTACGGGCTCGGCTGGCGGATCTACAAATATGGAGAGAATGGTGACCGCGTGGTCGGCCATCGCGGCGCGGTGGAGGGCTACCGCTCCTACATTCTGTTCGATCCGGAGCGTGACACGGGCGTCGTCATTCTCTGGAACTCCAGTTCCCGTCTCCCGAACGGGATCGGTTTCGAGGTCATGGACATGGTCTACAACCTGCCGCCGCAGGACTGGATGGAAATCGATCCGCCGGCCACAGGCGGCTGACGCAGCCGGGAACCTGATCACGGCTCTTTGATCGGCACCTGATAAGGCGTGACGGGCACTTTGCGGCCTGCTGCGCTATGTCATGGCCTCGATTTGGATTTTCTGGAGCCAGCCGCCCCATGCCCGGAGCCGCCTGCCGTCTCGCCCTGCCCGTGGCCCTTGCCCTGACACCGCTGATCGCGGCAGCGCAGCCGGCGATGCCGGTTGCCGGGGCCGTGCAGCAGCCGCCTGCGGAAAAACCGGCGCATGCCGCGTGGACCTGCCTGCTCAAGAAATATGTCCAGTCCGGAGCCGACGGCGTGAACCGCATCGACTACGCCGCCTTCAAGACCAACACCGAAGACCGCGCGGCGCTCGACAAATATATTGCGGGTTTTGCGGACATGGACCTTTCCGGCACCGATGCGGCGACATTCGCGGCCTGGGCCAACCTCTATAACGCCGTCACCGTGCGCTACATCCTGGAACAATTCCCGACCGGGTCGATCCGCAACGGCTACCTGTTCGGCGGGCCGTGGAAAAAGATCAAAGTGGAGGCCGGCGGCCAGACCGTCTCCCTCGACGAGATCGAGCACGGCATCCTGCGCCCCCGCTTCGGCAATCCGCTTGTCCATTATGCGATCAATTGCGCGGCCATCTCCTGCCCCAATTTGCAGCCGAAGGCCTGGCAGGGCGCCACGCTGGACGCAGACCTTGCCGCCGCAGCCCGCGCCTACATCAACGACCCGCGCGGCGTGACCATGACACCCCGCGGGCTGAGGATATCCTCCATCTATGACTGGTTCGAAACCGATTTCGGGGGATCGAAACAGGCTGTCATCGATCATCTCCTGGCGTATGCCGATCCGGAACTTGCCGAAGAAATCCGATCCAATCCGCGCATTCGTGCGTATGAGTACGATTGGTCCCTGAACGTCACGAAGAAGGCCGAGACCGAATGACTGAGACAAAGACCAAAAATGCTGCCCCGCTGTGGCAGCGCCTCTGGCCGGTCTACCTGATCGCGGGCGGCCTGCTGGCAGGCTGGCGCCTCGGCCTGTTCGACTATCTGTCCCTGCAGACCTTGCGCGAACAGCATGAAGCCCTGCGTAGTTTCGTGGAAGGCAATCTCTTCATCGCCGTTGCGGCCTATGTCGTCATCTACGCCCTTTCCACTCTGTTCATGGTGCCCGGCGCGCTCTGGATCACGATTGCAGGCGGCTTCCTGTTCGGCCTGGCAGGCGGGTCCGCCGCAACCGTTATCGGTGCCACGCTGGGGGCGAGCCTCCTCTTCCTCGCTGCCCGCACCGCGTTTGGCGGCATGCTGCGGGAACGGGCCGGCCCCTTCCTGCGCAAGATGGAGGCAGGTTTCCACGAGAACCCGCGCTCCTACATGTTCGCCCTGCGTTTCCTCCCCATCGTTCCGTTTCCCGTGGCCAATATCGCCCCGGCCCTGCTGGGCGCGCGGTATTCCGACTATGCCCTGACCACCGCCATCGGCATCATTCCGGGGGTCGTAGCCTATACCTGGATCGGCGCCGGTCTCGGCGCGACCTTTGAAGCTGGCGAAAACCCGGACATTGCCGCCGTCGCCGGAAACCTGGTGCCAGCCTTTGCGGCGCTTGCCGTCGTGTCCCTGATGCCGGTCGTGTGGAAGAAATTCTTCGCGCGCCGTCCCAAGATCGAAAGCCCGCCCGCATGAGTAGCACCGTCAAGAAAATCAAAGCCGACCTTTGCATCATCGGCGCCGGGTCGGGCGGACTGTCCGCTGCCGCAGGCGCTGCCCAGCTCGGCCTGAAGGTCGTGCTTTATGAGAAACACGAGATGGGCGGCGACTGCCTGAACTATGGCTGCGTTCCGTCGAAAGCCCTGCTCAGCGCCGCAAAGGCGGCGGCAGGCGTGCGCGAAGCCAGAAAGTACGGAATCCAGACTGAGGACCCAAAAACGGACTGGGAAACCGTGAAAGCCCACGTCGCCGGCGCCATCGAAACGATTGCCCCGGTCGACAGCCAGGAACGGTTCGAAGGACTGGGCGTCACCGTGATCCGCGAAGCCGCCCGGTTCGAGAACCGCAAGACCATCGTCTCCGAGACATCCCGCGTCGAAGCCCGGCGTATCATCGTCGCCACCGGGTCCCGCGCCTTCATCCCGCCGATCGAGGGGCTGAAGGAGGTTCCGTTCCTTACGAATGAGACCGTCTTCACCCTGCCGGTGCTGCCGGACCATCTCGTCATCCTTGGCGGCGGACCGATTGGCCTTGAGATGGCGCAGGCCTTCACCCGACTCGGCTCAAAAGTCACCGTGATCGAAATGGGCCGCGCCATGCCGCGCGCCGATGCCGGCCACGCGGCCATCGCCATCAAGGCCCTGCGCGAAGAGGGCGTCACGATCCTCGAACAGCACAAGGCGCAGCGCGTTTCCCAGGCGGATAACCGCATCCGCGTGCATACCGACCATGACGGCACGGCGCTGGACATTGACGGCAGCCACCTTCTGGTCGCCACCGGCCGCCGCGCCGTTCTGGACGGGCTGGACCTCGAAAAAGGCGGCGTCGATTTCGACCAGAAAGGCATCAAGGTCGGGGACACGCTTCGCTCTCATTCCAATCGGCGTGTCTGGGCACTCGGCGATGCGGCCGGCATGGAGCAGTTTACCCATATCGCCGGCTGGCACGCTTCGGTCTTCACGCGCCGGGCGCTCTTCAAACAGGGCACCAAAGCCTCCAGCCTGCCTGTCCCCGCCGTCACTTATACAAGCCCGGAAGTCGCACAGCTCGGCCTGACCGAGGCAGAGGCGCGCGAGACATTCGGCGGCACGGTCACAACCTCCGCTTTCCCCTTCCACGAAAACGACCGGGCGATTGCCGAAGGCAAGACGCTCGGCGAGTGTAAGCTGGTGCTGAACAAGGGAAAACTGGTCGGCGCGTCCATCGTCGGCGAGGGGGCGGGCGACATTCTCCAGCTCGTTTCCGTCGCCATGTCGAACGGACTGAAACTGACCGCGCTGACCAATTTCATCTCGCCCTACCCGACACGGGCAGAGGTCGTGAAACGGGCCGCTTCCGCGCATTTCACGCCAATCGTGTTCAGCAAGAACGCGCAGCGTCTCGTCGGCTTGCTCCAACGCATCCCGTAGGCTACTTCAGCGCGTGTGAACGGCAACGCACGCGCACCCCTTCCGGCCCCTGCCCGCCAGCCTGCGCCTGCTCGCTGGTACCATGGGCTATCGTTCCGCCTGTTTGGCTTCACCCTCGCCGCCATTCTCTTCGTCGAAGGCCTGATTTTCGTCCCCAGCGCCTCCGGCTTCCGCAATGCCTGGCTGGACGAACGCCTGCAGGCCGCGCGGATTGCCGCCCTCGCCCTCGACGCTTCGCCGTCCCGCATGGTTTCAGAGGAGCTTGCCCAGCAATTGCTGGAAAACGCCGAAGTCCTCTCGGTGGCCGAGGTCGAAGACGACATGCACATCCAGCTGCTGGATTCCGGCATGGACATCGAGGGCAGCTTCTACCAGCTCGACCTGCGTGAGACGACCGCAGTCAGCCGGGTCATGCAGATCATGGGCGCGTTCGCCGCACCGGAAGACCGTATCCTCGTGATCACGGCAATCGGCTCGACGCCTGACCGCATCATCGAAGTGGTTGTGCCGCAAGCTCCGCTCCGGGAGGACCTCTACGCCTTTGGCCAGCGTATCCTTGGCCTGTCCTTCCTGATCGCCCTGATTGCGGCGACCGTGATCTACGTTCTCCTTCACTTCCTTGTCGTGCGCCCGATGGCGCGGGTGACGGCCAGTGTCGAACAGTTCCGCATGGATCCCGGCGGCTGGACCCGGCGCCTGCAGCCAACTTCCCGCCGGGATGAGATCGGCCGCGCGCAAAACGCCCTGTCCGATATGGAAGAAGCGGTTGCCGATGCCTTCCGCCAGCGCGCCCACCTCGCCGAACTCGGCACAGCCGTCGCGAAGATCAATCATGACCTGCGCAATTCGCTCGCTTCGGCGCAGCTGGTCTCGGATACGCTCGCTCGGTCCGAAGACCCGCGCGTGCAAAAGGCCGCCCCGCGCCTCGAACGCGCCCTCACCCGCGCGATCAATCTGGCCTCCGATACGCTCGACTATGGCAAGGCGACCCCGCAGCCGCCGGACATTCAGCCCGTCTCGCTGCGCGGCTGCATCGAGGAAGCCGCCGCCGAAGCGCTGGCCGCCTGGCCGGAAGTCGAATTCATCGACGATTTGCCGAGCGGCCGGATCATCAATGCAGACCCGGAACACCTGCACCGGCTGGCGGCGAACCTGATCCGCAACGCCGCCGAAGCCATGGTTGCCTCTGCCTCCCTGCCGAAGCGCATCACCGCATCGCTGACCCGTGAGGGCGTGGAGTTCACCGATACCGGCCCCGGCCTGCCGCCGAACGCACGGGACAACCTGTTCAAGCCTTTCGCTGCCTCCTCCCGCAAGACCGGCACGGGCCTCGGCCTGGTCATTGCGCGCGAACTTGCCGTCGGCATGGGCGGCGACCTCGTGCTCGCCTCCACCGGGAAGGAAGGCACGGTCTTCCGCCTGGTCCTGCCGGACCTTGTCGTGTGACCCCTTACACGCCGCCGAAGAACCCGATCCGCTATGTACATGTCGACGACCAGTTGATCGTCATCGACAAGCCATCCGGCCTATTATCCGTGCCCGGACGTGGTCCGGAGAAAGCGGACTGTGCAGTCTCCCGCGTTGCCGCCGAGTATCCGGGCGCGCTGACAGTGCACCGCCTCGACATGTCCACCAGCGGCCTGCTCATTCTCGCCCGGTCGAAAGAGATGCAAGCGGCCCTTTCCGGCCTGTTCGAGCGGGGAGAGATCGAGAAAACATACATCGCGGATGTCTGGGGCGTGCCTGATCCCGCCGCCGGAGAAATCGACCTGCCCCTGATCACCGACTGGCCCAACCGCCCCCGCCAGAAAGTCGACCACGAGACCGGAAAGCCAAGCCGGACTTTATACGAGACGGTGGAGACCGGGGCGCACTGCAGCCGCGTGCGCCTGACCCCACTCACCGGACGCTCGCACCAGCTACGCGTGCACCTCGCCGAAATCGGGCATCCGATCCTCGGGGACGAACTCTATGCCCATGAAGCTGCGCGCGCGGCTGCACCGCGCCTGCACCTGAATGCCAGCGCCATTGCGTTCAATCATCCGGGCACGGGAGATCATCTCTCGTTATCCCTGCCCGCGCCGTTCTGAACTGACAGCGCCTTGCGCATCTGGATGAAACGGCCACCGCCATGCCAGAGCGGGCGGTCTTCCGCGATCTCGATTTCAAATCCGAGCCGCTCGTAAAGCGCCATCGACGCCTCCAACCCATCTGTGGTTTCGAGATAGATTGACGTCCAGTCCTGCGCGGCGGCGTGCTGCATCGCCGCGTCCAGCAATTTGCCGCCAAGGCCGAGCCCGCGCGTTTCCGGCGTCAGCACGACCCAGCGCAACTGGCCTTCCGTCCCGCGGTCGACCACCGCCGCGCAGCCCACCGCTTCGCCGTCCATCTCGACGAACCAGACGCAATTGCCCGGCCGGGAGGGAATGTCAGCCTCCTCCACCGTGTGGCGCACATGGTCCAGGAAGTCGGCGCCGTAGTGATGTCCGCCTTCTCGCTCATAACCGCGCCGGTGCAGGTCGACGATGCGTTCGACATCACCTTCGCGCCAGTCGCTGCGGATACGGATTTCTTTGCTCATCACAGTCGCTTCTTCGTCCGGCCTTCATGCGCGCGGGCTTTTGCCGGGTCGTCCGGCCAGTCATGCTTGGGATAGCGCCCGCGCATGTCCTTCGCCATGTCCTTGTAGCCACCTTGCCAGAAGGCGGGCAGATCCTGCGTTGTCGCAACCGGCTTCATGCCGGGCGACAACATCTCCACCGTTACCGGCACGCGGCCCCCGGCAATCCGCAGATGTTCTGCACACCCCCAGAAGGCCTGCGCCCGCGCCGAGACGAGCGGCGCGCGCGGATCGAGATAGTCGACACGCGCAGATTGGCCGGAGGGCAGTTCCAGCGACAAGGGCGCGCCGGTGCGCAGCGCTTCCTGAACCGACCAGTCGAGCGAGGCAATCAGCGCGTCGCGCACCTTGTGATCTGCCGGCACCTGCGCGCCGGCTTTCTTCAGGCACGGCAATAGCCAGTCCGCAGCCGATGCAAGAAGGCGCTCACCGTTCAGGCCTTGCGCCTCAACCAGTCCCGCCTTTTCCAGCAAGGTGATGCGGGACAGCGTTTCTTCCACCACCTCCCCTGCCCCGATCGCAGAGAATCCCTGCGCCTGCACCGCGTCCAGCATCGCCTTCGCAGCGACGTCAGCCGAGGGTTTCGGCAGCGGTGCTTCCGACAAGACGATGGCGCCCAGCGCTTTCACCCGCCGCGCCGTGAACCGGCCGGTCTTCGGATCGAAATCGGCCCGGTCCTCGCTGACGGTCTTGCCACTCGCCAGGGCATCCGCTTCGCTGACCGGCACGGCGAGCGAGATGCGCGCTTCTTTCGAAGCCCCGCCAAGATCGGCCACGACCAGCCAGTCGGACTTTGCCAGCGCATCGCTCTCCGGCAGGGTCGCGGCCCGGCCCGATGCGAGCAGGTAAATCCCCGCGCTGCCGGGCCGCTTGCGCGCAACCTCATCCGGCCAGGCCCGGGCGAGCAGTTTCGCCAGATCACCCGACGGCGCCGCGCCCTTGCCCCAGTTCTTTGCCTGTTGCTGCAGCACGCGGGCCCGAGGCGAGCGTTCCTGCCGGAACCGTGACAACCGCTCCCGCAGATCGACAGATGTTCCGCCTACGCCGCGTTCTCCAGCCAGCGCGGCCACTTCTGCGGCCAGCGCACGCTCCCCGCCCTCGGCCCCGGCAACCAGCGCGGCAAGGCGCGGCGGCAGAGGCAGGCGCGACATCTCCGAACCAAGCGGCGTCAATCGCCCGTCCTCGTCCACGGCCTTCAAGGTGAGCAATAGGTCTGCCGCTACCTTCAGGCGCCCGGCGGGCGGGGCATCCATCCAGGTCAGGTTTGTGGCATCCCGTTCACCCCATTCGGCAAGTGTCAGGACAAGGCCGGACAAATCGCTCGAGAGGATTTCCGGCACTGGCGCAGGCATCAGGCCGCGCGTCGCTTCCTCGTCCCACAGGCGATAGCAGACACCCGGCTCAAGGCGCCCTGCCCGGCCACGGCGCTGGTCGACCGAGGCACGCGAAGCCCGCACTGTGCTGAGGCGCGAGCCGAGCCCGCCGATATTGTCTTCCGCCACCCGCGACAGGCCGGAATCGATGACGATCCGTACGCCTTCAATGGTCAGGGCGCTTTCGGCAATGTCCGTTGCCAGAACGATCTTGCGTTTCCCATCCGGCGCAGGCTGCACGGCGGCGTCCTGTTCCGCCGGGCTGAGGGCCCCGAACAACGGCGCTACGATCACACCCGGGCCGAGCCCTTCCAACCGCTCTGCGGTGCGCTGGATCTCTCCCGCACCCGGCAGGAAGGCAAGCATGGATCCCCCCTCTTCCCGCAGCGCCCGGCGCACCGCTGCTGCCATCCGGTCCTCAATCCGGTCCTGCGACCGGCCGAGGTAGCGCGTCTCCACCGGGAACATCCGGCCTTCGCTCTCCACCACGGGGGCATCGAACACCACCGACACACGGCCTGTGTCCAGCGTCGCCGACATGATCAGGAGTTTCAGGTCTTCCCGGAATGCGGCCTGGCTTTCCAGGGCCAGGGCGAGTCCAAGATCCGAATTCAGCCGCCGCTCATGGAATTCGTCGAAAAGGATCGCGCCGACGCCGCCCAGTTCCGGATCGTTCAGGATGCGCCGCGTGAACAGGCCATCGGTGATCACTTCCACCACCGTGTCGGCAGAAACCTTGCGGTCCACTCGGGTTGTCAGGCCGACGCGCTTGCCGAGCGGTTCGCCAAGGCTTTTCGCCATCTGCTGGGCCGCCATGCGCGCAGCGATGCGGCGCGGCTCCAGCATCAGGATGCGTCCGGTCACGACCGCAGGAAGGTCCAGAAACCCGGCGAGAGACAATGGCACACGGGTTGTCTTGCCCGCGCCCGGCGGGGCGGCCAGCACAAGCCGCGGCGCCTCACGGAGGCGGGCAGAAATGTCCCCCAGCACCTCATCTATTGGCAGGGAAGCGCGAAAATTTGCCATCACCTGCCGCAATAAGGCCGCCCCTGCCCCTCTGGCAAGCACTGGTGACCTGATTGCAGTGCCGGGCATTCGTGCAATTGCCTTCCCACAATCTCGTCCCTAGGGTCTGCCGAACTTTTCAGGGAGCTGTGGATGAAGTGGTGGTTTGAAATTGACCTGTGGAAGCGCGTGATCGCTGCCCTTGTGCTCGGCACGATCGCGGGCATCGCCCTGCGAGCGAGCATGGGACCCGACGCGGCTGCAGTTTTCGCCACGGACTGGGTCAAATGGCTGGGGGATTTGTTCCTCCGCCTGATCCGGATGCTGGTCGTCCCGCTTGTCTTCTTCACGCTTGTGTCCGGCATGATTGCCATGGGCGACCCGAAACGCCTCGGCAGTCTCGGCCTGCGCACCATCGGTCTCTATTTCGGCACCACGGCCGTCGCCGTCACGCTGGGCCTTATCATGGCCACCCTCTTCCAGCCGGGCGCAAGCCTGACGCCGGAAATGTTCGAAGGGGTCGATGGCAGCGCCATGGCCGAAGCCAGCGCCAAGGCTGACGCAGCAGGCGGCTTTGTCGAACGCTTCCTCGCCATTGTCCCGACCAACCCGTTCGCAGCCCTCGCCGAAGGCGACATCCTGCAGGTGATCTTCTTCGCCATCCTGTTCGGCGTCGGCATCATGCTCGCCGGAGATATGGGCAAGCCGGTCGCCGCCTTCTTTGACGGCGCGGCCGAAGTGATGATGAAAGTCACCGAGTTCGTCATGGAAACCGCGCCGTTCGGCGTGTTCGCCCTGATGACCTGGGTGCTGGCCACGCAAGGTCTCGGCATCCTGCAGAGCCTCGGCGTGCTCGCCATCGCGCTCTACCTTGCCTGCATCCTGCACATCATCATCACCTATGGCGGGATCCTCAAATTCGTCCTGCGCCTGCCGCTGATGCCTTTCTTCCGCGGTGTCACCGATGCGCAGGCCGTCGCCTATTCGACCTCCTCGTCCAGCGCCACGCTGCCCGTGACCATTGCCTGCGCCGAGGAGAACCTTGGCGTCGACAAATCCATCGCTGGCTCGGTCCTGCCGCTGGGCGCCACGATCAACATGGACGGCACGGCCATCTATATCGGCATGGTCGCCCTGTTCGGCGCGCAGGCGCTCGGTGTCGATGTCACGCTTGGCCAATACGTGCTGGTGGCCCTGATGGCGACGCTGGTGTCGATCGGCGCAGCCGGCATCCCGAGTGCGGGCCTGCTGCTCTCCGGCATGGCCCTGCAGCAAGTCGGCATTCCGCAGGAAACGGCCTATCTCGTGATCGGCTTCATCCTGCCCTTCGACCGTCTGCTCGACATGATGCGGACCCTCACCAATGTGACCGGAGATGCGACCGTGGCGACCGCCGTCGCCAAATGGGAAGATGAGTTCGACTACGAGACCTATATCGCCCGCGATCCGGTTTGATCTTTCCCCCTATTGCCCATGGGCCTATGCTCATGGGCAATATCGGGGTCAGGTTCGGGCGATGAGGTGAAACCCGTGTTGCGTAACAGTCAGTCCGGAAAGCGCAGGCCCGCGTGAGACGCAGGCCACGCACTGTTCCCACATTCGGCGGGCGCCAACTCGGCTGGTCGGCAGGCGTGGCGCTCAGTGTGCTCGCAATTCTCACCGCAGGCGCAGCCGGCTTCTGGTCCCTGGCCGCCTTCGACCGCCTCGTTGACGGCATGGTGAACGGCGCCCGCGGCGGCTCGCTCTACGACCTGATGCTCGTCGTGACCGCGCTGGGCGACGGCCTGTTCCTGACGCTGGCCGCCGTGGTGACCGTCGCGTCCTTCCTGTTCACCGGCGCGCGCTGGCGGGCCATGTGCTACACGCTCTGCTTCGGGTCGATGCCCGTCGTCGTGCATACGCTGAAACTCTGGATCGCCCGGCCCCGGCCGTCGGATATTCCGTATACCGGCGTCGACATGTTCAGCTTCCCGTCCAGCCATGTCGCCCATTCGGCGCTGATCTACGGCGCCATTGCCGGGCTGACCTTCGTCACTTTCCGCGGCTGGATGCGCTGGGGCCTGACCGGGTCCTTCCTGCTGCTGGTCGCGATGATCGGCGTGTCGCGCATCTATCTCGGCGCCCACTGGTTCAGTGACGTGCTGGCCGGGTATGCCCTGGCGGGCCTGTTCCTGGTCATGCTGGCCATCGCGGTGGCGAAACATCCGGAGCCGCCGAAATTTTCGCGCGGCATCCCCATCGCCCTGTTCGTGATTGCGGCCGCTTTCCCGATCTACCTGATGATTTCCCTGCCGGATTCCGATGCGCTCTACCGCGCCATCGAACTGCATGAGCGCCCCGGCGCGCCGGCAGAGTCGCCGCCCTCGCCCTGAGGCGCAAAGCGGTCTAAACCGCGCCGGCCATGCTGACCCGCCGGAAAACCCTCGCGCTTGCCCTGCCGATCATCGCCGCCCAGGCCGCAACGGCCACGACCGGCATTGTCGATACCGCCGTCATGGGCCGGTTCGGCGACAAGGCAGACCTCGCCGCTGTCGCCATCGCTGCCGTCGCCTACAGTTTCATCTATTGGGGCTTCGGCTTCCTGCGCATGTCGACCACCGGCCTCTCTGCGCAAGCCGCCGGGCGGAACGACGAAGCGGAGAAACGCGCCATCCTGTTGCGTGCGCTGTCGCTCGGCGGCGCCATTGGCCTCGCCCTGCTGATCCTCTCCCCGATCCTGAAGCCGCTCGCCTTCGCCGCCTTTGCCGGAACGGAACAGGTCGAATCCCTGGCGGGTGCCTATTTCGATGCCCGCATCTGGGGCGCACCGGCTTACCTGATGGGGCTTGCCGTCACCGGCTGGATGCTGGGCACCGGCAAGACGGGCCAGATGCTCGCCTTCCAGATCGTCATGAACACGGTGAATGCCGGGCTCGACACATGGTTCGTCATGCAGCTGGGCCTCGGCCCCGCCGGCATCGGCGCAGGCACCGCCATTGCGGAATGGACCGCGCTCCTGTTCGGGCTGGCGCTCGTCTTCCCGGCCTTCCGCGGTGCAGCCCCGTTGTTCGATCGCGCGCGGCTTGCTGCCCTGTTCGGCGCCAACCGGGACATCATGATCCGTACGCTGGCGCTGGTGCTCTGTTTCGGCTGGTTCGTCCGCTCCGGTACGCTGATCTCCACCGCCGTGACGGCAGGCAATGAAGTGCTGCTGCAGTTCATTACTGTCGCCGCCTTCGTGCTCGACGGATTTGCCTTCGTCGCGGAGAAGGAAGCCGGCGAAGCCTATGGCGCTAAAAGCGGCCCCCGCCTTGCGCGCGCCATGCGGCTGACCAGCGAGTTCGCCCTGATCGCGGGCCTCGCCTTTGCCCTGCTCTATTTCTTCGGCGGCGGCTGGGTCATCACGACTTTCGTGCGGGATGTGGAGGCGCGCGAGGCGGCGCTCGCCTACCTGCCCTATTGCGCGCTCGTGCCTCTGATCGGCATCGCGCCCTGGCAGCTGGACGGCCTGTTCCTCGGCACCACGCAAGGCCGTGCCCTGCGCAATGCCGGCGTCGCCGTGGCCGTGCTCTATATCGGCACCGACCTCATCCTGCGCCCGCTTTACGGCAATACCGGTGTCTGGATCGCCTTCCTGCTGATGTATCTCTACCGCGCCGCCGCGCTTGGCATTTATGTGCCAGGTCTCTTCAGGCGGCTGGGGCCTGCCTAAAGCGCCGTTCCCACAGCATCGGACAATGTGGCGTAACCGTCCGCCTTGAGCAGCGCCGGCAGCCCCTTGTTGATATCCTGCGCGAGGCCCGGCCCCTCATAGACCATGGCAGAGTAAAGCTGCACAGCGTTCGCCCCGGCCCGGATCTTGGCATAGGCATCTGCCGCGCTGGCGATGCCCCCTGCCCCGATCAGGTCGAAATCACCTTTCAGCGCCCGCGCAAATTCAGCCAGAACCTCCGTGGACGGCACCATCAGCGGCGCGCCGGACAGGCCGCCCGTTTCCCCCTTGTGACTGCTTTGCAGCGTATCCGGCCGTGCCAGCGTCGTGTTGGACACGATCAGGCCTGACAGCCAGCGCCCCGGTCCGCGTACGACTTCCACAATATCGGCAATGGCCTGCGGGTCCAGATCAGGCGCAACCTTCAGGAAGACCGGCTTGCCTGCCCGGTCCGCACCGCCACAGGCCGTCAGCAGCGCTTCCAGCGAGGCCCGGTCCTGCAGGCCGCGCAGGCCCGGCGTATTCGGCGAAGAGATGTTGATCGTCACATAGTCCGCATGCGGGGCAACGGCCGTGATGCCGGTCACATAGTCCGCGATGCGGTCTTCGCTGTCCTTGTTGGCCCCAACATTGGCGCCCACCGGCACTTCACCGCGATAGGTTTTCAGGTTGCGGACGAAATAATTGAGCCCCGCATTGTTGAAGCCCATCCGGTTGATCACCGCCCGGTCTTCGCTGAGGCGGAACAGCCGCGGCTTCGGGTTGCCTGCCTGCGGGCGCGGCGTAACCGTGCCGCATTCGACAAAGCCGAACCCGAACTTGGCCATCGCATCCGGCACGTCGCAATTCTTGTCGAACCCGGCCGCGAGCCCCGCGGGCGACGGAAGCTTCAGGCCGGATTTCGGCAACACGGTCTCCAGCACCGGATCAGCCAAAGGAGGGTTCAGCGGCACGCCGAGGCGCAGCTTCAGCGCGCGGATCGTCGCCGTGTGCGCCGCTTCCGGCGGCAGCAGTTTGACGATGTCCGCGCCAAGATCGGTCAGGCTCATCAATAATCCTCCGGGAAGCGCAGCGTTCCGTCCGCCCCCCTCATCAGGTGCCAGACGGCCTCGGCCAGCGACACTTCGAGCGGGGCATACAAATGCGGGAACATCTGCCCGCCCCGGCTCGGCTCCCATTTCAACGGCGGCAGGTCTGCCACGGCAAAGCGCAACAGGCGCACACCGTCTGCCCCGGCGAAGTGCAGCCGCGCCGTTTCGGTCACCTGCCCCTTCGTCGAAAGGTGGACATAGCCATCCGCCTCGTCGACTTCGGCGCAAGTCACGCCAACGGTTTCGGCCGCTTTCCAGTCGTTACCGGTCAGCAATTTGTAGACATGGGTTTCGCTGCTGTCGCTCATGCCGGTTATTCAGCAGGCTTTGCGCGGGCTGGCAATTGCGGCAAGCTTGCCGGGCTTCGCGGGGAGACGCAGATGGCCAGGAAACCGACAGACGAGGAAATTCGCGCCATGGTGCTGCCAAACGGGCGCACGATCGGCGAGGAACTGGCCGCGCTGGATGCGGTTTCCCGCCTGCTCGATTCCCGTTTCGGCATGATGGGCGTGAATTTCGGTCTCGATTCGGTGCTGGGCCTTGTGCCCATTGCCGGCGACGTTGCCACCGGCGCGGCAGGGCTTCATGCGCTGGTCACGGCATGGCGGCTGAAACTGCCCGTCTCGGCCTCTGTCGGAATAATCTGGAACCTTGTCTTCGACACCGCCGTGGGTTCGGTCCCGGTGGCAGGCGATGTGTTCGACATTTTCTTCCAGTCGAACCGGAAGAATTTCCGCATTGTCCAGAAACACCTTGTCCGCCGGGCCGAGGCCCATACGGCCTCAGTCAGGTCGGGGAGCGTCAGGACGCGGAATTAGGCAGGCTGGCGGTCGTCACCTTCACCACATCTGTCGCACGCGCCAGCGTCCAGCCGCCTTCCGGGGCCTGGCAGGCGGCAAACCGGCCACGTTCCTGTCCGGCAAAGGCATAGGCCACATCGCGGCACATGACGCTGACCGTCACCGGCGCCTGTTCGGTCACCACGCGAGTCACCTGGCTGACGCCCGGCGTGTAGGTGACGGTACGCACGGTGGACTGGCCCATTTCGCGGGAAACCGTCCGCTCAAGGACGATGGTCAGCGTACGGCCATCCGGCGTGATGATGGCCTGTTTCGACCCGTCGCTGCCATTGTCGAGAATGCTGCGGAAGGCCTGACGGACAAGATCCATGTCCTCGGTCGTCACAGGCTGGGTCGAGGTGCGCTCCACGCGGCCTGCGAGGAAGGCTTCCGGCGTCTGCAGGCTGGCGGCATCGGCCATGTTGCGCACGTCCGCCTTACTGGCAGCCAGTGCGGGCGGCGCCTTGCGCGTCACGGTCTTGCCTTCGTCCGGCGTGTAGGATGCGCGCATCAGTTGTGCAGGCTTCGCCGGCTTGTAGGACGCCGCCGCCGGCACCGGGCCTTCATAGGCGGTGAAGACGATGGGTTCCGGCTTCGGCGCTTCCCTGACGGCTGGCTTTGCAGGTGCGGCGGCAGCCACTTTCTGGACGGCCGGCTGTTTCGCGCGCTGTTCGGCCAGCAGTTTTTCCGCTGCCAGACGGTCCGCTGCGGCCTGCGCCGCGGCCTGTTCCAGACGGCGCGCTTCGGCGGCGTCAGCCTCTGCCTGCGCTTTCAGCGCGGCGATGCGGAGGCGCTCGGCCTCCTGGGACTTGGCCAGTTCGAAGGCTTCCTGACGGGCCGCGGCCTCGGCGGCTTCGCGGTCGGCGCGCAGTTTCGCAAGGCGCTGGGCGTCGAGATTGGCAAGGCGCTGGGTCTCCGCCTCGGCTTCGGCAAGGCGCTTGGCTTCAAGGTCTGCGAGGCGCTGGGCTTCAGCCTCGGCGGCGGCCTGACGCTCCGCCTCAAGCCGGGCGAGCCGGTCGGCTTCTGCCTCCGCCACGCGGACGGCTTCGGCATCGGCGAGGCGCTTGCGCTCGGCCTCTTCGGCAAGGCGGGCTTCTTCAGCGGCCGCGGCTGCAGCGGCCTCTGCCTCGGCCACACGGGCGGCTTCGGCATTGGCGATGGCCTTGGCGGCGCGCAGGCGGGCTTCCTTGTCGGCAGCTTCCTGGGCGATCTTCGCCTCGGCTTCCATCTCGGCCTTGCGCTCGGCCAGCATGTCGGCGACGCCCTGGTAATTGAACCAGGCCTTCGGTTCGGCAGGCTCAGCGGCGCTCGCGAGCGCGACGGCGGACGCCCCGCCCGGCTTCAGTGCCGGGGCCAGCGCGCCCGTTTCCGTGGCATCGGTGACCGGCTCGGCGGCCTTGTCCTTGTTCTTCAGGGCATTCTGCGCGGCCAGCACGGAAAGACCGGCCAGGCCGAGGATCGCAAGGCCGGCAAAGGCCAGCTGCGAGACGTCGCCCATACGGGTGGAGCCGTCATCATGCGCGTCATGCTCGGCGATTCGCGGGCGCACATCCGGGCGGGCAGTCGCCGTGGGAACCGCGGGCACAATCGCCGGGGCTGGCGCGCGGCGCTCATCATCCTTGCGGGCGGCGATGTCCTCGATGACCGAGACCAGTTCTTCATCGCTCGGCGGCGCCTTGGCCTCCGGTGCCGGAATCTCGACCACCGATGCAGCGCGGATACGCTCGGCCTCGGCACGGGCCACGGCGTCAGCCTTTGCAGCGGCCTCGGCTTCGGCGCGGCGGCGGCGGGCCTCGTCGCGCACGGCATCGGCCGCACGGCGGCTCTCCGGCGTGCTGGACGCGCCCGGCCGGTAAAGGATGCCCGAATCGATGGCGAGCGTGGACTGTGGCCGCGCCGCCTGGCGCGCCATCAGCCGGGCCCGGAAAGACCCTGCCTCTGCGGCCTTCCCGGCCGTTCCATTTCCGTCGTTTTGCCTGTCGATCATGACCTTAACCCCACAGTGCAGACGATTAACCTGCCCTCTAAGTTACGGTAAACGATTAATGTAACGAAAACCATGGCCCATCGAAAGCAACTCGATAGCGGCTCCCCGCTTGTCACGGGCCAGCCGTCGCCTTAATGCAACAGCCTCAAGCTGCAGCGCTCAGGGAAAAATTCTCCATGTCCACGCCGAAATCCGCCCCGAAAAAGGTCGTTCTTGCCTATTCCGGAGGTCTCGACACCTCGATCATCCTGAAATGGCTGCAGACCGAGTTCGGCGCAGAAGTTGTGACATTCACCGCAGACCTCGGCCAGGGCGAGGAACTGGAACCGGCGCGGAAAAAAGCGCTCGCCGCCGGGGTGAAGCCCGAGAACATCTTCATCGAGGATGTGCGCGAGGATTTCGTCCGCGATTACGTCTTCCCGATGTTCCGCGCCAACGCCGTCTATGAGGGCGTCTACCTGCTCGGCACGTCCATCGCCCGGCCGCTGATCGCCAAGCGCCAGATCGAGATTGCCGACATGGTCGGCGCCGACGCCGTCTGCCACGGCGCCACCGGCAAGGGCAACGACCAGGTCCGCTTCGAACTCGGCTATTACGGCCTGAACCCTGACATCAAGGTCATCGCCCCGTGGCGCGACTGGGAGTTCAAATCCCGGACGGACCTCCTGAAATTCGCCGAATCCCACGGCATCGAGATCGCCAAGGACAAGCGCGGCGAGGCCCCTTTCTCCGTCGACGCCAACCTGCTGCACTCCTCCTCCGAGGGCAAAGTGCTGGAAGACCCGGCCGTGGCGGCGCCGGAATTCGTCCATATGCGCACGATTTCCCCGGAAGAGGCCCCGGACCAAGCAGAGATCATCACCATCGGTTTCGAAAAGGGCGATGCCTGCGCGATCAATGGCGAGGAAATGTCCCCGGCGACGCTGCTGACCGCGCTGAACGCCTATGGCAAGAAGCACGGCATCGGCCGCCTCGACCTGCTGGAAAACCGCTTCGTCGGCATGAAGTCCCGCGGCATCTATGAGACGCCCGGCGGCACGATTCTGCTGGTTGCCCACCGCGGCATCGAGCAGGCGACGCTCGACCGCGGCGCTGCGCACCTGAAAGACGAGCTGATGCCGAAATATGCAGAGCTCATCTATAACGGCTTCTGGTGGAGTCCGGAGCGCGAGATGCTGCAGGCCGCCATTGACCATTCCCAGCGCTATGTCTCCGGCGAAGTGACGCTCAAGCTCTACAAGGGCCAGGCCTACCTGATCGGCCGCTCGTCACCTTACTCTCTGTACTCTGAGAAAATCGTCACCTTCGAAGACGACCACGGCGCCTACGACCAGAAGGATGCAGAGGGCTTCATCCGCCTGAACGCGCTGCGCTTGCGTCTGCTCGCCGGGCGGGACCGGAAGTTCGGGAAGAACTAGTCGCCCTCAGGGGATAGGCGAGCGCGATCAGCTTTCGCTTTTTTGTACTCAGACGCAACAAACAGTCGAAATTCTTCAATCGAACTTTCAAATGATTGAAGAATTTCGAGACCTTCATCCTGTGACAAGGCAACGAACCAATCAAAGTAGAAGGTCGAAAACTTTTTGGACCACTCCATGAAGGGCTCGTCCAACAACAAGATAGACCTCTGGATTGCAGAGAGCGCCTCTTCGAAAGCCGACCTCGCTTCCTCTGGCGAGACTACATGCGGAGGAATATCCCTTCCACTTTCCGCAGCCCTCCTCTCATGCGCCTTCCGAATACGAAACTGAACAACAGCACCCATTAGGACTTCAGTTCGGTCAAATATTTCTCGGAAGTCATCAAGTCGGCGTTCTGCCGCCCATCGCGATCTTTCTTCCGCCCAAGCTTGTTGCTGAGCTTTGGATTGATATTGGGCTGACAGCCACTGAACCACTATCGAAATTGCCCCACCGAATAGAGCGCCTAGCAATCCCGCCAAGAGGGGAACCCATGTATCAAACGATTCCATTCCACCAATTTGATAATCACCCGCAATAAAAGCAACTTTGGATTTACCCGAACAGCTGACTCAATTTCCTTCCCTTGCCACCTCAACCCTGCCATCCTCGCCTCACAGCCAAGCGGAGGGGAGACCGATGGCGAGGATCCCGACGGATGAGCGCCTGCTGGCGGAGATCTACAAGCGCTATGAGCGCGCCTTTGGCGCGTTTTCGGACGAGAACAAGACCCGCTCCACAAAGATCTGGGTGCCGATCGATATCGATGTGCTGGCAAGGCGCTTCCGCTGTGACCCGGACCTGGTCTTCGGCCGGCTCTATTATCACATGAACGCCAAATACGGCTCGCACACCGGCGATGGCGACAGTGTGAACGTGTTCAGCCTGCGCATCGGGCAGGATCGCCACTGCGTGAACTTCCCCCTGCTGGCCAGCGTGCTGGCAGACCTGCAGGAAGACAAATCCCGATTCCGCGTCTCTACCCGCATGGCCGCGCTGTCGCTGATCGTGTCGGCGCTTTCCATCCTGATCGCGATCTTCTGGAAAGGCGGCGCCGTGATGCTGCCATGAAAGCCGGGATCACCCGGCCCTCATGGCAGTTCGCACACGTCCCCACGCTGAACATATGGCTTGTTGCATTCCCAGTTTTCTTCGGTGTAACCGAGGTGGGCATTCTCGGGCACGTTCAGGACAACACATTTGTCGCCTGATGCGATATAGCCACGTTCGCATTTCCAGCCGGGGCCCGACCGGGTCGAGCTGAGATAGCCGTTTTCCGGCACATTGATCTTGACGCAAGCATTGCCGGCGGCCTTGTAGCCGCGCTCGCACGCCCAGCCGTCATTATAGCTGAGGTCGCTAAGATAGCCGTTCTCCGGCACGACGATGGGAACGCACTTGCCGTCCTGCGCATCGAAGCCGCGCTCGCAGCTCCAACGGACACCGGAAGGCTCCAGATAGGCATTGTCAGGCACATTCACAGGCACACAGGCTTCCCCGTCACGCTCAAACCCGAACATGCAGACCCAGCCACGGCCAAACGCCCGATTGTTCAGATAGGCATTGTCAGGCAACTGAATACCTATGCAGGCTCCGTCCTGTTCCTGGAACCCGTCATCGCATTCCCAACCCGTATTGAAGGAATTGGCGGTTGCGTTGTCGGGCACGGTGTTCTCCGCCTTAGCGGCACCGGCCGGAAGGAAAGCCACCAATACTGCGCACAGCAATGCAAAGGCGACCGGCCGGAACGACGTCCGGGCGGTGAAGGTCTGGCGAAGCATGGGGGGAGTCCTTTTCGGATCACGCAGCAAAAAATGCCGCAATCCTCACCATCGCGCGTCAATAGTGTTCAAATTGTGTCTGGTGACCGACAGTCTTATTTCTCGCCGAACAGGCCGGATTGCTGGCCGCCGGGATTCGGAAGGCCCAGCCGCTCATACGCCAGCGGGGCCGCCACGCGCCCGCGCGGTGTGCGGGCAACATAGCCGCGCTGCATCAGATAAGGCTCGATCACGTCTTCCACCGCGTCGCGCGCCTCGGACAGGGCCGCGGCCAGCGTCTCCACACCGACCGGCCCGCCGGCATAGGTGTTGACGAGGGCATGCAAATAGCGCCGGTCGAGCGCGTCGAGGCCGTCGCTGTCGATCTCCAGCCGCTTCAGGGCGCTCGCGGCGCTCTCGCGGTTGATCGCATCGCCTGCGGCCTCGGCAAAATCGCGCACCCGCCGGAGAAGCCGCAGCGCAATTCGCGGCGTGCCCCGCGCGCGGCTGGCGATCTCGACGGCGCCTTCCTCCGTGATCTGCGCATTTAGCTTGCGCGCCGCCGCCATGACGATACGGCCCAGTTCTTCCGGCTCGTAGAATTCCAGCCGCACCGGAATGCCGAACCGGTCGCGCAGCGGCGTCGCCAGCAGGCCCGCACGCGTCGTGGCGCCGACCAGCGTGAACGGCGCAAGGTCCAGCCGTACGGACCGGGCGGATGGCCCCTCCCCGATCACGATGTCGAGGGCATAGTCTTCCATGGCCGGATAAAGGATTTCCTCCACGACCGGCGGCAGGCGGTGAATCTCGTCAATGAACAGCACATCGTTCGGTTCAAGATTGGTGAGGATCGCGGCGAGGTCACCCGCCTTCGCGATGACAGGCCCGGACGTCGCACGAAAGCCGACACCCATTTCACGGGCCAGGATCTGCGCCAGCGTCGTCTTGCCAAGGCCCGGCGGGCCGAACAGCAGCACATGGTCCAGCGCCTCGCTGCGCCCGCGCGCAGCCTCAACATAGACCTTGAGGTTCGCCTTCGCCTTGCGCTGGCCAACATAGTCCTCGAATGTCTGGGGACGGAGCGCCCGGTCCAGCGCATCCCCGCCCTGTGCATTCGGATCGGAAAGGGATCCCTCGCGGCTCATTTCGCGAGTTCCTTCAGGGCCGCCTTCACGAGGGCGCCGACATCGTCACCGGACTCCTTCGCGATGGCTGCCACGGCACGTGCCGCATCGGACTGGGAGTAGCCGAGATTGACCAGCGCAGAGATCGCCTCGCCCCGGGCGCCGGTTGCGGCGGCCACAGGCGCGCTCGCCATGCCGGCGGCGCTCGCGGCTTCGAACTTTCCGAACCGGCCCATCGGCGGCGGCTTGCCCGAAAGATCGTGCACGATCCGCTCGGCCAGTTTCTTGCCGACGCCCTTCGCGCGCTCCAGCACTTTGGCATCGCCGAGCGCAATCGCGTCCATCAGGTCTGCCGGGCTGATCGCATCGAGGATCGCCATCGCGGCCTTGCCGGCCACGCCATGCACATCCTGCAGGCGCACGAACCAGGCGCGCTCCTCATCCGTGCCGAAGCCGAACAGCGTGATGGAATTCTCCGTCACCCGCGTCTCGACATGGACCGTGATCTTCTCCCCCGCATGCGTGCGCGACAGGAGGCGCGTGCCCGCCATGCAGACATAGCCAACGCCGTTGACGTCCACGAGCAGGTGATCCGTGCCGAGGCCTGCGACCTCGCCGACAAGACGTCCGATGATCATGCCGCGCCCCGCTTCATGTCCGTTGGCAGATGGTGCGCGGCGCAGATGGCACAGGCCAGCGCGTCGGCAGAGTCAGACTTCAGGTCCGCCGCCTTGGGCAGCAGGCGTTTGACCATGAACATGACCTGGTCCTTGTCCGCCGTGCCCGTGCCGACCACGGCGAGCTTGATCTTGCGCGGGGCAAACTCCGCCACCGGCACGCCGCCCATCGCAAGCGCCGCCATCGCCGCGCCGCGTGCCTGGCCGAGCTTCAGCGCCGAGCGCGGGTTGGCGTTGACCAGCGTCTCTTCCACACCTGCTGCCGTCGGCTGGTGATAGCGGGCAAGTTCCCCCACGGCCTCGAAAATGCCGCCGAGACGCTCGGCCATGTCCAGCTTCGGATCGACCGAGATCACGCCATGGGCAATATGCGTCAGCCGCATGCCGGCCAGCTCGATCACGCCCCAGCCGGTATGGCGCAGGCCCGGGTCGATACCGATAATTCGAATCGTGGTGCTCATGGCCTCAACCTATCAGGCCAGCCGGTTAATGACACCTTGCATTTTCCCGATTTGTTCACACCCCTGCCCCCGAAACGGCTGCAGCCGCGGCGGAATATCAGTTGCGAATGCTTCTCATTTCGGGCAGGAGGAGCGCAGACACATTTTCCCGGATACCGAAGGAGCCCCGCACGGCCATGGACATCAAGATCAAACGCTGGACGCATCTCGGCCTCGGCGCCGCCCTCATGACCACGACGGCGCTCGCCAGCTGCGGTGAACCCGCCGCGAAGGAAGCCCCCGCCGCCAGCGAACAGCCCGCTGCCGATGCCCCGACTGAAGCCGAAGTCGAAGCGAAACTGGACGAAGTCAACGGCCCGGCGGCTGCCTCCGGCGAAGGCGAAGGCGGCGTCGCCATCGAAGCGGCGCTGACCGACCCGGTCGTCTACAACATCGCGCTGACCGTGGCGGAAGCCCACGTCGTGGCGGCCCGCGACGCCTATCGCGACGGCGAAAAGGATGCCGCCGCTGAAATGTTCGCCCACCCGGTCTCTGAAGTCCTGTTCGACATGGAGCCGGTGTTCGAGGCCCGCGGCGTGTCCGACTTCACCGACCAGTTCCTGGATGCCTCGCAGGCCGTGATGGCCGGCGAAAGCGTCGATGAGATCAATGCCCGCACCGCCGCCATCATCGCGACCCTGCGCACCGTGTCCGGCAACGCCCCGGACGACGGTTCCAGCCCGGCCGCCATCACGACCGGTGTGGTCGCCGACATGATCGACCGCGGGACAAAGATGTACCGCCTGGCCATGGAGTCCGAATTCTACGAGCCCTATCTCGACGGCTACGGCTTCTACACGGCGGCAAGAGACCAGTTCGAAGCGTCGCAGGAAGCGATCATCGCCGAGAACCCGGACGCGGCTGAAGCCATCCGCGGCGCGCTGAGCCTTCTGGGCGAAGCCTACCCGGCGGCGGCCCGCCCGGAAACGCTGGATGCGGACGTTTCCGCTCTGACGGTTGCCGCGTCAGAAGTGTTCCTGACCACCGGCAATTAATCGCTATTGAGAGCGGTTGCGGAAGGTGCCGGGCGGAACGCCCAGGCGCCGCCGGAACATGTAGACGAAGCTCGACGGGCTGGAATAGCCAAGATCGTGCGCCACATCCGCAACCGCCTCCCCCTTCTCCAGCCGTTCCATGGATTGCAGAAGGGTGAGGTTGGTCTTCCATTGCGTGAAGGTCATGCCGGTCTCTTTCCGGAAAAGGCGCGCCAGTGTCCGCTCGCTTGCCCCGGCTTCCTTCGCCAGCTCCGCGATACCTGTGTCGAGCCCCGGGGCCTCGATCAGCAACCGCATCACCCGCGCGAGACGCGGCTCCTTCGCGACGGGCAGGAACAGCGACGCGAACTCCAATTGCGCAAACTCGTCCAGCGCGACCTGCGCCAGCCGGGCGCCCGGACTGCCCGCCTCATACTCATTGCCATAGGTCATCACGCGATCGAACAATGCCTCGAGGAAGGGCGTCACCTTCACAACGCCCCCATTGGGCGTCAGCTGATCGCTGCAGGCCGGATCAATGAACAGCACGCGGGCCGACACAGACCCGTGGGAATAGATTTCATGGTGCACACAAGGCGGAATCCATAAAGCAAACCCTGCCGGGACCAACCAGGTGCCCTCCGGCGTGACGATCCAGTACGCGCCGCTCCTGGGGCAGACGATGTGCCCCCGGTCATGCTGGTGAGCCGCAACCCTGTGCGCCCCGTCCTTTTCGACGGCAAGAGACAGAACAGGACGTGAGGGATCGAGAATATCCCCAAGATCCTGTGGCGGGTTCAAATCTGGCAGGTTTTCGACATTCATTGGCGGAACCTGAATACCGCACCTCCGCCAAGAGCGGCGACTATTGTCATGCGACAGGTCAATTTTTTCATAGTTGACCAATCCGCAGGCTGGGTGGGGGTGGCGCGCCCAGATTCAGACGATTCAGAGTTCGTCATCCCCTTTCCATGCCCGTCGCACATTGGGAAAATCCAAGAACAATCAGAAGACCGGGCGGGTCACCATCAGCCAGAGAATTGCCAGCACGGCGAAGAACGCCGGAAAGCCGCAGGCAAACCAGATCCGGTAGAGGCGGAAATATTGCTCCGGCAAAGGCAACGCCGCCTGCGCTGCCTCTCGCGCCAGATCGCGCAGCTTGTGCTGGATCCAGACGACCGGCAGCCAGAAGGCACCGGTAAAGACGTAGAGCGCCAGCGACGCAACGATCCAGCCTTGTGAGAGCGGCCATCCCATTTCCATGGCAAGCAGCGTTCCCGTGACCGGCTGGGCCACCACGGCCGTGGCGGTGAACAGCCAGTCTGCGATCACCACGATGGATGCTGTGTGCGCGATCAGCCGGGCATCGCGCGTGCGGTGGGCCATGACCATGAAGAAGGCGATGCCCGCGCCGGTGCCGAGCAGGACCGTGGCCCCGATGATGTGCGCCCAGCGCAGGAAGTGCATCCACTCCATCAGCGCGCCTCCGTCAGGGTCCAGACCGTCAGCGACAAGGCAATCGCCGGGAAGACCTTGACCATCGGCCCCAGCGGATCAGCCCAGAGATGCGGCGCCAGAACGGCGCTGCCTGCAAGATAGGCCAGGCTGACGAGCACAGCGGCGAGCGCGGCCGGACGGGTCAGCGGGCGGATGAGGAGCGCCGCACCGATCGCGATATCCGCCACGGCGCCGCCGAGGACAAATGCTTTCGCTGCTCCTTCTGGAACATCCGGGCCGAAGACCGCCATGGCCGGGACCTGTTGGGCCCAGCCGATGATCCCGGAGACGATCCAGAAGGCCGACAGGATCAGCAGGAGAAAAGGATAAAGCAGCGCCGTACGGGCGTAGGTTCGTTCCTGCACGGTGGAGGGCAAGGCCTGCAGGGTTTCACTGAGTCTGCGCACCGGCCATTGGTCTGCGTTGCCGGTCACGCCCTTCCCCAGAACTTTCAGGGACGTTGTCCGCAAAGCCGGGCGCCAGCCGAGCCAGCCGGCAAGGTCCCCCAGCCGCGCTGTGAAAGCGCCCAGAAAATACGGTGCACGGATCACCGCTTTCGGCGAGGCAAAGCCAAGCCAGGACCGGATGGAAAGGATCAGGTCTTCAAGACGTGTGGGCTCAGACGTCAGGAGGTCTGCGTCAACGCCGGTCAGCGCCTCCGCTACCGCTCGCACAACCGAGGCGGCCACATCGTCCACATGCACGGTGCGGATGTCTGCGTCTGCCAGCATCACAGGCTGGAGCAGCGGCACAGCGGCCAGCTGGCGCAGCAGCGCGGTGCCGCCATAGGCCTGCGGCGAGAGGACGAGGCCGGGGCGGAAGATGACCCAGTTCACACCGCTTGCCTTCACGGCGGCATCGCCTTCGGCCTTGGACCGGTAAAACACCGTGTCCGAACTTTCCGAAACGCCGGGCGCGGAAATCTGGACGATCTGCCGGACGCCCGCAGGATTGCACGCGGCGGCCATCGCCCGCACGGCATCGCGCTGAACAGCCATCACACGGTCATTCATGCCATCCTGCAACACGCCCGCCGCATTCACGACCACGTCGATGCCGGTCAGGACATGGGTCCAGTCTTCTGCCTCTGTCATGTGGGATAAGTCCCGCCCGATCCAGGTCGCATCCGGCGCCGCGGCTTCGCCCTTGCGAACCGACCGGCCAAGCCCGGTCACCTCATGCCCGGCGGCAAGCAAAGCCTTCGTGATCGAGAGGCCGATCAGGCCATATCCGCCAAGGACGAGGATTTTCAAATCTGTCCCCCTGCCCCCGACGGGCGCCTCAGCTCATCCAGCGGAGCGTACGTGGCTCGATCGGATTGACGAAGTCGCGCTCTTCGGTGCGGGCGTCGGTCCATTCGCGTTTCAGGCGCTGGTACCATTTGGCCTGCACGTCGATATCGTCGATCCACAGCATTGCCTTCTGGTGGGCCATGCCCTCGTTCTGCAGGTTCACCATCGTGCCGTCCTGATCGAGGAATTTGCGGCCCGCCGGTTTCGCAATCGGGATGGCGAGGTTCAGCAGCGGCGCGCCGGTCCACCAGGTGAACTGGGTGATGCGCGTCTTCTTCGGGGCCTCCGGCGTGAGGCAAGTGAGCGTCAGCAGGCGGGCGGTGTCGTTGGAGACGATTTCCCAGCGATAGCCCGGAAGCTGGAAGCGGATCTCGGTCTGCACGTCGCCGCCGAAGATCCATCGGTAGAGCTTCGAGTTGGACGAAGGCGCATGCCGGTCAATGGCCCAGCCGCGATCCGTCGGCACGAAGGGCTTCTCTTTCAGCTTCAGGCCCGTCGAGGGCGGACGCCACCACCACTGATTATGCACGAAGGGCACATGCGCCGGGTCCATCAGGCCGACAACGGCATCGTCCATATGCGCATTGAACACGTCATGGATGATGAATTTGGGCTTTGCCGGAAGCGGTCCGAAATCCGGCGGCGGCACGACCGGCTCACCGTCGAAACGCGGATTGTGCGAGACGTAAAGATAGACCGCGCCGTTCGCCTCATGCACCGGATAGCGGCGCACCTTCACCTTGGAGGGATCATAGGGCGAATCCGGCGTCAGGCTCGGCATCAGCTTGCAGCCGCCATCGGTGCCAAAGCGCCAGCCATGATACGGGCATTGCAGCGCCCACTCGCCATCCGTCTCCAACTGCTTGCCAGCCGAGAGCGGCACGAGGCGGTGCGGGCAGATATCGCGCAGGGCAAACGGCTCGCCCGCCGGGGTGCGGCCCACGACGACCGGCTCGCCCAGAACCATGATGCGCTGCTGCTTGCCAGCCTTCAGCTCAGCGGAGGGCGCGCCCAAGTACCAGCAATCCGTGAGGAAGCCGTCTTCGGTGATGCCGGTCTTGGCCGGTGCGGGATGCTGTGTGTCAGCCATAATCCCCCTTACACCGCCAATAGTGCAGCGGAAACCCGGTGAGGCACGTAGTTAGTCCGGTATGGTCATGGTGAGATCATGGTGTGGTCAGGGTCTGCGCCTATTCCGACACGGTGACATTGAGGGTGAAAGCACCCTCCGGCGGCTCTCCCGCTTCCAGCTCCCAGGGCCGCCCTTCGGTCAGTTCCAGCGTGCCGGTGCCCGCCCCGGTGACCGCAAAATCGAACGCCATATAGTGACTGCCGCCGGTGAAGCCCGGCTGGTTCTGCACCTCGGGATTGGTCGGCCGGGTCTGCTCCCCCGTCAGCTCCAGGAAACCGGGCTGCCCCGTCACCTGCCAGATGTAACCTGCTGTCGGGATGGTCTCCAGCTCCACGCGAAGCGTCTGGCCAGCTGACAGGGTCACGTCCTGCCCGTCCAAGCCCGCACCCACATGGTAGACGCCCGGCTCATTCGTCAGCGGCACATCAGGCGCCTCCTCCCGGCATCCCCCCAGCATCAGCGCCGCCATGACAAGGCTCAAACCTGCAATACGCATCGGCATTTTCCTCGAAACTGCTCAGTCCCGTATCGCGCCTTCGAACGAGGTTGTCGCCCCGCCTTCGGCAAAATAATCGCTCCAGAACGTACGCACGCGCAGGTCTGTGTCCGGGTCCAGCGGTGGACGGCCAGGATCGTGAGACCGCCCGAAGCCGACAATGCGCACTTCCGCGCCCGGCACATCCGGCACCAGCTGGTACTGCTCCACCGTCGCAATCGACTCCTCTGCGGGCTGTGACTTGAACGTCCGCCATGGCAGGATCTGGCTGTTCTCCAGCATGTCGGAGAAGATGTAGACGGTGGAATAGCTGCGCCCGCCAGGCGGGTTCTGAGTCCATTGGGCGATGGTACGGACGATATCGGAGGTCGGCGCCTCCTCCGCCTGCCGCGTCACCGGTTCCAGTGCCCGCACCAGCTGCTGCATGAAGACGCGCTCATCGGCCTTGGCCTGCATCGCGCTGCACTGGCCGAGCATGTAGTCGACCGCGCCCTGATTCTCCGGACAGCCCGGCTTGCAGGCATTCACCAGCCTTTCGGTGTTCGTATAGTGCGGACCGATCGTGGCCACGACGATCCGGTCGCCGCTGTCGAGACCGTCCACCACGGTGGCGAGGCTTTCCATCATCACCGACCTGTCGGTCGCATCCGCCTGCGTCGTGCGGTCGATCAGGAACAGCGAGGTCGCTTTCCCGGCATCGCAGTAATCGAACGTACCGCCGGCGCCCTCCCCGGGGGAGCACGCACCAAGCGATATCAAAGTCACGGCAAGGCCTGCCGCCATCCATCCCGTCTTCATGTCAGCCACCCCGCGCGCTCAGCTCGCCCGGCGGCGCAGCTGGTTGGCATAGCGGCGTTGCTCAGCCGCCTCGGCATCAGCGACATGCGCCTTCAGCTTGGCGTGCTCTTTTTCGGCGCGTTTGCGCTCGACATCGGCCTTCTGGAAATCCGGATGGGCGTCATGGCAGAAATAGGACGCCAACACGCCGACCAGCACGACGGCCAGGTTGATGAACAGGAAGATCCAGCCTTCGAGATTCAGCGCCGGCTCCAGCGACATCAGTGCCGCCCCTGCCCCGCCGCCATTCATCGCGTCGGCAAACCCGATCTCCGGCGCAACCGCCGCAGCCAGAAAGCCCTGCCGCAGAACCGACAGGCCGTAGCAAAGCGCTCCGATCAGGAAAGTCACCACGACGACCTGCGCGGTCTCCCGGCCCCAGCCATGCTGTTTCGAGAAATACTCAAACCGCCCGAGGGCAACGCCAAGCCGGTGCGACAGGACAACGAGCACACCGCCGACCAGGAGAGAGACGACCAGCGCGATCGCCGGGCTTTCACGGAAGAACAGCTCAAAGCTCAACCGGTTGATCGGCACTTCGGCAATCGCCAGCAGGATCATGAAAGGCATGTAGAACCACGGGCCGGAATAGCGCGGCTGGCGGTTCACTTCGCCATGGATCTCGTCCCAGGTCGATTGCGCCCGGTCCACGCGCGCGGTCGAGGCTTCCAGCCGGCTTGCAAACCGGGTGCGGATCACGCCGACCCGGCGGGCGTGATCATCCTTCAGCGGATCGGCCGTTTCGACGGCAGGATGGTCCGGCAGGTGTTCGGCATGAAGGGCTGCCGGCACGCTTTCGGATTGAGGTGAGGAATCACGTGAAGATTCGGGGGCCTTGGGTTGGACGACCGCAAACGCGTCCTTCTTTTGGCCAAAGGCATCGGTGCTCATGGGGCGCAGATTCTCCATCTTTACGCCCCGTTAACCACAATAATGTGGCCGGAATGCGCACCGGACAAGCAGAAATCCCGCAGCAGGCGAACAAGGTCCGGCAAACACTTCTGATCCGGCAAGAACAGCGTGGCATTTTAGGCAGATCTTGCTGTGCGGTGCCGCGCCCAGCCAAAGACCTCTTTCCGCCCCGCACAGGCACGGCTATATCGCGCGAATGACACCTCGTGACAAAATCCGGAATTTCTCCATCATCGCCCATATCGACCACGGCAAGTCGACGCTGGCGGACCGCCTGATTCAGACCTGCGGCGGCCTGACCGACCGCGAGATGAAGGAACAGGTGCTCGACTCGATGGATATCGAGAAAGAGCGCGGCATCACCATCAAGGCCCAGACCGTGCGCCTGAACTACACGGCGAAGGATGGCGAGACCTATGTCCTGAACCTGATGGACACGCCCGGACACGTCGACTTCTCCTACGAGGTCTCCCGCTGCCTCGCTGCCTGTGAAGGCGCGCTGCTCGTGGTCGACGCCTCGCAGGGTGTGGAGGCCCAGACGCTGGCGAACGTCTACCAGGCGATCGACCAGGACCTCGAAATCGTCCCCGTGCTCAACAAGGTGGACCTGCCGGCCGCAGATGTGCAGCGCGTGAAGGACCAGATCGAAGACATTATTGGCCTCGATGCGTCCGACGCGATCGAGACCTCCGCCAAGACCGGGCTCGGCATCACCGATGCGCTGGAGGCGATCGTCACCCGCCTGCCCCCGCCGGAATCCGGCGATCCGGATGCCCCGCTCAAGGCCGCGCTGGTCGACGCCTATTACGACCCCTATCTCGGCGTCGTCGTTATCGTGCGCGTGCATGACGGCGTGCTGAAGGCCAAGCAGAAGATCCGCATGATGCGGACCGGCGGTACCTATGAGATCGACAAGGTCGGTACGTTCAATCCGAAACTGACCGAGGTTGAAGGTCTGGGGCCCGGCGAGGTCGGCTATTTCGTCGCTTCGATCAAGGAAGTCGGCGACACGGCCATCGGTGACACGATCACGGAAGAACGCCGCCCCGCCGAAAAGGCCCTGCCCGGCTATAAGGACGTCCAGCCGGTCGTTTTCTGCGGTCTCTTCCCGATGGATGCCGGCGACTTCGACGATCTGCGCGCCGCCATGGGCAAGCTGCGCCTCAATGATGCGAGCTTCACCTGGGAGATGGAGACATCCGCCGCCCTCGGCATGGGCTTCCGCTGCGGCTTCCTCGGCCTCTTGCACCTCGAGATCATCCAGGAGCGCCTCAGCCGTGAGTTCGACCTCGACCTGATCGCGACGGCCCCGTCCGTGGTTTATCAGATGACCATGACGGACGGCACGGAGATCGAGTTGCACAACCCGGCCGACATGCCGGAAGTGACCAAGATCAAGGAAATCCGTGAGCCGTGGATCAATGCCACGATCTACACACCGGACGAATATCTCGGCGCGATCCTGAAGCTCTGCCAGGACCGGCGCGGCATCCAGACCGAGCTTTCCTATGTGGGTGGCCGGGCCCTCGTGAAATACGAACTGCCGCTGAACGAGGTCGTGTTCGACTTCTACGACCGCCTGAAATCCATCAGCCGCGGCTATGCCAGCTTCGACTATGAGATCATCGGCCACCGCGCCGAAAACCTCGTGAAGCTGCAGATCCTCGTGAATGACGAGCCGGTCGACGCGCTCGCCATGCTGGTGCACCGCGACCGGGCCGAAAGCCGCGGGCGCCAGATGTGTGAACGGTTGAAAGACCTGATTCCGCGCCAGATGTTCAAGATCCCGATCCAGGCGGCCATCGGCGGCAAGGTCATCGCGCGCGAAACCCTCAGCGCCCTGAGAAAAGACGTGACGGCAAAATGCTATGGCGGCGACGCCAGCCGGAAACGCAAGCTGCTCGACAAGCAGGCCGCCGGCAAGAAACGCATGCGCCAGTTCGGCAAAGTGGAAATCCCGCAGGAAGCCTTCGTGGCCGCCCTCAGGATGGACGGGGACTGACCGCTACTTTCCCGGAACGGTCTTCCCGTGTGGCGCAATTCTGCCCGTCGTGGCTGCCCTCAGGATCCGCCGGAAACTCGGGCATTCCATATGGCTGGGCGCGCGGCAGGCCGAAGCGTGGCGCAAGCCGTCGCGCATGACGGTCAGCTGGCGGATTTTCTCGTCGAGTTCGTCGGCCTTTTCAACAAGCCGCCGCCGATCGATACGCGGCCCGTCCGGTGACATCATGGCGGCGATCTCGTCCAGCGTGAAGCCGGACGCCCGGCCGAGCGCGATGAGGCCCAGCCTCTCGAACACTTCCGGATCGAAAGTACGCCTCAGACCGCGGCGGCCAGTCGGAGCGATCAACCCCTTTTCCTCATAATACCGCAGCGTCGAAGCCGGGACACCGGACTGTTTTGCAACTTCTGAAATATCCGGATCTTTCATACTTGACCTCAAGCCGACTTGAAGTGGCAATCTGCACTGATCGGACACAAACAGCAAGATGAAGGTACGAAGATGAGCGACATGAATACGGCAAATCCCGACATGGCAGCACTTTGGAACGGCCCCGGTGCGCGCAGTTGGATTGCCGCGCAGGCTGTACTGGACCAGGCTTTCCACGGCTTCGAAGCACTGCTGGCTGACATGGCGGCGGAGGCCGGCGCCCGCGCGGTGCTGGATGTCGGCTGCGGCACTGGCGCCACGACGCGCGCCATCGCCCGCCGGATCGCTCCGGACGGCACGGCGCTCGGCCTGGACCTGTCTGCCCCGATGATCGGGCATGCTGAAAAGCTGGCGGAGATGGAAGGCTCCCCTGCCCGCTTCCTCGCCGGGGATGCGCAGACCCACAACTTTCCGGCGGCCGGCTTCGACCTCATCGTCTCCCGTTTCGGCGTGATGTTCTTTTCCGGCCCCGTTGACGCTTTCGCAAACCTCCGCCATGCGGCAAAGCCTGGCGCGGCACTCGCCATGCTCTCCTGGCGGAGCATCGAGGAGAACCCGTTCATGACGGTAGCTGAGCGCGCGGCCGCGCCTCTTTTGCCAGACCTGCCAAAGCGCGGCGGCGGTCCCGGCCAGTTCGCTTTCGCAGACCGGGAACATGTCCACGGCATCCTGAACGCAGCTGGCTGGACCGACATCTCCAGCGACGCACTCGATATGCGCTGCGCCTTTCCGGCTGAGGCGCTCGACACCTATCTCAGTCTTATGGGCCCGGTCGGACAGCTGCTGGCAAAATCAGACGATGCCACGCGCGACCGTGTGCTTTCGGCCATCCGGGATGGCTTCAGCGAATACATCTCCGGCCCGGATATTCAGTTCACAGCCGCCTGCTGGCTGACCCGCGCAACCGCCTAGCTGAACCGCCGGATGTAGGGAATACCGGAGAAGAGCATTCTCTGCGGCACGCCGTTGATCCTGCCGTCAAAGCGGATCTGTTCCGGTGAGGTGGCATCCTTCGTGCGCCAGAAGTCGCCTTCTCCCTTCACGAGCTCCACGATGTTGCCAAGCAGGAGCTTGCCGTCACGCGCATAGACATAGATGGGGCCTGCCCAGCGGTCGTCATTGTCGTATCGGCCTGCCAGCACGCGGAGCGCGTCCGGCGCAGGCAGCTTGTACCCCATGTCAGGATCGACAAGGTATTCGACGTCACCGCACCAGGCCCGTACCGCCTTGCCGTCCTCCGACTCAATAACAAGGCCGGTCACAGCATGGTCGGGATCGTCCGTGGCGAACAGGCGATCGGCGGCGCGATACAACGTGCTGTCCCGGCCATTCTTCCGCAGGCGGATATCCGGTCCGGCCACCGCGACTGTGAACCGGTCCCCGTTCGCAGCGATGAAATCACCTGCATACTGTTCCGGCAATTCAAGTACGGCCTGTGGCGGCGGCGGTGAAGGCGCCGCCGTACCCTCCTGCACCGCCCGCATCAGGTCGCAGGCGTGTACGGTTACGCTTTTGGGCCGGTAGTTCAAAGAATAATGGACATTGGACGAGGCAAACGCCGCCACACCGGCCTCCGGGTCGATATGGAGGGACGAACTGAATGAAATCATGCCGCCGGTATGGTGCAGGTAAGTCCGGCCACCGGCATCCACCCAGGCGACGCCATTCCTGTATCCGGAGCCATGCCCCCAGCCCTCAACTGGATCGGCGAGGAACCGCTTCGCCGCCTCATCGGACAGGACCGGCCCGCCTTTTCCGTCCGCAAGGTCGATCATGAAACGGAGGAATTTCACCATGTCGCCTGGTGTGGCGGCGATATTGCCTGCTGCACTGTCGCTATCGACCCATGACGCCGGACTCATACGGGGCGGCAACGGATTCAAGCGGTCGGTGAGCGCAGGTTCATACCCCTGGGCGTAGCGCGAACGGTCCGCCACCCGTAGGGCCGCCGTGCTGTCCGACATGCCGATCTTGTCGAGGACGCGCGCCTGAACGACCTCCGGAAAGAGGCGCCCGTCAGCCGCCGCGATGATTTTCCCCGCCAGCCGGTACCCGCAGTTCGAGTAGGACCACTCCGTCCCCGGCCTGAACCCTGTCCAGAGACCGCCCTCCGGAAACAGAGCGGAATCGCTCGGCAAGCCGGATGTGTGATCCAGCAAGTGCTGGAGATGAATATCTTCGCCGTCCCGGACCTGAATCCCCTTCAGCGTGTCCAGCAGGTTCGCATCGAGGGACAGAAGGCCGTCGTCGACAAGCGACCATGCCGCAAGCGCCGTGAACATTTTCGAGATCGACCCGACCTGGAACAAATGGTCCGGACGGACCGGAATATCCTGCTCCAGATCAGCATGCCCTGATGTGACCACGGCCTCGTACCCGTCGCGCGTGACCAGCGCCACAGTCATGCCCGGTAGCCCCCAGGCGGCGCGATGCTGTTCGACATAGGCCCTGAGCGGACCGGTGATGTCATCATCGGAAACGGCCGCCGATTGCGGAAGCTCAGCCCCCTTGGCCGAGTTCGCGCTCTTCTGGCAGGCGGCCAGATAACTGGCCGAGAGCGCGACTCCGCCAATCAACGCCCTGCGATCGATATCCATACGCCGCCCTTTCCGCATATTCCGGGAAAATCTTATCCTGTTCCCCGCCTCGTAAAAGGGGCGACCCTGCGTCCGGTCCGCCGACGCCCCCGGCTTGTGCAGAAAAGTGCCCTTCCCCGCCGACATCGCAACTTGGGGAGGCCGGCATACGGCGCTATATGCCCGGCATGACCCGTCCCCTGACCCTTCTCGGCATTGAAACCAGCTGCGACGAGACCGCTGCGGCAGTGATCCGCCTCGCGCCGGGCGGCGAGGTGCAGATCCTGTCCGAAAAGGTGCATACGCAGTTGGAAGAGCATGCCCCATATCTTGGCGTGGTGCCGGAGATTGCGGCGCGGGCACATGCCGAACTCGCCGATCAGACGGTTGCGGCGGCCATGGCGGACTCCGGCCTGACCTATTCAGATCTCGACGCTGTGGCGGCAACCTCGGGCCCGGGCCTGATCGGCGGGGTTCTCGTCGGCATGATGACCGGCAAGGCCATCGCGCAGGCGGCGGGAAAACCGTTCCTGGCGGTCAATCACCTGGAAGGTCATGCACTCAGCCCGCGGCTGACACACGACTGCCCCTTCCCTTATCTGTTGCTGCTGGTGTCCGGCGGTCACTGCCAGTTCCTGGAAGTGCGGGGCCTTGGCGACTACCACCGTCTCGGCTCGACAATTGATGACGCAGCCGGGGAAGCCTTCGACAAGACCGCAAAACTGCTGGGGCTTGGATTCCCCGGCGGGCCAGCCGTTGAGCGCATTGGCATGGCAGGTAACCCAAAAGCTATCGATTTTCCCCGGCCGCTCCTGAACCGGCCCGGTCTCGACATGAGCTTTGCGGGGCTGAAGACAGCCGTCGCCCGCGCCGCAGAGGCAGAAGAGCTGACGGAGGCGCGAATGGCCGATATCTGCGCTAGCTTTCAGGCGGCGATCGTGGATGTCCTGTCGGAAAAAGCACGCCGGGCGCTTGAAGCGTTCACGCCGGGCGATGGTACCGGTAAGCGATTTGTCGTGGCTGGCGGCGTTGCATCGAACAAGGCAATCCGGGCCGGACTGGAAAAAGTATCTGAGGACGCCAGGGCGGTGCTGATTGCCCCGCCGATGCGCCACTGCACCGATAACGCCGCGATGATTGCCCTGGCTGGAGCGGAACGGCTGGCAGGTGGCCTCGAAGACGAGGCAGGTGACCTTGGCGCCGGGGCGAGACCGCGCTGGCCGCTCGATGAAGCGGCGGCGAAGTCCGATCCGGCCTATACGACGGGACGCCGGGGCGCCAAGGCCTGAAGGGTCTGCTTGCAGGGGCGCAAGGCCTTACACCACGAATTCGGCGAACGACATCATGGCGGCGAGCAGGCCGACCGTGAACGGCAGGGCTGCCATCAAGGCAACGAGCGACTGGCGGGATTCGGTTTTCGAAATGGTCATTGTCTCTGTTCCTGGACCGGGACGGGCAGGATGCGCCGTCCACGAGCTTCATATAGCGAAGCCATGAACAGAAATCAATGAACGATTTTAAAATTATTCAGAGTTCAGTATTTTCACGTGCTCACAGAACAGACGCATCCTTCGACAAACCGGCGAGGATCAGGTCGAGAACGCCCGTCAGCTCCCGCTTCAGCTTCGGCAGGGTCAGGTGGGAAAACAGCTGGGGGAACCGGAATTTCATGAGCGCGGCCTGCATGAACTCCGCCGTCTCGTCGAGCCGCTCCAGGGGCCGGAAAACGCCATCGCGGATTCCGTCTTCGAGAATCTGCACCAGATAAACGCGCTCCTGCGCCATCTGCTCATTCATGTATAGCGGCCGCTCATCCGCCAGGACCTCAGCGACTTCAAGAATCTTTGCTTTGGCCTCAATCGCCTGATAGGTGCTGACCATCCCGTAATCGAAGAACTCCCGGAGGCGCTCAGGCGCCGGCTTCTTCTCACGGGCGATCGACGCGTAGGCCTGATACATCTCGCCATTGAACTTTCGCGCCAGTGCTTCGGCGATATCCAGCTTCGACGCGAAGAAACGATAGATGTTGCCGGCGGACATGCCGCAATCCTTGGCAATCTCCGACATCGTCGTCTTGGCGTAACCATAATGCAGGATCCGCTCGATGGCGGCGTCCAGGATCTGCTGGCGGGTATCTGTCGTATCGTTCATGGGGCCGGACCATACCGGGAAATACTGAAGGATCAATGATTCATTCAGGCGGCACAGAATCTGTCGCGGAGGCCATAGGCAGCCATGACCGGCTGTGCGATAGCGTTCACCGGAAATCTGGATGGAGTTGACCGATGCCCCTCTTCTGCCTGCACTGCCTCGACAAAACCGAAGGCGGCGCCGAAGCCCGCGCCAAAGCCCGGCCCGACCATCTCGCATGGGCTGCAGGCCTTGGGTCTTGTGTCCGCATGGCCGGACCGCTGCTGGATGACAGCGGCAACATGGTCGGCTCTCTTTTCCTGATCGAAGCGGATGATCTCGAGGCGGCAAAGGCAATCCACGCACAGGACCCGTATGTCACCGGAGGCGTCTTCGGTCACGTCCACATCCATGAAACGCGTTGGGCCATCGGTGAAGGCAAACCCACATGAGACGCCTGATCCTCGGGAACCTCAACTATTCGAGCTGGTCGATCCGCCCGCTCATGGTGGCCCGGAAAGTGGGCCTGCCGGTGGAAGAAATCATCGTGCCGCTGGATTTTCCGGAAACCACGGCCCGCCTGAAGGAAATAAGCCCGACGGCAAAAGTGCCGCTCCTGATCTGGGACAACCAGACTGTCTGGGAAAGTCTCGCGATTACAGAATGGATCGCGGAATGGGCACCGCCCGGCGATGTCTGGCCGGAAGACCCGGCGGCGCGCGCCGTGGCCCGCGCCGCTGCCAGTGAGATGCATGCAGGCTTCCCGGAACTGCGCGGCAAATGTCCGATGGATATCAGGGGCCGCGAATTGCCGCCCGAAATGACCGACAAGCTCGCCGCCGATATCGACCGCATCCAGGAATTGTGGAGCGGCCTGCGGGGCGAGTTTGGCCGGAGCGGGCCATTCCTGTTCGGCAAATGGAGCGCGGCGGATGCTTTCTACCTGCCGGTCGTCACAAGGTTCCGGACCTATGGCCTGCCGCTCAGCGGCGCGGCTGCGGATTATTCCGCAGCCGTCCTGTCAGACCCGGACTTCCTGAAACTGGAAGAACAGGCAAAGGCAGAACCCTGGTGGATCAAATACGGCCCGGACGGACGATCCAGCGGGTTTCTCAAGCCGGAAGGCTGAGCAGGTCATACCCCAGATCGTGGCGGAACAGCTCACCGGTCTTGCGCTGGTAGATCTCGAGCGCCTCGC
Organism: uncultured Hyphomonas sp.; assembly: GCF_963678875.1. NCBI lineage: Bacteria > Pseudomonadati > Pseudomonadota > Alphaproteobacteria > Hyphomonadales > Hyphomonadaceae > Hyphomonas > uncultured Hyphomonas sp. The sequence continues at coordinate 17,250 of NZ_OY787457.1, read as the reverse complement.
CTGAGAACAGGTCCGACAGGCTGGTCTTCCGGTTCTGCAGGACGTTCGGCTCGGCTTCCGGGTCGACCTTTTCCGCCATCGCGTCTTTCGTCCCGGCCTTCAGGGCCGCATCGATCGCGGCCGGGGTGAGCTTCAGGTTCCAGTGCCGGTCCACCGCTTCCAGGATCTTTCGCGGGTCCTTCAGCGTGTCCTCGTAGTGGACCACCAGAATGGACTCGCCATGGCGGGCCAGGACATCGCCCCAGCGGTTCCAGAACCGGGCAAGCCAGTAGAGATCGCAGCGGTATCGTGACCCGGCCGGGTCACCTTCCAGATAGGTCAGCCAGTCGACCTTGATGTCATATTCCCATTTGGCGTGGTGGCTCGCCAGGATCGACATCGGGTGGCGCACCGCCAGCACATAGGGCGGCAAGCTGGCCATGCTGCGCGCCCAACCCCAATCCGCCAGCCGGTGTGGAATGGTGTGGCTGAAGGCAAGCCGGGGCAGCTGCGGAAAGACCGGCGCATCTTTCGGCCAGCCAATATAGGGCCGCACAGCATTTTCAGAAAAATACTTCGGCGGCTCGATTCCGTAGGTTTCCGCCAGCGCGACCGCCAACATGTATTTCAGCCAGTGCGTGCCGGAATTCTTCGAGGTGACCAGTACGCCATCGAACGCGCCATGGCGCAGGACCGAAAAATTGGTCCAGGTCTCGTTGAGCACTTTGGACCGGTAAGCAGAAGGCAGAGTCGTCGCAGTCATGGAATTGCCCTAGGGCCAGATCGGAAGCGACGCAACTCAGGTCTTCAGGCCGGCCTTGTCGCGGTAAACCTGCAACAGCGCCAACTGGTCGCGCGTGGGCAGCCCCTCGGCTTCTGACACCGAGACCAGCATGGCATCCAGATCGACGATTTCCTTTGGACCGAGCACGGAGGAAGAGACGATCAGCTGGCTCAGCTTGCGCATGGTTTCTCCCGGGGGCGGCGCTGAATTCGTGACCCAGGCAGCATGCGCCGTCAGGGCATCGGCCTCGTCCTTGCTGAATTTGAAATGATGCATGATCTCGCTGTCGATCGACGCCGTCTGACGCTCCGTCAGCGGGCCGCCACGCGCGCGGGCTACTTCCATCATCATGATCGCGGCGGCTTCGCGAGGATCTTCGATCAGGCTGAGACCGCCCTGTCCTGCCCTGTACCTGAATGCCAGTTTGCGCGGCATGTTGATCGCCGTCTTCGCGATCTTGCCCGCCTCACGCAAGCCTTCGCGCGCCATGCGGATACGCCAGGACCACACACCGATCGCCACCAACACGCTCAGGAAGAACAGCAAGATATGCATTCAGAAACAGTAACGCGGCCCATCGGGCCGCGCTACTGGATTCGTCGGTGGAAGGCGGGGCTTACTCCGCCCCGTCACCGTCTGCCGCAACAGCTGCATGAGCCTGCGCCAGGACATAGGCCCGGATCGCTTCGACATTTTCCTCGCTGAGATATTCAGCAAACGAGACCATGCCATTGGCTGAGAAGTGCCCGTCCAGAACGACACCCTTCCAGGCTTCAGGATCCGCCGAGATGGCCGACCAGCGCAGGTCCGGCAGCACACCGGAGCTGACGGCCAGCGGGCCGTGACAGACCGCACAGTTGCGGGAAAAATCGACAACGCCTTCCGCAAGCTGAGCTTCCGTTCCGAATGATTCCGCTTTCGGTGTGCGATCAATCGGCGTCAGGTCTGCATCGGCAATCTCACCTGTGCTGCCCAGTTTGAAAGTCACCACTTTGCCGACGGTCGACGGTACTTTGTCGTCATAGGCAAAGCCGGCCGCCAGGGCGAATGCGCTGCCCCAGCCGGTGGCAATGGTCACATACTGTTCGCCATCAATCATGTAGGTGCCCGGTCCGGCGCCGGCGCCGGACTTCACATTGTAGTCCCACAGTGCCTCACCGGTGGCAGCGTCATACGCCACGAAATGGCCGTTCAGCTTGCCCTGGAAGACCAGGCCGCCAGCAGTCGACAGCACGCCGCCATTCCAGGCGTTGCCATGCTCTACAGTCCAGCGCGGCGCGCGGGCTACAGGATCCCAGGCGATCAGGCGACCCTTCAGGGTCGAGCGCAGGAACTTGGCCACTTCCGGCGGTGCAATCGGCGGCACACCGGCAGCAAAGTCGGCACCTGTGTTCCACGCGGTATCCTTGGAGAAGAACAGCGGGTCTTCGGCGTAGGCCTGCGGAATTTCCTGAGCCGGAATATAGGCCAGCGCGAGGTCCGGATTGTAGGCCATCGGATGCCAGTTGTGTGCACCGAGCGGACCCGGCAGCTGCTGGTAAGGTTCCTTGCCATAGCGTGCCTCGGCGATCTCGATCGGCCGCCCGTTCTCGTCGAGACCGGTCGCCCAGTTCATCGGTCCGAAGGCGTCGCCGGAAATGAACTCGCCCGTGGCCGCGTCGATCACATAGAAGAAACCATTCTTCGGTGCCTGCATGGCGACCCGGCGGCTTGCGCCGTCCGGCCCGAGCGGCAGCTCAGCCAGGATGATCGTCTGCGTGGCGGTATAGTCCCAGTTGTCGCCGGGCGTGGTCTGGAAGTGCCACTTGTATTCGCCGGTGTTCACATCGACCGCGACGATGGACGACAGGAAGAGATTGTCCCCGCCGGACGGGTCGCGGAACGTCCGGTTCCATGGCGATCCATTGCCAACGCCGAAAATGATCTGGTCGTTCACTTCGTCATAGACGATCGAATCCCAGACCGTGCCGCCACCGCCATCGGTGACCCAGGCGCCTTCATCGCCCCAGGTTACATTGCCAACCTGTTCAAAGGCGCCATCAGACGCTTCGCCGTCCGGCTGCTTCTGCGGGTTCGGCACCGTATAGAAGCGCCAGATCTTGTCGCCGGTCTCAGCATCATAGGCGGAGATATATCCGCGTACGCCGAGTTCCGCGCCGCCATTCCCGATCAGCACCTTGCCATCCACAACGCGCGGGGCACCGGTGATTGTGTAGGGCTTGGACTGGTCGACCGTCACCTTCTCCCAGACGAGGTCGCCCGTCTTCGCGTCCAGCGCCTGAAGGCGACCGTCAATGATGCCGACATAGATCTTCCCGTCATAAACCGCGACGCCGCGGTTCACGACGTCACAACAGGCGTTCACACCGACAGCCCGGTCGACATCCGGATCGTGTTCCCAAATCAGCTCGCCCGTCTTGGCGTCCAGCGCGTAAACAACCGACCAGGCGGACGTAACGAACATCACGCCATCGACAACGACCGGCGTGACTTCCACACCACGATTGGTTGCAAGGTCAAACGTCCAGGCAACGCCCAGCTGATCGACATTGTCCTTGTTGACCGCATCCAGCGACGAGTGGCGCTGCTCGTCATAGGTACCGCCATAAGTCAGCCATTCGGCCCCGGCTGACGCCGTTTGAATCCGCGCGGTGTCGACCGCTGCAAATCCTTTTTCTTCCGGTTCAGGGGCTGTTTCCTTTGGACCACATGCAGCCAGCATTGCCAGCGCAGATCCTGCCAGAAAAATACGACTCCAAGCGGCCATGTCGGTGTTCCTCCCGTCGACATTATGCGTAAGCGATCTTCCCGCCGCTTTGTTGGCCGCAATGCTAGTCACTCATTGAGGTTTGTCGAGGCGTGACCCAAGGGCATCAACCTTGCCTCACACCACAGCCAGGACACCTTTCAGGTCGGCCTGAGCATCCGCAATCGCGGCCTGGACGGTCGAGGTCCATGTCTCGACATCTGCAGCCGTTTCCGTACCTGCCGGGAAGTTCACTGAACGGGACGCAGAAACGACGCCGCCTTCAAGTCCTGCAGGGCCTTTCACGAACCCAGCCATTGCGTCGGCAGCGGGGGCGCCCTGCGCGCCATAACCCGGTACAAGGAAGAGTGATTTCGGCGCCAGCGCCCGGATCGCCCGCGCTTCGGCGGGGCCGGTCGCACCGGTCACCATCATCAGGCCAGACCATCCGGACTGGCCCATCAGGCGCTCTGCCAGCGGCTGAAGCGCTTCACCAACCCGCGCATAGAGCGGCGCGCCTTCGAGATCCTTCGACTGGAAGTCCGCAGACCCGGGATTGGATGTGCGCACCAGCACGATCACCCCCTTCCCGTTCGCTTCACCCTCACGTACATAAGGCTCCAGCGTGTCGAGGCCCATATACGGGTTCACGGTCAGGGCGTCAGAATGGAACGGCGCATCCTTGCCGAGATAAGCCGCGGCATAGCCTTCAGCGGTTGAGCCGATATCGCCGCGCTTGGCATCCATCAGGACGATGAGGCCCGCTTCTTTCGCGGCTGATGCGACTTTCTGCAGGGCCTTCATGCCGTCCGGACCGTGCCGTTCGAACAAGGCTACCTGCGGCTTGATGCACGCGACGCGTCCTTCACAAGCGCCGACGATGGCAAGGCCCCAGGCCTCAATGCCTTCCGGCGTATCTCCGCCAAACAGGGCCGGTATCCGCCCCGCATGCGGATCAACGCCGGCGCAAAGCGGCCCATGCCGGCGGGTGGCATCGATCAGACGATCTGCAAATGAAGTCATGGCGTTACCTTGCAGGCTACCTTCACCACTTGCAACAGACGCCTGGCATTGTCGGAGCGCGGCCCGTAGGTTTCTTCATCGAACGCCTCGGCCGGTCCGTTTTCCGGACTGACATTGAGGCGGGTCAGGAAAGCTTCGACCGAGTCTGGCGCGGTTGTGTAGATACGGCCCCGGCGCGGACTCTCCGCCACGATCACGCCGCGGACACGCCCCTGCGCATCGAACACCGGGCCGCCCGAGATGCCGCCCAGCGTGCCATCGAGACCGCGGGTCCGGCCGAACTCGGCCCAGGCGAGGATCGGTTCGGAATTCTCGAGCCGGCCACGCGTGATCAGATTGGACCGGGACATCAATCTGGTTGCAACTTCGCCCGGCCGTCCTTGCGGGTAGCCGACATGATACCCGGTACTGCCGATGCGAAGCGGCGTCGCCAGATCAAGCTCGACCGGGTTCGGGCTGCGGCCCGTGGAGATCAGAGCGAGGTCATGGTCCGGATCGAGGGTGACGGACTCCACCGGAACATACTGGCCGGGCGCCACGAGCAGTCCGACAGAATCGCACCCATCGACCACATGCCGGGCGGTGATCCACTGCCCTTTCCGGTTCACAGCGAAGGCTGTGCCAATGCCGTCCTTCGGGGCATCGACCTTCCAGGGAAATACGCGAGTATTCTGAGCAAGTAGGAAAAAATTTACAGCCAGAAGTTGGGTTCAGTTTTCCAATACAAGAATGATCGGGGAGAAAAAGTTTTTTGATATCCACGGATTAATAGGACGAAAAATTGTGCAATTTTTTTATCGATAAACAAGGGAAGGGCAATGAAGAATTTCCATTAAATTTTACGATGCGCAATTAGAGAAATATTTATGCATTACTTGAAAGAAAGAATTTTACTAATTCCTCAGTAGAGGCGTCTTTGTGAGCATCGCTCAGAATTTCATGGATAGTATTTGGATCATATCCTAAGTTTTTTAATGCATCAGTAGCTTCGGTTTCGGCAGTTGATTTTGTCGTATGAGATGTTCCAGCTGTTTTGAGATTTAATTTTCCTCGCAATTCAACAATCAATCGTTCTGCTGTTTTTTTCCCTTAAACCAGGAATTTTAGTTAAAAACGCAACATCGCCTTGTGATACAGCATTTTGAAATTGTTCCACGGGCGTAGAAACCATTGCAATTGCAGTTTTGGGACCGATTCCAGAGACGTTGATAAGTTTTTCAAATAAATTCTTTTCAACATCTGAACCAAATCCATAGAGCGTAATTTCCTGTTCTCGTACGATTGTAAAAATCGTAGCAGAAAAAGTATCTCCTTCGTGAACATTCGTCAGCAATGATCCAGCTGGAATGACATTGTATCCAACTCCACCAGAAGTAAGTACAAGAATTTTTTGTGGAGAAATAGCAGTAACGGTACCAGACAGAAAACCAATCATTATTTGAAGTGTACGAAAATATTGACATTTTTCAAAAAATCCGCAAAATCCGATCGATCTGTCCGTGGGTTTTAACAGCATTGCTGACCTATAGGACGAAAAAATAATCCATTTTAAAATGATTGCAGTTGCAAAAATTGGCGGACATCAAGCTATTGTGAAAGTAGGAGATACACTTGAAGTAGACAAGCTTTCTGTGGAAGCAGGAAAGAAAATTAAATTCGATACACTTCTTGTGAGTGAAGAAGATGGAAAAAATTTTCAGATAGGAAACGCCATTACTTGATGGAGTGAAAGTGGAAGCAAAAGTTATTGAACATATACGTGGAGCAAAGGTTCGTGTGTTTAAGATGAAACCAAGAAAACGATATCGTCGTTTACACGGACACAGACAAGATTACACAGTGATTACTATTACATCTATTGGTGCGAACTACTGCCGCAAAACCAGTAGTAAAAAAAGAAGCAACAAAACCTGCAGCAAAAAAAGTTGTAGCTAAAAAAGCTCCGGCAAAGGTGCCAGCAAAAAAGACGGTTGCGAAAAAAGTTGCAAAACCAACAGAGAAAAAGTAGGCTCGACGTGATTTTTCAAACACTATGACGGACGACAATACAATTCCGGCAGGAAAACAGGATAATAGACAATCGTCTATTGCCAGTGATTCAGGACATTCCTTTCGTTATTCCAGCTCATCCAAATACAACCTTTGATGAGGCGCGTTTTTTAACATTATTGGAAGGGTCTATTTCTCTTACACTTGAAGAAAAGAAACGAGTAATAACAGCTATTCCTCGACTTTCTATTGAACAGATTAATGAACTCATTAGTATTTTTGAAGAAGAAAAAGTGAAATTTACGGAACTCGAAAAAGAATTTGGTGATGATGTTGCAAAACTGAAACAACAACGAGAAAAAGAATTAGAAATGGAAAAGATTCGGGTAGAGGAATCATCAGAAGCAGATGAAGATGCAGCAGCAGCGGAAGCACTGAAAGCAAAAATGGGACTCTGATTAAATTACAAACTACAAAGATCAAACTAAAAAATAGTGACTATTTTTAATCTTGCGTTTATTTACTTGAGAAAGGAGAGTGAAATAATAGTTTTCACAATTACATATGCCAATATAGTAAGGAGAAGTCCAATTCCTATCCACATAAGAGCTTTTTTATATTGTTGCGATTTTATCACTGTCTCCAGAGGCCATTACTAATCCAAACGCATTCCATGCGATCATTAATATTGCGAAAGCTGCAATAAAAGAAGGTAATTTGTCCAGAAAATCTTTGAATCCAATACGTAATATCGCGCGCGTCTCCATGAAGTTTATTGTCACAACGAGCTCCGATGAGATATTTTGGTAATAATTGTTTACAAGAAATATTTTTCGGATTTTCTAATTTTTTTACATCAAATACAACGGGGGTTGATACAGACTTAAGAACAGGTTTTTCTTTTACAGGAGCTTCATTTACTTTTATTTTTTATTTCTCCAGCAGGAAATTTCCCTGAAATCTTAGTAGGAGTTCCTACAGTTATATCTTGATTATCTATTGCTATATCATCATGGTCTACTACTGTGAAATGAGCATTTTCAAGCACAATAGAATCCATTTTTTTTGTAGTGAATTCGGTTTTATTATCCCAGGTATATACATCTCCGCTTTTCGTTGCTACTACCTCAATTACAGTATCTTTATTTTCAATAATATCTCCTGAAGGGGGAGTTAGGGTGACTGTTATTTCACTATCACATTTTTTTGTTGTTGCTTTTATATATTCTATATATCGACGAACTGCTTCAGCCGTACAAATTCCATATTTTCCGTCGCTTAAGAGATCTGGATTACATTTTATTTTTAATGCTCCATTGACCGGGTTAGCATTATTTTCTGCAACTTCTTCTCCATCAGTTGGTGCACAGCTTTTGTTTGGATGATCTTTACACGAAATCAACAATGCTTGTTGCAATTTTCTCATTCCAGATTTAGTAGCAACATCATCAACGTTTAAAGAAGTACTAACAGCAGAGAGTACAGATCCATCTTTGAGTCCAAATAAACGATCTGTGTCAGCGCTTGTTTTACAATGTTTCAGAGGAGCAGATCCTCCCTCTTTTCTTTGTTGTCCAGTTCCACTAGCAATAGCAACTGCTCGATAACATGATGCTGGAGCTTTCATCTCACAAATAGCATTTTTCCCATTTACCAGAGAAGGGAACAATCCAAGTAATAATCCGAGAATACAATTGAGAATTTTTAAGTTTTTTTCATCCGCGAGCAACCAAGAAATATATGAATTTTAGTATTGAGTAACTGAGTACAATAAATGCGATTCCAATAACGGAATATATAAAAAAGTTTTTTGCTTTACCTCAGTCCATCATCGTCACCTTGAGAAATAACAAAAAGTACTCCTGTCCAAATCAGCATGATTGTGACAATAGGAGCTACAAATTTTAGAAGAATATCAATAATAGTTGGAATATACGTCATAATAAATCCTCCATCATGATTTGTTCCAATAACACCTTGAACAACAGCGTCTTCAGATTGTGTTGGATTTTCTTCACTTTGCCATGTTGGGAAGAGACAATCAGCATTAAATTCTCCTTGTTTACAGTCAGGAGCATCAGTTGCAGCTTCTACTTGTGTGATAATTTTCCCATTCAAAAGGATCAGACCGAAAAAGAGAATAAGACATAATTTTTTCATCATCAAAATTGTGCCATTGCTTCAGAGATTTAGCAATAGAATTAATTTCCCAGTACGAGTTGAATATCAATCATGCCTTTCAGGTGGAATCTTGTCAGAAGTACGCACAACTGAAGTATTAAAAAATGATTCTAGGAAATTTTTACTTTCAGGAATTTTTGCCGTTGGGGCTAACTCAAGAAATGTGGTTGCCACATCATTTCCAGTCTCCGTTTCATAGTTTCCAATTTCAATTACATGAAATCCAAGACGACGTAATCTTGAGGCAGCTTTACTTGCTAATCCTTCTTCGACTGTTCCATTCAATACTGAAATTTGCGCATTTTCCAATAATACTTCTGGATGGAGAAGAACCAGATCAAGAAATGCTTGTGTGTCTGCCATAGATTGTGGCAAGAGAACAAATTGTCCATTATAAAATTCACGAGCTGGTGCATATAAAAGACCTCCACGTTTGTGTTGGATCATCGTTTAATACAGCAGAAACGATATCTCCATAATCAATTCCCATTCCAATTTTAATCAACGCCATAAGTGTTGTGAGATCTAAATCAGTATTTATTTTTCGTCGAAATAAATCATAGAATTCACGTAATTTCTGAGAATTTTCTACCCCATCCATTTGATTCGATTTTTTGTCGAATTGCGAGTGTTAAATCTTGTTGACGTCTTGCTCGATCATAATCAGAAGTAGTTTTTCGACTTCGCGCATATTTTAATGCCATATCACCATTCAGATGTTGTAGTCCGCGACGAATAACAAATGTTTGATATCCAAAGTTTTCATCTGGATAATGTTCATCATTTATATCCTGTGGAACGAATACATCTACTCCACCAAGTAAATCAACGCTATCTCTAAATAATGCAAAGTCGACAACTGCACCATAATGAATTTCAATTCCAGTAAACTTTGAAATAGCGTCTTTTACAATTTCTAATCCTTTTGGCTCACCGTGTTTATATTGTGCAGCAGCATATATTTCATTTATTTTTCGATCACCTACTTTTGATGAAATATACAGATCTCGAGGCAAGCTTAAAACAGAAATACTAGGACGCACTGGGTTTATAGAAACGATCATAATCGAGTCTGAAAGATGTCCCCCTTGTTCAGTTTTTTCCAGCAACCCCGAGGAATAATAAATTGGTATGTCCATTTGAATCAGTTTTCAATGGATTTAATGAAATTACTCGACGAACTTTTTCTCCAAGTAGTCCAGATTGAACGGCTATGACACCTCCCCAAAATGTAGTCACAATTAGAATTCCAAGAAAAATTCCCTTTGTGATTGGAGACATTTTATTGCGTGGTTTCTTAATGGGTCTTTGTACAAAATTCATCTGCCGGATTGTAAATAGTTTCTCTTCTAGGTCAACTTTTCAGTGGAAAAGGATTTTCCCAAGGGAAATTAATATCAGTGCGTCCGAAGTTGTCCACAAACAGCTGTATCACGATATATTGGCCGTTTTAGTTGTAATGTTTCAATAATTCCAGCAGGAGTGAGATCAAAATTTTTACGTACAATATTTTCTAATTGTTCTGCAGTTTTTTCACTGGTTCCAAATGCATCAACATAAATAGAAACAGGTTTTGCTATACCAATTGCGTACGCTAATTGAACTTCACACTTTTTTGCAAGTCCTGCTGCAACAATACTTTTTGCAACCCAACGTGCTGCATAAGCAGCACTTCGGTCAGTTTTACTTGGGTCTTTTCCACTAAAAGCCCCCCCTCCACCATGACGACCATATCCACCATATGTATCAACAATAATTTTTCGTCCCGTCATTCCACAATCTCCTTGTGGTCCACCAATAACAAATCGTCCGGTTGGATTTATATGAAATTTAGTATTTTCATCAATCAAATTTCCACAAACAGGATCAATAACGTGTTTTTTAATTTCTGTTCGTAATTTTTCTAATTCAATTTCCGGATTATGTTGAGCTGAAATTACCACTGCTTCGATTCGCGTAGGAACACCGTCATTATATTCCATTGTGATTTGAGATTTTCCATCAGGACGCAACCATGAGAGAGTTTTATCTTTGCGTACTTTTGTGATTTGAGTAGATAATTTATGTGCCAAAGAAATAGGAATTGGCATTAATTCAGGCGTTTCATCACACGCAAATCCGAACATTAATCCTTGATCGCCAGCTCCACCAGTATTTACACCAAGTGCAATATCAGGAGATTGTTCTTCGATAGCATTGAGGATCGCACATGTTTTTCCATCAAAACAAACATCGGCAGAATCATATCCAACGTCCAAAATTACTTGTCGAGCAATATGTTGCACATCGACGTAGCAATTTGTAGTAATTTCACCTGCGACAATCACGAGTCCAGTATTTACCAATGTTTCACAAGCAACCACGAGCTTCTGGATCTTGTGTTAAAATTTCATCTAAAATAGCGTCAGAAATTTGGTCAGCCAATTTATCTGGATGACCGGCGGTGACTGATTCCGAAGTGAAAAATGTTTTCATTTTTTAAAAAAAGTTACGAATGGCGCAACTTCATGAAACCTCATCCCGTACAAGTGGAGCACCTTTGCCATTCGGTTGGCAGGTTGCTGGTGGGTCGTGAAGTTGTACCTCTCGCCACCTCTCAATGAAAATTGCATAAGGATTGTAGTGACAGTTTCCGCGAAAAGCAACTTGATTTTCACGTTTTGGCTTGTACAATTCTCGTGCTATTTGGAGCTTCGTTGTTTTTACGAAGAGGGAAAAATGTTCCCGAGCGATGCAGGCGCGTCGTACAATGGTAGTACAGGGGTCTCCAAAGCCCTTGACGTGGGTTCGATTCCTACCGCGCCTGCCAGATAAGAATCGAACCCTGATGATTTCAGGATTCTTTTCGTAAGTCAAAAAGAAAGATACCAGACCTATACTCCCTCCATTCGAGTCTCCGACACCCGATTGAATGTCAGAGTTTTTTTGAAGTATGTAAGTTTTTAAAATGAAAAGTTTGAAGCATGACCGAGATAAAATGTGGTCAAGTTTTTGATGATAATTTAAAGTGTTGAGTGATGATAGATATTTCTCATTCAAAATCACTTAACTGGTTTACTCCTGGAAAAACAATTTTCGTAGAAGATTCTATGCAGTCTGGATACTGAATACCCAATTAGGCGAACCTGTTGGAAAAAACTTTTCTCCTGATTTTCAGCCAAACATTTCACCGGATAAAATGTTGGCGCTTGGAGTTTTTGAAGGAAAATATCTTAATGATTGTGTTTCTGAATTTCCTCGAGAGTGGTTTGAAAATGCTATGAATAAGCTTTCTCCAGAAAAATCGGATATAAATAAAAATTATTTTCAAATTAAATCTCGTCAGTCTCTTCAGGTATGCCAAGAGAATGGATGGATTACTCCTAATGATCCAGATGTTCGAGGCTGGTTTCAGTGGTACTGTCGATATTATTTGGGGAGGAGAGATCCATCATTAGATGAAAGACAAATAAAAACGTTGGAGAGCATTTGCGAGACATCGAGGTCAAGTACTAAAAAACTGGTGAACCGGGAAATTTATATTTGTCGTCCTAAACAAAGACAGGCTTTACTGCAATGGGCCTATGATCCGTTTTGCTAAATATATATTTTGGTAAAAATAATTGCAGTTAAGTTATTCTGCTAGTTGAGACCATTATTCTTGATTAAGTAGCTTATAGAAATGTTTTTTAGTTTTATCGAAAAAATTTGACTTCTCACTTTTAGCAGTCTAATATCGAGAGTGCTAGATTATTATTTCTTAACCCTATTCATAATGAGTAGCAGAATTGTCCGGCAATCGGCCTTCTCAAAATTCTCTCGCTCCTTTTGACGCGAGTTTGGGAAATTTTTTTGGAGATTTTTGGGAACCGTCTCCATTTTTTACTAATTCTCTTTTACCAGATTGGGGAACTCAATCACAATGGATTCCACTTATGGATGTAATAGAAAGAGGAGAATCAGTTTATTACTGAGGTAGAACTTCCAGGATTTGATCCAGAAGATGTTTCAGTTGAAATAGAAAATAATTTTTTAGTTCTGAGTGGTAAAAAAGATTCTTCTGAAAAGGATAAAAAAGGAACATATCTTCGAAGTGATCGATCAACAGCAAGTTTTTATCAAAAAGTTCAATTCCCTTCAACTGCTGATCTTGATAAAGCAGAATGTAGTTCAAAACACGGGGTTTTAACGATTTTAGTGCCCAAAGAAAAAACAGAATAAGATAAAATTACTTGAGATAAAAAAAAATTAAATAAATAATTTTTAGTCCTCCTCCCTTACAAAATTTTTTAGTGGGGGAGGAGAAACATATATTTTTGAGAAATTTTCATATGAAACCAAAAATAATTCGTATTTATAGAAATCCTGTAACCTTGTTTTTACAGGTGCTTTCATTATTGATCATTTCTGACATATTTTTTCTATTTATAGTAATTTTTATTGATTTTTCCCCGAAAGAAAGTTTTTTAATAACTACACTAACGGCTAAAGAAGAATTCTTTTTTGTAATTTTATTTTTGCAGTTTGCACTTACGTTTCACATATTTATTCAATGGATGTTCAATTATTATTGGTTTGAAGATAATTTACTGATGTGTCATCAAGGTGTTTTTTTAACCAGTACTCAGCAATATATATTACCAGAGGTGGAAGCGGCAACTTTCTCTAAAAGTTTATTAGGAAGGATTTTTAATTTTGGAACGGTACGACTTGTATTTGCAAATCGAGAATATTGTTTACGTCGAATTTCTTATCCTGAAGATTTTCTTCGGATAATTAATGAAGTTAAAAATAGTCACAAGCGCTTATAAAGGATTCATATATGAAATCGAGATTATTCATTTTAGAGAGCAAGGTTTTAAAGTCACTAATCTATTCGTTTCTTAGTGCATCAACGGGGTCTAATTTACTCGCTTGAAGTGCTGGTACAAATCCAAAGATAATTCCTACCACTACAGAAAATCCAAATCCGAGTAAACCTCCGTTAATTGAAATTGTTGCGCCATAATCTCCTAAAAATGGTAGGATACTGTATCCCAATACAACACCTATTAATCCTCCCACCATCGATAATACAATAGCTTCTAAACAAGAACTGTACATAAAATATCTTGTTGTCGTGCACCAATTGCTTTCATGATTCCAATCTCTTTGGTTCGTTCTGCAACAGTTACAAACATTACATTCATGATTCCAATTCCTGAAACCAGAAGTACAATAATTGCTACTGAAGTAAGTAAAAACGACATTGTGTCAGTAGATTCTGTCGCACTTGAAACCATCGATCCTGCATCCATAATTCGAAAATCATCATCTACAGAATCTCGTAAACGGTGATTTTCTCGCAATAATTGTTTTAATTCATCCTGTGCGAGCGGAATTACGTCTGGATTTTGTGCATGAAACATTAACATCACTCGCGCATTCCTTCCTAGTATTCGTGCTTGCGTAGTACTATATGGCATATAAATTGTACTATCTGGATTTTAGGTTTCCCATTCCTGAACCATTTTCCTTTAAAACTCCTATTATTTCGATCTTTCGAGACCCCAATTGCTATCGTTTTCCCAACAGCATTTTTTGGTATCTCATCAAACAATTCTTCTGCCATTATTCCATCCAATTACTGCTATATTTGCGCGTTGAACTCACTTCAGCATTTGTAAATATATCGACCAAATTCTAATTCCAAGTTTTGTAAATCGAAAATACTTGATTGTGCTCCAATTATTGTTCCAGAAACTTCTTCCTTGGCATACGTTACAGTTGAACTTCCTGAAACCATTGCTGTTCCCTTTTTGATCAACTCTGCTTTTCCTAAAACGAAAGGAACATCCTTCTTCCCCAACCCGTGTGTACTAGCACCTCTTCCACCAGATCCCATAACGATCAGCGTTGTTTACTGATAAATTTTTAAACTGTGCTTCAATTGCTTTTTTTGCGCCCACACCAATTCCAACTACCGCAATAACGGTTGCTACACTCAATCACAATTACCCAACATTGACAACAATGTTCGTGCGCCATTTGATCGCAGAGACTTTGATGCCATAATCAATAATTCGTATTTCAATGTTTTAGCTTATAATCATGATCAAGTATGAGTCCATCTTTCATAAAAAATGATTCTATCAGCATGCATTGCTACTGTGTGGATCATGTGTCACCATTACTACAGTTTTTCCTCTATCTTTGAATTTGGTCAAAAGTTTCATTACTTCTTCTCCTGTCTGTGAATCTAATGCTCCAGTTGGTTCATCAGCAAGGATAAATTCTGGGTCATTAATCAAAGAACGAGCAATTGAAACCCGTTGTTGTTGTCCTCCCGATAATTCACTTGGTTTATGATGAGTTCGGTCTCCCATATCCATCGTTTCCAATAATTTTTGAGCTTTTTGTCAAAACGTTCATGTCGTTCTTTACCAGCATAAAATCCAGGTAATGCTACATTTTCTAATGCTGTTAATTTTGTTACGAGATTAAACTGTTGAAAAATAAATCCAATTTTTCGATTCCTTATAAATGATAACGTAAAATCATCCTGAATCCCTCCTAAATTTTCTTCTTCAAGAAAAATAAATTCCTTCATCGAGAGGATGGAGAAACCCAATAATGTTCATCAATGTTGATTTTCCTCCACCAGATTCGCCCATCAGTGCTACGAATTCTCCTTTTTTTATATCTAAATCAATTCCATGTAATACGGGAACTCCTACGCCATTGGAAAGCCAATAAGATTTTTTGACTCCCTGCATCTGGATTACGCTTTCAGTTGTATTTTTTGTCATATAAAATTTATCGTTTTCGTCCACCACCCATTCCAGGAACTCTTGGAGCTCCAAATCCTCCGGCTTAATGCTTTCATTTTTTCTTTCATTTCCGTTAGTCATTTCTCCAGATTTTGCCTTTTCGATTTCTTGATCAGTAAATCCTCCTTCTTTCATTTTCTCTAACATTTCAGTCGATAAAGTTCGTTCAGGTCTTTTTTCAATTGATAAAGGAGAACCTCCGACGAGAATATTTTCATCTATCGATAGTCCAGAAATAATCTCTATCATTGTTCCATCAGAAACGCCTACGATTACTTCTCGTTCTTTTCCATCTGCTAATGTTACCGTTGATGTTCGTCCTCGATTTGTTACGGCTTCTACTGGAACGAGAATGGCATCTACTGCTTCCTGAGTCAGAAATTCCACATATGTTGTCATTCCTTCTTTGATTTGTGCTCCTTGATCATCTGTAATCTCAACTCGCACTAGATAAGTTACTACGCCAGAACTCGATTTAGTTGCTGTACTTGAGATGAATGTCACTTTTCCCTCTAGTTCCAAATCAGGAATTGCATCTAATGTAATAATCACTTTTTGGTCTTTTTGAATTTGTGCGATATCAATTTCTTCTACATATACCTCTGTTGTGAAGTTTGAATCTGAAAGGATTTTGATAAAAGCCGTATCTGAACTTGTTGATTCAATTTTAATAGCCTCTCCTTCGTTTCCATTAATTTGGATAATTTCTCCCGAAATTGGAGCCGAAAGTTTTGCGAGTTTCTAAATTATATTTTGCTTTATCTACTTTAATTTGAGCCTGTGTAATTTGTGCTGACAAAATGGATAGAGAAGTTTTTTTTGAAATCTCTTTTTTCTTCTACAGACTCAATTGCCGTTTCCATCTGTGTCTCTAATTTTGTAATAGCATTTTTTGCGCTAATAACCTTGTCCTTGTTGATTTAAATATGCGGTTTCAATTTTTTGAATAGCTGATGTAAGAGAAGTTAATTCAGACAAAACCTTGTTATTTGACAGATGAAATAATCATTTCTTACAGAATCAATTTTTGTTTGAGAAATAAAAGAAGTCGCATTTGCCGTACGTAAAACAGCAATGATCTGATCTATTAAGTTCTGTATTTTCTTGTGCTAAAATACGAACTTCTTTTAGAAAAAGAATTATTTCTTCAGAATCTATGTTTTCTTGCGATTGATTATTGAGTAGTCAACTCATTTAATTTTCTTCGTGATTCGATATAGATGTTTTTTGCATTATTGATGCCAACAGAATCGTGTACTGTGGACAAAATTTGATATGCATCAGAGTGAAGCATGTCAACTAATAATACAGTATCAGCTGCGTGTAAGACGATTTCTAATGAAGGAAGTGTTACATCAAGTGTCACAATTCCGGGAGTCCCAAGGATTGTTGCAATGTCTGATCTACATTACGAGTGATGGAATCCAGTTCATCTTGTTGTGAAGATAGGCTATTTTGAAGTTCTCGTAATTGAGTATCGGTAAGCAATTGCAGTTTTTGCCGTGTAGTTGGCATATGCAATTTGCAAAGCGCTCTCTGCTGTTCGTAAATCAAATTCTAAATCTCTCGTGTCTAGTTCTGCTAACTTCTGTCCTGCTTCTACTCGATCTCCTTCGTGTACATAAATCATCTCTAATGTTCCATTTATCAAAAATGATAAATCTACAATATTCGGATTAATAATTGATCCATCAGATTCAATTGAAACATTGAGATTTCCTTTTTTGGGAGCAATAATTTGAGCCTTTTTTATTGGTTCT